>DATGEI010000031.1:0-2354 GCA_035310365.1 Candidatus Acidiferrum sp.
TATTGGCCAGTTCGCGAACATCTTTTGTTGCAGGCTGGGCCTGGCCGCGGCCGCCGCGGTCCTGCGCACAGCGATGCGATTTTTCTCAATTACACCGGCCGCCGCCTGACGCAGCGTTCCGTCGGCCGCATCGTCAAAAAATACGTTCGCCTCGTCAACGTCAATTGGGACCTGCATCCGCACTCGCTCCGCCACGCCTTTGCGACCCATCTTCTCGCCGACGGCGCGGACTTGCGCGCGATCCAGGAACTGCTCGGCCACCAATCTCTCACCACCACGCAAAAATATACGCACGCCTCGATTCGCCAGCTCATGGATATCTACGACAAGGCGCACCCGCATGCCTGAAATTTTCTTTGTATCCGTTTCTTCCCCGCGGCCCGTCCAAGCTCCATGACTTTGATCCGGTTATTCTGCTTTCTGGCGCTGTCGCTTGCGATCTTCGGCGCACCGCGCGCGCTGCTCGCGCAAGGCAACTACGAAATTCAAGTCTATCCGTACGAAACCGTCGATCCCGGCAAGACGATGGTCGAGCTCCACAGCAATTTCACATTCGAAGGTTCAAAGTCCACAACCGACGGAACCTTTCCCACCAATCACCAGCTCCATGAAACCATCGAGATCACGCACGGCTTCACCGATTGGTTCGAAACCGGCTTTTACATTTTCACTTCCGCGCACAATGGCCAGGGCGTCGACTGGGTCGGCGACCACATTCGCCCCCGCGTCCGCATTCCGCCAAAATGGAAGTGGCCGGTCGGCCTGAGTCTTTCGAACGAAATCGGTTATCAGCGCGCCAGATATTCCGCGGACACCTGGACGTGGGAGATGCGGCCCATCATCGACAAGCAGATTGCCCGGTGGTATTTTTCCTTCAATCCCACGTTCGACAAATCGTTTCACGGACCCGGCGTCCGCCAGGGTTTCGTTTTTTCGCCCAACGTAAAAATGAGTTACGACTTCACCAAAAAAATCACCGGAGGAATCGAATATTACGGCTCCGTTGGGCCCGCCACGGAATTCGATCCCCTCCGGTTGCAGCAGCACCAGATTGTCCCGGCCATCGATCTAAACCTTTCGCCAAAGTGGGAAATCAATTTCGGTCTCGGCGTGGGCGTCACCGGCGCAACCGACCACCTCATCGCCAAAACCATCATCGGCTACCGCTTCGATTTCTAGCGCGCCTTTCATGCCGTGCGGCGCCTTGCCGCACCCGAGGAGACCTTGCTCCGCCGCCGATCCTCTATACTATCGTTCGCAAGTTCAATTTGACCGACAGAGGGAGCAGAGTCGTGGAATACCATCTCGCACAAATCAACATTTCCCGTCTCGTTGCGCCGATCGACGATCCGCGCATCGCGGATTTCGTCGCGCAACTCGCACCCGTCAACGCCCTCGCGGACAAAACACCCGGCTTCGTCTGGCGGCTACAATCAAACTCCGGAAACGCCACCGACATCGCCTATAACGACGACCCATTCGTCATCGTGAATATGTCCGTGTGGGAATCACTTGCCGCGCTTCGCGATTATGTTTACCGCTCCGGGCACTTGCACGTCTTAAAAGATCGCGCCAAATGGTTCGAAAAGCCGGATAAGCCGAGCTACTGCTTGTGGTGGATTCCCGCCGGCCACATTCCGACGGTCGCCGAAGGTCGCCAGCGCCTCGAACATTACCAGCTCCACGGCCCCACGCCGCACTCGTTCTGGTTTTCGAAATTCTTCCCTCAGCCGGAAGGCGACGCCATCGCGGTTTAGGCCTGCGCCCGTAACGCAAAATCGCCCTAAAACCAATCGCAAAACCCACGTTGACGCTCTTCCCATCGCCCCGTATAATTGGAGTTTGTCTTTAGCTCCTGGAGGATCGATGTACGCCGTTATCAAGACCGGAGGAAAGCAGTACCGCGTCGCGCCGGGCGACACCATTCGCATTGAGCGCGTGGAAGGTAAAGTGGGCGAAAAGGTGACCTTCGGGTCGGTTCTTTCCGTGCATGGGGATGACAAGAGGCTTTTGACCGGCGCCGACGCCGCCAAGGCCGTTGTTTCCGGCAAGATTGTCGCGCAGGATCGCGCCAAGAAGCTCACCGTGTTGAAGTTCAAGAAAACCAATCAGTACAAGATTCAGCGCGGCCATCGGCAGAATTACACCGCCGTCGAGGTCAGCGACATCAAGCTGTAGTTAGCATAGGCACTCTTGCCTGTGCGTCTTTTGTAGGGCCAGCTTTCTGAAGCTGGCCGTCTGGAAAATTTGAGTGGGTCGGCAATCGCAGTCATACCCGCCAAAATTATTTGGAAGGATAAATGCCATGGCACATAAGAAGGGCGGCGGCTCCTCAACAAACGGCCGCGATTCAC
>DATGEI010000032.1:0-53628 GCA_035310365.1 Candidatus Acidiferrum sp.
CGCTCGACGTCACCGTCACCGGCATGGGCGCGCGCCTCTTGCGCAGTTGGCTTTTGCGTCCGCTTATCGATCGCGAAGCGATCGAAGCCCGCCTCGACGCCGTCACGCAACTCGTTCAGCAAACCGTCGTGCGCGGTGAAATCCGCAAAGAACTTAAAGGCATTCAAGATCTCGAACGCCTCACCAGCCGCATCACGCTCGGCCTCGCTTCGCCGCGCGAACTGCTTGCGCTTCGCAAATCCCTCGCGCAACTTCCGATTCTGCGCAATTTTCTGACGCCGCCGCCCGCCGGCGGCAGCGCCCTGGTCCGCTTCCTCTTCAACGAAATCGATGAACTCTCTGACGTTCGCGACCGCCTCGAACGCGCCCTTTCCGAAGAACCGCCCGCCCTCGCCACCGATCCCGGCATCATTCGCGCCGGCTTTCACGCCGACCTCGACGAACTTCGCAACCTCAGCCAGCACAGCAAGCAAATCATCGCCGCGATGGAAGAGCGCGAACGCAAACGCACCGGCATCAACTCGCTCAAAATTCGTTTCAACTCCGTCTTCGGCTATTACATGGAGATTTCCAAACCCAATCTCCATCTCGCGCCGACGGATTACGAACGCAAACAAACGCTCGTCAACGCCGAGCGCTTCACTTCGGCGGAATTAAAAGAATACGAGCGCAAAATCCTCGCCGCCGACGAGCGCATCTCGGAAATCGAACGCCAGCTTTTCGTCGACCTGCGCTCAAGCATCGCCGCGCAAGCCACGCGCCTCCGCAAGACCGCCAACGCCATCGCGCAACTCGACGTCCTTACGTCTCTCGCCAAACTCGCCGCCGACCGCGGCTACACGCGGCCTGAATTCAATTCCACCGGCGAACTTTTGATTGTCGGCGGGCGCCATCCCGTCATCGAAGAACTTCTTCGCCAAAAGGGCGAGCGTTTCGTTCCGAACGATCTTTGCCTCGAACCCGGCCGCCAGCAACTTTTGCTGATCACCGGCCCGAACATGGGCGGCAAGTCCACTTATCTTCGCCAGGCCGCGCTCATCGTGCTTCTCGCGCAAATGGGGTCGTTCGTTCCCGCGCGCCAGGCCAAGCTTCCCATCACCGACCGCATCTTCACGCGCATCGGCGCCAGCGACAATCTCGCGCGTGGCCGCTCCACTTTTCTTGTGGAAATGTCCGAAGTCGCCAGCATCTTGAATCACGCCACTCCGCAAAGCCTTGTTCTGCTTGATGAAGTTGGCCGCGGCACCGCCACTTTCGATGGCCTCAGCATCGCCTGGGCCGTTGTCGAACATCTGCAGAAACACACCCGCGCGCGCACCCTTTTCGCCACGCACTATCACGAACTCACCGAACTTGCCGACCTTCTTCCCGCCGTAAAGAATGTTCACGTCAGCGTCAAAGAGACGCCCAACGAAATTATTTTTCTTCGCCGCGTCGAACCCGGTTCCGCCGACAAGAGTTACGGCATCGAAGTCGCACGCCTCGCCGGCCTTCCGCGCAGCGTCATCGAACGCGCGCGCGAAGTCCTAAAAAAACACGAACAAAGCGAGCACCAACTCAGCGAAACTCTTTCTCCCGGCGCTGCCGGCCTCGCCAATGGCACCGGCCCCCAGGAAGTCCTCTTCACTCCCCTCGACCGCGCCGTCCTCGACCGCCTCCGCGAAGCCAACCTCGACGACTTAAAACCTCTCGACGCCCTAAACCTCCTCGCCGACCTAAAAAAACAAATCTCGTAGAGTATGAAGATGATTCGTGATAATTCTTGCTTTAATCCTTATCAAGTTCTGCGCAATCGTCGTCGTGCCCTTCGGGAGCATCGCCACTTGAACCCCGATGTAATCGGCTCAGAACTTGTTCTAACTTTCGCATTCGCTTAGAAGTTCTGTGGCCTCTCTCCTCGAGAGAGTGACTCTCCATCTCCATAAGACTCTCAATGATTTGTATGCGTCGTGCCTTAAGATAAGAGCGCTGCTCAAATGGAGCAATCTCTACCTCGGATTCGTAGAGTGGACAATCGCAACGCATGGGGATGGTTGGACTCCCGGAGCTGCGCATGGGGATAGTTGGAGTCGTCGGCTTGTTAGGGTCGCATTGTTCATAAATGACACCACTGCAAAATCCATCGTCTAAATCGTGGAGGTCGACTTCGTGACCGCAGTTCTTACATCGCATCGTCTTCGCCGCTAATAGGGATTACACAACGTAATTCACAGGACTTGGCGTCATTTTGAGATCCCCTCTTACCAAAATGCAATCCGTCCTTTTGAGGCTGGCGTTGTCTCTTTCCCTATGCTCTTTGCCTTCTTCTCTGTGCTCTCTGTGTCCTCTGTGTTAAAAATCTCCTTCGCTCATGTCACCCAAACCCATGCTCGTCCTCGGCATGATGTCCGGCACCTCGGTTGACGGCATCGACGTCTCCCTCGTCCAAATTTCGGGCGCGCCGCCTAATCTCCAAATCAAACTCCTTAACCACACGAGCGTCGCCTTCCCTGCCGCCGTCCGCAAAGAAATCCTGCGCGTCGCCGAACAAACTCCCATCTCCTCCGGCGAACTCAGCCAACTCCACTTTCGACTCGGCCACATTTACGCCGACGCCGCCCTCGCCGCGTGCAAGAAATTTCGCATCTCGCCGCGCAAAATCGATCTCGTCGGCAATCACGGTCAAACGATTTTTCATCAAGGGAAAGCCGTGCCTTATCTTGGCGCGCAAACGGCCTCTACGCTGCAAATCGGCGAGGGCGCCATCATCGCCGCTCGCACCGGCATCACCACCGTTTCCGATTTCCGCCCCGCCGACCTCGCCCTCGGCGGCAACGGCGCTCCGCTCGTCCCCTTCGCCGACTACGCGCTCTACCGTCACCCAAAACTCGGCCGCATTTCGCTCAACATCGGCGGCATCGCCAACATCACCGTCATCCCCGCTAACGCAAAACCATCACAAGTTTTCGCGTTCGACACCGGCCCCGGCAACATGCTCATTGACGCTCTCGTCTCGCACTTCACCCGCGGCCGCCAGCGCTTCGACAAAAACGCCTCTCTCGCACAACAAGGCCGCGCCATTCCCGCGCTCCTCGACGAACTCCTTCGCGATCCCTATCTAAAACTCCCGCCGCCCAAATCGACCGGCCGCGAATGCTACGGCGCCGCGTACGTCAAAAAACTCCTCGCCCTCGGTAAAAAGCATCACGCCAAACCGAACGACCTCATCCGCGCCGCCACTCTCTTTACCGCCCTCTCCATCGTCGACGCACTAAATCGCTTCGTCCTTCCCAAACATGCGATCCACCAACTCATCGTCTCCGGCGGCGGCGCGCAAAATCCTCTACTTCTTGCCCAACTCTCCGCTCTTCTCGGCGCGCAAATCTCATCTCCCGTGGGGGCACGATATATCGCGTCCTTTTCGAGCAAGATGAAACCTTCAAGCGCGATTGAAGTTTTTCCTTCCGCCGAACTAAACGTCCCCACTGACGCGAAAGAATCGCTCGCCTTCGCCCTGCTCGCCTACGAAACCTTCCACCAACGCCCCTCCAACATCCCCTCCGCCACCGGCGCCCGCGGCCCCGCCATCCTCGGCAAAATCTCTTACGCCCCGCCGCGCTAACTCTTCTCTGCGCCTCTGCGCCTCTGCGTTAAATTCTCTTTGTCTTTGTCTTTGTCTTTCTCTTTTTCTTTCTCTTTTCTTTCTATTCTCTGTGCCCTCTGTGACTCTGTGGCCAATCTCTTACGCCAACGCGCCTTCACCCCCCAGCGCATCGTCAATCTCCGCTTCCGTAATCGCCCCTTCGCGGCCAATTTTCCATTCGCGCCCGTGCAATTCAATGATCGTTGAAGGCAACGACACCTTCGTATCGCCGGTATCGATCACCAGCGGCACGCGCTTGCCAAGTTGCGCCATCACTTCTTCCGCCGTCGAACACGATGGGTATCCGGAAAGATTCGCGCTCGTTCCCGTAACCGGTCCGCCGACTTCTCGAATCAGTTGCGTCACCACTTCGTTTTTCGGCCATCGCAGCGCCACTCGCTTGGTGTTCGCCGTCACCTTCAGCGGCACTTGATGCGACGCATCCAGCACAATCGTCAACGGCCCCGGCCAAAACGTTTCCGCCAGGCGGTGAAAATTTCGCGGCACATCGAGCGCCAGCGCCGCCGCCATCTCCACCGAATTCACGAGTATCGGCAGCGCCCGCGCCTCCGGCCTGCCCTTCACGCGATAAATCTCATCCACGGCCGACAAGTTAAACGGGTCGGCCGCCAATCCATACAAAGTATCCGTCGGAATCGCCACCACGCAGCCGCGCGTCAGCTTTTCCGCCGCATACCGCAGCAAATCCCGTTCCGGCTTCTCCGGATTGATTCTCAGCAGCTCTGCAATCACTTTTATGGCCCTTGAACACCGCGTTCCCAAACAAATCCAACTTCCTGCGCGGAAGCTATCACACGCTCAAAGTCCATGCAATAAAAGTTGCTCGATGCAAAGCCCAGCTCGATGACGCCGAGGCTGCCGCGCGAAGCATTCGCATCCGTGGACCTAAATTTGCTACGCTCCCACATCATGCCTTCCCCCGAAAAATCGGGTCGCTCGAACGCGATCATTTCCAGCCGAGAAAATCGCTGGCTCAAGGAATTTCGCGTTGCGCTGCGCGGCGGACTCGCGACGGAATCGGGCGCGGTCGGCGTCGAAGGCGTTCGCCTTGCCGAAGAGGCGCTTTCTTCCGGCTGCCGTATCGAAGCAGTACTTTTTTCTGAAACGGGCCGCCGCCATCACGCGCGCCTCGCTCCCTATCTCGATCGCGAAGAGATCGCTTTTCCGATTCTCTACACGACCGATCGCCTCTTTGAAGGCGTCGCGGACACCGAACATCCGCAAGGCGTCGCCGCGCTCGTGGAGCCGCGCAAATTTTCTTTTGACGATCTTCTCGCGCCCGCAAAATCCGGCGCCGCCCCGCTCCTCGTCGTTCTCGCCGGATTGCAGGATCCCGGCAACGTCGGAACCATCCTGCGCACCGCCGCCGCTTTCGGTGCGACCGCGGCCGTCACTTCCGCCTCCGGCCAGAGTGGCACGGCCAGTCCGTTTTCGCCGAAAGCGCTCCGCGCCTCCGCCGGCGCCGCGTTGCACCTCCCGATTCTTGCCGGCCCCGCGCTGCCGATTCTTCTGGCGCAACTGCACGCGTCGAAAATCCGCACGCTCGCTTCCAGCCTGCGTGAATCGGTGGACGACCAACCGACGCTCGCGCCGTGGGAAGTGGACTGGCGCGAACCGGTCGCACTTCTCGTTGGCAATGAGGGCGCCGGCCTTCCGGAAGAGATTGAACGCAGCGCGTCGGCTCGGATCCGCATCCCGATGTCGAGCGGCATCGAATCGCTCAACGCCGCCGCTGCCGCCGCCGTGCTTTTCTATGAGGCCGCCCGCCAGCGCAACACTCTGCCCATTTAGTCTCTTAGTTGTAGGACCTGGCAGTTGTAGGGCCCGCTTTCTGAAGCGGGCCGTTTCGCTCTACACTTAACGTTCCATGTCTCTCTTTCCCACGCTTCCCACGGACGATTTACCTTCCGCGAATCAGCCGCTTGCCGAGCGCATGCGCCCACGCACGCTCGACGAAGTCATCGGGCAGAAAAATCTTCTCGGCCCGGGAAAACCTCTCCGCGTCCAAATCGAATCCGACAATCTTGGCTCGATGCTTTTTTGGGGGCCGCCCGGTTGCGGCAAAACCACGCTCGCGCGCCTCATCGCGCGACTCACGAAATCCGAATTCATTTCGTTCAGCGCCGTTCTTTCCGGCATCAAGGAAATCAAAGAAGTCATGGCCGACGCCGAGCGCAAATTGTATTCCGCGCGCCGCACCCCGAGCGGCGAACGCGGCCGCACCATCGTCTTCGTCGACGAAGTTCATCGCTTCAACAAATCCCAGCAGGACGCGTTTCTCCCCTACGTCGAAGCCGGCCACATCACCTTCATCGGCGCCACGACGGAAAATCCTTCGTTCGAAGTCATCTCTCCGCTCCTCTCCCGCACCAAGGTCTACATCCTGGACTCGCTGACGACGCCGCAAATCGTTCAGCTTCTTCAGCGCGCGTTGCAAGATAGGGTTCACGGGCTCGGAAACGAAAATATCTCCGCAACCGACGAAATCCTGTTCCGCATCGCCTCCTTCGCCAATGGCGACGCCCGCGCCGCGTACAACACGCTCGAACTCTGCGCCCGCATTGCCAAACCCGGCGCGTCCGGTTCCAAACTGATCAGTGAAAGACTTCTCGAAGACGTTTTGCAGCGCAAATTATTGCGCTACGACAAATCCGGCGAAGAGCATTTCAATCTCATTTCCGCGCTGCACAAATCCGTGCGCAATTCCGATCCCGACGCCGCTCTCTATTGGTTCGCCCGCATGCTCGAATCC
The DNA here is from genome assembly GCA_035310365.1 of Candidatus Acidiferrum sp. Classification (GTDB taxonomy): domain Bacteria; phylum Acidobacteriota; class Terriglobia; order Acidiferrales; family UBA7541; genus Acidiferrum. The sequence continues at coordinate 6,396 of DATGEI010000032.1, forward strand.
GGCGAAGACCCTCTCTACCTTGCGCGCCGCATGGTGCGTATGGCCAGCGAAGACGTCGGCCTCGCCGAACCCGGCGCCCTCGCCTTCACGCTCGCCGCAAAAGACGCTTTCGATTTTCTCGGCGCGCCGGAAGGCAATCTCGCGCTCGCGCAAGCCGTCGTCTATCTTTCGCTCGCGCCAAAATCCAACGCCGTTTACACCGCTTATGGAAGCGTCCTCGAAGACGTCCACAAAACAGAAGCCGATCCCGTGCCGCTCCATCTCCGCAACGCTCCGACCAACCTGATGAAAAACATCGGCTACGGCGCCGGCTACAAATACGCGCACAACTTCGAGGAAAAAGTCACCGACATGTCTTGCCTTCCCGAAAATCTCGCCGGCCGCTCCTGGTACAAACCCACCGACCAGGGCTTCGAGCAACGCCTTCGCGCTCGCCTTGACGAAATTCGTAAGCTAAAATCCCGCGGTGTCGGAAAATCTTGATGCCTGCCTTGCAAAGGTGAACCAGTCGTGAAAACGAATCGCATCTTGATTGCGCTGATTGTTTGCTGCTTCGCGGCTCCCTTCGTTGCGGGTGGCCGTCCAACTCGTCCTCCGATCACCGGCATCGCCTCCGTCCGCCTCTTCGCCGCCGACCTCCACGCATCCCGCACGTTCTACTCCAAAATTCTCGGCTTCGATTCCGCCACCGCCACCTGCCTCGGCGTCACCAACCCCTGTTACGCCGTCAACGGCCGCCAGCGCGTCGAGCTGCAGCAAATTTCCGGCGGCGCTCCCGACAATCTCCTCGCCGAAATCGCTTTCTCGACGCCGAACGTCGCCGCAATGCGCGAATATCTCCTTGCCGGCAAAATCGAAGCCGGCCCCATCGCCGCCGACGAAACCGGCGCGCTGCGTTTCACCTTCAAAGATCCGGAAGGCAATCCGCTCGCTTTCGTCCAACAATCCGGCGAACGCTTTTACACGCCCGCTGCGCACCAGGTCAGCGCACGCATCCTTCATGCCGGTTTCATCGTCAAAGATCTTGCGAAGGAAAAAGGTTTTTACGAGGGCCTGCTTGGCTTCAAACTCTACTGGCATGGCTTTTTTCCGCCGGAGGAACATGCGAAGGCCGCAACGGAAGAAGACGATTGGTACGAAATTCAGGTTCCCGACGGCGAGGAGTGGATCGAATTCATGCTGAACATTTCTCCCCGCGCCGATAAACGGGAACGCGGCGTACAAAACCATTTTTCGCTTGGCGTGAAAAACGCCAACAACGCCGCGACGCACCTTCGCGTCAACGGCGCTACGAAATTTGACGGCCCGGAAATCGGCCGCGACGGTAAAAACTCGCTGGACATCTACGATCCCGACCTCTCGCGCGTCGAAGTGATGGATTTTACTCCCGCAAAGGACCCTTGCTGCCACGCCTACGCCGCGCCGCACCCAAAACCATGATCGCTTCCCTTTCCATCTTCCGCGGTTCTCTGCGCTCTTTGTGTCTCTGCGTTGGTGTGTTTATTTTGCTTCTTCTCCCTTCCTTTGCCCAGCAGCCGGACAAGCCCGTGCTCAGCATCGACGAAGAACTCACATCTTTCGCCATCGCGCCCGACGGCCGCATCGCCTACGGCGTTCGCCGCAACGTCCACAACAAAAAGTACGATCTCCAGCACGACGACATCTGGATTCTGGATTCCAATGGAAAACGCCGCCGCATTCTGGAAGGCGCAAAATTTTCCATCAACAAATACGCGGTGTTCATCAACCGCGACAAAAAATCCGTCGCCCGGGAAAAAGGCAAGCTCGATCCCGAACTCGACCTTTCCGACACCAGTTTTTCCTATACCGTCGATTCCCTGCGCTGGTCGCCCAACGGCCGCTACCTCCTGGCCCAGCTTTTCACCACGTTTGTCGTTGACGATGCCGGCAAAACTTTCGACGAACTTATGACGCTCGTCATCGACGATTCGGGAAAGGAAATTCGCCTTGGCGGAAACGATCCGCTGATTCACAACGCGGAAGATGCCGTGTTTATGGTGGACAACGCCACGATCGCGTACTTGTTCGAGGTCACCAAGCCGCGGCTCTTGTTCTCGTTTAAATACTCGACCATCGCCAATGGCACCGGCGGCGCGCTTTTTGAAGGCCGGACGTTTCTTACCGTCGTTCCGATTCCCAAGACAAATTTTGCGATCGCGGTCGAACGCGACAAAGCGCTTTCCGGCCCGCCGCGCCTGCAACATCTCGATCTGCTGGCGCAAGACGATTCGGAGATCGCCACTCTCGATGGCTACGAAGGCGGGCTCAGCGTTTCGCCGAGCGGAAAATTCGCCGCCTATTACGTGGATAAGGAAAATATCGAGGTGCGCGATTTAAGCGCGCCCACGCGCGTTGCGCGCATCCGCCTCGGCCCCGGCACGGTTCAATGGTCTCCCGACGAGACTCGCCTGCTCTTGAAGCGCGCGACCGAACGAAAAACTGCGGAACTTTGCTGGATTGCCGTGCCGCCGCTGGCCACTCCTGCCGCCAGCCACGAAATTCCGGTGGCGCGGCCCGATTTCAATCCCCTCTTTCACGGCAGCGTCGTGCGCGACTTCGCGATTTCTCCCGACGGAAAATATATTGCGGTCATTTTTCCCGGCAAACGTAACCTCGACCTCTTCCCGCTCCAATAACATTCAAATTTAGCTCTGTCATCCGGACCGAAGCAGACTGGCTGTTTTTTGCCCTCCGAATTTTGGCGTGCCGGGCTACGGCACGGAGCGACCTCTCTTCGATTTCAAGTGTGGTGACGACGAATTCCGCGGCAAGGCCCGATCCCTCGGTCACCTTTCAACCCCGAACTTTCAACTCTTTTCAATCTCCTTCGCTTGCTGGATCACCGACGCCGCACTCTTCTCAATATCTTCCCGCGTCGTCGCCCAACTCGACACGCTGATGCGCATCGCTGCCCGACCCTGCCACACCGTGCCGCCGCACCAACACGTTCCCTCTTCCTGCACGCGCCGAATCACTTCCCGCGTTTTCTCGTCGTTTCCAAACGACACCAGTGCCTGATTCAGCATCACGTCGTGCAGAATTTCGTAACCCGCCTCGCGCAACTTTTCGGCGAACAGATTTGCCAGCGCGCACGTCCGTTCCACCAGCTCGCGCACGCCGCTTCGTCCCAGCGACTTCAGCGCGGCCCACAATTCCACGCCCCGCGCGCGCCGGGAAGAATCCGGCACGTGATGCATCGGCTCGCGCTGCGCGCCGCCCTGCAAGTACGCGGCGGACATCGCCATCGCGCGCTTCAGCGCCGTGCCGTCCTTCACCAGCACCACGCCGCTGTCGTACCCCACGTTGAGCCACTTGTGCGCGTCGGTGGCCCACGAATCCGCCATCTCGAGTCCGCGCGTCAGCCCGTCATACTTCGGCGAAACGCGCGCCCACAAGCCGAACGCGCCATCCACATGCACCCATGCGCCCGCCTCTTTCGCGCGCTTGCAAATCGCTTCCGCCGGATCAAACGCACCTGTATTCACGTTCCCTGCCTGAATGCACACCACGCTCCGCGCCGAAATCTTCGGCAACTTGTCCAAACGCATCCGGCCTTGCGCATCCGTTGGCACGCGAGTCACGCGATTTTTTCCGAATCCCACCATGCTCAGCGCCTTTTGCATCGAAGCGTGATATTCCTCGCCGACAATCACTTCAATCGGCGGCGCGCCGAAAAGTCCGTCGCTTTCCACGTCCCAACCTTCGCGCGCCAGCAGCGAAGTCCGCGCCGCCGCCAGGCCGCAAAAATTCGCCGCCGTCGCGCACGTCACAAATCCGCCGTCGCAATCCGTCGGCAATCGCAGCGCGTCGCAAATCCATCCAAGAACGACGTCCTCAAGTTCCGCCGCCACCGGCGACATTGCACGCAACGCCACGTTCTGTCCCCACGCGCCCGCGAGCCAATTCGCCGCCAGCGCGGCCGGCAATGTTCCGCCAATCACAAATCCAAAATATCTCGGCCCCGTCGAAGCCATCGTCGCCGGACTTCCCACCTCATCCAGCATTTCTACCACCCGCCGCGCTTCCGTCGGCCCTTCCGGCAGCTTCTCCCGGAACTTCGCGAGCCCCGCCAGCGCATCCGCTCCCGGCGAAACCCTTCTCTCGGCAACGCTCTCGACATATCTCGCGCCGCGCTCCGCCGCCATTCCCAGCAATTCCCTCATCTCGCCCATGTCTCCCCCGCTACCTTTCTTCTGCCTCTTCTTCGTGACCTCAGTGCGCCTTTCTCTGTGTCCTCTGTGTTAAACAAACATTTCCACAGCTCGACGAAAACAGCCGTTTTGGCACTCTCTCTTGTTTTTTCTGCTGCGAAGGCACGCATTAGGAGGAATCAGCCTGTATGGCCCGCTTTCTGAAACGGTCCGTCGGTACCGCTCAACCTACTCGCGCAACTTAAACCATCCCAAGAGCCGCATTGGGTCTCTCAGCACAAATCTCAAGTTTCCGTTGTTGCACCAGCGCAAAGATCCGCATCCAAACGAAGCAAAAACCCAGCGCCCGGCCGGATTACCTGAGCTCAAATCTTGCAAAATCTGGTTTTCCCTTTTTTTCCCGACTTAGAACTTAAAACTTATCACTTACAACTTTCCCACCGCCGCCGCTTTCAACGCCGCCACTTCCCTCACCGTCAGCGGCCGGTACTTCCCCGTTTCCACATCCAGCTTCAGCGGTCCAAGCTGCACGCGTTTGATCTTTTCCACATCGAATCCAACTTCCTTGAACATGCGCCGGATCTGCCGGTTGCGGCCTTCGATCAGCACCACTTCGTACCATGGATTCGGCGTGTTCTCCGCCAGCCGAATTTTTGCCGGCGACGTTTTCACGCGCCGGCCGTCTTCCAGTGGAATGGAAATCCCTGCGCGAAGTTGCGCAATGTCCCTTTCGTTCGGACGGCCGCTGATTTTCACCATATACGTCTTCGGAACGTGCGAGCCGGCTTTTGTCAAAAGTTGCGCCAGCGCCCCGTCGTTCGTCATCAGCAGCAATCCTTCGCTCCCATAATCGAGCCGGCCCACGGGATAGACGCGGCCGGCGTCCTTCGGCAGCAAATCCATCACCGTGGCCCGCCCTTCCGGATCGCTAACGGTGGTTACGTAGCCTTTCGGTTTGTTCAGCAGAAAATACAAAAGCCGCCGGTTTTTTTTGAGCGGTTCGCCATCGACGGAAATTTCATCGACTTCGGGGTCGGCCTTCGTGCCAAGTTCCGTCACAACGCTACCGTTTACGCTCACTCGGCCGGCCGTGATAATTTCTTCCGACGCCCGCCGCGATGCAACGCCCGCTGCCGCCAGAATTTTTTGCAATCGCTCGCTGGGCATGACGTGTAGCGTACGCTTCAGCGTGCGCGCTTGTGAAAACTGCGTTTGTAGGCTTTTTCTTCGGATTGTTCTTGCTTGGGAATGAATTTCTTCGCCGCCGGTTTCATCGCAAGAATTGTCCGCGCTTCCTTTTCTTGCAACAGCCGGTACCGCCCCGGCGCAATTCCTTCAATCGTCAGCGGACCGAGCGCGATACGCTTCAATTTCTCCATCGGATGTTTTTCTTTGAAGAGCACGCGCCGCAGCGATTCCAGTTTCGAGTCGCGCATCCGCACTTCGTACCAGTAATTCGCGCCGTGCCCGCGCGCCGCGCCCGGCTGCCGCAGCGTTTGCATCTTCACGCCCGCTTGTTTGCCAACGCGCTCAAGATCGGTCAGCGTCAGCATGCCTTTTATTTTTACGTAATAAATTTGCTCCAGGTGTTCCCATTTCTTCAGAAGTTCCGCGGCCAGGTCGCCGTCGTTCGTCAAAAACACCACTCCCGTCGCCGCGTATTCGAGATTGCCGACGGGATACACGCGCGAAGGAAATCCGCGCAACAGATTTTTCAGCGTCTTCCGCCCTTCGGGATCGGCCAGCGTGGACATTACTTCCGGCGGCTTGTTCATCAGCAAATAGACGCGCCGCTCTTCCGCTTCCACCGTGCGCCCCGCCGCTTCAATGCGATCTTTGCCGGGATCGGCTTTCGTTCCGAGTTCGGTCACCACGTGGCCGTTCACACGCACTTGTCCGCTCAGGATCAATTGCTCCGCGTGCCTCCGCGAAGCAATTCCCGCCCGCGCAATAATTTTCTGCAGTCTCTCTTCCATTGTGAAATCTGGACTACTTCAGAATCCTCTCGGGAAGTTACACACCTAAATTGACGCCATGCGCAAAACCGAAGAAAAGCTCGAAAACGCAAAAAAGCTCTTCCTTACAACCTGAAACGTAAAACGAATTCAATCGCCCGAAGCCGCGCCTTCGGCCTTCGGCGGCTCTTCGTCCAGTTCGCCGGAAGGCATGCCTTCGTTCGTGGCGGCCACTTCTTCTTCAATCAACTCGTTTTCTTCGGCGCCATTTTCCGGCAAGGGCAGATTCTCGAGCGTGTCCGCCGTCGGCGCGTTCATCATCTCTTCTTCCGTCTGCGTGCCGGCGGTCACGCCCGCGTCGCTGCCCAGCGCCTCGCGTGCCAGCGCTTCAAACTCCTTCAAGCTCGGCAGTTCGTCCAGATCGCTCAAACCGAATCGCATCAAAAATTCTTTCGAAGATTTGTACAAGATCGGCCGCCCCATCACTTCCTTGCGGCCCGCCGTGGTGATCAGTCTGCGGTCGAGCAACGTCGAAATCACGCCCGAAGAATTGACGCCGCGAATTTCCGAAATTTCCGGCGCCGTCACCGGCTGCTTGTACGCAATCACCGCCAGCGTCTCGAGCGCCGGCATCGAAAGGCGCAGTGGCGGGCGCAAACTCTTGATGAAGCGCCGCACCACGTCGTGATGCTGCGGCTTCGTATACATTTTGTAGCCGCCCGCGACGCCGCGAATCTCGACGCCTCGCTCTTCGGCGGCATAGCTCGCAACCAGTTCATCGAGCGCGGATTGCACCACCAGTTTTTCTTCGCCGAGCGCACCGGCAAGTTGCTCGATCGTCGCCGGTTCGTCCGCCGCGTAAATAATCGATTCCAGTGCCGCTTTGCGTTCTTCGTTGGTCATAAGGTCAGTTCACAGTTTTCAGTTCACAGTTTACAGAGACAAACAAAACCACCCGTGCCGCCTACTGATATTCCTGGTCGATCTGTTTCAATTCGCCTTTTTCGTCGAAAACCGTGTCGAACGATTTTGCCTTTTTCAGCAAAATGTCGCCAAACTGTTTTTCCTGCGCCAGGCCCACCGCCTGGAGCTTCACCATTTCGAGCACGGCGAGGAACGCCACAATCATCGCGTGCCGCGTCGGACACGCCTCGAAAAATTGGATCAGGTTCACGCTCGAATCCGCGCTGGCCAGAATTTGCGTGCGCAATTGCGCGATCATTTGCGCCACGGTGAAAAGTTCGTGCTTCAGCTCGATGCGCGCCACTTCCTTGCGCCGCTCCAGCACTTGCTGGAACACTTTCACCAAATCGACGAGCGAAACGACGAGTTCGCCTTCCGTCCCTTCGTCGTTGTAAAGCGATTTGTCCGGCTTCGACCACACGTTTTCTTCAATTTGTTGCTTCTGATACAAAAGCTGGGCCGCGTTTTTGAATTTTTCGTGCTCGATCAGCCGTTGCACCAATTCTTCGCGCGGATCTTCCGCTTCGCCTTCCGCCAGCGCAAGCGGGTCCGGCGGCAAAAGCATTTTGCTCTTGATGTAAATCAGCGATGCCGCCATATAAATAAATTCGGCGGAAACATCCACATTCAATTCTTCCAATTTGTGCAAATAATCCAGGTATTGCGATGTAATTTTGGAAATTTGAATATCATGGATGCTCATTTTTTGTTGCTTGATCAAGTCAAGCAACAAATCGAGCGGCCCTTCGTAGAGCGGAATCTGAATTTTGTACGGCGTCGCCATTCTTTTTTCTGTGCCTCTATAGGGCCCGCTTTCTGAAGCGGGCCGATGCGTAACATACGCCCGGGCCCAAACGGCCGGCTTCGGAAAGCCGGCCCTACAACTCGTTCGCGCGACCTTGCTCGTGTAGGGGCACGATATATCGTGCCCCTACGGTTGCTGCAACAACACTAATTGCCAATCTCTGCCCGCCTCTTCTCCCACCCGAAGACGGCTTCGCGGACCCGGCCGATGGTTTTCTGCGCTTCGACGCGAGCGCGTTTCGAGCCTTCGTCGGTCACTTCGAGCACGCGCTTCGGATGCTTTTCGTATTCGAGCCGCCGTTCGCGCACCGGCGCAATCCATTCGATCAAGTGGTCGGCCATTTTCGCTTTGCACTCGATACACCCGATTCCGGCGGTGCGGCACCCTTCGGCCGCCCATTCCAGTGTTGCCGGGGACGAGAACAGTTTATGCCAATCGTAGACGGGACACACGTCCGGATTTCCGGCGTCGGTGCGCCGCTTCCGCGCCGGGTCGGTCACCATCACTTTCGTTTTCTTGCGAATGTCGTCGTCGCTCTCGCTCAGCGTGATCGCGTTGCCATAACTCTTCGACATCTTGCGTCCGTCGAGACCGGGGATACGCGGCGTCTTCGTCAGCATCACACCAGGCTCCTGCAGTATTGCTAGAATAGAGAAAAAGTTGCGGGCAAGTCCGAGACGGTCAAGGAAATTCTCGTATCCAATCTCTCTAGATAGTTTGGTTGCCATCCTGGCTATCGTGCCGGGCCATAGCGTACCCTTTACTCCAGAAAACTCAAGCATGCTGCGAAAGTCCCCGGCTTCACCAAATGCGCCTTCAACATTTCCTAGATACTCCTCGTTTGCCGGATCCTCTATCAGCAACGGATCGACTTCTATGCCTCCAAAATGAGAGTTGAACTTGCGCACGATTTCACGGGAGAGTTCGACGTGGGAGACTTGGTCTTCGCCGACGGGTACGACGAGTGGGGTGCCTTCCTCCGAATAAATGACGATGTCGGCGGTTTGCAGACAGGGATAGCCGAGGAAGCCGTAGGTGTGCAGGTCTTTGTCCTTCACGTTTTCAAAGGCTTCTTTGTACGTGGGAACGCGTTCGAGCCAACTGAGCGGCGTGACCATCGAGAGCAGTAAGTGCAATTCGGCGTGTTCGGGAACGAGCGATTGCTGGAAGATGACGCATTTTTCCGGGTCGAGGCCGGCGGCGAGGTAATCCGTAACGATTTCGATGGTGTTTTGCGCGACGGCGGAAGTGTCCGCGTAGTCGCTCGTGAGCGCGTGCCAATCGGCGATGAAATAAAAACAATCGTACTCGGGATCGTTTTGCAGACGCACCCAGTTTTGCAACGCGCCAAAATAGTGGCCGATGTGGAGTTTGCCCGTCGGCCGCATGCCGCTTACGACGCGCTTCTTCGCGATGGAACCCAAATCCAACCCCCGAAAGAAGGGCGGGCTAAAGCCCTGCCCCTACACGAAAGCTTCTACTACTAAATCGTGCACGAAACGGCCGGCTTCGGAAAGCCGGCACTACAACAACAAGAACCGAAGACTCACAAGCTTGCTCGATGGCGGCGGTCTCGGTGAAGCTTAAACCGGCACAGGCAAGAGTGCCTGTGCTACTTCAGCAAATCCCGCGCGATGATCATGCGCTGGACTTCGCTCGTGCCTTCGTAAATCGTGATGACACGGGCGTCGCGGTACATGCGTTCGACGTCGGTTTCGCGCGAATAGCCGAGGCTGCCGTGAATCTGCACGGCTTTGTACGCAACGCGATTGGCCATTTCGCTGGCGTATAACTTTGCCTTCGACGCGGCGCTGGCCCCTCCCGCGGAAGCGGGCAGCCCGGAAGAGGTTTTTCCCGAATCTTTCAGCCATGCGGCATGGTAAACCAATCCGCGCGCGGCTTCGATCTCCGTTTGCATGTCCGCCAGCATCCATTGTATCGCTTGGAATTCGCCGATGGATTTTCCGAATGCGCGGCGCTCTTTCGCATATTTGATCGAATCATCGAGCGCGCCTTGCGCGAGGCCAACGGCTTGCGCGGCGATGCCGATGCGTCCGCCATCGAGCGCGCTCAAGGCAATCTTCAAACCCTGGCCTTCTTCGCCGAGGCGATTTTCGGCGGGCACTTCGCAGTCGTTCAAAAGAATTTCGACGGAGGGCGAGGAGCGCTGGCCCATTTTGTCTTCGTGACGGCCAATTTTAAAACCTTTAAACGAAGGTTCGACAAGAAATGCGGTGATGTCTTTCTTACTGGCGGCCGCTGAGCGGTCGACTCCGCCGGCGGCGGGATCGGTTTTTGCGAAGACGATGTACACGCCGGCGTGGCTGCCGTTGGTCACCCAGGTTTTGGCGCCGTTGAGGCGGTAAGAAAAAGCAGATCCCTCGCTGCGCTCGGGATGACAACGTATAGCGGTGGCCTGGATGCCGGCGGCGTCGGAACCGGCGGAAGCTTCCGTCAAGCAGAACGAGCCGAGAATTTCTCCGCCGGCGAGGCGTTTCAAGTATTTTTGTTTTTGCGCGTCGCTGCCAAATTGAAGCAGCGGCACTTGCACGGCCGAATTCGTCACGCCGAGCGCGGTGGACATCGCCGTGTAAACGCGCGCGACCTCTTCCAGCATCAGCACGTACGAAACGGTGTCGAGCCCCGGCCCGCCCCACTCTTCCGGCACCAGCATGCCGCAGCAGCCCATTTCGCCGAGCTTGCGGATGATTTCGAGGGGAAATTTTTCTTCGCGCTCCAGCTCTTTCACGAGTGGCCGAACTTCCGTCTCCATGAATTGCCGGACGGTGCCCTGAATCAGTTTTTGGTGGTCTTTAAGAGAAAAATCCATCAGTCAAATGTACGAAGTGTACGAACGATGCTAACACAGGCGCGTAGCACAGGCACTCTTGCCTGCGCCGATTCTGTCCCAGGCAAGGGCTTATGCTGTCGCAGCAAGGAGTGGCTACACTACCCAAACGGATAGCGGCGCGAATCTAGGCCCACTCAAGATAGACAGAAAATAGTGAACGAAATTACTCGATCGCCGAATTAATTTGTCGAATCAAACGGTCCGGCCTTAGCGGCTTCTCGTCTTTCGAACCATCTGTACTTTCGCCGACACCACGGAAAAAAACAGACGACAAGTATGCTACCTACAGCGGCGCCGACCATGCTTCCAAAGAACGATCTCATGGACCATCCCCAGAACAAGAACCTATGTACAAACAGTCGACGCCAACTCAACGGCGCGAAAGAAAGGACCGTCAACAACGCGAATAGACTGGCGCAGAGTTTCAATTGGCTCTGCAAACTCTTTCGACCGAGTCTTGTGTGCCGATCCTGAGGCACTTTTGAGTCGATGATCAACTCAGACCCTAAAGCTTAAACAGTTCTCGGAGGCGTTTGGTTTGCTGGCGGCTCGCCAGAAGGCTCAAGCCAGACACCCTTTTCGCGTAGCGACAAAAAGCCCGCGATAATGAGAGCCATTAAGACACTTCCGACGCTGCGACGGGTCCAGTCAAGAGTGGGCGTACGTGCCCACCAATCGTACAGTGGCAAAATGGACGAAAAGCAAACCAAGTAGAAAACAAAAAGGACGGTGCGCGATCCATCTTTCGGCCGCCTCGGCTTAGAGATCGCGCCTAACCGCCGCATGAGCAACCCCCAAGGTAACGCAATGCAGGCCACAATCACCTCGGCACGCAACGTGCGCCCCGGCATGAATTGGTCGACGATAGCGGCGATTCCAATGATGGCCAAGAGCAGATTCGTGTAACCGCCCAAGAGCTGACAAAGGACAAACCACGAAGAAGGCGGGTTCAAATCAGTTTCGCGGTTATGCTCGAAGTCCATTACCGCGAAGTGTAACACGGGTTGAGCAGGGCAAGCCCGCGAAGGCTACAGTTTAAATAGTTCGCGGAGGCGCTTGGTTTGCTGGCGGGAGACGGGGACTTCGGTTTGTTTTTTGTCGTTCATTTTGAGCATGTAGCTGGATTTGAACCAGGGCACAACTTCCTTGATGTGATGAATGTTGACGAGGAAGGAGCGGTGCGGACGCCAGAAAACGTCGGCGTCGAGCGCGGCGTGCATCTCTTCGAGCGTGCGGTAATTGGAAGTGCCGTCGGCTTCGCGGGCGCAGACGGAGATGAGGCCGTCGGCGATGGTGGCGAAGATGAGATCTTCGGCGTCGACGAGCAGCAAACGTTGCTGCGATTTGATGAGCAGCTTTACCGGCGCGTTGGAAGCGGCGGGAATGGCGGCGCCAAGCTGGCTGACGAGTTTTTCCAGGCGGTCGGCGGGGCTGGTGTCCGCTTCCATTTCGCGGCGAGCGCGGGCGATGGCTTTGGCGATGCGCGATTTGTCGAAAGGTTTCAGGACGTAATCGACGGCGTTCACATCGAACGCTTGCACGGCGTAATGATCGAAGGCGGTGGCGAAGACGACGTGCGGGACGCGGGCTTTGCGCTCGACGAGTTTTTTGAGGACGCCGAAGCCGTCGAGGCCGGGCATTTGCACGTCGAGAAAAACGAGGTCGGGCGAATGTTCCTTGATGAGGTTGACGGCTTCGAGGCCGTTTTTGCCTTGCGCGACGAGATTGATTTCCGGAAACGCTTTGAGAAGGAAGGCGAGTTCGTCCCGGGCGGGCTTTTCGTCGTCGACGATGAGCGTGTTGATGGACATGGAAGGCCAGAGCAAGTATAGGCGCGTTGGAAAGGCAAAAGAAAGACAAAGACGGATTGCCACAGAGTCACAGAGGTCGCAGAGAGGAACAGGAATTATAGGTACGGTTCAACGAACGCACATTGTGGAAAAAGCGAAGAGTTCGTTTACACTGCGGAGCGCAGGATTTTCTCAAGGAGCGTCCATGGCCAGGAAACGTGCGGCAACGAGACCGCTGACGGCGCAAGTTTTGAGCAGCGAGACGCTTTATCAGGGGCCGGTGTTCGGATTGCGGCGAGATGAATTGATCGAGCCGACGGGATTGCGCACGAAGCGCGAGGTGATTACGCATCCGGGATCGGTGGTGGTGCTGCCGGTGCTTCCGGATGGACGCATTGTGATGATCGAGCAATACCGGCATGCGACGAAACAGTTTTTGCTGGAACTGGTTGCGGGGCGGATGGAGCCCGGCGAAGATCCAAAGCAGGCGGCGGCGCGAGAGCTGGCGGAAGAGACAGGTTATAAAGCGAAAAAGTTAAAAGTCTTCCTCGATGTATTCCCGACGCCGGGATTTTTGGAAGAACGGATGTTTTTGCTGCTGGCGTCGGACTGCGTGGCGGGCCAGGCTTCGCCGGAAGACGATGAGAAAATTGTTTGCACGCTCCATGAGCCGGCGAAATTGGAACAAATGATTCACCGCGGCAAATTGCACGACGCGAAGTCCGTTGCCGGATTGCTTTACTACTTCCGATTCCTGGCGCCGAAGCGGCGCAACAAGAAGAAATATTGATTAAATCGATTTAGAGCGACGATTAACCCTACTGAATATTTATAACGTTCCGATCGAGATTCTATTGACTCGATGTCTCGTTCTGGTACACTCCGCGCGTTGCACCGCCATTGCGGCTGATTCCGGGTCGTCCGCGTGGTGTCCGTGAAACAAATGAATCTACCTTCAGGAGGCAGATCGAGGTGCAAGGAAGCGTGAAATGGTTCAACAACTCGAAAGGATACGGCTTCATTGGACGAGAGGACGGTCCGGATGTTTTTGTCCACTACTCGGCCATCATTGGAGACGGTTACCGGACGCTGCAGGAAGGCGACCCGGTCGAATTCGAGATTGTGCAAGGACCCAAGGGACCACAAGCGGCAAACGTCCAAAAAGCAGGGTGAAAGCGGTTTGCACTTATACGGCCGGAAGGGAGCGCCCCCCTTCCGGCCATTTTTTTACGCAGAGATTTATCAAGCGCGCAAAAACGGCCGGCTTCGGAAAGCCGGCCCTACAACGGCTGCGAGACAGGGGAAGGATTCCCTTTTATAATCGGCGCATGGACAACAAACAGATTGCACGGGTTTTGCGGGAGACCGCACAACTCCTTGAAATTGACGGAGCGATTATTGGCCGCTACCGAAGTTACGAGAAGGCCGCGGAGATGATCGATTCGCTGCCCGAATCGATTGAACAAATGGTGAAGACGCCGGAAAAATTGAAAGATTTGCCGGGAATCGGCGACCGGATGGTGGAGCACCTCGAAGAGATCGTTTCGACGGGAGACTATGCACTGCGGCAAAAACTTTTGAAAAAATATCCGGAAACGATTCTGGATTTGCTGCAACTGCAATCGCTGGGCCCCAAAAAAGTGGCGCTGCTTTGGAAGAAATTCAAGGCAGGCACGGTTGCGGACGTGGAAAAAATCGCGAAAGAGGGAAAGCTGCGCGCGCTCGAAGGATTTGGCGAAAAGAGCGAGCAGAATATTTTGAAGGCGGTGGAAGTGTTCAAGAAATCGAGCGGACGATTCCACTTGAACACGGCGGAGGAAGCGGCGGAGAAAATCATCGCGCATATCGAGAAAGCCGGAAAAGCGGTGGAAAGCGTGACGCCGGCGGGATCGCTGCGGCGCGGAAAAGAGACGGTGGGCGATCTGGATTTGCTGGTGACGCTCTCGGACGGGCACACCGCGCAGAAGCACGTGGACGCGCTGGCGGAACACATTTTGAAATATCCGGGGATCGATCAGACGCTGGCGCACGGCGAAAACAAGGTGAGTTTTACGCTGGAAGACGGGCTGCAAGTGGATGTGCGGCTGCTGGAGAAAGAGAATTTTGGCGCGGCGCTGCTTTATTTTACCGGCTCGAAAGAACACAACGTGGCGCTGCGCGGGCGCGCGAACGACATGGGCTACACGCTGAATGAATACGCGCTGGCGACGCTGAAGGGCGAAAAGCGCGTTGCGGGAAGAACGGAAGAAGAGATTTACGGAAAGCTGAAGCTGGATTTCATTCCGCCGGAGCTGCGCGAAAACACGGGGGAAATCGCCGCCGCGGAAAAGCACGCGCTGCCAAAGTTAGTCGAGCGGAAAGACATGAAGGGCGACTTGCAGATGCACACGACGGCGAGCGACGGAAAAAATTCGATCGAAGAGATGGCGGAAGCGGCGCGCGCGCTGGGGCACGAATACATTGCGATTACGGATCATTCGAAAGCGGTGACGGTGGCGAACGGGCTCGATGAAAAGCGGATGGAGGCGCACATCAAAAAGCTGCACGCGGCGGATGCGAAGAAGCTGGGGATTCGCGTGCTGGCCGGCTCGGAAGTGGACATCATGAAGGACGGTTCACTGGATTATTCGGACGAGATTTTGGCGCAGCTGGATGTGGTGGTGTGCTCGATTCACTCGTATTTCAATTTGGAACGCGTGGCGATGACGGAGCGGATGCTGGCGGCGATCGAAAATCCCTACACGCAGATTATTGCGCACCCGACGGGGCGGCTTTTGCTGCGGCGCGACCCGATCGACTACGACATGGAGAAGATTCTGGACGCGTGCGCGAAACACGGCGTGGCGATGGAATGCAATTCGTACCCCGACCGGCTGGATTTGAAAGACGTTCATTTGCGGATGTGCAAAGAGCGGGGGGTGAAAGTGGTGATTTCGACGGACTCCCATATGGCGGCGAATTTGAGTCTGATCCGGTATGGGGTGACGACGGCGCGGCGCGCCTGGCTGACCAAAAAGGACGTGATTAACACCTTTCCTTTCAATGACTTCCTGGAGGCGCTGCGACCGAAGCCGGGGGCGCAGCGGACGAAGCAGGCGGGCAAAGGGCGCTGAAGGCCGCGGAAGAAGCTTGCGGGAACATTTTGTGACGAGGCGTCGTACATTCCTTGTAGAACGGACCAAAAAGGCCTTGGTGAGGACTAAACCGATGAACATTCCCATGTTGCGGGTAATGCGGGTGGCGATTCCCTTTTGCGCAGGCGCGATGCTTTCACTGGCGCTTTTTTCTTCGGCGGCCAGCGCCGAAGAGTGGACGAAGAGCTATTCCGTATCCGGGCGGGCAAACGTGCATGTGGACACGAATGACGGAAGTGTGCGGGTGACGACAGGCGACACGAAGCAGGTTGAACTGCGCGTGATTTACAGCGGATACGCGCTGGACAAAAATTTGAAGATTGAGTCGAGGCAGGACGGCGATCGCGTGGAATTGAGCGCGCGGGAAACGATGCATTGGAGCTGGGGATTTCACGTGAACCGCGGACTGCGATTGGAAGTTCGAATGCCGAAAGATGCGGACCTGAGCGTGGATAGCGGCGACGGGTCGGTCGAAGCGCAAACGATTACGGGTAATCTGGATATTCACACTGGCGATGGCCACATCCGCGTGGATGGCGCAAAGGGCCAGATTCGCCTGCGCACGGGCGATGGCAGCATTGAAGGCCGCGATCTGGACGGCAAAATTGAAGCGGACTCGGGCGATGGACACATTACTCTCGATGGGCGGTTCGACACGCTGAATGTTCGAACCGGCGATGGCAGCATCAATGCACATGCCCAGCCGGGATCGAAGGTGTTGAGCGCGTGGAATATTCACACCGGAGATGGCAGCGTGGATTTGGCGCTGCCCGGCGATTTGAACGCGAACATCGACGCGAGCACCAACGACGGGAGAATCAGCCTGGGGATCCCGGTGACGGTGGAAGGCCAGTTCAGCAATTCGCAGATTCACGGGAAGATGAATGGCGGAGGACAAGCGCTGACGATTCACACGGGAGACGGCTCGATTCGGCTGAATCGCACGTAGAGTTCAGATAAAACGGTAATGAGGCCCCGGGAGAGCGAAGCTCTTCCGGGGTTTTTTGTTGCGACGATGAAGGGACGCGCCGACGGAATGTAAGGAAATGCACACAATGGAAGCTCATTTCCATGCGACGGAACGGGACAACCGTTGAAAATAAGGCGCTTAGATAAGATGCGAACTGGCAATCGACGTGCCATGTATATTGTGTTTGGGGGAGGGTTCCTTGGTCGTTTATCTGCTTTCTTTTGCCATCGCGTGCCTGGTCGCATTTTGCTTTGCAAGTTCGATTTTGGCTTCACCCAAGCGGCGTTCTTCACGCTGAGTACCGAGGGCAAGGCTCCGATCGATGCAGCCGATTCCACTGACGTTTCCGTGTGGAAATGCAAATGCCATTTTTTGACTGTGTCATGGATTTGACGGTCCGGTCTTCTTCTTTTTCCCATTCCGCCATTTGCAACGGCCCTTGGCTTTGCGCGATACTGCTTGTTTGCTTGGGGATCGTTTTCGGGCGCTGAGCCCGCTGCACTAATCTGTAAAATCTAAAATCAACGGCCGCGCCGCGGCCGCTTGCTTGAGGGAGCAGAATGGAAAAGCCTGCAAAGATTGCGCCTGCCAAGGGAAAACTGGGAGTGCTGCTGCCGGGAATGGGTGCGGTGAGCACAACGTTCATGGCGGGTGTGGAGCTGGTGCGGAAGGGCAAAGCGCAGCCGGTGGGGTCGCTGACGCAGATGGGAACGGTGAGGCTGGGAAAGCGGACGGACGGCAAGTCTCCACTCATCAAGAAATTCGTGCCGCTGGCCGATCTGAACGATCTGGTTTTCGGCAGTTGGGATCTTTTCAAGGATGACGCGTACGAAGCGGCGGCAAAGGCCGGCGTATTGACGCCGGAGGATTTGGGGAAGGTTAAACCTTTTCTGAAGACGATCAAGCCGATGAAGGCCGCGTTTGACCGCGAATACGTGAAGCGGCTGGACGGCACGTACGTGAAGAAGGCAAAGAACAAATACGAGCTCGCGCTGCAACTGAAAGACGACATTGCGAATTTCCGGAAAACAAAGAAGGTTTCGCGGCTGGTAACCTGCTGGTGCGCTTCGACGGAAGTGTTCATCAAGCCGGAAGAGGTGCACTCGACGCCGGAAAAGTTTATCGAGGGCATGAAGAAGAACGACCCGGCGATTGCGCCTTCGATGCTGTATGCGTGGGCCTCGATCACGAGCGGAGTTCCCTTTGCGAATGGCGCGCCGAATTTGACCGTGGACATTCCAGCAATTCAGACGCTCGCGCAGGAACACAACGTGGCGATCTGCGGCAAGGATTTTAAGACCGGACAGACGTTGATGAAGACGGTGCTGGCGCCGGCGTTCAAAGCGCGCATGCTGGGGCTCGACGGCTGGTATTCGACGAACATTTTGGGGAATCGCGACGGCGAAGTGCTGGACGATCCCGGTTCGTTCAAGACGAAGGAAGAATCGAAGCTCGGCGCGCTGGAATATATTTTGCAGCCGCAACTTTATCCCGAGCTTTACAGCAAGATGTACCACAAGGTCAGAATCAACTATTACCCGCCGCGCGGCGACAACAAAGAGGGCTGGGACAATATCGACATTTTCGGCTGGCTGCGCTACCCGATGCAGATCAAGGTGGACTTTCTATGCCGCGATTCGATTCTGGCGGCGCCAATCGTGCTGGACCTGGTGATGTTCATGGATCTGGCGCAGCGGGCGGGCTTCCGCGGGATTCAGGAATGGCTGAGTTTTTACTTCAAGTCGCCGATGACGGGCGCGGGACTTTACCCTGAGCATGACCTCTTCATTCAATCGATGAAGCTGAAGAACACGCTGCGCTGGATGATGGGCGAAGAGCTGATCACGCACCTCGGCCAGGAATACTACGACTAATTATTGCCGCGGCCGAAGTGAAAGGTAACTTCGACGGAAGCCTCTTTGTCGGCGGCGGAAAAGTGCCATTGCCGGACGGCGCGCGTTCCCGCTTCGACTAAGACGGCGTGTCCGCCAATCGCTTGCACCTCTTTGACGGTCCCGTCCGGGCGAATGAAGACGCGCAGCTTCACGACGCCGCCGATTCCCTTGTCGCGAAGGATGGGGGGATATTCCGGCTCAATGCGCTTCAAAATCTTGCGGTTGGCGTCCTGCGAAAAGACGATGCGCGAACCGAAACCGAATACCAGTGCCAGACATACGATCTGCGCCAGTTTGCGCGTGATTGTTGAACGATTCATTGTGGTGTGACCCCTCGTTTGCAATGCAAGAACTGGAGGAGGGAGCTCCCACACAGCTTGCCTTACCGTGGAAGGAGCACGAGTGGGGCCACGGCGCCGGTGGCAGGGGAGGCGATGCGCCGGAAAATTCAACGTTGAAAGGCAAGTTAAGACACTTGTTTCTATACAGTTAGCAAAAAACGCTCGAGGGGACGAATGGACGCCTGCGTTCGAAAAGCAAAAATCGTCGGCCGCCGGCTGAGATTCTGACAGATTACGTCTCTCTGTGAGATAGCAAAGGCGAGAGTGAGACGATCCGGTGGCCTTCGCAACGGACCGCACGCCGCCTGCTAACCGTGAGCGGCGGCGGACTTGGCCTCGACGGCGTCCAGGACGCGCGTGGAGTAAACCAGCGCGGCGCCGGCATTCATGGCGACGGCCACGCCGAGCGCTTCGGCAATCTCTTCCCGGGTGGCGCCCGCTTTCAACGCGGCTTCGGTGTGATGGACGATGCAACCATCGCACTTTGTGGTGATGGCGACGGCGAGAGAGATCAACTGGCGCGTTTTTTCGCCGAGTTTGGTGGTGGCGGAATTGGCGGCGCTGAGGGTTTGGTAGCCTTTGACGGTGTCGGGCGAAATTTTCATCAGTTCGCCGACGCGCGCGCCAAATTGCTGGTGGTACTTATTCCAATCGATCATCATGGCAATCTCTCCGTAAGGCGGATGTTCCGCGGGCCTACTTCTACCCGCTTCGCGCGGAAGTTGCAAGAAATTGTTGCGCGGCGGCGTTTTCTGGCGGCAAGCGCGGTGAATTTTTTTTGGTGCGAGCGTTGTGATATCTTTTCAAGTTCGGTGGCACGCATCGCCGCAGTCCTTACAAGCGAGGACGAGGGCATCGGCGACCAAGTTTGTTCTCGATCCGCGGGAGAAAACGTACATGAAGAGTGTTTATAACGGGCTGACCGTTCCGGCAGAGGGACGCGCCATCGGCTACGCGAATGGCGAACTGCAGGTGCCGGACTCGCCGGTAATTCCTTTTATCGAAGGCGACGGCACGGGACGCGATATCTGGAAGGCGTCGCGGCGGGTATTTGACGCGGCGGTCGAACACGCCTACGGCGGCAAGCGAAAAGTGGCGTGGTTTGAGGTCTTTGCCGGCGAAAAAGCGTTCAACACATTTAAGGAATGGCTGCCGAACGATTCGGTGGAAGCAATCCGTGATTTTCGCGTGGCGATCAAAGGGCCGCTGACGACGCCCGTCGGCGGCGGGATTCGTTCGTTGAACGTGGCGTTGCGGCAAATTCTGGATTTGTATTCCTGCGAGCGGCCGGTTCGCTATTTTGAGGGAGTTCCCTCCCCCGTGAAACACCCGGAAAAACTGGATGTGGTGATATTCCGCGAAAATACGGAAGACGTTTACATCGGCATTGAGTGGAAAAGCGGCACGCCGGAAGCGAAAAAGCTTCTGGAATTTCTGAACAACGACATGCTGAAGGACGGCAAGAAGCAGATTCGCTGGGATTCCGGCGTGGGCATAAAGCCGATTTCGCCGACGGGCACGAAGCGGCTGGTGCGGCGCGCGATCAAATATGCGCTGAAGCACAAGCGCAAGAGCGTGACGCTGGTGCACAAAGGCAACATTCAGAAATTTACCGAAGGCGGCTTTCGCGACTGGGGCTACGACCTGGCGCGCGAAGAATTCCGCACCGAGACGGTGACGGAACGCGAAAGCTGGATTTTGGACAATCTGGACAAGACGCCGGGACTGACGGTGGAACAAAACGGCGCGATGATCGAGCCGGGGCTGGAGCAAGCGGTCGATTCGTTCAAGAAATCGGTTTACGACGAAGTGAAACAGACGCTGGACGCGATTTACGCGACTCATGGCAAGGGCCAGTGGAAACAGAAGTTGATGATCAACGACCGCATCGCCGATTCAGTGTTTCAACAGGTGCTGATGCGCGCGGATGAATACAGCGTGCTGGCCACGTCGAACTTGAATGGCGATTATCTTTCCGATGCGTGCGCGGCGCAGGTGGGCGGATTGGGAATGGCGCCGGGATCGAACATCGGCGACGGTTTCGGCGTATTTGAAGCGACGCACGGCACCGCGCCGAAATACGCGGACAAGGATGTGATCAATCCGAGTTCGGTGATGCTGTCGGGCGCGATGATGTTTGAATTTTTGGGCTGGACGGAAGCGGCGCAATTGATTGAAGACGGCATCGCGCGGACGATTCAGCAGAAAAAAGTTACGTACGACCTGGAACGATTGATGCCGGGCGCGACCAAGCTGGGGACGTCGGCATTTGCCGGCGCGATTATCGAAAACATGAAGGGCATGGCAGTTGGAAAATAAAAAAGGAAAACAATCACGAACATGAGCAGAAAAAAGGTAACGGTAGTTGGCGGCGGATTTGTTGGATCGACGACGGCACAACGCATTGCGGACATGGAACTGGCCGACGTGGTGCTGACGGACATTCTGGACGGGCCGCCGGTGGGCAAAGCGCTGGACATGATGGAGACCGCGCCGATTACGCGCACCGATGTGAATGCGGTCGGCATCTCCACGGCGAATGGGGATTATTCGGCGACGGCGGGCAGCGACGTGGTGGTGATCACGGCCGGATTTCCGCGCAAGCCGGGCATGAGCCGCGACGATTTGCTGAAGGCGAATTACGACGTGGTGAAGGCGGTCGTCGAGCAGATCGTAAAGCATTCGCCGAATTGCATCATCATTGTCGTGACGAATCCGCTGGATGCGATGGCGCAGGCGGCATTTCGCGTGAGCGGCTTTCCGAAGAATCGCGTGCTGGGCATGGCCGGCGTGCTGGATTCGGCGCGGATGAGCGCCTTTGTGGCGATGGAATGCAAAGTGAGCGTCGAGAACGTGCATTCGTTCGTGCTCGGCGGACATGGCGACGACATGGTGCCCTTGCCGCGCTATTCGACGGTGGCAGGCATTCCGCTGCCGGATCTGCTGCCGAAAGAACGCATTGACGCGATTGTGGAGCGCACACGCAAGGGCGGCGCGGAAATTGTGAACCTGCTGAAGACCGGCTCGGCCTACTACGCGCCATCGGCGGCGGCGGTGGAAATGGTGGAAGCGATCTTGAAGGACAAAAAGAAAATTTTGCCCTGCGCCGTTTATCTCGACGGCGAATACGGAGTGAAGGGACTCTTTGTGGGAGTGCCCGTGAAGCTTGGCGAAAAGGGCGTGGAAGAGATCATCCAGATCAAGCTGACGGCGGAAGAAAATGCCGCGTTGCAGAAGTCGGCGGCATCCGTGAAGGAATTGGTGAGCGTGCTGGGAATTTAGCTCACCACGACTAGTGCGGCGTTAATCGGCCGGTGCAGAAAACAGCCTGCACCGGCCGATGCATTTCAGAATGCAGTCACGGCCGCGAGGGCGCGTCACCAAGGAAGGTGTTTGAACAGGCCAGCGCGAACGAGCGCGGCGACGGCGAAAGCGAGCAGCGCGATCCAGCCTTCAAGCGATATGGCGCGCTTTTTGGTTTCGATCCATTCCTGATTTGCGTTATTCATGATCTGCTCCTCAAAATTACACGCTCAAAAACAACTTCGCGTTCAGTTTTCTATCCAGGTCTGCAACGGAAAATCTTCATAAGCCACCCGACCGAAACGGCGCGCCGAATCTTCGCCGGCAATTTGCTGCACGGCCTGTGTGGCCACTTTTCCGACGATCATGACGGCCGGCGCCGGCAACTTTTCGTCGTAGAAAAGGGCGGCGATCGTCGTCCAGTGAATTTGCTGCTCGCTCCGCGTGGCGTGAGAGATGACGGCGCAAGGAGTTTCCGCATCGAGGCCGGCGTCGACGAGCCGCGCGGCCACTTCGGCGTAGTCAACGCCGGGCATGTAAATCGCGAGCGTCGTGTCGGACGTGATTTCGCGCCAGCCAAGTTTTTTGGCGTTTGAACCTCGCGAAAATGTTGTGAACAAGACTTGCGATGCGACGCGGCGGTCGGTTAGAGAAAAGCCGGCGGAAGCGGCGGCGCCCAATGCGGCGGTGATGCCCGGCACCACTTCAAACGCAACATTGGCGCGGCGGAGCGCTTCGATTTCCTCGGAAGCGCGGCCGAAGAGCATGGGATCGCCGCCCTTCAGCCGGACGACAACTTCGTGACGCGTGGCGTAATCGACGAGCAAGGAATTGATTTCGTCCTGAGTGAGCAACTTCAGTCCGGCGCGTTTGCCGACGTCGACCATCTCGGTGTTGGGTGACGCGAGCTGCAGAACCTCGGCGCTGACGAGCGAATCGTGCAGCACGACATTTGCTTGCGCCAGCACGCGCGCGGCTTTGCGCGTAAGCAATTCAGGATCGCCCGGGCCGGCTCCGACAAGAAAAACTTTGCCCATTATTCGACGCCTCCGGTGGACGGTTTTCGGTTCGATTCGCGCAGATAGCGAGCAAACATTTCGGGGCTCGCGAGGCTGTGCAGAAGTTTCTTGTTTGACGCTTGTTGCGATGCGCCCGCGGCGCGCAACGCTTCGCGCGCCGCGCCAAGCCACTCGAGCCAATTTTCGTATTCACTGCCAAACTGCGATTCGAGCTCCTTGCGCAATCGCTGGGCGAGCGCCGGGCTCTTGCCGTTGGTCGAAATGGCGATTTGCAAATCGCCTCGCTGCACGACCGCGCCATAGTAAAAATGGCAGTTCGCGATGTCGTCCACGGCGTTGCAGAGAAGACCGCGCGCTTCGGCGGCGCGGTAAACCGATTCGTTGACACTGGGGACGGACGTTGCGGCGATAACCAGAAACGCGTCGTGCAAATCTTCGGCGGAGAATTCTTTTTGGCGCCATGCGATTTTGTTTTCGCTTGCGAGCGCCGTCAGCTGGGCGTTCAGCGCGGGCGAGACCACGACGATACTTGCGCCGGCTTGCCGCAGGCCGTCCATTTTGCTTGTGGCGATCTCTCCGCCGCCAACCACGACCACCCGGCGGCCTTCGAGTTTCACGAACATGGGAAAGAGGCTCATTCGTCAGCCTTCCACGCCGTGCGGAACGCTTGCCGCCGGCAAATCGCGGGCCACCGCGCCGACGAATTCGCCGGCGAGAATCGTTCGCAGATCTTCGTTGCTGTGACGCGCCAGAAATTCGCGCAGCGTTTCGGCTTCCCCGCGATTAGTTGTAAACGCGGCAAGCAGCCGTTCGATGGCGTCGGGAACATCCGTCGCCGCACAGCGGTAGCCGACGGGACGCGCGATGGAAGCAATCTGTCCGACGCTGCCGCCAAGGCAGAAATAGTAGGCATCGACCATTTTTCCGCCGACTTTGATTTTCTTGCCTTCGATGCCGATGTCGGCGATCCAATGCTGGCCGCAACTATTGGGGCAACCGGTGATGTGCAGCTTGATCTGCTCTTCCCATGCGGGGAGGCGCTCTTCGAGTTCGCGCGAAAGCCAGCGCGCGAAGCCTTTTGTTTCCGTGAGCGCGAGCTTGCAGAATTCAGACCCGGTGCAGGCGACCGTGCCGCGCGCGAAGGCGGAAACCGCCACCGGCAAACCCGCGAGGTTTAGTTCGTTCACAACGTGATTGACGTGCGCTTCGTGGATATTGATGAGCAGAATGTTTTGCTGCACCGTGAGGCGAACGTGGCCGTCGCCGTGAAGTTCCGCAAGTTCCGCGACCTTGCGGAGCTGCGCCGGTGTGATGCGTCCGCGCAACACGGGCGCGCCGACGTAAGAGAGGCCCGGTTGCTTTTGCCGATGCACACCAACGTGATCGCGGTGAATATCGGCGGGAATTTCTTCCGCTTCGGCGGGATCGAGGGCGAATCCGATTTGGCGCTCGAGTTCCGCGAGAAAAGTTTCCGCGGTCCAGCCATGCTGAAGGAAAAGGTATTTCAGGCGGGCTTTGTCGCGGCTCTGGCGCAAAACTTCACTCGCACGAAAAATCTGCGCCACGCCGCGCGCCACCGCGAGTACTTGATCCTGCCGAACAAACGCATTCAACTTCACGGCAAGGTGCGGCTCGGTGGAAAGGCCGCCGGCGACGCGGACGCTGAAGCCGACTTCCTTTACGCCGTTGCGAACGCGCGTCGTCGCCGTAAAGGCCACGTCGTTAATTTCCGGATAGCTGCACCAGGAACTGCAGCCCGTCACGCTCATTTTGAATTTACGAGGCAAATTGTAAAAATCTTTGTTGCCGCCGAGTTCGCGATCAATCGCAACGGCAAAGGGCGAGGCATCCATCAGCTCGTGCGAATCGATTCCCGCCACCGGGCAGCCGGTCACGTTGCGAACCACGTCGCCGCACGCGCCGGTCGTCGTGAGGCCGATTTTTTCGAGCCGCTCAATCAAATCGGGAATGTTTTCAATCGTCACCCAGTGCAGCTGAATATTCTGGCGAACGGTGACGTCGGCAACGCCGCGGCCGTAATCTTCCGATATCGCCGCCAATTCCCGCGCCTGCGCGCTCGTCAGCAATCCGTTTGGAATGCGGATGCGCACCATGAAATATTGCGTCGCGTTCCCTTCTCCGTTTTTGCCGCCGACGACGCCCAGGCCGTCGCCCTGCGTGTAGATGCCCCAGGTGCGGAAGTATGTGCCGAGCCATTCGGGCGGAATGGAGCCATGGCCCTCACGCGCGAATTCACGAATTTCGTCGAGCCGTTCCCAGGCGAACTTTTCGCGCTTCAATCGCTCGACCTTTTGCGCTTTCGTTTCCTTTACTTCCGTCATTCCCGCTCCGCTTGGCTCGAAAAGAGTGGCTCCAAAAACAAAAAACCCACGTTGCCTTGACCTCTGGCACGTGGGCTTCGGAACCTCGAAACTATGCTTTTACTACGTCCGCTGCAGCCTCAAGCCAGAGATGGATGTCTCGCGACACATACAGCAGTCGCACGGACAACAGATCGTCTGGCAAGAAAAGTTCATGCTTCCCTTAAAGTACGCGAAGACCGGCAACGTGTCAACGGAGTTGCGCGCCACATTGTCGATAGTACGCATCTGTTTTTTGGATGCACGAGCCCGCGGCTTGGTTACGGCCCGGGCGGCTTGGCTCGCGTGTTAGTCGAGATACATCCACTCTCGCCAGGAAGCGGCAAGCGACTGCCGGGGCTTCCGGCAAATATAAATCGTCAGATTCGTCTCTTCCGGCATCGCATAAGCCGGGCTGATGGTTTCAAACGGCCGAACGTCCGCGAAGGAACGCTGCAGCCGCTCGATCGGAAAGCCGATGGCAATCACAATTTCGCCGGTGTAACCGGCCGGTCCCCAGTAGCCGTATTGATTGTGGCCGCTGATCGCCTTGGGTAGGCCGTAACGTTTGCCGAAGTAATCGATCGCGCCCGCTTCGCCGTAGTTGTAGGCAAGCAGCGCGGCGCGAGCGCGCTCTTCGGCCGGCAACGATTGGTAGGCGCGGGACATCGCTCGCACCTGCTCTTCCCAGCCGAACATATCGCCGAACAATTGCGGCAAATCTCCCTGCGGAACGTTCTCGACGTGGACGGCCTTCACATCCCAGAACGCGCAATAGCGAATCGCCGCACGCACGGGCAAGATGGGCATCGCCAACGGTGCAGCAATGGCCGCGCCAATAAAAAGCGGCGCCATGAGCGCGGGCTTCAGCCAAAATCCGGCGCGCGGCAAGGCGTGCCTTTCAATCCACACCGCTCCCCCGGCCAAGAGCATAATGTATGCCGGCGCGAGGTAATAAATTTTTCCGTGCAGCGCGATCATCTCGGCAAGCACGACAAAATACGCCCACGCGAGAAACGCGTACTTCTTTCCCCCTGCGTCACGCAGAAAAAACCATAAACCCAAAATCCACACCGGCGCCGCGAGCGGGTGAGTTAGCAAGGTTTGCTGCGCGATGAACTCCAGCGGCGAAACGGTTGCGTACTTCGAACCGATGACGGCATGCAACAGCTGAATCGTCGGATAGTGGTTACGGATCTCCCAAAGCAAATTGGGGAGGAAAATCAACGCGACGAGCGCGGCGCCGGCCCAGGTCCAGATGGAACGGAACACCACTCGAGCCGGCGTCAGCACGAGCCCCAAGGCAAGCCCAGAGCCGAAGAACAGCATCGAATGTTTGTTTAATACGCCGATTCCAGCGATTGCTCCGAACAGCAACCAGAGGCGCGCGTCGCCGCCGTTCAGAATGCGGAGAATGACGGCCGCACCCGCCATCCAGAAGACCGGCTCGAACGAATTCATGGAAAAAAAATTGTCGAACGTAAGGTAAATCGGCGCGCAAAGCACGGTGAACGCGGCGAATCCCTGCGCAAATTTTCCGCCGCCGACTTCGCGGGCTATCCAGCCCCCAAGAAATATCTTGGCCGCGCTCGCGAGCGCCGGAAAAAAACGCAGCGCGAAGAGCGAGTCGCCCAAAGTGGCGCGCGTGGCGTACGAAACGAGCGGCGCGAGCGGCGCGTGATCCACGTAGCCCCACGCGGGATGTTCGCCGCACGCGGCATAATACAGTTCGTCGCGAAAAAATCCGTATTGCCGGTTAAATAAAAAGTGAAGGAGCGTGCCGGCGGCGGCAAGAATCCAGACCCAGCGGCCGAGCGGCACGCGTTCATTCGTGGAGCGGGAATCGGCGGGCTGCTCGATTACTGCACCTTTTTCGAAGCGGCGGCCGGCGCAGCGGGCGCCCCAACGATACTCGCCGAAACGATGTAGTCGAGCTTCGGCCAGCCCTTTTTCAAATAAGGCGTGCCCTGCTTTTCAATCTGGGCCTGATCGGGGCCGGCGTTATCGCCATAGCCTTCGTACATCATCTCCACCACGTTCATTCCATCGCCTTCGACAACGCCAAAAGGCGCGAATCCCTGGCCATAGTGGTCCAGGCGGCCGTTGTCTTTCAAATTGATGAACACCTGCGTGCCGCGCGAATTGGGCTCGGAGGTTTGCGCAAACGTGATCGTTCCGCGCTTGTTCGTTTGCGTGTTTGGGTCGTCCATGATGTTTACATTCTTCCAGGCGGCGGAAACCGCCGGCTTGCCGCTGATGCCAAACTGCACGACGAATCCCGGCACGACGCGGAAAAATGCGGTGTCGTCAAAAAAGTGGCCGCGCACGAGATTGTAAAAGCGGTCGGCACTCAGCGGCGCCCACGCGCGCGTAACTTCGAGCGTAAAGTCTCCGCGCGTCGTCTTGAACTTCACTTCGTATTTTTCGGGAGCTTTTTCGTTCAGCGTGGCCGGCTTCAAAAGATTGCCGGCTTTGGCGGCAGGCGCGGGCGCCGCCATGGGCTCGCTAGTCGCGGGCTTCGTTTCCGATGGCGTGGGCGGGGGGGCGGGGGCCGGCGCAGGCGATTCGACCTTAGCCGATTCGGCGGGTTTGCTCTCCGTTTCCGGCTGTTTTGTCTTGCATCCCACGACGAACAGCGTCATTGCCGCCAAAGCGCACCACGTAACCCTTCGCATGAGTTTCTCTCCTTTTTTTCATTTCAATGCACGGTAAATCCGCCGCTACTTCTTGCCGTTCAGTTCCCGGCTCACGCGCTCGACTTCACTCATCACGCGCAGCGTGTTTTCGCCGAGAATTTTGCGAATATCGCTCTCCGAGTAGCCTTTTTGCAGCAGCGCCTCGGTAATTTTCGGGATCATCGTCGCGTCTTCCATGCCGTACGGCATGTTCGCGCCGTCAAAGTCCGAGCCGAGCCCAACGTGTTCCGCCCCGGCAAGTTTCACGGCGTGATCGATGTGTTCGATGATTTTTGTGTAATCCACCTTCGGAAATTTCCCCGCCGCCACGTATTCCCTTGTAATTTTGTCGCCTTCGATGAGCTGGCAGGCCTCGTCGTTCTCGTCCGGGCAGCGGTTTTTCACTTCTTTCGAGATTGCTTCATTGATCGACGGATCTTTCTTCTCCGCGTCGCGAAATTCCTGGCTCAGAAAGCTCACGTGATAGTTGATCTGAATCACGCCGCCTTTGGCCGCGAGGTCCTTGATCATCTGATCCGTCATGTTGCGGGGCGCGTCGCAGAGCGCGCGGCAGGAAGAATGCGACGCGAAGACCGGCGCTTTGCTCACGGCAAGAACGTCGTAAAACGTCTTGTCGCTCACGTGAGAAATATCGACGATCATGCCGAGGCGATTCATTTCACGAACGACGTCTTTGCCGAAGTCGGTCAGGCCGTTGTGCGCGCCTTTGCCCGTCGAGGAATCGGCCCATTCGACGTCGATGCTGTGCGTCAGCGTCATGTACCGCACGCCGAGCGCGGCGTAATTGCGCAAGACGCCAAGATCGCTGTTAATCATGTGGCCGCCCTCAACGCCCATGAGTGCGGCGATTTTGCCTTTCTTTTTCGCGGCGCGAACTTCCGCGGCGGTCGTGGCGAGCGCGATCTCGTCGGGATGCTTCTTTGCCATTTCGCGCACGGCGTTGATTTGCTTCGTGGCGCGCTCCACGGCTTCGGGACCGGTAATTTTTCCGGACATCCAGATGGAAAAGAAAATCGCGCTGAGCCCGCCTTCCTTCATGCGAGGAATATCGATGCTGCCGTCCGCGTGGCGCTCTCCGAGATCGAATTTCGGATCGAGCAGGCGCTGCGTCGTGTCGTCGTGCGTGTCCACGACGATCGAAGAAAAATGCAGTTTCTTCGCTTTCTCGGAAATGGAATCGGCGGACAAGCCCATCACGCAGAAGCTTCCGCAAACAGCAATCGCTGCAATTCTCCGAATCGGCCAATGCATGGCAACCCTTCCTTGGTCATGTTCAGTCTGCTGTCTTTGTATTTCGTGAACAAAATCGGCAGGAAGAGTTTACCTTATTTTATGAACCAGCCGAGCAGGGCTTGCTTCCAGGCGGCGCGATTCACTTCCGCGATGGATTCGGTGAGAGGAATTCCCTTTGGACAAGCCTTCACGCAGTTTTGCGCGTTGGCGCAATCTTGAATGCCGCCCGGTTCCATCAACGCGGTCAGGCGTTCTTTGGCGTGCATCGCGCCGGTCGGGTGCATGTTGAAAAGCCGCACCTGGCTAATGATCGCCGCGCCGACGAACTTGCTGCCCTCGTTCACCTGCGGGCAGACTTCCAGGCAACTTCCGCAAGAGATGCAGCTTGAAAGCGGATACCCCGCTTCTTGAATTTCCGGAGAAACGCGCGGCCCTTCGCCGAGATCGTATGTGCCGTCAATCGGAATCCACGCCTTCACGCGCTTCAGGCTCTCGAACATGAACTGGCGATCGACGGCAAGATCGCGCACCAGCGGAAATTTGCCGAGCGGCTCGATGCGGATCGGCTGCTCCAGCGAATCGACCAGCGCCGAGCACGCCATTCGCGCCTTTCCGTTAATGAGCATCGCGCAGGAGCCGCAAATTTCTTCGAGGCAATTCGAATCGTAAGAGACCGGCGTGGTCTTTTTGCCGTCGCGCGTCACCGGATTTTCCGCGATGTCGCGGAGGCAAATAATGACGTTCATCGAAGGACGCCACGGCAGCGCAAATTCTTCCCAGCGCGCGGCTTCTTTCGGCGACGCTTGCCGCTTGATTCGAACGATGACTTGTTTCTTCTCAGCCATAAATCCTCGACGTCACTTCGCCGCGTCGTAACGCCGCGCGCGCGGCGGAATCTGCGAAATGTCCACGGCGTCATACGTCAGTTTGATTTCGCCGTTAACGTACTTGGCGCGCGTCGTCTTCAGCCAATTCGCGTCATCGCGTTCCGGGAATTCCGGCTTGTAATGCGCGCCGCGCGATTCATTGCGCGCGAGCGCTCCGAGCGTAATCACGCGCGCAAGCAGCAGCATATTGCCCAGTTCGCGCGCAAAGTTCAGGGTCTGGTTCGACCACTTCGTGCGGTCGCTCAAATTCACGCGGCCGAAGCGCTCGGCGAGTTCCACCAGCTTCGCGTCGGCCTTTTCCAGATTCTTGTTGATGCGCGTCACGGTCACGTGTTCGGTCATCGTGTCGCCAAGCTCGCGCCAGATCACCATCAGGTTTTCGCTTCCTTCGCGCGAAATCAATTCCTGATTCTTCGCTTCCTGCTTCTTCTGCTCCCGCGAAAAAACGCTCGCATCCGTGGCGTCGGCGCCTTTTTCCAGGTTCTTCGCGTACTTCAACGCCGCCGGTCCCGCCAGCCCGCCGCCAAAAATGCAGCTCATCAGCGAATTCGCGCCAAGCCGGTTCGCGCCGTGATATTGATACTCGCATTCGCCCGCCGCGTAAATTCCCGGCACGTTCGTGGCCTGGTCTTCCGCGTTCACCCACATGCCGCCCATCGTGTAGTGCACGCCCGGAAAAACCTTCATCGGCTCCTCGCGCGGATCGACGCCGAGGAATTTTTCGTAAATTTCCAGAATGCCTTCGAGCTTGCGGTCGAGCGTTTCGCGCGGAATGTGGCTCACGTCGAGATAAACGGCCTGCTGGCCCGCCAATCCCAATTTCTCCTGAAACACGATGCGATGAATCGCGCGCGTGGCGATGTCGCGCGGCACAAGGTTGCCGTACTTCGGGTACCACTCTTCAAGGAAATAAAAACGGTCGGCTTCGGGAATCGTTTTTGCCGGCCGCGCATCCGCCGGATTCCGCGGCACCCACACGCGGCCGCCTTCGCCGCGCGCCGATTCGCTCATCAGGCGAAGTTTGTCTTCACCGGGAATCGCCGTTGGATGCACTTGAATGAATTCGCCGTTGGCGTAATCCACGCCCTGCTGAAACAGCGCCGATTGCGCCGAACCGGTGCACACGACAGAGTTCGTCGAACGTCCAAAAATCGCGCCCACTCCGCCCGTGCAGAAAATCACCGCGTCCGCCGGAAACGTCTTCACTTCCATCGAGCGCAAATCCATGGCGCAAATCCCGCGGCAAACTCCCGCGTCGTCCAACACTGCGGACAGAAAAGTGAACCCTTCGTATTTTTTCACTTTGCCTTCGAATTCGTGCCGCCGTACTTGCTCGTCCAGCGCGTACAGCAACTGCTGCCCGGTCGTCGCGCCGGCAAACGCCGTCCGATGGTAGAGCGTCCCGCCAAACCGCCGGTAGTCGAGCAATCCTTCCGGCGTGCGGTTAAACATCACGCCCATGCGGTCCAGCAAATCGATGATTCCCGGCGCCGCTTCGCACATGCGCTTTACAAGCGGCTGATTCGCCAGAAAATCGCCGCCGTAAATCGTGTCGTCAAAATGCTTCGCGGTCGTGTCGCCTTCGCCCTTCTGATTTTTCGCGGCGTTAATACCGCCCTGCGCGCAGACCGAGTGCGACCGCTTTACCGGCACGATCGAAAACAGATCCACCGGCACGCCGGATTCCGCCACGCGAATCGTGGCCATCAACCCGGCCAACCCACCGCCCACAACAATGATTTTCGGCTGTCTCATTTTCCGGCCGCGTACCACGCAAAGGGATGCCAGTTAAATCGGAAGCTGATCACGATCAGCACGCCCACCAGACTCATTCCAAACGCCACCGCCACGCCCAACTTTCCCGCCGCCTGTTGCGCCTGCACCGTCGCGGCCAGCCCCCACTTGCAGACGAAATTCCAAATGCCGATTCCCAGGTGAAACGATGCGGCAACGATCCCGATCAGAAAAAATGCAAGGTACAAGGGATGACTCAAATCTTCCGCCACCGACGCGTACGTCGATTTGCCGTGCGTCAGCCAGCGTTCCGTATACAAATGCCAGCCAATGTAAACAAACGCGATCATTCCCGTGTAGCGCTGCGTCGCATACAGCCAGTTCCCCACCCACGGATATTGCGAAACGTTTGATTTGCCGCGCCACCAGATGTAAATGCCGTAGCCGCCGTGAAACAATATCGGCAGAAAAATTGCCGCCCATTCCACAAACGGCCGAAACGGAATCGTCTGCAGCTCTTGTGAGACGTCGTTGTATTTCTGCGCGCTCACCAGCGCCGCGCTATTCGACCAAAAATGTTCAGCGAGAAATGCCCCAACAGGAAGGATGCCGGACAAAGAATGGAGCTTTCTGAGGAGGTAACTTGTGTCAGGCCGGGTTGCCGATGCGGACATGCCCTCTCCGCCGCTGGCGTCTCTTTCCATTCGCAAAGCGCGATACAGAAGAGCCAATGTTCACTCGCGGCATTTCCAAGTATAGCAGCCGAAGCGCCCTTGGCAAATCTGCCGCCCGTTCAATCATTATGAAACTTTCAGAAATTTTTTAGCTGCAAGCGTCCGCTTCGCTGGTATCTTCGATTTATCCGTTCTGGCCCTCTCCCGGCGGCGGGTTTTCAATTCATTGTCAGGGTCCCCATGAGCAGCGCAGGCCTCGTCGCCGAACTCGAACGTCTTGCAATCGCAGTCAGCGATCAAAAACCGGGTGAGCAGGAAATCTCTCTGCCATCCGTCGCGGAGCGCATCGCCAAAGCGCTTGACGTAAAACCCGACGAAGTCGCCATCCTTGCCGTCTCCACAAAATGGCGCCACTTGTATTTCCTTGTTCCCCAAGCGCTGAAGAACGTCGGCTTCATTCCGCTTTCGAGCCCTTCCGCTCTCGCCGCCCGCACGGCGCGGGAAAATCGAACCGAAGTCGACAACCGATTTCCTGAAACGCGCCATGCCAGAGTTTTCGAGGCCGTAAAAAACGAAACGCTCACCGCGGAAGCCATTCAGAAAATCGTGAGCGCGCCGATCGCCGTCGGAGACAAAGTGGTCGGCGTGCTGCAAATTAGCCGCAAGGGAGCGACTTCGGCCGGCGCCGGCCCCGATTTTGGCCAAGACGACGTTGCGAAAATCGCCGCGTTGTGCCGTCCGATCGGGAAATTGATCCAGCATCTCACGAGCGAATAATGACGCCGTCCGACAGTTAACGCTTAGACCGCTAACGTAAGTTCCTCTCCCGGAAAACACGGCAATTGGCGTTGACTCTCCTTACTGTTCTTGTTACTTTTCCTTGTCGCGTTTTTTTCGCGCAAACCTTACTTACGGAGGCTTCATACCGACACCATGGCGTTTGTCGCTAAGAAAATATTTTTGACCAAAGGCGTCGGTAAACATCGGGAAAGGCTTTCCAGTTTTGAGCTCGCTTTGCGCAACGCGGGCATCGCGGCCTGCAACATCGTCCGCGTCTCGTCGATCTTCCCGCCGAATTGCAAATTGATTTCGCGCAGTGAGGGTTTGAAGCACATCAAGCCCGGCCAGGTGGCGTTCACCGTCATCAGCGAAAATTCCACCAAGGAACCGCATCGTCTGATCGCGGCCAGCATCGGCCTTGCCCTTCCCAGCGATAAATCCATGTACGGCTATCTCTCCGAGCATCACTCCTTCGGCGAAACCGAAGAAGTTGCCGGGGAATACGGCGAAGAACTCGCGGCGGAAATGCTCGCCACCACGCTCAATGTCGAATTCGATCCGGATCTGAGCTGGGACGAAAAAAAAGAGGTCTACCGCATCTCCAACAAGATCGTCCGCACCATGAACGTCACGCAATCCGCCGTCGGCGATAAGCGCGGCCTCTGGACCACCGTCCTCGGCGCCGCCATTCTCATCGGCGAAGACGACTAAAGCCTTCATCCGCTCTTTCCCCGGGAGGCATTCGATGAAAGCCGTTCGCGGAATGTTCGGCCTCGCGCTGATTATATGCGCGCTTGTAGTTCCCGGCCATATCGCTGCCAAAAACCGCGTCACGATTCTTTACGACGCTTTTTCCGATAACAAAGCGATCACAAAAGACTGGGGCTTTTCGGCTCTCGTCGAACACGACGGCAAACGCATACTCTTTGACACCGGAAACGATGCGGCGACATTCGAGCATAATGTCAAAACGCTTGGCGTGGATATTTCCCATCTTGATTTTGTTGTCATTTCCCATCGCCATGGGGACCACACCACGGGACTGAAATATCTTCTTTCCGTGAACCCAAATGTTCCTGTGTATGCTCCCCTCGAATCCTTTGGCATCTTCGGAGGCTCCGCTTCTCCCACGTTAATTAAGCCGGTTGCCTCCCTGCCGGACCGCATGCGCTATTACGACGGAAAATATCCGGACAAGATTTCAACCGGGTATCCGTGGGGCGGCGGAAATTTCGTGCTGGTCGACAAATTGACGGAGATCTCCCCGGGTATTTTCGTGGTTTTCACGATCTCCAAAACTCCGGGAACACTCGAACTGCGCGAGCTGTCGCTCGCGCTTCGCGGCCCGAATGGCCTTTCACTCGTCGTGGGTTGTTCCCATCCCGGAATCGAGGAAATTCTGCAAGCCAGCGGCGCCATCCATTCGCACGTGCACTTTCTTTGTGGCGGCCTTCATCTCGTCAGCACGCCGGAAAGCGAGATTGACCGGCTTGTGGACAGCTTGAAGAACAAATGGAAGATCGACAAGATCGCGCCAGGACACTGTACTGGAGAGCCGGCGTTTTTGCGTTTGAAGAACGCTTTCGGCGAAAATTACATTTATGCCGGAGCGGGAACGACGATTGACATTCCTTAACGCGAGACCTTCAACGCTCTATCGCTTGTAGTAGCCGATGCGCTCCAGCACCGCGCCCACCACGAGCGGCAGCGCCACCGTCGCATCTTCAAAAATTTCCGCAAACTTGCCGCCTTCTTCCGGCGGCACAAATTTTCCCCACGAAACCGCTTCCGTATACGTGCTTCCGCTCAGCCCGCCCCAATGCACCGGTTCCGGGCAAATTCGCAAACCGTAGTTGTATCGCTTCAACGGCAATTGTTTGTACCCGCGCCGCGCCAGCAGCTCCGCGTACACTCCGAACTGTTGCGACCAGTTCCGCGGCACGCCGCCGCCCACCGTAAAAATTCCCATGCGCTTGGTCGCCATCATCGTGTCCGCGAATTTCTCGAAGTCCTCAAACGGATCGAATCGCAGCACCGGCCGGTTCTGCCGCTGCCGAGTGATCTTGTGCAGCGCAAAATCGATCCCCAATTCCGAATCGGAAAATGCCGGCACAAAAATCGGCACGTTGCGTTCGTATGCCGATTTCAAAATCCCGCGTCCCGGCGCCGTCTGATGCAGATATTCGCCGATGCGCCGGTGCAGCTTCCAGCTGCACACAATCTCTTCGTCGTCCCATTCGTCCAAAATGTGATCCATCACGTCTTCAACGTGGTCCAGGTTCGATTCCGGCTCGAGCGAATCGTAAACGCGGTTGTAGCCCGCGTGGAACAGTTCCTTGTCGTCCATCTTTTTCGGATCGTAGCGAAAATGCGAAAGCCCCGTCGCTTCCACCAGGCCGTGCGCCATCAGCGCGCCCGTCGAGACGATGGCATTCACCACGCCGCTTTCGATCAAATCGCAGAAAACCAGTCCCATTTTTCCCACGGTCAGGGCGCCGGCCAGCGTCATCACCACGAAACAATCCTTGTCCCGCGCCATCGCCTCCAGCACGTCCGCGCCATCGCCCACTTGCCGCGCCGTGTACGCCGTATCTCCCATCGCGCGCACCAGCAAATCGATGCTCGTGCACTTTGAAAGATCGATCGGAAAGATCGGCCGCAGCTTGTCCTTCACCGGATCGTGCAACACGCGCCCGGTCACCGTTTTTGCCGAAGCTTTCTTCGCCTTCTTCTGCGTCTTTTTCGCTTTCGCCATTTTTCTCCCGCTGCAACACTCGACTCGCGCGCTCCAGCTCTGTTCCGCGCGTAAGAAATAAAACTACCTGGTGGATTTCACTGCGCATCTTACTTTTTATTCTTCATCCTCGTCAAAGAACTTTCGCGCGCCTCTCCGCATTTTTTTTCGCGCATGCTACGATACACACCATGGCGAATAAATTCACAATCGGCCTCGTGCAGATGAAGTCCACGAAAAACGCCGCGGAAAACCTCTCTCGCGCGATGGAAAAGATAAAAGAAGCCGCCGCCCTCGGCGCGCAAATCGTCTGCATGGACGAACTGTTTCGCGGCGAATATTTCTGCCGCACCGAAGACGCGGCTTTGTTCGACCTTGCCGAAGCCGTTCCCGGCCCCGCGACAAACGCTCTCGCCCAGGTCGCCAAAGAAAAAAAAGTCGCCATCGTCGCTTCCCTTTTCGAACGCCGCGCCGCCGGCGTTTATCACAACTCCTGCGCCGTGCTCGACGCCGACGGAACCTACCTCGGCAAATATCGCAAGATGCACATTCCCGACGACCCTCTGTATTACGAAAAATTTTATTTCACTCCCGGCGATCTTGGATTCCCAAATTTCGACACCAAATACGCGCGCATCGGCATTCAAATCTGCTGGGATCAGTGGTATCCCGAAGGTTCTCGCCTCACCGCGCTCAGCGGCGCACAAGTCATTTTCTATCCCACCAGCATCGGCTGGCACCCGAAAGAGAAGGCGGAATTCGGCGCCGCGCAACTCGATGCATGGCGCACGATTCAGCGCGCGCACGCCATCGCCAACGGCGTTTACGTCGCCGTCGTGAACCGCGTCGGCTTCGAAGGCGATCCAAAAAATGGCGACCCGGGCCTCGAATTCTGGGGCAATTCCTTCGTCGCCGATCCATTCGGGCAAATCGCGGCGCAAGCCGGCAGCGATAAAGAAGAGATTCTCGTCGTCGAATGCGATCCGAAAAAGAGCGAAGAAACGCGCCGCAATTGGCCCTTTCTCCGCGATCGCCGCATTGACGCGTATCAGCCCATCCTCAACCGCTGGATCGGCGAATGATTCCGCAATCTTCGCCAACCCCGTATTCTCTCGGATTTCGCATGCCCTCCGAATGGGAGCCGCACGAAGGAACTTGGCTCGGCTGGCCGCACGAACTGACCGACTGGCCCGGAAAGTTCGCGCCGATCCCGTGGGCTTTCGCCGAAATCGTGCGTCACATCACTCGCGTCGAACGCGTTTTCCTTTTCGTCGAAAATCGCGCCGCCGAATCGCGTGTCCGCGCCATCCTCAAGAAATCTCACGCCGACCTCGACAACGTAACGTTCTTCCGCGTTCCCACCGATCGCGGCTGGATGCGCGATTCCGGCCCGATCTGCGTCAAGAACTCCGCCGGCAACGTCGCATTCAACAATTTCTTCTTCAACGGTTGGGCCAAATACTCCAATCACAAAAAAGACGCACAAATCGTGGCGCGCGCCAACAAATCCCTCAAGAAGCAACTCTTTCTCCCCCATCACAACGGCCGCCGCGTCGTGCTCGAAGGCGGCTCGATCGACGTCAACGGCGCCGGCACGCTCCTCACCACGGAAGAATGTCTGCAGAGCAAAATTCAGGAACGCAATCCGGGTTTCACAAAAGCCGGCTACGAAGAAGTTTTTCGCAATCAGTTCGGCGTGTCCCACGTCATCTGGCTCAAAAACGGCATTGCCGGCGACGACACGCACGGCCACGTCGACGATCTCAGCCGTTTCGTAAACGAAACCACCGTTCTCACAATCGTCGAAGAAAATAAGTCCGACGAAAACTACGCCCCTCTCCAGGAAAATCTCGCCATTCTCAGGCAAAGCAAGAATCAAGGCGGGCGCCAGCTCCGCGTCGAGGAACTTCCCATGCCCGCGCCGGTTTACTTCGACAAACAGCGCCTACCCGCGAGCTACGCCAACTTTTACATCGCCAACAAACTCGTTCTCGTCCCCGTCTTCAACGACCCCAACGATCGCATCGCGCTCAACATCCTTGCGAAATATTTTTTCGATCGCGAAGTCATCGGCATCTACTGCCGCGACCTCGTACTCGGCCTCGGCACCATCCATTGCATGACGCAGCAAATCCCCGCCGGCGGTTGAGGCGCTTCTCCATCGCTCCTTGTCGCCGCCGCTTTCTGAAGCAGTCCGCGCACGCCCTCTGCTACACTTTCACAACAGCCCGCAAATTCACACAACCAAGGAGCCTGCATGCTCTCCGCCTTTTTTCTCCTGATTTACGTGGATCAAGTTTTCGGCGTCGTCATTGACCGCGGTTTCGTCAGTTGGGTTCTTCTCGGCCTCGTCGCCGGATGGCTCGCCGGAAAAATCGCGCGCGGCCGCGGCTACGGCTGCCTCACCGACATTCTTCTCGGACTCATCGGCTCCGTCCTCGGCGGCTGGATTTTCCGCAAGCTCGAAATTGGCGCCGGCCACACCGGCTGGCTTTATTCTCTCGCCGCCGCAACCGTTGGCGCCGTCTTGCTCGTCGTTGTCGTTCACCTTTTCACGGGCGGCTCGCACGAATAATTCCGCGTGCATCGCCTCCACCGGCCATTCCGCACGGTCGGTTGTGTTACGATTCCCTATTCAGAATCGGAGCTGACATCTCTTTGAGCAAGTCTTCGCAATCGCTTTTCGCAATTCCCCTCGGCGGCCTCGGCGAATTTGGCATGAACATGATGGCGCTTCGCTTCGGCGACGACATCATCGTGATCGACGCCGGCATGATGTTTCCCGAATCCGAACTCCTCGGCATCGACCTCGTCATCCCCGACATTTCGTACTTAAAACAAAACCGCCAGCACGTTCGCGCCATCGTCCTCACCCACGGCCATGAAGATCACATCGGCGCGCTTCCCTACATTTTGCGCGATCTGAATGTTCCCGTTTTCGGCACGCGCTTTACGCTCGCGCTCGTCAAAAAGCGTCTGGAAGAAGCGGGCCTTCTCGATTCCACCACGCTTCGCGAAGTCATTCCCGGCCGTCGCGTTGAAATCGGCGCCTACGAAATCGAATTCATTCCCGTCACGCACAGCACAGTTGACTGCGTCGCGCTCGCCGTTCGCACTCCCGTCGGCGTCGTCATTCACACCGGCGATTTCAAAATCGATCACACTCCCGTCAACGGCTCCAGTTTTGACATCGCCACCTTCGCCAAATACGGCAACGAAGGCGTCCTCGCGCTTTTTTCCGATTCCACCAACGTCGAACGCCCGGGCTACACGCCCTCCGAGCGCGCCGTCGTCCCGCGCCTCGAAGAGCTTTGCCGCTCCGCGCCGCGCCGCGTCATTCTTTCCTGCTTCGCCTCTTCCATCGCGCGCATTCAGCAAGTCATCGACATCGCCGGCCGCGTCGGCCGCAAAGTCGCCTTCGTCGGCCGCAGCATGGTGGACAACGTCGAAATCGCGCACAACCTCGACTGCCTCACGATTCCCGACGGCATGGTCGTTCGCTCGCAGGACATTCGCAATTTCGAGCCGCGCAAAATCGTCGTCCTCGCTTCCGGTTCTCAAGCCGAGCCGATGTCTTCCCTTTCTCGCATCGCCGTGGACAATCATCGCTTCGTTTCCGTCGACGAGAACGACACGGTCATCCTCTCCTCGCGCATCATTCCCGGAAACGAAAAAGCCATTTTTCGCATGCTCGATCACATGTTCCGCCGCCGCGCGCTCGTCTATTACGACAATTCCGCCGGCGTGATTCACGTTTCCGGCCACGCCAGCCAGGAAGAGCAAAAGCTTTTGCTTCAGCTCGTGAAACCGAAATACTTCATTCCCGTCCACGGCGAATATCGCCACCTCTTCCGCCATGCCGCGCTCGCGCATCAAGTTGGCGCGGTTTCCGGCGAAATTCTGCTTCTCGAAGACGGCCATTGCATCGAATTCAAGGAAGACGGCGCTTTCCGCCGCGAGCCCGTCACCGCGGGCCGCGTTCTGGTGGACTCCGGTTCGCTCGAGGAAGTCGAAGAAGCCGTCGTCCGCGAACGCAAGCATCTTTCCGAAGACGGCGTCGTCGTGCCCATCATCGCCATCGATAAGCACACCGGCAAACTCGAATCGCAACCGGAAATCGTCAGCCGCGGTTTCATCAGCGACAACGGCAGCGACCTGATGGCCGGCGCGCGCGACGTTGTCCAGCGCACCATCAACACCTCGAACCCCGAAGAAATGTCCGATTGGTCCGTTATCAAGGAAAAAATCCGCGTCGACCTGAAACGCTATATCAACAAACAAACTTCGAAACGCCCGCTCATCTTGCCGGTCATTCTCGAAGTCTGATTCCTGTAAACCGTCTTCTTTCAACTACTCGCGCCGCGGTTATACGAAATCTTTCGATTCGCGCAATCTGTTTTTCGCGCTCGTACCACTGTAGCGTTACCTCAAATTTCGCCCCGAAATCCGCAACACCGCGCATCTCGCGGCGTCAAACTTTGCATATCGCAGTCGCGCTTCTTCGGCAGCGTTCAGCGAACACCGAAGAAAATTTTCGCGACGTTCGAAAGGATCTCTTATGAACTTCAAGAACATTTCCAAAGGCCTTCTGCTCGGCGCTTCCCTCTTCCTGGCCACCGCCGCCTTCGCCGGAGAAAAGGCGTCCGTCAAGCTCTACGAAAACGTGAAGCTCAACGGCAAATCGCTCGCTCCCGGCGAATACGATCTCGAATGGACCGGCACCGGCCCCGACGTTCAATTGAACATTCGCAAGGGCAAAGTCACCGTCGTCTCCGCTGCGGCGAAAATCACACCGGTGGCCAGCGCTTCAACCGGCACCGGCTACTCCACGAAACCGGACACCGACGGAACCAAATCCCTCACGTCCGTCTTCCTCGCCGGGAAAAAGTACACCATCGAACTCGGCGCGGAGGTCGCCACCACTCCGGCAAAGGCCACCGAACCCGCCGGCAACCGCTAATTAATTCTTAACAAGTTTCACCGATGCGCGTCCTTGCTCTGCCCCCGCAGCCAAGGGCGCGTTTTTTTGTTCAACAGATCGACCGATCGAGGTGCATCGTAAAGCAGGTGATTTGTGTAGCTCAGGGACTTTCGCCCCGGCAATGCTTGGCACGATTTCAAAATAAAAATTCCCCTCTTCTCTCAATCCATTTCCGTCCTCATCCCTTCCCCGTTACAATCTTTCCCTGAGGAATCTTCGTGTCTTCTCCCGCCGATCCCATTGCCGCCAAATCTCCCGGCAAGGCCACTTTCGCTTTCATCCTCGTCATGGTCGCCTTCGATTTCCTGGCCTTTGGCATCATTGCTCCCGTACTTCCCGACCTGATTCGCAGTTTCGAAGGCGGCGATTTTGCCCGCGCTTCTTCCATGATCGGCCTCTTCGGATTCGCGTGGTCGGCAATGCAGTTCGTATTCTCCCCGCTCCTCGGCGCGTGGTCCGATCGCTTCGGTCGCCGTCCCGTCATTCTCATCTCCTGCTTCGGCTTGAGCATCGATTACGTCTTCATGGCTCTCGCGCCATCGCTTCGTTGGCTCTTCGTCGGCCGCCTTATTTCCGGCATCACCACGTCCAACGTCTCCACCGCGTTTGCCTACGTCACGGACGTTACGCCACCGGAAAAACGCGCGAAAGCGTTCGGCATGATCAGCGCGGCGTTTGGTGTCGGCTTCGTCATCGGCCCTGCGCTCGGCGGCATCCTTGGCAATTACAATCTGCGTTTTCCGTTTTGGGCCGCCGCCGCACTCAGCCTCATCAATGCACTTTACGGTTTCTTCGTTCTCCCCGAATCGCTCCCCAAAGAGCGCCGCGCAAAATCCGCGTGGCACATGGCCAATCCGATCGGCTCACTCATCCTGTTTCTTTCTCATCCCGAGCTCGCCGGTCTCGCCGTCGTGGTCACTTTCTACTATCTTGCCCACCAATCGCTCGTTTCGGTCTGGGCCATTTACACCGAATACCGCTTTTCCTGGAATCACATCACGGTTGGAAATTCGCTCGCCGTCGTCGGCGTTTGCGCCGCAATCGTCTCGGGCGTACTTGTCGGCCCTTTCGTCAAGCGTTTCGGCGAACGCTTCAGCCTTATTTCCGGATTGCTCTTTGGCACCATCGGCTTTCTCGGATTCGGCGCCGCGCGGCGTGGCT
This sequence comes from Candidatus Acidiferrum sp., assembly GCA_035310365.1. Taxonomy (GTDB): domain Bacteria; phylum Acidobacteriota; class Terriglobia; order Acidiferrales; family UBA7541; genus Acidiferrum. The sequence continues at coordinate 48,834 of DATGEI010000032.1, forward strand.
GGTTTCTTATCGCCGCAATTCCTTTCATCGCCCTTTGGGGAATCGCGGCCCCGGCCGTGCAAGCATTGATGTCGCGACACGTGGATCCTTCGTCGCAAGGCAAGTTGCAGGGCGCGATCAACTCTCTCCGCGGCATCACCGGCATGGCCGGCCCTCCGCTTTTCACACAGGTTTTCGCGCTCGGCATCGCCGTTGGTTCTCCCTTGCGCGTGCCCGGCGCGCCGTACTACGTCGCCGCCCTGCTTCTCGGCCTCAGCATGCTTCTCGCGATCTACGTCACGCGAACCAACGCTGTCGCCGCAGGCAGCCCCGCAATAAACGCCCCCGCGGAGTAAACGAAACGCAAGCAAATTCAGCGTAGTCGCCCACTCACCAAAATAAAAATCGCGGATTGGATTTCTCCCAACCCGCGACAATTCTTCGGTTTCAAATTCCTCTTACTTCACCCAGCGCTCCACCCGCACCGGCCCGTTGAACCACGCATCACCCGTCTTCGCCATCAACGTTTCCGCGCTCACTTCCGCCACTCCACCCTGCAACGGGTCCGAGTCAATGCACTGCCCATCCCCGAGGTATGCCACCACATGCACTCCGTTCACCGCCAGCACATCTCCCGCCTTCACCTGCGTCCAATCGAGCTTCGCCAGGCTCGCCGCATTCGCCACTTCTTCCAGCTTTCCGCCGCATCCTTCCCACAATTCCTTCGCCGTGCACTCCGCTTTCGTCTTGCTCACCTTTGCGTGCGCCTTGCAGATCAGCGCCGAGCAGGTCTCGTCCAGGTACGCCGCCCCGTCGTAAGACCGCAGCGCTTCCACGTACGTCTTTGGCTCCGACAGCATAAATCCCGCAGCGACGAACGCGAACGTAAGCAAAATCCTCATGGTGCCGCAACCTCGCCGTTCCGATTCGGGCGATTCTCTGCATCAGGCGCACTCGCTTGCGGGACCGTCTTTCGTCGCGTGCCCCCTGCCCGTTGGTACAGGTTGCGGCAGCCATCAAACCCGAACCATGGTACAGGGGTCCATTTTGAAGCTCCGGCCGGTCTACCCCTGGCGACCACTAAATGTACTAGGACCCGTTAAACTAAGGGGCGTATTTTCAGTATCTTACAAAATTGCGGCCCAGCCGCAACCATCCTATCTCCCGAACCCACTGGCCATTCGGACCTGTCCTTTTTCCTCGCTATTTCGCCGTCGCACTCCAAATTGCCTTTTCACCCTCAGCCTTATAATCCGCACTGCAAACGCAAACGAGCAGTGGCAGACGCCACTGCTCGTTTCCGTTGGGTCCTGCGCACTATTCGAACGTTTTCTTCCCCGCCGAATAGTACAGAAATTGCACTCCCACTCCGCTCTTGTCGTTTTTCCCGACCTTCTGCACGTGCGCCACTCGTCCCGTAAACCACCAGTCCGTGATCTGTCCCGCCATCAGTTGCTCCGGCATGTGCAGCCGGATTTCGATCTCTTCTTTCTGTTCAAACTTCGCATCCGTCGCAAAATAAACTCCTCGACTCGAGATATTCATCGATTCCACGGGGTACTCCCGTTGTGACCCTTCTCGCAGACTTCGAACGACCATCGGCACACGCATAATGAGGCGACTTGTATGTCGCCTGTCTTGGGGCACAGCCTGTCTCCTTGGTTGATTGAGATTGGCTTGCATTTTGTTTCTGGGAACGGCACCGTAATTCTAAGAATCCAATGGAAAAGCTCAAGCAGGTAAACCCCTTAGTACTTTTTTTAGCCTTCTGCCAAAAAACAACCGATTGGCACACAAATTGCCTCCTACCACTTCCAAAACGCCTACAGCCCTGCCCGCGTTTGTTTTGTTCCGATTTTCTATATTCAAGCCTTCGAATCCTGTGTAAAGTACCGCCGTTCATACCGGGAGTCGTTCCATGAAGAAATCACGCGGTCCTCTCACCCCATCCAATACCTCCGCCTCGCGCCGCAAGTTCATCCAGAAGTCCGCCGCCGCCGCGCTCGGCTTTTCCATCGTTCCGCGCCACGTCATGGGTGGCGCGGGTTACGTCCCGCCCAGCGACAAGCTCAACCTCGCCTTCATCGGCGTCGGCGCACAGGGCCTTCGCGTCATGCTCCACTTCCTCAAAGAGCCCGACGTGCAAGGCGTCGCCGTCTGCGACGTCAACAAATCGGGCGCCAATTATCCGCAGTGGGAACCCCACGAATTTTGCAAATCCGTTCGCGATCTTCTTGGCGTCGATTCCGGTTGGGATTGGCTCAGCCCCGACGATCCGCTTCAACTTTCCCACACTCTCAAAGTCACCGCCGGTGTCGCCGGCCGCGAGCCTGCGCAAAAAATCGTCGACGCCTACAACGCCACCGGCTCGCGCTCCGGCAATTCCCGCGGCTGCGCCGCCTATTCCGATTTCCGCGAACTCCTCGAAAAAGAAAAATCTCTCGACGCCGTCGTCGTCTGCACCACCGACCATCTCCACGCTTCCATCTCCGCCGCGGCCATGCGCAGGCGCAAACACGTCTTCTGCCAAAAACCTCTCACCCACACCATTTTCGAAGCTCGCCGCATCGCCGAAATCGCCCGCGAAACCGGCGTCGCCACACAAATCGCCGTCGGCAATCAAGCCTCCGAAGACACCCGCCTCCTCTGCGAATGGATCTGGGCCGGCGCCATCGGTCCCGTCCGCGAAGTTCACAATTGGTCGAGCCGCCCCTTCTGGCCGCAAGGCATCGACCGCCCCGTCGCATCCGAACCCGTTCCCGACGGCCTCGATTGGGATCTCTGGCTCGGTCCCTCGCCCGCTCGCCCCTACCATCACGTTTATCTTCCTTTTTCCTGGCGTGGCTGGGCCGATTTCGGCTGTGGCGCTCTCGGCGACATGGGCTGCTACAGCTTCGACACCATCTTTCGCGTCCTCAAACTCGAAACTCCCTCAAGCGTTGAAGCCAGCTCCACCGATCGCTATCCCGAAACTTATCCAAACGCTTCCATGATCACGTTCAATTTTCCCACGCGCGGCGATATGCCTCCCGTAAAATTCACCTGGTACGATGGCGGCCTCCGTCCTCCGCGCCCGGAAGAACTCGAAGCCGACCGTCCTTTCACCATGGAAGGCGAAGACGGCGAAGAAGGCCTCCTCTTCGTCGGCGACAAGGGAAAAATTCTCTGCGGATTCACGGGCGCCAAGCCGCGCCTCATTCCCGACGCAAAAATGAAAGCCTTCGAGCCGCCACCGAAAACTCTTCCCCGCTCTCCCGGCAACGAACGCGAATGGCTCGACGCCGCAAAAGGCGGCAAAACAAAACCCGGCGGCAATTTCGAATTCTCCAGCCTCGTCACCGAAACTCTTTTGCTCGGCAACGTCGCCTCGCAAACCGGCCAAAAACTAAAATGGGATCGCGCCAGCTTGCATGTCACAAATTCCGACGCCGCCAATAAAATCGTCGCTCCGCCCCGCCGCCCCGGCTGGGAATTGTAGTACCGTAGCCGCTCATGGCAGCGCACTCTGCATTTGTATGGCCTTCGCCTTGTGTAGTCTCGGCTTTGTATGATCTCGGCTTTGTGTGGCCTTAGCTTTGTGTGGCCTTAGCTTTGTATGATCTTCGCTTTGTGTGGCCTAGGCTTTGTGTGGCCGTCGCTTTGTGTGGTCCAGGCTTTGTATGGCGGTCGCTTTGTGTGGTGTTCGCTTTGTGTCGACTTCGCTTTGTGTGGTCCCGGCTTTGTGTGGCCTTCGCTTTATGTAGTCCAGGGGACTTTAGTCCCCGGCAATGCATGGCACGATTTCAGCTAATAAAGTTTTGCCTTTAAATTTCATGGAGGAAAAATGCCAAACCAATCTCGCCGCACCTTCCTCAAATCCACCGCCGCCGCCTCTCTTCTCGCTTCCTTCCCTCTCCGCTCCCACGCCAATCCCCTCGGCCTCCCCATCGGCTGCCAGACCTGGCCCGTACGCGAACTCATCTCCAAGGATTTTCCCGCCACCATCAAAACCCTCTCGGCCGCCGGCTTCCAATCCATCGAACTCTGCTCTCCCGTCGGCTACGCCGAATACGGTTTCGCCGGCCTCGCCCAATATCCCGCCGCCGACCTCAAGAAAATCCTCGCCGATAATGGCGTCACCTGCATCAGCTCGCACTTCGGCATCGACGAACTTCGCCAAGATCAGCCCGCTCGCATCGCTTGGGCCAGGGAAATCGGCCTCACCCAGATGATCGTCCCCAGCCTCGCCGGTCCAAACAATCCCACGCTCGACGACGTAAAACGCGCCGCCGACGAATACAACAAAATGGGCCAGCTCGCCGCCAAATCCGGCATCACCCAGGGCCTCCACAACGAAGGCTTCGAGCTAAGTAAAGTAAACGGCAAGCGCACCTACGACCTTCTCCTCGAACTCCTCGACCCCCATCTCGTCAAATTCCAATTTCAGGTCTCCACCATCAGCGAAGGTTACGACGCCGCCGAATACCTCACGAAATATCCCGGCCGCTTCCTCTCCATGCACGTTCAGGGTTGGGACCTCAAGAAAAACACCTACGCCGCCGTCGGCCAGGACTCTCTCGACTGGAAAAAAATCTTCTCCGCCGCCAAATCCTGCGACATCAAAAACTACTTCGTCGAAATGAACCTCGACCTCATGCGCGCCAGCGTCCCTTACCTGCGCTCGCTTCAGGTCTAAGTCGCACCCGCTCTCTCTGTCCTGATTTGTGTAGTCGAGGGGACTTTAGTCCCCGGCAATGCTTGGCACACAATTTCACCCAATAAAGCGTAGTCTTCTCTTTTCCGAGTTCTACTCTTTTCCGAGTTCTTCTCTTTTCCG
>DATGEI010000033.1:0-14000 GCA_035310365.1 Candidatus Acidiferrum sp.
CACAACACCATCTGCCCGCAACTCATGAAGCTGCTTCGCGAGAAAGGCATGGACGACGTGACGGTACTCGTCGGCGGAATCATTCCCGAAGCCGACATTTTGCCGCTCAAACAAGCGGGCATTGCGCAGATTTTTCTGCCCGGCACCTCTACACAGGACATTGTGGACTTCATCAACGGCCGCCACACGACAAGAGTATGAATTAAAGATCACCTAACCGCGCCGTTATATGTTATCCTCTGATTCCCTTCCGGAGGAATTCCATGCTCACAGCAATTCTTTGGATGTTTCTTGCACTTCCGGCGCTTCAGAACCCACCGGGCACCGGCAGCGATCAAGTCGATAGCCCAATCGCTGTCGATGCCGCCTTGCCTGAGGACGCAGACGGAGTTTTGATTAAAGGGCCAGACTGGACTACAATTACCCAATCGATTCCTGCCAAAAGCAAGGTCAGACGAGGGCTAGCGGCTGCATTTTCCTATGGAATTGTCCCCGCGTCGATAGCAACCGAGTTTCCTGGCCGGCACGCGCCGGTGCAGGTTTCGGCGCAACGGCCTTGGATCTGCATTTGCCATCTGGATACGCCCGTCGCCGAAATACTCCTTGTAAAACTTCGCGTGAAGAAGGATTCGCGCGAACTGAACGGCGGCAGAATGCCAGTTCCCGGTGCAAAGGTGGCCGAGGCGGAACAGAATGACGTGATACCCATCGAGGAGTTCGACCAACAGGAAGGCGTCCGTCTAATCCGGCCGCGCGCGCCACTTCCCGTAGGCGAATATGCTTTACTCGTCGGGCGCCAAAACGTCGCCATCTTCGCGTTTGGAGTCTCCGCCGCAAACACGACGAAGCAGCCCGCCCCTCCGCGCAAGTAAATCCTCGCAAGAGCGATTACTTCCAGTGGCGCTCGAACTTGACGCGCGTATAAAGCGTCGCAAAGCCTTGCCTCACGATGTTCCTTTGCGAAGAACTTCCCGGTTGAGCCAGGCAAACCGCGAGGTTACAGTTGGCCGCCGCCGCTCGCGCCAGCCGCGCAAGTAGCAACGCGCCTTGCACTCCGCGATTTCTGAAAGCCACGAGCGTACTCGCGCCAAATAGTCCAGCCACGCCGTTGCCGACGGCCAGTGTCCCCGCTCCTGCCGGCGCCCCATCAATAAGGGCTAGATAACATTCCATGCCTTCGGCCCTTGCAAACATGCCCATCAAATCCAGGATTTCTGGCGTCACATCCGCCTCGCCCGCGAATCCTTGCGAGACGGTGTGCGCCCAAAGGTCCAATTGTGAAGTGCCGACGCGCTCGATCTGAATCTGCGCGTTCGCCATGGGAAAACGCTCGCGCTCGGCGATTGATCGCGCCATCACATTCGTAAATTCCGTCGCTTCGTAGCCGTTTGCACCGAACAGCTTGAACAACGACGGATCGGCGAGCGGGCTTGTTTCGACGCGAACCGGTTCTTTGCGCAGGCGATAAAAGCTTTCGATACGATCAAATTCTTCGCGGCTGACTTCCCCACTCAACCCGATGCCAATGGCCTGCGTAATGGGAGAATTCGCGCCGGCATAGATTGCGTAGCCGCCCGCTATCTTTTCCGCCGCCGCTCCCGTCTCCGGCCGTTCCCTTTGCATGGCTTCCACCGCGGCGGCAGCAACGGCAGCTTCCGCCAATTCGACTCGCCGGGAAAGTGCCAAATCGAGTAGGAGCGGTTTCATGGCTCGTGCAGTGTACACGCATCGCTTTTGCGGCACAAAACCGGGCCGCGCGTTCGCCGTGGCTCGCGGATTTTTTCCTTACACCGTATACTGAGAACGGTATTTATTCCTCGCGAGGAAGCTGCGTGACTGCGTCCACTCTGAGCTCCAACATCAATCGCAAATCTCCCGACTTTGAAAAAAACACGCGGCGCATCGTCGACCTGCTGACGCAAATCAAAAACGAAGAGCAGAAGATTCGCGAAGGCGGCGGCGCGAAAGCGATCGAATCGCAGCACAAAAAAGGCCGGCTCACGGCGCGCGAACGCATCGAAAAGCTGATTGATCCGGGCACGCATTTCTTCGAACTGGGCCTTTACGCCGCGTACGAAATGTACGAAGAGTGGGGCGGCGCGCCTTCGGCCGGCGCGGTTACCGGCCTCGCCACCGTCTGCGGCCGCAAGTTCATGGTGATCGCCAACGACGCCACGGTAAAAGCCGGCGCATTCTTTCCGATGACGGCGAAAAAAGTGATTCGCGCGCAAAATATCGCCATCGAAAACCGGATTCCAGTTATTTACCTTGTCGATTCCGCAGGCATTTTCTTGCCGCTGCAAGAAGACGTCTTTCCCGATACCGACGATTTTGGCCGCGTGTTTCGCAACAATGCCGTGATGTCCGCGATGGGAATTCCGCAGCTGACCGCCGTGATGGGCATGTGCGTGGCGGGCGGAGCGTATCTTCCGGTGATGACGGATCACGTGCTCATGACCGAAGGCTCCGGACTTTTTCTTGCCGGCCCCGCGCTGGTGCAAGCCGCCATCGGCCAGAAAACTTCCGCCGAAGATTTGGGCGGCGCAAAGATGCACGCGCAAATCAGCGGCACGGTGGATTTCAGAGAACCCGACGATGAGGCGTGTCTCAAGCGCATTCGCGCGCTCGTGGACAAAATGGGCAACGCGCCACAGCCCATTTTCAGCAAAGCCGCTTCACGCAATCCGCTCTTCGCTGCCGAAGAACTGTACGGCATTTTCTCGAGCGATCCCGGCAAGCAATACGACATGCGCGAAATCATCGCGCGCATCGTGGACGCGAGCGAATTCGAAGAGTACCGCGCCGAATACGGCGAAACGGTGTTGTGTGGGTACGCGCGAATCGGCGGCTGGGCCGTTGGCATCGTTGCGAATCAAAAGAAGCACGTGCAGACGCAGGCGCGCGGCTCCGATCAAAAGCGCGTGGAATTTGGCGGCGTGATTTACACGGAAGCGGCGGAAAAATCGGCCCGCTTCATTCTCGATTGCAATCAAAACAAGATTCCGCTGATTTTCCTGCACGACGTGAACGGCTTCATGGTCGGCAAAGACGCGGAGTGGAGCGGCATCATCCGCGCGGGCGCAAAAATGGTGAACGCGGTGTCTAACAGTGTGGTGCCGAAAATTTCCGTCATTTGCGGCGGCAGTTTCGGCGCCGGACACTATGCCATGTGCGGCAAAGCGTACGACCCGCGCTTCCTGTTTGCCTGGCCCACCGCGCGCTATGCCGTGATGAGCGGCGACGCGGCCGCCGCCACGCTGGCCGAGATCAAACTGAAGCAACTCGAGCGCGAAGGCAAAAAAGTCGACGAAAAAGCAAAAAAGGAACTCTACGATTCCGTCCGCGCCACCTATGAACACCAAACCGACCCGCGCTACGCCGCCGCCCGTCTTTGGGTCGACGCCATCATCGATCCCGCGCAAACCCGCGATGCATTGATCACCGCACTCGAAGCAGCCGCGCTCAACCCCGAAATCCGCGAATTCAAAACGGGAGTACTACAGACATAATACTGTTAACAATTGACAGTCGACAGTTGAAAGTCGAACGAAACGAACGTGAAATTAGATGTGGCAGTCGGAGCTAGTGACACCGCCATGCAAAGGTTCACGGAATTAAAGGTTTGGCAACGAGGCCACGCACTGGTATTGAGCACTTACCGTATGACCGCCGCTTTTCCTCAAACTGAACGCTATGGACTTACCTCTCAATTACGTCGATCCACACTTTCCGTGCCCACGAATATAGCTGAAGGGTCAAAACGTCTGACTGCGGCCGAGTATGCCCGGTTTCTCAACATTGCTGAAGCATCGCTTGCGGAAACCGAGTATCTCGTTATCGTGAGCCGCGACTTGGGGTATATCACTCCCATTCTGGCAACCAAGACCTTTGAAGAAATTTCTGAACTGTCACGAATGCTGCACGGTCTCCGAAAGAAAGTCGAGGCTGGCAAGTGAAAGCGAGTGCGACACACTGCACATGACTTTTCCGATTCTTTCGTTCGACTTTAAACTATCGACTGTCGACCTCTACTCATTTCACATCGAGGAACCATGGAATCCGTAAAACTCATCGAATGTCCGCGCGACGCGTGGCAAGGTTTGGCGGATTTCATTCCGACCGAGTTCAAGGCGAACTACCTCAAAGAACTCGTCCTTGCCGGCTTCAAACATATTGACGCCGTCAGCTTCGTCTCGCCCAAGCACGTCAAGCAAATGGCGGACAGTGAAGAAGTGATGGCGCGGCTCAACGATTCCCTTCCCGCCGAAATCGAACGCCCCGAAATCATCGGCATCGTCGTCAACGAAAAAGGCCTCGAGCGCGCTCTCAAAACTCCCGGCGTCACGACCGTCGGTTATCCCTATTCCATTTCCGCTTATTTTCGCCGCGCCAATGCCAATATGTCTCGCGACGAATCGCGCAAGCTCGTCGAAATTCTGCAAAAAGAAACAAAATCAGCCAATCGCGACCTCGTCGTCTATATCTCCATGGCCTTCGGCAATCCTTACGACGAGCCGTGGGGCCCGGAAATCGTCGAAGAGACTCTCGAATGGCTCAAAGACATTCGCGTTCGAACCGTCTCGCTTGCCGACACCGCCGGCACCGCGTCGCCCGAATCCGTCACCGAGGTTTTTCGCCGCGCGAGCGGTTACGTTGCCGGCATGGAAATCGGCGTTCATCTTCACAGCACGCCGATGGGCGCCGCCGACAAAATCCTCGCGGCGTACAACGCCGGCTGCCGCCGCTTTGACAGCGCGCTCACCGGCCTCGGTGGTTGCCCCTTCGCCGGAGACGAACTCGTCGGCAATATCGCCACCGAAGACGTTCTTGCGGCGCTCAGCCTCGCCGGCTACGCGCAGGAACAGACTGGCCTCCGCCTTGAAAAAGTCGTAAAACTGACCAATGAAGTCCGCGCGACGTACGCCCATGCGCCGCTGGTGAACTAAGGAGGGCCCATGAGCTACACAACGCTGCTCGTCGAACACGAAGGGCCTGTTGCCAAGATCACGTTCAATCGCCCGGAGAAGCGCAACGCCATCTCCGCAAAAATGATTTGCGATTTGCTGGCTGCGCTCGACGAACTCGAAAAGACTCGCGCGCGTGTTGTCATTCTTACCGGGGCCGGCAGCGCGTTCTGCGCCGGCATGGATCTCGAAATGCTCTCCGCGCTTAGCCAGCACTCCGCCCAGGAAAATCAGGAAGATTCCCGCCGCATGGCGCGGATGTTTCGCCGCATCTGGAGCTTTCCGAAACCGATGATCGCCGCCGTCAATGGCCACGCGCTCGCCGGCGGTTGTGGCATTGCCACGCTTTGCGACTTCACCATCGCCGTCCCCGAAGCCAAATTCGGCTACACCGAAGTCAAAATTGGTTTTCTTCCCGCCATCGTTTCCGTTTTTCTGACGCGGCAAATCGGCGACAAGCGCGCGCGCGATCTTTTGCTCACCGGCCGCCTCGTGCTCGCGCAAGAAGCCAAGGAACTCGGCCTCGTCACCGAAATCGTTCCCGCCGAAAAGTTGATGTCCCGCTGCACCGAACTCGCTGAGCAGCTCATCGCCGCCAGCCCCAGCAGCCTCACGCGCGCGAAACGCCTGCTCACTTCCGCCGCGGCCGCTTCCGTTGACGCCGACCTCGAACGCGCCGTACTCGAAAACGCGCGCATCCGTTGCACGCCGGACTTTCAGGAAGGCCTCGCCTCGTTCCTCGAAAAACGCAAACCCGTCTGGCAAGGAGAAGACTAGGAGTTCGCCACAGAGTCACGGAGCGCACAGAGAAAATCAAACAAATGGCCGGACCTGCCCCCGATCCCCTAACGGAAAAGATCATCGGATGCGCGATTGAGGTTCACAAGCGGCTCGGTCCAGATCTCCTCGAATCCGTCTATCAATCCGCCCTCTGCATCGAGCTCGAACACCACAAATTGAGGTTTAAGTGTCAGGTCCCGCTCGCAATTACATATCGTGAACGCCCGATAGGCGATTTACGGATGGACATCGTGGTTGAAAACTCCGTAATCCTCGAATTAAAAACGTCGAACGAATCGACCCTTTGTTTGAGGCTCAACTTCTAACCTATCTGCGTCTCAGCGGAATCAAAACCGGCCTGCTGATAAACTTCCATAGTCGCCTTTTGCATCAAGGCATCAAACGCCTCGTCGTCTGAATACTCTTGCCCCGCACTCTGTGTCCTCTGTGACTCTGTGGCAATTCCCTCTCGTCCTTCTGTACACTGAATAATCCTGGGAGAACGAATGGAATTTCACGATACGAGTGTGCGCGTTCGCTACGCCGAGACCGACCAGATGGGCGTCGTCTACCACGCGAACTATTTAATTTGGTTCGAAGTCGGCCGAGTGGAGCTGATGCGCGCGCTCGGCGTCGAATACAAGCGCATGGAACTGGAAGACGATTGCCAGATCGTCGTGGCCGACGCGAAATGCCGCTATCACCATCCGGCGCGATACGACGAGGTTCTTCGCATCCGCACGCGCATCGCCGAAACCAAAAATCGCGTCATCCGCTTCTCCTACGAAATTTTCTGCGAGGCCGGCAACGTCCTGCTCGCTTCCGGCGAAACCACCCACGTCATCTGCGGAAAAAATGGCAAGCCGAAGCTGCTGCCGCAGAAATATCGCGAAATCTTTGGCACAAAATCGTCACACACCCAGGCAGGAAACAACTCGCAATGACCATCGCACTCACCGGTAACGACCTGACGTTCGATCAACTGCACGCCATCGTGCTTCGCGGAGACAAAGTTTCGCTTTCGCGCGATTCCGTCGCGCGAATGAATGCTTCGCGCGCCGTCGTGGACCAACTTGTCGCGTCCGGAAACACCGCCTACGGCATCAACACCGGCTTCGGAAAACTTGCCAGCGTTCGCATTTCGCAAGAGCAAGTCCGGCAGCTCCAGGTGAATCTCGTCCGCTCTCATGCCTGCGGCGTCGGCGCGCCACTCAGCAAAGCGGAAACCCGCGGCATGATTTTGCTGCGCGCCAATGCCCTTGCGAAAGGTCTCAGCGGCGTCCGGCCTTCGGTCGTCGAAACGCTTTGCGGCATGCTCAACGCCGGCGTACACCCAGTGATTCCTTCGCAGGGTTCCGTCGGCGCTTCGGGCGATCTTGCGCCGCTCGCGCATCTCGCGCAGGTCGTGATCGGCGAAGGAAAAGCCGAGTTCCAGGGAAGAATCCTTTCCGGCGCCGAAGCGCTCAAGCAGGCCGGGCTCGCGCCGGTCGCCCTCGAAGCGAAAGAAGGCTTGTCGCTGCTCAACGGCACGCAGGGCATGCTTTCTCTCCTTAGTCTCGCCTTATACGAAGCGGACGTGCTGGCGGACACCGCCGACGTCGCCGCCGCGCTTTCCCTCGACGCATTGCGCGGCAGTCCCGGCGCGTTCGATGCTCGCATCATGCACGCGCGCTCTTACCCCGGCGCGGCGCGTACCGCGCGCAACCTTGCGCATCTCAACGCGGGCAGCCAAATCCGCGAATCGCATCGCTCTTCGGATAAAGACCCGCGCGTTCAAGACGCGTACAGCCTGCGCTGCACGCCGCAAGTTCACGGCGCGGTGCGCGATTCCCTTTTGCAGGCGCGCGCCATGGCACAGGTCGAACTGAACAGTGCGACCGACAATCCGCTCGTCTTCGTCAAGGAAAACGGCGAGGGTGACATCGTCAGCGGCGGAAATTTTCACGGTCAGCCGCTCGCCATGGCCGCCGATCAAGTCGCCGTTGCGCTCGCCACCATTGGCGGCATCGCCGAACGCCGCATCGAACAGATGACCAATCCGCTCACCAGCATGCTTCCGGCGTTTCTTACGCCCGAACCCGGCCTCAATTCCGGATTCATGATCGCGCAAGTCACGGCCGCCGCGCTCACCAGCGAAAACAAGGCTCTCGCGACGCCTCACTCCGTCGATTCCATTTCCACCAGCGGCAATCAAGAAGATTACGTTTCCATGGGCATGAGCGGCGCGCGCCGCCTCGAGCGCATGCTGCAGAATTTGCGCGGCATCCTTGCGATCGAATTGCTCTGCGCCTGCCAGGGCATTGATTTGTTGGCCCCGCTGAAAACGGGAACGATCTCCACAAAGGCCTACGACGCGGTCCGCGCCAAATCGCCGAAAGTCGTCGAGGATCGCCCGCTCGCCCCCGACATCGACGCCATCTCCGCCCTCATCGCCGTTGAAGCGTTCTCGACTCTCGTCCCTTAGCTTTTGGGGGAATTCGTCTCGGCCTTAGGGAACCAACCGAAAAATTCGTCGAGGCTATTCGCTACTTTCTCGTTTCCATAAGGGTCGTGACACGCGAAGTACACGATCGCATCCGCTTGCCGTGAGTCGCTCACCGGGACCCAATAGAAATTCCCCATGCCGTCCGCCGCAAAGCAGCATCCACGCCCAAATTCGCTCAAATCCGTCGTGTGCATCTGGCCATCGGCGTCAAGCGGGACGAATTCAGCGAGGTAGTAAAAATGTTGCTCTTTGTCTTTCCCAGGCACATTCAGTTCAACGGCCTTACTCTGGATGCATTCTTCCTTCTGATAGGCCGATTTCAACCGCTCCGGCAGCAACCCTCCACAAATCTTTTCCACTTCCTCGAATTGCGGTTGCCGCAGGCGATCGGTCCACGCTTTTCTCGCAGCCTCGCTTTCCGCGGAAGTCCGCCGTTTGCGTGGATACCAAATCTTGTCTCGAATCGTGAGAATTACAACTGGCAGCACGAGGAAGATGACCACAATCAAAGCAATTGATTTCAGAGCTTCCACGGTTTCCTCTCCCCTTCAAACAACCGCGCATTTTCTTCCTATTCCCTCTTCATTGCCTGCTCTGCGTCTTTTGGTTATCCCGCCTTCTCTGTGGCCTCTGTGGCTCTGTGGCAATCTTTCTTTCTCTTACGCCAGCGCCGATCGCAAAAACCTCAGCATCCGAATCCCTGCAATATAAGAAAACGGCGCCAGCTCCAGTGAATAATGCCCGCACGCCAATTCCAGCGTGCGCGGATTCGCACCATGTTTGTGCAACGCATCCAGCATCTGCGCCGTCAACTCCGGCAAAAAAGTCGGATCGTATTTTCCGTAAACCATGAACGATTTTCGGCCCGCGCCGAGTCCGCGTTCCACATAAGGCATCGGACTAACCGGCGCCCAATAATCGCGCAATTCATCCACCGTCACGTGCTCGCGCATTCCTTCCCACACGTGATTCGTCGTCATTCCGCCGCTGACCACGTCGGCAAAATAAGTCGACACGTGAAAAAATCCGCCGGCGTGAACGCCCGCATCGTGCATCATCGTGATGTACCCGATCGAAGAGCCGATGCTCGTCCCCAAAATCCCAATCTTCGTGTAGCCCTGCTGCTCGAGCCATCGCAGGCACCGCTTCGCATCTTGCACCGCTTGCCGGTTCGCCTGAATCGTCAGCCCCACATTTGGCCCCACAAGCTGGTCCGCGCGTTCATGCCCCGCCGCCATGCGACGGTCGTGATACGGCATGCTCATTTTCAGCACGGTAATTCCAAGCCTTTGCAGCCACTCGCAAAGCCCGCGCTGGCCGTTCCATTTTGCATTCCAGTTCGGCAACAGAAGCACGGCCGGCGCTTTCTTCGCGCCGCGAAAAAGTTGGCCGTACACGGTGTTGTTCTCGGGATACGGCGACTGAATAGCGCTCGTAAACGTCAGCACATCGTCGCGATCCAGCCGATAGTCGCTCGCGGGCGAAGGTTCAAACCATTCCTTGCTGTTTTCCATCGCCGCCGCGGCATATTGCCGGACAAAACCGCGCGGATCGGGCTCGTCCGCGGCGCCGCCAATGTGCTCCAAGCCCCACTCAAATGGCCGCACCATGCGGTTATCGTCCGTCGTCCAGCGCCGGTGCTCGTATCGTCGAATTCGTTGTTCAAACCAGTTCATCGGCTCACAACTTCCCGTCCATCCATAGTTTACAGGCCTTCGCGCGGACGCTCAAAACGTGCGCAATCCATCATCCTGTTAGCCATCGGGCACGCCTCACGCAGCAGTAATTGAGACGCCTCATTTCCTGTGGCAAAGTCAAAGTGTGGTCATCGCCTTCGTCTTTTTAATCGGCCTCGTCATCGGCAGCTTTCTGAACGTCTGCATCATGCGGATTCCGGAAGGCGTGTCCATCGTGTCTCCCGGCTCGCGTTGCCCGCACTGCGAAAAGCCCATCAAGGCGTACGACAACGTTCCCGTGCTCGCCTGGATCTGGCTCGGCGGAAAATGCCGCTCCTGTTCCGCGCCCATTTCCTCGATGTATCCCGCGATCGAACTGCTCACCGGCGTGCTCTTCGTTCTCTGCTATCTCGAATTCGGATTTTCGCCGGAAACCGTGAAGTCGCTTTTCTTCATCAGCCTGCTCGTCGTTTTGACCATCACCGACGTTCGCATTCGCATCTTGCCGGACGCCGTGAATTTCTTTGGTTTCGGCGTCGGCCTGGCGCTCGCTCTGCGCGTTACGCCCGTCGATTCCGTCTGCATGCGCCTCGCAGACCGCTTTCCTCTTCTCGACCGCAACCCGTCGCTGCTCGGCGTCGTCTGCTCGCTTTTGGGCGCCGCCGCCGGCAGCCTGCTTCTCCTCGCCGCCGCGTCGCTTTATAAACTCGTTCGCGGCCGCGATGGCATGGGCATGGGCGACGTCAAAATGATGCTCATGATCGGAGCGTTCCTTGGCATCCAGGGAACCTTCTTAACTCTGCTTCTTGGCACCTTGCTCGGAAGCGTAATCGGCCTGCTTCTCGTCGTCGGTCTCTTCGTCAGCGGCTGGAAATCGCAGGTCGCGGCACGGGCCAGCCGGCGCAACTTGGGCAAGTCCTCCGCGTTGCGCTGGACCATTTCCAGCCGGTACCAGCTTCCGCTCGGCACATTTCTCGGCGTGGCCGCCATTCTGGTCGTGTTCTTCAGCCGCTGGCTCGACCAGCTAGCCTATCGGTTCATGAGGTAACGCGGTGTTGCCATCCAAAGGCGTGCAAATTCCGTGGACCGTGATTACCAGCACCGCGATCGCATTACTCGCGATTCTGATCGGCGGCGTCATCCTTTTGCGTAAGGTTTTTCAAAATTCTCCCGGCCGTAAAGCGGAAAACCTCAACGCTCCGCCTCGCACCGAAAACGCTTCCGCCTTCATGGCCGCGTCCATGCAAGCCGTCATCAAAAAATTAAAAGAACAAGAAAAAGAGCTCGAACGCCTGCACCGCGAAGAGCGCGAACGCGCCGACCTCACCGAGCGGCTCAGCGAAGAGGTCACCCGCAACATGCCGGCTGGCCTCGTCGTGGTCAACGCGCAAAGCATCATCACCAGCGCCAATCCCGCCGCGGAACAAACGCTCGGCCATCGCGGCCTCAATTTTCGCCGCTTCAGCGAAGCGCTCGGCGACCGTTCCGATCTTTCGCGACTCATCGGCGAATGCCTCACCACCGGAAAAATCTTCCGCCGCGAGCAGATCGAACACCGCGACGCCGCCGGAGACGTCCGCCAGCTTGGCGTCACGATCTCTCCGATTCGCAAAGAGAACGACGACGTCAGCGGCGCCATCTGCCTGCTCACCGACCTTACCGAACTCGCTTCGCTGCAAAAGCAGATGCAGCTCAAGGAAAACCTCGCCGCGCTCGGCGAACTTTCCGCCGGAATCGCGCACGAATTCAAAAACGCTCTCGCCACGATCTCCGGTTACGCGCAACTGATTCAGTCCGAAAATCCCACTCCCGAAGTCGCCGACAACGCCGACAAAATTCTCGAACAGACGCGCAACATCACTCACGTCGTCACCGAATTTCTCCGCTACGCGCGCCCGCTCGACATTTCCCACGAACAGGTCGCTCTTTCGTCCATCATCGAACGCGCCATCTCCGAAATCTCCGAAGCGTTTCCGCTCGTCCGCCTCCGTTCGGAAGGCCCGTTCGGCGAAGTTGCCGGCGACGAAAGCCTCCTGCGCCAGGCCTTCCTGAACCTTACTCGCAACGCTGCCGAAGCCTCCGTCGCCGCCTCAAACGGCGGAAAGGTCATTCTGCGCGGCGAGAACTTCCAGCGAGAGGGCCACACTTTCCAGCGCATTACCGTCTTCGACAATGGCCCGGGCATCCCTCGCGATGTGCAGTCGAAGCTCTTCCGGCCTTTCTTCACGACCAAGCCCAATGGCACTGGGCTCGGCCTCGCCGTCGTGCAAAAGATCGTTCTCCAGCACGGCGGCCAGATCGAAGCCTGCAACCGGCCCGAAGGCGGCGCCGCATTTACGGTTACGCTACCCCTCAGCCGCCAGACTTCGGAAGCAGTAGAATTAAGGCAGGAAGCATCTAACAGTACGCAGGCTTGATTTAAGCTCTTGGGAGGTTTTTCCATGCACGCAACGCTTCGCAATTTGTCCGGCCTTACGCTTTTGGCCGCTCTCGTGTGCTTCCCCGCCCGCGCGCAACAGCAATCGTCCCAGCAATCCGGCACCGGCGACGCCGTCGCCGACGCGGCTCGCAAAGCCAAAGAAGAAAAAAAAGACGCGCCGAAGCCAAAAAAGATTTACACGGACGACGACATCAGCACCAAAAAGTCCGACATTTCCGTCGTTGGCACGGCCCTGGCGCCCGCTCCCGAAGGCTCTACATCCGCTGCCGTTCAAAATAGCGCCACTACAGCCATCGCCGATTCCAAGGCAACCGCTGGCGAAAAAGAAGACCCGAATTCAGAAAAGGCCTGGCGCAAACGCTTCGCCGCCTTGCGCACAAAAATTGCCACCGCCGAACAGGAACTGGACGTTTTGCAACGCGAAGAAAACAAGAGTGGCGTTCAATATTACGCCGACCCCACCAAGGCGTTGAACGAGCAATACAGCCGGGAAGAGATCAATAAAAAAGCCGACAAGATCGAAGCCAAAAAGAAGCAGATCGCAGACTTGAAACAGCAATTCAGCGACGCCGAAGATGCGCTCCGCAAGTCTGGCGGCGACCCCGGCTGGTCTCGCGAATAGCCGCTCGCCTTTGCACTTCACCGCACACGCGCTTACATCCTTCGCGGCGGCCCGCTCCATCCATGCTACAAACGAAGGAGATGGAACCGCTCCTTCTTGTTGAAGATAAAAACGAACTCCGCGCCATGCTGCGCAAGGCTCTCGAGCGCAGCGGCTACACCGTTGACGAAGCGCCCGATGGCACTGCCGCCATTCAGAAGCTGCGCGGCCGCCGCTATCAAGTTGTCCTCTCCGACTTGAAGATGCCCGGCGCCTCGGGCCTCGACGTTCTTCGCGAATCGAAACTCGCCGACGCCACCATACCGGTAATTCTGCTCACCGCATTCGGCTCGGTCGAAGAAGCCGTCACCGCCATGAAAGAGGGCGCCTTCGATTTCGTGCAGAAACCGGTCGACCTCGAACACCTCAAGGTTCTCGTGCAACGCGCCGCGCGCCAGCAGGAAGTACTTCGTGAAAATCTCCTTCTTCGCGAAGAATTTTCCGCGCGTTACGGGTTCCCGCGCATCGTCGGCGAACACTCTTCGATTCGCGATCTCAGCCAGCAGATCCAGCGCGTCGCGCAGACCGATTCCACCGTGCTACTGCTGGGCGAAAGCGGCACCGGCAAGGAACTTTTCGCCCGCGCCGTGCATCATGTTTCTCCGCGGCGCGATCAGCCGTTCGTCGCGCTCAATTGTGCGGCGATTCCCGAAGGCCTTGTCGAAAACGAACTGTTCGGCCACGAACGCGGCGCCTTCACCGGCGCCGGCGCTCGCAAAGCCGGCAAAATGGATCTCGCCCACCGTGGCACGCTTTTCCTCGACGAAATCGGCGAACTTCCCCTTGCGATTCAGGCCAAGCTTTTGCGCGTCCTCGAAGAACGCAGCTTCGAACGCGTCGGCGGCACGCAATCCATCGAAGTGGATGTCCGCATCGTCGTCGCCACCAACCGCGATTTGCACAAAGCCGTCGCCGAGAAATCCTTCCGCGAAGATCTTTTTTTTCGCATCTCCGCCGTCCCGCTCACCATTCCGCCGCTGCGCGAACGCGGCAA
>DATGEI010000034.1:0-33122 GCA_035310365.1 Candidatus Acidiferrum sp.
CGCGTGATCGAACGCGCCCATCCCAAAGCCGATGCCACCGATGCCGGGCAAGTCGGTGCGCCCACCGCCGGCGTCATCACCGGAATTGCGGTGCAAGCGAACCAGCCGGTCGAACGCGGTGCTAAACTAATGACGCTCGAAGCGATGAAAATGCAGTCCAACATTTACGCGCCGATCGCGGGGCGCGTGGCGAAACTGCTTGTCGTTCCCGGGCAAAGCGTGGAAGCGAAAGACCTGCTGGTGACGATCGCGCCGTGAGCGCCGGACAACTTCAGAAACACGAACAAATTTCGTCACGGTACCTGCGTAACTCGCGTGGCGTCGTCGTCTATCTTCCGCCCGGTTACCAGGAACAGCCGGGCCGCCATTTTCCCGTGCTCTATCTCCACGATGGACAAAATCTTTTCGACGGTCGAACCTCCTTCGTTCCCGGCATGGACTGGCACGTCGGCGAATCGGCGGACAATTCGATCCGGAGCGGCCGCGCGGAGCCGATGATCATCGTCGGCATTTACAATACGGGGCGAACGCGCATCCACGAATATACGCCGACCAAAGTTCCCAAACTTGGCGGCGGCCGCGCCGATCGCTACGGAAAATTCCTTCTCAATGAATTGATGCCGTTCATTCAATCCACGTATCGCGTGGACCAAGGACCCGGCCGCACGGGTATCGGCGGTTCGTCGCTCGGAGGCCTCGTCAGCCTTTATCTCGGCCTGCGCATGCCGGACGTATTTGGAAAAATCGCCGCGCTGTCGCCTTCGGTCTGGTGGAATCATCGCGTGATCGTGCGCTTCGCGCAGGCCAGCATGCCGGAACCGCATCCGCGCATCTGGCTCGATATCGGCACGCGTGAAGGTCCGCGCATCGTCGACGACGTGGAAATGCTTCGCGACGCGTTGATGCAAAAAGGCTGGCGCCTTGGCGACAATCTGCACTATCAGCGAGTTGAAGGCGCCGAACACAACGAAGCAGCTTGGGCGCAGCGCGTCCAGCCGTTCCTCGAGTTTCTGTTTCCCGCCCGCTGATTGCGGCGTATACTGCGCGCCCAACTGCATTCGCAGCAAACATAGCGTGGCTCCCCGGGGAGACGAAACCAATGGCTGAGCGGCCTCTCACAATTCTCTGTGTAAGCTCGTACGAAAAGGGCCAGGAATTTCTGCGCACGTGCAAACGAATCGGCTGCCGCGTGCTTCTGCTCACCGTGGAAAAATTGCGCAACGGAGACTGGCCGCGCGAAGCGATCGATGAAATGTTTTTCATGCCGGAGGATCTTCCGCTCTCCGGTCTGATCAACGCCGTGAGCTACGCCGCGCGAAATCAGAAGATCGATCGCGTCGTGGCGCTCGATGAATTCGACATGGAAAACGTTTCCGCGCTGCGCGAGCACCTGCGCATACCCGGCATGGGCCTCACCACCGTGCGATATTTCCGCGACAAACTGGCCATGCGCGCGCAAGCGCAAGAAGAAGGTGTGCTCGTCCCGGAGTTCGTACACGTTCTCAACTACGGCGATCTTCGTGAATTCATGGCGCGCGTACAAGGGCCATGGCTTTTGAAGCCGCGCTCGCAAGCCTCCGGCATCGGCATGAAGAAAATTCACGCGGCGGAAGAGCTTTGGCCGTGGCTCGACCGGCTTGGCGACGAGCAGTCCCTGTTCCTGCTCGAACAATTTATTCCGGGCAGCGTTTTTCACGTGGACAGCGTCGTGAGCGAACGCCAGGTGTTATTTGCCGAAGCCCACGCCTATGGCGCGCCGCCGCTCGACGTTTCTCACGGCGGCGGCGTCTTCACCACGCGCACGCTACCGCGCGATGCCGCGGAAACGCTGCAACTCAAGGAGCTGAATCGCAATTTGATGCAGGTGCTCGGTCTGGTTCGCGGCGTGACGCACGCCGAATTCTTAAAGGCTCACGCCACCGGAAAAATCTATTTTTTGGAAATCGCGGCGCGCGTCGGCGGCGCTTATATATCGGACGTGATCGAAACCGCCACCGGCATCAATCTCTGGAGCGAATGGGCCAAGCTCGAAGTCGGCGCCGGCAAAGCGCGTTATGAACTGCCGCACACAACGCAAAACTATGCCGGAGTGATATTATCCCTCGCGCGGCAAGAACATCCCGACACGTCGTCCTACCGCGATCCTGAAATTGCCTGCCGCATCAAAAAATATCATCACGCCGGTTTCATCTTGAAATCGCCGCGCGAAGAACGCGTCCGCGAATTACTCGATTCCTACGCCAAGCGCTTCGCCGGCGATTTCCTCGCGTCCCAACCCGTACCGGACAAACCGACTTCGTAAGCGCTTCGCAAGTGATGTTCATCGGATGGCCGCGGTACAGTCCTATACCTGTCCCAACGGGTAGTTACTTTCACGCACGATTTATTGATACGTTGTTTGCTGTAGCCGTCGCGCAGGTCTACATTTTCAAATACCCCAGCAGCGAAGCGAATCCGCATGGGGACACTAGTCCATGGGGAGAAGTACGATGTGGGGTAATCAAAAGAAACCGGAAACGCCGCAAGTCGCGCCACCGGGGCCGAAAAATTTTTCAACGAATCAGCCGCCGAAGCCCGCTCCGGCGACTTGGGAGGGAACGAACGCTATGAGTACAGACGCGATGCGACCACTGGGTGCGACGGCGGACCGTGCGACCGCACGGCTCGGACCGAGCCTCCATATCAAAGGTGAAATCTCCGGTAACGAAGATCTTCTCATCGATGGATCGGTCGAAGGACTGATTCAACTTGACGAGCGGAAGCTTACCGTTGGCGCCACCGCGAAGTTAACCGCCGACATCATCGCCCGCGAGGTGGTGGTTTACGGCAGCGTGAAGGGCAACCTTCGCGCGAAAGACCGGATTGAAATCAAGAAAGACGGCTCGGTGAATGGCGATCTGACCACGGCTCGCATCAGCATCGAAGACGGCGCGTATTTCAAGGGCTCCATCGAAATCGACAAGAGCGCCGAGAAAGATTCGCACGGCAGCGCGTTCTCCAAGCCATCGTCGCAGACCGCGGCAACCGCCGGCCCCAAAACCATCTAATAATTTCACTACACCAAAATTCTTCCGCGGCGCGAATCGCAAGGTTCGCGCCGTTTTTATTTCATTACTCGGTAGCTACCCAGTTTATATATTTCACAACTTGACAAGTTCAGGATTGGGAGTATCGTGATGCCGTCTTGGGGCATCGTGGGGCTTCCAATGCGACGATTCGAACGCCGGCCGCGGCAAGCTAGCCGCTTGCGCCACCTCCCGGCCATCTGGCTCTTCGCCGCGCTCGCTTTCTGTGCGGGCTGCGGTGGTGGTGCGCAATCCTTCGTTCAGCCTCCTCCGCCGCCTGCGCCGGATTTCTCCATTTCGTTTTCCTCGCCGTCGGTCACCGTCGCGCAAGGAAGTACAAGTAAAGCCGTCACCGTCAGCGTAAATCCGACGAATGGTTTTTCCGGGCAAGTGCAGGTTTCCGTGGGCGGCCTGCCTGCCGGCGTTACATCGAATCCTGCAAGTCCTTTTACGGTAAGTGTTGGCAACGGTGTCTCGCTTCTTTTCAGCGCCAGCAGCAGCGCGGCGGCTGGATCGATCAACCTGACGGCGACGGCCAGCAGCGGTACTCTGACCCATACCACTCCGTTGGGGCTCACGGTCCAGGCCAGCGCGGCCTCGGCGCTTTCGCGCAGCAACTACGTCCGGACTGATTCCGTGGCTGCCTTCGATGCTCCTGCCGGAGAGCCGCGTCATCGTCATTTGGCGTTTGACGCCGCGCAACAACATCTCTTTCTTGCGAACCGGGCCGCGAACGTCGTCGAAGTCCTCTCCGTTCCAGACGGTTCGAAGCTTGCCGAGATTGCTGCGCCCGGTGCAACCAGCGCCGATCTTTCCGTCGACGGAAAAACGCTTTGGATCGGCTCGACGACGCAGGCCGTCTACGAGTTAAACGCCACATCGCTTCAAATCCGCGCCGCGCACGTACTTGGTTCTCTTTCGCCGCTGCCCGGCGCGCCATTCGAACGCCCGGAAGAAGTTCTGGCCACGGCGACCGGCAAGGCGTATGTCCGCATGCGACAAGCGGCGGCTGCCGAATCGTTGCTGGCGTTCTGGGATCCGTCGTCAAACGCATTGACGAACTTGACTTCACTTGCCGCGCCGGTTTTTCAAAGCGGCCTTGGCGTGATGGCGCGATCGACCGACGGCACGCGCTTGCTCGTCGCGGCGGCCGACGCCAGCGGCGAGTTGGCATTATTCGACGCCGGCGGTTCTCTCGTCGCCGGGCCGCTGACGATCGGCGGCGGAAATATTTCGAACGTGGCGGCAAATGGCGGCGGCACGCGGTACGCCGTCCTCTTCAACGGTTCCAGCGGCGCGCAGGTCTTGCTCTTCGATGGAACGCTTAACCCAATCGGAGCCTTTAGCGCCGCGATGCCGACTGGCTTGGTTTTTGCCGCGGATGGCGCGAGCGTTTATGTCAACGAGCAGTTTGGCGGAGGTTTCGTCGTGTCGCAGCTCGACGCCAACAATCTCAGTCTTGTTGGCCGCGTCGCCGATGTTTCCGTCGCCGGCGTGCCAAGCCAATTGGAAGCGGCGGATTCGTCGAAGCTTCTGTACGCCATCGCAAATCGCGGCATCGGCTTCATTGATGCGGCCGCGCCTGCCTCGCTCTCGCAAACGGCGCCCACCTTTTCGAATGCGCCGGTTGCGCAGCCCTCCACCGGGCCAAACGCCGGCGGCACGAATACCGTCGTCACCGGCGCGAATTTCGAAAGTGGCGCGGTTGTGCAGTTTGGCGCGCTGGCGGCCACCGTGCAATCGAGCGGTGCCACGCAGATCCAGGTTATGGCTCCCGCTTCTGCGGCGAACGGCGGCGTAAATGTCAGCGCATTCTTTCCCGATGGCTGGGCGGCCTTCGCTCCGGACGCGTTCTCCTACGGCCCACAAATTCTGGAAGTTCTGCCGAACGCCGGCAACAAAAATGGCAACGACAAAATCGAAATCTATGGCTACGGCTTTGGAACGGATGCCGGCAAACTCAGTGTGAAAATCGGCGCCGCCGCCGCGACCGTACAATCAATCGAGCAAGTTTCAGCCATCGCATCTTCGCTTGCGCTCGACGCCACATACCCGTTCCCCTTGCAGCGAGCGACTCTTCTCACGTCGCCGGGCACGCCGGGCGCGGCAGACATTTCTGTCACCTCTCTTTCCGGTTCGGCAACGCTCAAAAACGGTTTTTCGTATCTGCAAAGCGAACAGGTGTTCGCCAAAGCCGGTTTTTACAAATTCTTGCAATATGATTCGAAGCGCCAGCGAATCTATCTCAGCGGAATCGACCACGTCGATGTTTTCGATCTCGGCTCCAGCCAATTCCTCGCGCCGATTCAGCCGCCGGGTGGTCCGCCGCCCAACTCCGGCCTTCGCGGACTCGCCCTCACGCCAGACAGTTCGCATCTCGTCGTGGCCGATTTCGGCGCACAAAGCATCTACCTGATCGATCCGGACACTTCTTCCGGCAGCGCTTCGTTCGTTGGCGGAATTTCCGGCTACGTCAATTCCGGTCCGTCCCGCGTTGCCGCCACCAGCGCGCAAACGGTTTTCGTCGGCTTGAGCGCCGAAGGCAGCGCGCAATCGGGCTGCAGCACGTGCCTTGCGCAAATGGACGTCAGTTCCTTTCCGCCCACCGTGGCGCCCGCAACCCAACCCGAAGTTTCATTTCTTACCGGCTCGCCGCTCTTAGAAGCCGACAGTTCGGGCAATCACGTCTATTTTTCGTTTTCCACGGCGCCCGGAGGTCCGATCGCGTTGTGGAATGCCGCTTCGCCCGGCCAGTTTCAAACGGTCGCCGCTAACGCTTCCACCATCGATGTCGCCGTTGCGCAAGACGGCAATGCCTTCGCTGTCCGCGAACCATCGCAAACTTCCATCCGTTCGTCCGACTTGACCGTTTTCGGTTCACAAGCCGCGCGCGAAGTGGAACGCATTCCCGGCCGCACCGAAGTTCCCGGCGCCGCGATGCATCCCTCCGGCGCACTCCTCTACGTCCCGTTCCTAACCGGACCCGCTCCCGCGCTCCCGCCCGCAACCAACCTCACGGGCGGCGTGGACATCCTCGACGCGCGCACCGGCACATTGCGGCGCCGCATCTTCCTGCCCGAGCCATTCGCCATGCTCTCGTCCGACGTCGACGGCCAGCACGGAGGTTTTCTCAACCTCGACGAAAACGGTCAGCGGCTCTTCGCCCTCACTTCTTCCGGTCTCACGGTGATGCAATTAGCCGGTGTCCCGCTCGGTATCGGTTCGCTAAATCCGGCAAGCGGCCCAGCCGCGGGCGGCACCACCATTTCACTTCGCGGCAGCGGCTTCGAGTCCGGCACAAAAGTCACGCTCGGTGGAAAATCGCTCACCGTCACCTTCAAAGACATGAACACGCTGACCTTCATCACGCCCAATCTCGCAATCGGCGCGCAACAGCTCGTAGTCACCAATCCCAACGGCGAATCCATCTCGCTGGACGCGGCCTTCACCGCCCAATAACGGCTGCTTCTCCCCGCGCATTCAAGTTGGCACGCTTCAATCCTTCTCGTAAAATACGGTATCGAAGAAGTGCTGCCAGATCGCCGCCGTGGCGCACACACTCCCAAAGAGGACACACCATCGTGCAATCCAGAAAACTTGGCAACTCCGATTTGCAAATCACTCCCGTCGGTTTCGGCGCATGGGCTACCGGCGGCGCCGGCTGGGAATTTTCCTGGGGCGCGCAAGACGATGCGGACTCGGTCGCCGCCATTCACCGCGCGCTCGAACTCGGCGTCAACTGGATCGACACCGCCGCCGTCTACGGCATCGGCCACTCCGAAGAAGTCGTCGCGCGTGCAGTGAAGGGATGGCGCGGCCCGCGCCCCTACATTTTCACAAAGTGCGTGCTGACCTGGGACGCAAAAGGAAAAGTTTCCCCGAATCATTCCGCCGCTTCAATCCGCAAGGAATGTGAAGACAGCCTGCGCCGCCTGCAAACCGATGTGATCGATCTCTACCAGATTCACTGGCCGCCGCGCGACAACGGTCCTTCGCTCGAAGAAGCCTGGACCACCGTCGCCGCACTCCAAAAAGAAGGTAAAGTCCGCTGGATCGGCGTCTCGAATTTTGACGCGGCACAAATGCGCCGCGCGCAGGCCATCGCACAGGTCACTTCCAATCAGCCGCCGTACTCCATGATTCGTCGCGCGATCGAAGCGGAAATTTTGCCATTTTGCGTGCAGCAGGGCATTGGCACAATCAGCTACGCGCCAATGGCCTCCGGCCTGCTGACCGGCGCGATGACCCGCGAGCGTGCCGCCGCGCTTCCGCCCGACGATTTCCGTTCGCGCAATCCCGAATTCCGCGAACCGAAACTTTCCAAAAATATCGAACTGGTCGAACGCCTTCGTAAAGTCGGCTCGCGCCACCGTCGCGGCCCCGGCGAAGTCGCAATCGCCTGGGTACTCAAGAACCCCGCCATCACCGGCGCCATCGTCGGCGCCCGCAATGCACAGCAGGCCGAAGGCGTGATGCGCGCCGCGGAAATTGCGTTGTCGTCCGAAGACATCGCGGAAATTGAAGGCGCCGCGGCCGCAGTCGCGCTCTAGCTTCACGCATTACGCGCGCAGATAATCGGCTTTCCAGTTCTGCACCATTTGTTTGATCGCCTTGCGGTCTTGCAGGTTTTCGCTCAGCACTTTGCGCGCCAGCCCGGGCAGCTCCGCGTCGCTCGCAAATCGCAACGACACGAATTGCGCGATCGTGAACTCGCCCATGCGCGCCTTCAAATCGTCCGGCAGCAATCGCGCATACCGCAATTGCTCTTCCAGCCGAATCACGCGGTCCTGTACGGCAAGCGTCGAGAGGCGCCCGCAAAACAGCGCCGCAAGCAGGCCCACCGCGAGCACAATGCCGGCAAAGCCTTCCGCCGCATAATGCAATTCCCACAACCGGTAGCACGCCCAAACGAAATTCAACGCAAAAATGGGCAACGCCGTGAAGTGAAAGAGCGGAACAAGTTTTCCGTGGTTTTTGAAATTCTGTTGCTCCATCGAGACTCTCCCTCAAAATGCATGTACCGTATTCAGTGCGGGCCGAAGTCGCCCTGGCTGCGTGTTATTGTGCCCGACGCCGCTCGAATTCTCTAGCTCGCGCGCGCAATGCCGTTGTTCGCGGAAAAATTAGGAGAACGAAAATGCCGAAAGCCGTTTGGTCCGGAGAATTAATCGCCGAAAGCGATGCCTGCGTCGTGGTCGAAGGGAATCAGTATTTTCCCGCCGAAGCCGTGCGGCAGGAGTTTCTTCGTCCGAGTTCACACACAACCGTCTGCCCGTGGAAGGGCACCGCGCACTATTACCACATCGAAGTGAACGGCATGAAAAACGAAAACGCCGCCTGGTATTATCCCGACCCGAGCGACGCCGCAAAGCAGATTCGCGGCCGCATCGCATTTTGGAAAGGTGTTCGCGTCGAGTCGTAACGCCGCGCTCGGCGTCTACTTCGCGCCAAGCTCATTCTTGAACACCGCGCCGTCGTGCATCACGAACCGCACTTTCTTCAATTCGCCGATGTCTCGCAAAGGATCGCCGCTCACCGCAATGATGTCCGCAAACGCTCCCGGCCCAATCGTTCCAATCTCACCCGGCATCTCCAGCAATTCGCCCGCGCGCGAAGTTGCCGCTTGGATCGCGCCCATCGGCGTAAATCCAAATTTCGTCATGTATTCGAATTCCGCCGCCATCGGCTCCGTCCACGGAATTCCGCCCATGTCCGTTCCAAACACCGTCTTCACCCCCGCCTTCGCCGCCTTTTGCACGGAAATTTCGTGATCCGAGGCGCGCTTCCGGTCGCGCTGCCCTCCCGGCGTATTTTCCGCCGCCCAGTCGCCGTAGTACGGCGCAATCGTCGGGCAATACCACGTCCCTTGCTTGATCATCTGCGCGATCATCGCGTCGGTTAGCGAAAGTCCGTGTTCAATCGAATCGCATCCGCCGTCCAGCGCGCGTTGCAGTCCGATTCCGCTGTACGCATGGCACGCCACTTTCTTTCCCCATCCGTGCGCCTCATCCACAATTGCTTTCAATTCCTCCACCGTCAGCGTCGGTTGCGAAACCAATTCTCCTTTTTTTCCAACCCACGACCGGTGCGTCATGTATACCTTCAACCAGTCCGCACCGTGATCCAGTTGTTCGCGCGCCGCTTTCCGCGCCTCCACCGGCCCGTCGATAATTTGCACGCCCTTCGGCATCGCCAATTCCGGCGCATAGCCTTCCAGGTTGTATCCGCCCGTCGAAGAAATTCCGCGCGTGGACGCAAAAATCCGCGGCCCCGGAATCGTGCCCTCTTCGATCGCTTGTTTTATTTCCACGTCGCCGTAGCCGGCGCCTTCCGTCTCCAGATCGCGAATCGTCGTAAAGCCTTGCTCCAGCGCGCGCCTGCACGCGTACGTCGCCCGCGCCGCGCGCAACGCCATTCCCGCCTTCAAAATGTTTTCGTCGTAACCGCCCTTCGCCGGGTCCTCGCCCCACAAAAAGATATGCGTATGCGCGTCGATCAATCCCGGCAACACGGTCGCGCTCGAAAGGTCGATCACCGCCGCGCCCGCGGGAATTCCCGCGCTCGCTTCCGCCACTTTTTCGATGCGCTTCCCGCGCACAAAAATCAGCTGATTCTTTCGCGGCGCATCGCTCGTTCCGTCGATCAAACTTCCCGCGCGAATCACCGTCAGCGTGCCCGCATCTTTCCCCGCGCTTTGCGAACGTGCACCGCCGCATCCGAGCGCCGCCACAACACACGTCAAAAGTAGCTTCCGCATCGTTGCTCCTCCGCTTTTCGTCGCGTAGCTTGCCGCAATGCACGCACGTTTGGCAACAGTTCTCCACGCCACATGCAAATTTTCAAAGCTGCGGTATTTTCTCTGTTTTCGGTTTTGTCGAGGCACGAAACCGGCGCGCCCGCTGTTTATGCCACGGCGCTCGAAGCGGACGGCGCGTCCGTGTCAGCCGGCGCATCTTTTGCCGTCGCCAGGTAGCGCACCAGCAGCATCGTCACGTCGTCGGCCTGCCGCGCCCCGCGCACAAAATTCTCCACCGATTCCAGTACGGTTTTTTGCAGATGTTCCAGCGGCACGTCGTTCTTGTCGTCCAGCACTTTGGCAAGCCGCTCCATTCCATACATTTCATCGTCGGGATTCATCGCTTCCGTCACGCCGTCGCTGAAAAGCACCAGCGTATCGCCCGGCTCCAGCTTCAAGCACACCGCCGTGTATTCCGCCTCCGGCACCAGCCCCACCGGATACGATCCTTCCGTGAAAGGCGCTTCCACTTTTCCCTTTCGAATCATGTATGGCGAAGGATGTCCGGCATTGATGAATTCCAGGTGGCCCTTCATGTCCATGACGCCGAAAAACATCGTCGCGTAGCGGCCCACTTCCGCGTGATCGCACAAGAATCGATTAATGTGATTGAACACGCGCGCCGGCGCCGCGCCCAGCGTCAGGCCCGAGAGCGCGCCCTGCAGCATCGTCGTCAGCAGCGCCGCGCCCAGTCCTTTTCCAGACACGTCCGCGATCAGAAACGCCGTCCGCCCGTCGCCCATCGGAAACACGTCAAAATAATCGCCTCCAACCGACAGGCACGGAAAGTTGCAACCTGCAACATCGAGGTGCGGGTATTCCTTGAATCCGCGCGGCAGCAACGCCTGCTGAATGTCGCGCGCAATATTGATCTCGGCCTCCAGCCTTTGCCGCTCGCGTTCGCGTTCCACCAGCCGCGCATTGTCCAGCGTGCCCGCCGCATCCGCCGCCAACGCATCCAGAATCTGCCGGTCCAGCCGTGAAAACGCCGCCGGCCGCCGCGAATCCAGATACACCACGCCAAGAAATTGTCCCCGCGTCATGTTGACCAGCGATTCGTCCGAATTCGCCCGCGTCACCGAATAGAGCGGAATCACCACGATCGCGCGCAGCCCCTGCGCCACGATGCTCTGCGCCTCCTGCAAATTCATTTCCGCCTGCGCCAGGTCTTCCGTAATCACCGCCGATTGCTGCTTCAGCGCCACTTGAATCGCCGTCTGGCTTGGCGAAAGGCTTTCCGGAGGCAATCGCACGCCGCCATTTTTTCGCGCCAATCGCACGTGCAGCTGGCCTGCTTCGTTCGCTTCCAGCAGCAATCCGCGGTCCGCGTTCGTCACGGATATCGCGTGGTCCAGCATTTTCGCCAGCACCGAATCGAGCGGCAGCTGCGAATGAAGCAGCGTCGTCGCTTCCAGCAGCAAATTCAATTTATTCAATCCGCCCGAGGATTTTTCCGCGCTCGTCATGTGTTCGATGCGCGTCAAAAACAAGGGAATCGATTCGTCGCCGGCCGTGTCCGACGAGCGGTAAATAATTTCGTACGAATCTTCCAGGCCAAACGTAATCACGTCGCCGTCTTGCAGCTCGCGGCTCTCCGCCTTTTCCCCGTTGACGTAGAGTCCGCGCCGGTGCCCGCGATCCTCAATATAAAATTTGTTCGCTTCGGTGACGATCGCCGCGCAATTCCGCGAAATTCGCCTGTCGTTCAATTGCAAATGATTGCCCGTTTCCGCGCCGCGCCCGATCAAAAAAGGCGTCTGCGTCACGCGCACATACCGCTTTCCGCCGTCCGTGGAAAGCACTTCAAGAACCGCTTCGGCGATTGGCAGGGCGTCTGGCATTCTCGTATTCCGCCGCGATTGTAACACGCCGCCCAAACCCCGGTGACGCGCCATCCGCCCTGCGCGCCGATGCGTTAGTGCGCCGCCAAGTTGGTCGGCCCTTCGGTCCCGGGGGCCGCGGGGCGAATTTGCGTTTGCGTTCGATTTAGCTTGCGTCGCGATTTCCGTCTGCAAGAAAATGGTGCCGATGCCATTCAAACCTGGATTCATCCTTTGCAGCGGCGTGATGATCGCTTCCGCCGGTTTTGCGTTCGGGCCTTCCGTTTCAGAGGCCCAGCAATGCTCCATCGCACCGCCTTCCGTCAATTTGGGCCAGACGCTCCGGCTCACTTGTCCCGCCGAAGTCGCATCCGCGAAATGGAGCGACCGCACGATTCGTCTCTTCCGCCAGCCCGACGGAAAATCTTTCGGCCTCATGCCTATCTCGGTAAAAGACTCGCCCGGCCCTGCTTCGGTGGAATTTTTCACCAAAGAGGGAACACCCGTCGCCACCGGAAAATTTATCGTGCTTGCAACGCGTTTCCCCTCAGAAAACGTCCGCCTCAGCCCGGACATCGAAGCCCTTCGCTCCACGCCGGAAGAAATTCAACTTCTCACCGGCTTCCGCAACCAGGTTAGCGACGATCGCTTCTGGCAAGATCCGCTCTCCCCGCCCGTCGATGGCTGCGTCACGTCGCCGTTCGGCGTAAAGCGCCTCCACAACGGCAAACCGACCGGCGAATTTCACGGCGGCATCGATCAACGCACTCCCGCCGGCGAAGCGATTCGCGCCGTCGCCGCCGGCAAAATCATTTTCGCCAAACAGTTCAATGTTCTCGGCAACGCCGTCGGCATCGATCACGGCCAGGGCCTCGGATCGATGTATCTGCACATGTCCAAACTCGCCGTTTCCGATGGCGCGCTGGTCAAAAAAGGCGACGTGCTCGGTTTCGCCGGCTCTACGGGACGCTCCACCGGCCCGCATCTCCACTGGGTTATCTATGTAAATGGAGTAAACGTAAATGCCACCCAGTGGGTGCCACTCTCCGCGTGCCCGTCCCAATCGAAAAAGAAGTGAGGCCACTCCGCCGCAGGCCGGCGCAACAAAAATGCTCTCCCGTCACGCGCCTAGTGCTTTTGCATTATTGCTGACGACCGTGCCTTCGCTCCTATAATCCCAAAGTTTTTCTTGCGTCGAACTCTGTTTCGATTCCGGCGGTCAGGGGTGGCCGTCGAAACTCCGCGTCGTGCGCCGGCCGGAACAATCCGCTTGCTTCGAGAGGGTCCATGATGAAGTCGTCGTCGAAATGGAAGTGGCTCGTTTTGTGCTCGTTTTTCTTCGGTGTCGCGGCACGCGCACAGGAAATCACCGGAAGCATTCGCGGAGTCATTCTCGATCAGAGCGGCGCCACCATTTCCGGAGCCACCGTCACCGCCACGCAAATCGAAACCGGTTTGCAGCGTGCCGTTGAGAGCGACGCCGGCGGAGCCTACGTGATCCTCGCTCTCCCCGTCGGCCACTACCGCGTCGAAGCCGAAGCCAAGGGCTTTCAAAAATTGGTTCGCGATCGCATCACGCTTGACGTCAATCAAAACGCAAACGTCTCCTTTCGCCTCGCGCTCGGCGGCTCGTCGTACAAGGTCGAAGTCAATTTCGACGCTTCGCTCGTCGAGACCACCTCCACCAGCCTCGGCAAAACCGTCGAGGAACGCGAAATTCTCGATTTGCCTCTCAATGGCCGCGACTTCACGCAGCTCGGCCTCCTCCAGCCGGGCGTCGTCCCCATTACGCCGGGCCTCGCCGCCGCCGGCGGGTCGCTGCGCGAAGGCCAGGCGTACTCCGTGAACGGGCAGCGTCCGGAATCGAACAATTTCTTGATCGACGGCGCCGACAATTTCAACGGCGTCGATGGCGGAACGGTTTTGAAGCCTCCCGTCGACGCGATTTCCGAATTTCGCATTCTTACCCATTCTTCCAACGCGGAATTCGGTCACAGCACCGGCTCCACCACGAACATCATCACGCGCTCCGGCACAAATCAATTTCATGGCGCGCTTTGGGAATTCCTGCGCAACGACATTTTCGATGCGAAAAGTTTTGTCGCAACCTCGGTGGAACCCCTCAAGCGCAATCAGTTCGGCGGAACCTTTGGCGGACCCGTCAAGCGCGACAAAACGTTTTTCTTCGGCTATTACGAAGGCCTCCGCAACCGGCAGGGCGTCAGCAGGCTCGCTACGGTGCCAAGCCTCGCCGAGCGCACCGGCGATTTCAGCGAACTCTGCGGCCCTGCTCCGCAGTTCGCGTTCGACTCCGCCGGCACCTGCATCGATAGCACCGGTGCGGCGCCCCACCCGGCCGATCCCAACCATCAGATTTACAATGTTTTTGCGCCAACTCCGCAACCCGTTCCGTTTAACAAATTGCCCGGCATCAATCCCATTTCGCAAAACATTCTCTCGTTCTACCCGCTTCCAAATGAAGGCAACAACACCTTCGCCACCACCTTGTCGAAACCGCAAAACGGCGACCAAGTCGGCCTGCGCCTCGATCACTATCTCACCAGCCGGGACACGCTCAATTTCCGCTACAGCTTCAATCAGGGCAACATTACCGATCCGCTTTCCACGGCCGGCGCAAACGTTCCGGGATTTCCCGTCGGCGAAGATCAGCGCGCGCAAAATTTTGTCGCGCAGGAAACGCACACGTTTTCTCCCACTCTTGTCGGCCTCGTTCGTTTCGCATTTCTTCGCAACAAATTTCTTTTCGACGAGCACATCAATCACACCGATCCCGCTTCGCTCGGTTTCACCTACCAGCCTTCGCTCAATGTCGCCACCGGCCCGCCCTTCGTTCAGGTCGCGGGATTCGCTTCCGTCGGCGATCCCATCACCGGGCCGCGCAACACCTATCAGAACACTTCGGACTTGAACGGTTCGCTCTCCTGGATTCACGGCCGTCACGAATTGAAATTCGGCGGCGGATACGGCCACGATCAAATCAACGTGT
Source organism: Candidatus Acidiferrum sp. (assembly GCA_035310365.1). Taxonomy (GTDB): domain Bacteria; phylum Acidobacteriota; class Terriglobia; order Acidiferrales; family UBA7541; genus Acidiferrum. Next base: position 14,689 of record DATGEI010000034.1, read on the forward strand.
TGCAGGGAATCGCCAGCAACGGATTCTTCGTCTTCGTGAACGCGCCGCTCACCAATCCGTTTGCCAGTTTTGAAATCGGCCAGCCCATTTTCTTTTTGCAGGGCAGCGGAGACTTCGGCCGCGGCCTGCGCGGAAATAATTTCAACGCTTACGCGCAGGACACCTTCAAAATCTCCTCCCACGTCAGTCTGAATTTGGGTTTGCGCTACGAACTGCCGTTTCCCTACACCGAAATCAAAAATCGCGTAAATCTTTTTGAACCCGGCGTTCAATCCATCGTTCATCCGGAAGCTCCGGCGGGTCTTGTCTATCCCGGCGATCCGGGCGTTCCCCGAGGCTTGATCCAAACCAAAACGAATGCCTTTGCTCCGCGCATCGGCGTCGCGTGGGACCCCACCGGAAACGGAAAGTGGCGCGTAAGTTCCGCGTACGGAATTTTTTACGATCCATTTTATACCGGCCAGGGCGGCCCGCTGCAGGATCCCATCAGCGCGCCGCCATTCCTGCAAACGGCGCAAATCAACGTGCCGAATTTTTCGAACCCGTACGCCGGTTTGCCTCCTCCGGTGAACGGTTTCACGCAGCCGGTGACCTTGCTGACCGTCAACAAAGATCTCAGCCTGCCGTACGCGCAAGACTGGAATTTAAACGTCGAGCGCGCCTTCGGCGCGAATTGGCTCGCGGAAATTGGTTACGTCGGAACGAAAGGCACCAAGCTGCCGCGCTATATCGAGGCCAACCCGACGACCTTCGAGCCCGGCGACACGTCGCAAACTCCCGCCGACCGCCGCCGGCTTTTCTCCGGTTGCACGCGAACGGATACGAATCCGTGCACGTTTTCTTCCGTCGGCGAAATTGCCGGAATCACAAACTCGATCTACAACGCGCTCGAAGCCAGCCTGAAAAAACGTTTTAGCCATGGACTTTCTTTTCTCGCGTCGTACACGCTTTCCAAAAGCATCGACGACGTTTCCACGTTCAACATCACCGGCTCCGCTTCGCAAAGCACCGCCGGCGAAAACGATCTCGCGGAAAATCCGTTCGACCTCGGCAAGGAACGCGGCCGCTCGATGTTCGACGCGCGCCACCGTTTTGTTTGGAGCTACCAGTGGAATCTTCCGTTCTTTGAAAATGCGGAAGGCTGGAAGCGCCAGGCGTTCGGCGGCTGGCAGGTGAACGGCATCACGACTTTCATGAGCGGAACGCCGTTCACGGTTTACGATTCCGCCGGCGTTTCGCTACAGGGTGGCGCGCCGGAAATTTCCGGATTTCCGAGCGACCGGCCGAACGTCATCGGCGACTTCACCCGAGGCACCTGCCCGAATCCGAACGGGCCGGCATTCCAGGCCGGCACGGCGAACTGCTGGATCAGCCCCAGTGGATTTGCGCGGCTCGATCCGAACACGCAGGCCGGGCAGTTTGGCAACGCGGGAAGAAACATCGCGCAAGGTCCCGGAGTGCAGCAGTGGGATTTTTCCACGCTGAAAAATTTCCGCGTCGCCGAGAACAAGACGATTCAGTTTCGCGCCGAACTTTTCAATATTTTCAACCATGCGAATCTGGGTTTGCCGCAGAACGATTTGAACTCGCCGAATTTCGGGCAGATTCAATCGTCGCAGCCGGGGCGGCTCGTGCAGTTCGCGCTGAAGTTTCTTTTCTGACTCTTCCGGCTACCGCGCGGCGGAAGCGAGGCGGCGGCTGACGTATTCAGTGACGTAAAAGTCGAAGAGTTCGTCGAGCCGGCGCGTGTAGGGGCCCGGCGCGACGGCAATTTTATGTCCGCCCACTTCGCTGACGCCGAGCAGGTTCCGGTTCGTCGAAGTAATGAAGATTTCACTGGCGCCGGCGAAATCTTCCGGTTTTAAAGTTTGTTCGACGACGGAGATGCCGGCTTCCGGCGCGATCTCCATCAGAATTCCGCGCGTGACGCCTTCGAGGCAGCCGGAATTGAGCGGCGGCGTATAAACTTTTTCGCCCTTCACCACAAAAATATTGGCGGCGGTGCATTCGGCCACCTCGCCGCGTTCATTCAGCAGGACAACTTCGTCGAACCCTTCTCTTTGCGCTTCGGTGACGGCCCAGACATTCGGCAGCCAGGAAATCGTTTTTACGCCGGCGAGCGGGGACGCGGCATGGCGGCCCTGTTCACGCACGGCGAGGCGCACGGGTTCGCGGTACTCGGGCAGCGGAGCGGTATAAATCAGGAGGTCCACTTCCGGCATGGACTCTTCGCTGCGCCACCCGCCAATCTTGTTGTTGATCAGGTAAAATCGTGCGCAGCCGTCGGCCACTTTGTTGGCGCGAATCACTTCCTGCAGGTGAACGCGAACTTTCGGCCCGGAATACGGCATCGGCATGCGAATGATGGCGGCATCTTTTTCCAGGCGGCGCCAGTGGCGCTCGTAGCCGAAGGCTTCGCCCTTGACGATGCGAATCGTGGTGAAAAGTCCCCAGCCGCAAATCACGCCGGCCTGGCCGGGGGAAAGGCGGCAATCTTCGACGGGGAGGAGCTTGTCGTTATGAAAGACGTGGCGATGAATCACGAGAATGCCTCGATGATGCTGACTCGATTGTATACCGGCGCGGCGAGGGGGTAAAAGCGAGTGGGAAGCAGTGCGCTAAGGGGTACACCCCCCATTGTTTTTGCAAGTGTGCGCAAGCGAAAGAAAAGAAAGGGGTTGGGGCGAAATTCGATACGCTGGTTTGTGTAAAGAGTGCGCAAGCCACTGAAAAGAGGCAAGATGCGAAGTGCGGAGGAAACGGGCGAGGTCAAGAACGCGAATTTCAGACGCGGGCAATCCAGATGGTTATCAAAAGAAAGGAGTTCTGGGCGAGGCAAAACGGATGGTTGTGAAAAGAAAGGGGTTAGCCAAAGTGGGCACGCCGGGGAAGGGTTGGCGGGAAAAGTGGGGTCGAGAATTTCGAATGAAGTCCAGTTAAACACAGGGAATGATAGCATATAATTTACTATATGTCAAGATAAATACATATATATTTATTTGCCGGCAAGAGATACGCGTTTCCCGAATGTCAACAATTGCCGGCTGGAAGGCGGCGTCACGCCAGCAAGTAGCAATCGTGCCGTGGTTTGGGGCGAAGCGGGGCGAGGGCGCTTTTTTTAGCGAATCATCGCTTCGTACTTCTTGTGGTCGCCAATCCAGAACCAGAGGAATCCATCAGGTCGCTTCAGGGCTAACGCGCGGTAATTTAGCGTTACTCGCGCCGACCACACCTCTTGAGCGCGAGATTGTCCGACTTTCTTGAATTGCAAGGGAGGATGGTGCGGATTACTTTTCAGGGCAAGAAATTGGCGGTCGGCCCTGATTCTGATCTCCGGCGGCAACCCGTCGTATTCGCGCCAGAAGGCTTCCGTTGCGCGGTGTTCCATTCATTTAAAGCGGACGAAGGCGCGATTGCTTTTCATCGTCAAGCGCGCGGTCAATTATTTTGTCGAGGCGGCCCGCGGCGAGGTCCGACTCGATCCGGAGATCGAGCGGTCGAGGGCCCGCATATTCATCGAACCAGACGCGAAGTTCTTCCAATTCTTCCTGGGTGAGGGTCCCGATTGCCCGTTCGATGTCGTCGATTTTCCTGGCGGTCATGATTGGCACCGATACGAAAGCCGATATTCGGCGTTCGGCCAAGTATAGCATTTTCAATTATTATCGGCAGTTCAGTGCGTGCGGGATTGCCGAATCCGAAGTAGTGCGCCAAGCCACTAGGTAGTAAGCCTGGCGGACACCGGGGCGGGTCGCGGAGAGTCTTGCTACGGAAATGGCCAAGATCGTAGAACTTAAGAGCGCAATGATTTGCGATTGCCTCGTTCCAATAGTTGAGAGGGCGCTCCCATGAAGAGATGTTTGTTGCTCGGCGGACTGATTCTCGGAGTTGCAATGGGGCAAAATGCCGGTCCTCGCATTCCGGTAAAAACTAAGGACTCAAAAGAAGGAGTGAGCGAGTTTGAGGCGAAATGGTATGGCGGCGTACTCGCGCGAATGGATGAACAACGGCTTAGCGGCCTAGCCAAGGATGAGAATGCCGAAGCTTATCGAATGATGATCCTTCCCACATGGGGCGATGCGATTACTGTGCGGTTAGAAAGGAAGCAGACCGGCTTCTTACTCGTCTCAAAAAGATTGGATGGGCAGGCTGGGTTTGATGCCGGAAGGCTGGTTGAGACAAAAGATGCGCAGCTTTCTGCCGAAGACGGAGAGAAACTGAGGTCGCTTCTTGCCGAGGTGAAATTCTTCGAGACGCCGACCGAGGAAAGCGTCAGGGGTTTCGATGGGGACGAAACGGTCGTTGAAGGGGTTTTTAGAGGGAAGTATCACGTCGTCACGCGTTGGTGCGCGACGGCCTATGACCCCAAAAAAAGAGGGCTACTTGCATTTAACGCGCTTTGCAAATTTTTGATCGACAAATCGAAATTGAGCGAACGGCCGCAAAACAAGGGGCATCGCTTGATGTAGACTCGCACTCTAGAAAGCGTATCGGATAGATTGGAGGGCAGGTGCGAAGAGTATTCGGATTATTTTTATGGGTATTGTTTGTAGCGACGGGCGTTGTTGCACAGGCGCCGAAGGAATCGTTGCTTGTTCTGTCGAAGCACGACCACACGCTGGCGGTTGTGGATCCGGCGACGCTGAAGGTCGTGGCGAAGATGCCGGTCGGAGACGACCCGCACGAAGTGATTGCGACGGCGGACGGGAAGACGGCGTACGTTTCGAATTACGGCGGAGGCGGCGCGGGTGCGCTGCACACGCTGGCGGTGATTGACCTGGTGAATCAGAAGCCGCTGGCGCCGATTGATCTGGGCGCATTGCGCGGGCCGCATGGCCTCGATTTTGCAAGCGGGAAAGTTTGGTTTACGGCGGAAGCGGCGAAGGCGTTTGGCACCGTCGATCCGGCGACGGGGAAAGTGGATTTTATTTTGGGCAGCGGGCAGAACCGCACGCACATGATTTTTGTGACGCAGGATTTGGGCAGGATTTTTACGTCGAACATTCAGTCGGGAACGGTGAGCATTTGGGAAAAAGTGCGGCCCAGTTTGCCGTCGGGGCCGCCGCCACCGGCTGGCGGCGCTGCGCCGGGGCCATTTCCGGCGGAGTGGAGCCAATTCCTCGTGACGGTGGGCGCGGGATCGGAAGGGTTTGATGTTTCGCCGGACGGCAAAGAACTGTGGGCGGCGAATGCGCAAGCCGGAACGATCGCGGTGGTGAATATTGCCGAGAAAAGTGTGGTTCGCACGATTAACGCGAACGTGCGCGGCGCGAACCGGTTGAAATTCACTCCGGACGGGAAGCTGGCATTCGTTTCGAGTTTAAGTGGAGCCGATGTGGCGGTGCTGGACGTGGGGCTAAAGGAAGTGGTGAAGCGCATTCCGGTGGGTCATGGCGCGGCGGGAATACAGATGGAGCCGAACGGAGCGCGCGCGTTTGTTGCCTGCACGCCGGACAATTACGTTGCGGTGATCGATTTGAAGACGCTGGCGGTGACGGGAAAAATTGACGCGGGCGGAAATCCGGACGGCATGGCGTGGGCGGTGCGGAAGTAAGAGAAAACCGGCGACTGCGGTTCGAACGAGAAACATGGCATTTCAAAAAAAACGGGCGGAGGAAATTTCCTCCGCCCGGAAGTATTTTCAGGTGAAGTTAGAACTGCAGCTTGAGCGCGAGTTGCAGCTGACGCGAAGAGCCCGAGTCTGCCGTCGGGAAGCGCGTGGTTAAGATGCGGGAGAAGGTTGCCGGCACGGTGGTGACCCCACCGGCGTTATTAAAGGTAATGATCGTAGAGCCGTTCGCGGCCATTGGACCGGGCTGACCGAAGTTCGGATGGTTGAACAAGTCGAACACATCCGTGCGGAATTGAAGATTGAATCTCTCCGAGATCTTTGTGTTCTTGACCAAAGAGAGGTCAACGTCGGTAAAGCCGGGACCGTAGATTGCGTTGCGGCCCAAGTTACCGAAGGTGCCTGCCGCGGGCGTCGCAAATGCGGCAGCCGCGTTGGTAATCCACTGGAGCGGGTCGCCGCTAATATGAACCGGCCCGATCAGGTTCGGACGGACGGTATTTGCCACGCCGTTTACCGTTGCGGTTGCGAGCGCGATGTTGAACGGATTGCCGGACTGGGCGCTGATGATGCTCGCGACTTCCCAGCCGCTGACAATGCGGTTGGCCTTGAACGGCAAGCTGTAAATGGTGTTGACGACAAAGCGGTGGCGGACGTCGAAGTCCGAATTTCCTTTGCTGCCGCCGATGTCGTTGCTGTCTTGAACGAGAATGCCTTCAAGGTTGCGAGAAGCATTATCGATCGAGTGCGAGTAAGTGTAAGAGGCGTTGAACTGGACGCCGTGGGAGAAGGTTTTGTTCGCCGTCACCCACAAAGCGTTATAGGTCGAATTGGCGCTGCTGTCGCGATAGGGAAGACTGGACGAGAGGGTCGTTCCCGGAAAAAATGCACTCGTTGCGGCGATTGTTGGGAAAGGCCTCGAAGCCGCCACTCCCAAGGTCTGGAACTGGTTGGCGTTGCGGTCCACTTCGAGGTGCGTGCCCTTGTTGCCGAAATACCCCACCATGATGCCGAGGGTTGGGCGCAATTGATGTTGGATGTTCAGGTTCCAAGACTGGACATACGCATCCTTGAAATCGGGATTTATGAGAAACGGCGAAAGATTCGAAGCATTTGCCGGGTTGTAGAGCGTCCCGAGAGTGCCGATGGGTGTCGCCGTGTTGACCGCAATGGGCACGGCGAACGGCGGATTGGAGGCAAGGGTGGTGACGAAGCCGGTGATGGGCTGATCGACCTGGTAGCCATAGGCGCCGCGGAGAACGGTCTTGCTCGAACCCAAAACGTTCCATGCGAAGCCGACGCGAGGCTGAAAATTCTTGTCGTTCTGGTTGTAGGGGTCGCTGACTTTTGTGAGCGATCCGGAAGTGAGATCGAAATTCACGAAGCGGCCCTGGGCTTCGTTTGGAGTCAGGTTCCAGGAGTAGCGAAGGCCGAGTTCGAGGGTGAGGGACGGCCGGATTTTGTAGCTGTCTTGCGCAAAGAACTCGAGCGCATTTTGCGTGATGCGGCTCGCGACGTTGTTCAAAGTTCGCGCGGATGTGTCGACAACTCCGTTGATGAAGTTGTTTGTGGTATTGAAAACAAGCTGGCCCGGGTCGGCCATGAAATTGTTGTTGCGGAAATCGCGGAATTCGACGCCGAATTTGAGCGAGTGCGAACCGCGAATGTAGTTGAGCGTGTCGGCGAAGACGAACGTCGTATCGCCGCGGCCCTGCGGGAAGTTGCGCTCATCGCCCAAAATCAAGCCGAGGTCCTGAATACGGATCGTGGGCAAGAAAGTTTGGTTCGCACCGAGTATGCCCGCAAGGCCGACGGAATTCGGGTCGGTCGCGTTGATCGGGTTAAACAGGATATGAATGCGATTGGCGCCGACGCGGGCTTCGTTGACGAGCGCTGAACTGAACACGTGCGTTTCGTTGAGCGTCAGCACCTGGCGATGACCCGCGCGAGTATCGCCAAAGCCAGGGATATTTGCACCCTGCGTGGGCTCCTGGCGGAAGTCTTCCTGGTCCGCGTAATAGCCGTGGATGCGATCTTTTTCGCTGAAATTGTGGCTAACGTCGATCGTGCCCTGGTCGATGTTGACGTTGGCGCTGGCGGAGCCGAAGAAGGCGGCAGTCGTGCCTTGCGCTCCATTGGCGACGGGAATCAGCGGAAGCAGGTCTTTCGCGATCGTATTGTTGCCTGACTGAATCTGAGCGCGCTGCGCGTCGCTGAGCACGTTGGAAGCGGTGTTCAAGCCCTGAATATGGCGCAAGCCTTCGTAGCTGGCGAAGAAGTAGGTTTTGCCGTGAACGATCGGGCCGCCCACGTCGCCGCCGAATTGATTCCGCTTTAAAGCGGACTGCGGTTGCGTCCCGGCGGTATTAAAAAAGTTGCGCGCGTCCAGGGCGTTGTTGCGGAGATAGTCGTACGCCTCGCCGTGGAATTCTTCCGAGCCGGAGCGCGTGGCGATATTCACGATCGAGCCGGAATTGCGTCCGTATTCCGCGCTGTAGGTGGAATTGTCGATTTTGAATTCGGAGACGGTATTGATCGTCGGCTGGAACGTAACCTGGTTTTGCACCATGTCGTTCAGGTTCACGCCGTTGATCATGAAGTTGACGGCATCTTCGCGGCCGCCGGCGGAGTTGAATGCGAAAGAGCCTTGGCCGCGCAATGGCGCGGTGAGAAAGCCGTTTGCGGGCGGAGTGACGGTGCCGGGAACGAGCAGAGCAAGGTCAACGAAGTGCCGGCCGTTCAGCGGAATTTCCTGCACGACGGCCTGGTCGATGACTTGGCCAACGGTGATGGTCGTGGCGTCAATGACGGGCTGCGTGCTTTCCACGACGAGAACTTCCGACGTGGAGGAAACGGCAAGCGAGAAATTTTGCAAAGCGTTCTGGCTCACCTCGATCACGACGGATTTGGCTTCTTGCTTCTGGAAGCCGTCCTTGCTGATGCCGACCGCGTACGTACCGGGCGGCAAGGCGGGAACTTCGTAGTCTCCTGAAGAATTCGTTTCCGTTTCGCGTTCGATTCCCAACAACGGATTCTTGACGGTCACCTTTGCACCGGCAATCGCCGCCCCGGAGGCGTCGGTAACCGTGCCCTTGATGCTGGCGGTGGTTTGCGCGAAAGCCGCGCCTGCTGCTCCTGCCAACAAAACCGCGAGCGCGAGGAGCGAGAAAAACAGCCTGGTCGTTCTATTTCCAAGAAAAGCAACGTCCATTTGAATGATTCCTCCAGTAAAGAATCGGTGTTCGTTCCACTCGTGTTTGGCGGCTCCGAAATGCGTTTCGAGGCACCACGACCCTAGAGCACGCGCTCGTTCCCTTGACCTGTGTATACAGGTCAGGTCGTGCGTTGCTCAGCCACAGCCCACTCGCAATTTCCGTCGTTACTGTTCTGGCGTGGCAAGTGCAAGGCCAAACCGTAAACAGAATGTTATGGGGTTAAGACCCGTCAATTCAGGAGCTTATTGGCGCGGAGAAGAAATTTCACAAAAGCGATTGCGAGAGCATACAAAAATTCACAACCGGCTTACCGAAATCCGTAGGAGCGACGGAGTAGTTGTGGAGGATTGTCCTTAGTGGAACGGAAGAAGATTTACGACCAGAGGCCTTACTGGTTTAATTTGCGCGCGACAGTTTTTAGAGCGTTGCACAAACTATCGCGAATTCTGTCGCGCGACAGATTTCGGAATCGAGCACGCGGCGGCTCGAAAAAAAGCACAAGTAATTCCCGCGTTGACTTATCGCGCTACACCCCCTAAAATTGACGTTTGTCTCTACAGGGAAAGGTGTGACTGATTGCAATGAGGACGTACGTAGCCAAGGGAGCAGAAGCCGAAGCGCTGAAAGTGGGCGCGAATTGGTTCGTTGTGGATGCCACGAACCAGGTGTTGGGACGCCTGGCGACAAAAGTGGCGCGAGTTTTGATTGGCAAGGATAAGGCGTCGTTTACGCCGTATCTCGATTCGGGCGATCACGTGGTGATCATCAACGCGGACAAGATTCGCCTGACCGGCAACAAAATCGAACAAAAAGTTTATTATTCGCACAGCGGATACCCGGGCGGACTGAAAGAAGTTCCGGCAAAGCGCGTTCGCGAAGCAAAGCCGGAGTGGATGGTGCGCTACGCGATCGAGGGCATGCTGCCGAAGAACAAGCTGCGCGCGCGGCGTTTGAAAAAGTTGCGCGTGTACCGCGATGCGGCGGGTCTGGCGCGGCACAAGGGACAGAATCCGCAGCCGCTCGCGATCTAGGGTTTCTCGCTTCGAAGGCGCAGCCGGAAGCGGCTCGCGCTGCCGGGCGAAAAAAGAGTTTGTAGTTTTGTGGTCCTGAAGTTTCCGCACGTTGGTGGTCCTACTACGCAGGTCGGGTGCAGGCCTTCGCAGGGAATCAGCCGGGTGGGAAGTTCAAAAAGTTTTTGGCCGATGGCGGCCATGTTGTCTGCACGCACGTTTTTTTGGTTTTACGAGTTTTTTGCGGTTTGACGAGGAGGAAGTTTTGAGTTCTGAAGCGTCGAGCAACACGTCGTTCGGTAAGACCTGGTTTCTCGGCACGGGCCGCCGCAAAGAGTCCATCGCGCGCGTGTTTCTGCGCCCCGGTTCCGGCAAGTTCACGGTGAACGGCCGGCCGGTCGAGCAGTATTTTCCAAATTACGCGTGGAAGCATGACGCGACGGAACCGGTGAAATTTTCGAATTTGACGGACCAGATTGACGTCGTGGTGACGGCGAAAGGCGGCGGCGTTGGCGGACAAGCCGGCGCGGTCCGCATGGGCCTCTCACGCGCCATTTCCAAGTTCAATCCGGAGCTGCGGCCGGCGCTGCGCAAGAACGGTTTTCTGACGCGCGATTCGCGCATGAAGGAACGCAAGAAGTACGGTCAGAAGGGCGCAAGAAAGAGATTCCAGTTCACCAAACGGTAGTTGTTTCGTTGGGTGGGCTGCAACGAGCTCCGGCGGGATTCGAGAGAATCCCGCCGAGATCACGGCCGGCAAGGACGCCGGCAAAAGGCTGTTCTCAAGTTTCGCGAGAGACTTCCGCAAACAGCTGTCCAATAAGGAGGACAAGTGGCAGTAGAAATTACAATGAAGGAACTTCTGGAGGCCGGCGTGCATTTCGGTCACCAGACGCGTCGTTGGAATCCGAAGATGAAGGAATATATTTTCGGAGAGCGCAACGGCATTCACATTATCGATTTGCAGAAGACGCTGAAGATGTTCCGCGAGGCAAGCCGCTTTGTGAGCGACATGTCCGCGCAGGGCAAGGCCGTATTGTTTGTCGGCACGAAGCGCCAGGCACAGGAAGCGGTCGCCGAAGAGGCGAAGCGCTGCGGCGCGTTTTTCGTGAATCACCGCTGGCTGGGCGGCACGCTGACCAACTGGGCGACGCTGCAGAAGTCCATCAAGCGCTTGAAGCTCTTGAAGGCCATGACGGAAGACGGCCGCATGCTCGAACTTTCAAAGAAAGAGCGCGCGCGGCTCGATCGCGAAATGAAGCACCTGAACCAGAATTTGGAAGGCATTGAGGGCATGACGCAGTTGCCGGATGCGATGTTCGTCATCGACTCGAATGCCGAAGAGATCGCCGTGAAGGAAGCGCGCCGCATGGGCGTGCCGGTGGTTTCGGTGGTGGACACGAATTGCGATCCCGATGTGGTGGACTGGATCATTCCGGGCAATGACGATGCGCTGCGCGCAATCCGTCTGTTCACTTCCAAGATTTCCGAATCCGTGATCGAAGGAAGAAATCTATACGCGCAGGCCCAGGTCGGCGAAGCGAAAGCGGCGGCGGACCAGGCGGCGGCGGACGGCGTCGAATACGTCGACACCAGCCAATACGAACAGTACGAAAAGCAGGAAGGGGACTTCCTGGAAGGCGCGGTCGTGGATCCGCTGGCGGAGCCGGCAGTGGAACCCGCGGAAGCCGCGGCAGCCACGGTTCCTCCGGACGAGGCGTCTCACTAATCCATCGCGGGTAAGAGAGTTTTTCCGGCCCGCCTCGATGCATTCGCGGCGGGCCGTTTTGTAACAGTTCCTGAAATTCCGAAAAAAGTTTGCGGAGAGTTCCGAGAAAGCCAGAGAAAAAAAGGATGAGTACACCAAATACAGCCATGGAAATTCCAGCCAAGCTCGTCAAGGAATTGCGCGACCGCACCAATGCGGGATTCAACGATTGCCGCGCGGCGTTAGTGGAAGCGCAGGGCGACCTTGAAAAGGCCATCGCGGTGTTGCGCAAAAAGGGACAGGCGGCGGCGGCGAAAAAGGCCACGCGCGAAGCGTCTGAAGGGCTCGTCGGCTGCTACATTCACGCGGGCGGAAAAATCGGCGTCCTCGTGGAAATTAATTGCGAATCGGACTTCGTGGCGCGCACCGAAGCGTTCCAGCACCTTACGCACGACGTTGCCATGCACATCGCGGCGCTCGATCCGCGCTACGTGCGGCGCGAAGACGTGACGCCGGAAATGCTGGAGAAAGAGCGCGAGATTTATAAGGCGCAGGCGCTCGCCACCGGCAAACCGGAAAACGTCGTGGAACGCATCGTGAACGGCAAAATGGAAAAGTTCTACGAGGAAAATTGCCTCTACGAACAGCACTTCATCAAGGACGAAAGTGTGACGATCGGCGAGATGGTGAATTCGGCGATCGCGAAGCTCGGCGAAAACATTACCATTCGCCGCTTCTCGCGCTTCAAGGTCGGCGAAGTTGCGGCGGCTTCGGGCGCGGCGGATGCTCCCGTCCCGGCGCCGGCAGCTTGAACCTGAATCGTTTCATGCAGGCAAACGAGAGCGTTCCGACCCGGTCGGGACGCTCTTTTTTTGTGAGACTCGCGTGTACCGGCGCGGCGAGTTTGTTACAATTCTGCGGGATTTGACCGGCGGTTGCGGAGAGCCATGCCAGCGAAAAAAAACGCCTTGAAGAAAAGCTCCAAAAAGAAGCCCGTCTACAAGCGAATCCTGCTCAAGATTTCCGGCGAGTCGCTGCAGGGGCCGCAGGGATTCGGCGTTCATGGCGAAACGATTCAGGCCATCGCGCGCGAACTGAAGGAAGTGCACGACCTCGGCGTGGAGATTGCGCTGGTGGTCGGCGGCGGAAATATTTTTCGCGGCGGCCGCCAAAAAGGATTTGAGATCGATCGCACCACCGGCGATTACATGGGCATGATGGCCACGGTCATCAATGCGCTGGCATTGCAGGATGCGCTCGAAAAAGTGGGAGTGTTCACGCGCGTGCAAAGCGCCATCGCAATGCAGCAGGTGGCGGAGCCTTTCATCCGGCGGCGTGCGATGCGGCACCTTGAAAAAGGCCGCGTCGTGATTTTTGGCGCGGGCACCGGCAATCCTTATTTTTCCACGGACACGGCGGCGGCCTTGCGCGCGATGGAGATCAAGGCGGACGTGATTCTGAAGGCGACGCGCGTCGAAGGCGTGTACGACGCCGATCCGGAAAAGGTCGCCAACGCCATGCTCTTCGAACAGATTACGTATCAGGACGTGTTGCAGCGAAATCTGAAAGTGATGGATTCGACGGCGATTTCGCTCTGCATGGACAATGGCATGCCCATCGTCGTCTTCAACATGGGCGAATACGGGAACATCAAGCGCGTCGTGCAGGGCGATCGAGTCGGTTCGAAAGTTACGACGGCGTGACGGAGTTGTAAGTAATAAGTTTTAAGTTGTAAGTAAAAACGGAATTGACCTGGTGATTGCGTGCGCGCTTCGGGTTGCACTTTTCTAGAATAAGCAAGTGGTCCCACTTTTCGACTGAGGAAATAAAAATGTCTACGATTGGATCGACGAAGGAAGCGAGCGCCGCCGGGAAAACGCGGATGGAAAAGGCCGTCGAAGATTTTCGCAAAGAGCTTGCGACGATTCGAACCGGCCGCGCGAACGCATCGATTTTGGACAACGTTCGCGTCGATTATCACGGCACGCCGATGCCCGTGAATCAGCTTGGAACGGTGACGGTGCCCGATCCGACGATGATCGTCATCGCGCCGTGGGACTCGAGCGCCGTCGCCATGATCGACAAAGCCATTCGCACCTCCGACCTTGGATTGAATCCGACGAACGATGGAAAAGTCGTTCGCGTGCCGGTTCCCTCGCCGACCGAAGAACGCCGCAAGGAACTCGTGAAACAGATGCACAAGATGCTCGAAAATCACCGCACCGCCGTGCGCAACATTCGCCGCGACATCAAGGAAGCCATCGACAAGCTCGAGAAAGACAAGAAGATCAGTCAAGACGAGCAAAAGCGCTCGCTCGACGAACTCGAAAAGCTCACACACTCCGAAACAAAGAAAATCGAAGACTTGGCGGCGGCAAAGGAAAAAGAAGTGATGGAGATTAGGTAGCGCCGTTCTCAGTCGTCAGTCATCGGTATTCAGTCAAGAGAAAGAGGCTCGCAAATTGCGAGCCTCTTTTATTTTGCCTTTGCGGGTGCGGCAAGGTCCGGCTTTTCCAGTTCGAAAAGAAGCGCCTGATCGTTTTGCACGGCGTGGAGAAACGCGTTCAGATCCAGCGCGCGGTCGCTGGGGAGTTCCGGCGCAATAAAATTCAGCCGCCGTGAGAAATGCAAGACGTTCAGTTTTGCCGAGTACTGCGAGGCAAACGTCGCGTAATCGCGTTTCACGGAAGTGCCGGGCGGCACTTGTGCGGTTGTGCCCGGCGGCAATCGCAGCGTACCGGTCAGCTCCACGTCAAGCGGCGGGCCAAGTTCAATCTTCGCATCGACGCCAGATTTTTTCGGCGCTTCCGGCAAGCCGGGCAGGGGAAGTAGCGCCGGAATGCGCACCGGCTTCTTCGACCAATCGACAAACTTCTCCTGCGTAATTTCGTACTCGACTTCGAACGGCTTGTCCGTCTCGTAGGGATCGGACGTCTTCACGCTTGTCACTTTTCCACGAAACCCGTCCGAAAGGGCGAGATACTGCGCGATCTCTTTTTGTTTTTCGGTTGGTGTCTGATGGAACGTCACGCGTAGAAGCAATTCATTGTCGCCTCGTAGGTTATAGGTCACTTTGGCCGTGAGCGTTCCAGAAGCGCTTAGGCTTGAGGTGGTTCTGACTCGCTGAGTCGATGGAAACGGCAGACTCGTCGGGACGGTCGAAAACGGTGACTGAGACATTGACAGGCCAAAACGGCCGGTCACAGCCTCACGACCTCTCAGCTTTGCTGGCACGGCTCCAAACGGTGCAACTTCCAGGGTTGGATCGAGCCAAGTCCAGTAATTTTCCGAGACTCCCTCTGTAAAAATCGGGGCCACGATAAGGAGTTCGGCGAACAATGACGGACATGGTGGAAGATCGGATATATGGTCTATCGAGCCGGTGAGAGCAGCGACCGCACCCGACCCAAAGTACTCAGTCAAGCTATTGAACAACCTAAATTTGTCCTCGGATGTTGCATAGCCTGTTGCGAGTACGTCCGCCGGCGTGCGTGTTCGGAATCCAGTCGCGCCCACAGGAAGATCAACGGTAGTAATTTCCTGTGACACAAAATCATAAATTGCTCGCACCTTTTGTGCCTGATTGGGGATTTTGTCCGTAAGTTCCGAGGCTTTTTTCCATGCATCTGAAACGGTGGAATCTTGAGGCTTAAGAATAAGCTTGATCTTCCCGGCTAGCGCGTCCCACGACGAGGCACTGCTCAAGTTGATGTCTGCTTGCGAAGATGGAGATTCCGCATTGGGTAACACACTGAAGTTCCAGCGATAGACGCGGCGGGCTTCTATCCCTGTTGTGATGTCATCAACAGCCGCTGAAGGAATGTCCGGTCTCACTCCTAAGTGAATTGCGACTGACGACGGAAGATCTAGCTCAAGCATCTGTTTTGAAGCTACGCCCGTTCGATCGAAGGTGTGGCTGAGCCAGAAATCGGGTGCAAGTGGATGATGCGTCGTCGTGGTCACGACGCGGTATTCGAGTACGTCGCCCGGCTGAAGGCCGAGAACGCGCACGGACTTGACGCGGACATCCTGGTACGCAGGGAATTTCTCAACCGCGGGATTTGGCGCGTCGGTGATCGCGCTGGGCAAGATGTCCGCCGTACCACCGCCCGCGTGCGTGATATGCACGAGCGGAATTTCCACGGCTTGAAAGCTGCGGTTGTAGTCGAAATTCAGGCGCGCAAACTGGCGCGCGCCAAGCTCGCTGTTGATTTTCACGAGCGCATGAACTTCTTTCCGCGAATCGCCGTTCGTCTCGAAGCGATATTTTGTTTCAAGCAGTTCAAATTGCGCCGCGTTCGGCGTTTCAGCCGGTTTTTCTTGTGAAACGGCGGCGGGTTTCTCTTTAGCCGTTTCCGGCACAGCTTGCGCCAACGCGTTTCCCGCAATAAAAAATAGACTCCAGCCAAAAAGTGCGGCGCATTTGGAAACTCGTCTGCAAAAGGAATTCATGATGGTCCCATTGAGTTTAGGATTCGCCCATCGCGGCGTAAAGTTGTGCGGTGCGCAGTGTTTCCCGTGCGACAAGTCCGTAGGACTCAAATACGCGGGGGCGAAACCCTTTCGCGTATGGCGCGTCAGAGCTAGTGATATTCTTTGTGTGCGCGAACGCGCCAGGAGAAAGTGGATGAAGAAGGTGCTGGTTTTCCCGGGAGTCGTTGTGCTGGCGGTGCTCGTCGCGGCAGGAGTGGCCGCGGCCGACAATAAGCCCAAAGGGCCGAAAGAAGACGGCACGCTGCCCGCTCTCACCAAAATCGCCGGCGAAGGCATGATGAACTCTCACGCCTACCAGTACCTGACGGAATTGAGCGACGACATTGGCGCGCGCGTCACGGGCTCGCCCAGCGAACGCAAATCCGAAGAATGGGCCGTCGCGAAAATGAAGTCGATGGGCCTTGAAAACGTTCACACCGAAAAATACACAATCTGGCGCGGCTGGACGCGCGGCACCGCCGAAGCGAAGCTGCTCTCGCCCATGACTCGTCCCCTGCACGTTGACGCGATGGGTTGGGTCGGTTCCACGCCCGCGGGTGGCGCCGACGGCGACGTGGTCCCCGTCGACCTTTTCAACCTCGACGAAGAGGCAAAGAATCTCGGCCGGCTAAAAGGGAAAATCGTCCTGGTGCAGGCCAAAGGCAAACCGAAAAAGGATTTCATGATGATCTTCGCGGACTTCGGAAATTTTCTGAAGACGCTCTCGACGGCCGGCGTTGTCGCCGTGATTGGTGGCCAGGGTGGCTCGCGCTCCGCCGGCATGAACCTGACGCACACCGGAATCCTCGGTTTTGACGCCGATTTTGCGATTCCCATCGTTTCCATGACGAACGAAGATCAGGGCCAGCTCGAGCGCCTCATCGCGCGCGGCATCACGCCACGCATGCACATCAACGTGCAAAACACCTTCACGAATGGTCCGGTCGAAACGGCAAACGTCGTCGGCGAAATTCGCGGCAGCGAACATCCCGAACAAATTTTCGTTGTCGGCGGACATCTCGATTCGTGGGATCTTTCGCAAGGCACCACCGACAACGGCTCCGGCACCGCCGCCACGCTCGGCGCAGCGGACACCATTCTGCGCGCCGGCTTGCGTCCGCGCCGCACGCTGCGTTTCGTTCTCTTCACCGGAGAAGAGCAAGGCCTCGACGGTTCGTTCGCGTACATGAAGCAGCACAAAGCGGAATTGGTGAACCACATCGGCGATCTGATCCTTGATGAAGGGCAGGGAATCGTGAAGGAGTTCATGCTCGGCGGCCGCAACGATTTGATTCCCGCGGTCGAAGCCTTTACCGAATCGATCGGCAATCTTCGCAAAGTGAAAGTGAACGACAAGATCGAGTCCGGCACCGACACCTTGCCCTTTTCGATGGCCGGTTTACCGGGAATCAATATGAATCAGGAAGGCGCCGAGTACACCTTCACTCATCACTCCGCGGCCGACGCGCTCGAAGCGCAAAAGCCCGACATCCTGGCGCAAAATTCCACGCTGATGGCGCTGACGGCGTTTTGGATCGCCGACCGCCCCGACCGCCTCGCCGAACCATGGTCCGAGGAGCGCACCGCCAAAATGCTTCGCGACCAGCACGAATATGAAGAGCTGAAGGCCTTCAACCTGTGGCCTTTTGGCGACAAAGGTTTGGAAAAGCAAGACCAGACTGAATAGCTAACTATATATAAATAAAAGACTTAAACTATATTTCCGGTTTGGCAATCGTGACTTGTCACGGCTCTTGCTTAAGCAGAAGGCGGCTTCGCCAGGCGTTTGCCGCAGAGGCCGATTTACCCGGCGCAAGCAGGCGTTATGCCAATGCTCACATTTCCACAAAAGTTTTCCTCAGCCCTCTGCGAAAGCGATTTGACACATGCAAATTTCTCCCCTATACTCTGTGTTTCGTTAGGGGTAGTTTGGCCCAAGCAGTAGCGCGTCGGGGGTATTTGACGCGTGCAGTTGGAAGGATCTTTACTCCCGGAACATTGCAAGACGGATTGGGAGCAAAGAGCGGCCGGAATGGGACGCCTGTCCCGCAAAGCCAAGTAAGCCTCTCCGAATCGATGCCAAGAGCGTAGTTCTTCCTCTTGGAGTGCGTGCGGAGTTTCTTGCTGGTCTCCGGAATCGCAGTACACCTTTCAGCTTGGTGTGCTCTCGCGCTGTTTTTGTGCGCGCAAAGCGAGAGCTGTCAAAACGTGCGTGCATTCGCGGGCTGAATTTGTGTCCGCAAACAAAGAGGGAAGACTGTGCCGACATTTTCGCAACTGGTACGTATGGGACGCGAGGGCGTCATCACCAAGACGAAGTCGCCCGCGTTGATGGGCTGCCCGGAAAAGCGCGGAGTCTGCATCCGCGTCTACACGCAAACGCCGAAGAAGCCGAACTCCGCTCTCCGCAAAGTTGCCCGCGTCCGCCTCACGAATTCCGTTGAAGTCACCACGTACAT
>DATGEI010000035.1:0-58030 GCA_035310365.1 Candidatus Acidiferrum sp.
TTCCCGCCAGTTCGATTATCCGAAACTCAAAACCGAAGTCCGTGCGTTTTGGACCGACACCGATCTTTATTTCCTCTTCGTCTCGCCGTACACGGAGCTCAATCTTTGGCTCCCGGCGGACAACAGCAAAGATCGCCTAAAGCTGTGGGACCGCGACGTCGTCGAGTTTTTCCTCGGTGACGATTGGACGAATATCAAGCGGTACAAGGAATTTGAGATTGCTCCGACTGGCGATTGGGTCGATCTGGACATTGATTTGGGAACCGACAAGTCCACCGCCGACTGGAATTCCGGCTGGCAGCGGCAAGGGCGCATCGACGAGAAAAACCATGTTTGGTACGCGGCCGCGCGCGTGCCGTTGAAATCCGTCAGTGCGCAGGCCATCAAGCCCGGCGCAAAATGGCGCGTCAATTTGTACCGCATTGACGGACTTGGCGAAGATCCGCAGCGTCATTTTATGTGCTGGCAGCCGACTTGCGTCGTAAATCGCGACCCGAATCATGTGCCTGAACATTTCGGCACGCTGATTTTTGCAAAATAGTTCGAGAAAAAAGGAGAAACCTATGCCTGCTTCGCAGGGTTCGAACCGTCGAAGCTTCATGAAGTATCTGGCGGCTTCGCCGCTCCTCGCGCAGATTGCCGCGCAAAGCGTTTACGTAAAATCTGCCGCGGCGATGGGCCTTGGTTCGCAAGAAAACGTTTACACGCGACTGGGCATGAAAACCGTCATCAATTGCCGCGGAACGTGGACGTACCTGAGCGGCTCGTTGCAATTTCCCGAAGTTCGCGCCGCGCAAACCGAGGCTTCGCACTTTTTCGTGAATATGGTCGAGCTGCAGCACGCGGCCGGCCGCAAACTGGCCGAATTGACGGGCGCGGAATCCGGAATGGTCACTTCCGGCGCGGCGGGATCGATGGCCGCTGCAACAGCGGCGTGTATGGCGGGCACCGACGCGGCAAAAATCTGGCAATTGCCGGACACGACCGGCATGAAGCACGAAGTGATTATGGCGGGCGGACGAAGCGCATTTGACAGCGCCATTCGGCTCACCGGCGCGAAACTCATTCTCGTCGAAACGCCGGAAGAGATTGCCAACGCCATCAACGAAAATACGGCGATGATTTATACGACCGATCTTGGCGAAAAGCTGGCGCGTCAGCTCGCCATCGCCAAAGCGCACAATGTGCCAATGCTGCTCGACGATGCGGCGGGAATTCCGCCGGCCGAAAACCTCAAGTTGTACGCCCAGATGAAAATCGATCTCTACACTTTTTCCGGCGGCAAAGGCTTGCAAGGCCCGCAGTGCAGCGGCGTGCTTCTGGGCAGAAAAGATTTGATCGAAGCCGCCATGCGCAATTCCGCTCCATGGGAAGGCGCCGTTTGCCGACCCATGAAAGTCGGCAAGGAAGAAGTGATTGGCGCATTGACCGCCGTGGAAACGTGGCTGAAGATCGATCCGAAAAAACTTTACGACGAATGGAACGCGCGTGTGGACCGCATCGCAAAGCTCGTCGAAACCGTTCCCGGCGTCACCACCGGCGTCTACATTCCCGACGACGGCAATCGCTATCCCACTTTGAAAGTTTCCTGGGATCAGGATGCCTGGGGTTACACGATTCAAGATTGCGTGAATCAATTGCGCGCGAGCGATCCCGTCATCGAAGTTCTCGGCGCGGACAATCCAAGCCTCGTCCCCGCCGTTCGCGAAGGAATCCAGAAAGCGAAGCCCACCCGAAAAGAGCGGCAGCGCGTCAACCACATCGAACTCGTTTCCATGACCATTCAGCCGGGCGAAGAAATGATTGTCGGCCAAAGATTGCGCGAACTCTTGAGCGCCGCGCGCAAAGGAAAACCCGCATGAGATCGCTTGCCGCCGGCCTGCTCCTCTGTTGCGCGACAACGGCAAACGCTCAAATCAAAGCCGTCGCGCCGAAAAGCAGTTCTGCATCGGTGAATGGACTGAGTTCTGCAGGAGTTCTTGCGGATGGCTATCTTTACGTTTCGGGGCAAGGCCCGCGCCGGCCAGATGGCAGCTTGCCCGCGGACACCGCCGGCCAGATTCGGCAAGCTCTGGACAACGTAAAAGCCGTCGTCGAATCCGCGGGACTCACGATGGACCACGTCGTCTATCTTCAAATTTATCTCGAAAACATAAACGCTTCCGCCGAAGTGAACAAAGTCTTCGCGGACTTTTTCCCGAAATCCGCGCCGGCGCGCGCCATTCTTGGCGTCGCTCGAGTTCCCGAGCCGCCGCTCGAGATCACCGCCGTCGCGGTACAAGATTCCACCGGACTTAAGCCGGTTTATCTTCCAAACGAAAAACCGGAAATGGGCTATGCACCGGCCGTATTAACGCACGATCGGCTTTTCGTCTCCGCAGCGCAGGGCCGAGATCCCGCCACCGGAAAAGTTCCCGACGATCCGGACGCGCAAGTTAATTTCGCGCTCGACCGAATGAAAAGCGTCGTCGAGAGTGCAGGCCTAACACTCGCCAACATGGTTTTTGTGAATCCCTACTTAACTCACGAAATTCCCACCGGCATCATGAACAAGGAATACGCGCGCCGCTTCGAATTTGGAAATACTCCCGGCCGCGCAACGATTCAAGTTTCCCGTCTGCCCGACGGCGCGCACATCGCCTACACCGGCGTTGCCGTCCGCGACCTGAGCCAGCGCCACGCAATTCGCCCCAAGAATATGCCGCCAAGTCCCACCGCGAGCCCCTGCGTTTTTGCCGGCGATACATTGTATTGTTCCGCGAAGAGCGGATTCATCCCCGGACCCAATTCCGGCGTGTATGCGGCGACAACCTCTCATCAGGCGCATCAGACGATGCGAAATCAGCTGGACAACCTCGAAGAAGCGGAGATGAAGTTCGATCAGGTCGTTTTTACAACCGTCTATCTCGACGATCTTTCCGACGTGCCGCAATTCGAAAAGGTCTATCGTAAATTCTTCACCGCCATTCCCCCCGCTCGCGTAATCGTTCAGCAGATTCCGACCGGCGACCGCAAACCGAACGACGACGAACAGTATCCGGACTTCGAGCAGATGTCGCTCATCGCCGTCCGAAGCCATCCTCAGAATTAACGAGCGCTATTTTTGTTTTTGCGGCTTTGCCAGGTAAGGCACAAACCCGCGCGCTTTGGTCCGCAGCTTGTAAACCGAAGTCGTCGCCGTGATGTACAGCGTGCCGTAATCCTTGTCGCCCCAAATCAGATTCGCGGGTTGTTCCGGCAATTCGATCGTGCCAAGGTGATTTCCTCCCGCGTCCCAAATCCAGATTCCTTTTGGTCCGGTAACGTAAATGTTGCCAGCCTCATCCACGCGCATCCCGTCCGGAACGCCATCGTGCTTGGCGCCGGGTTCAGAACCGAAAAGGCGACCGTTCGAAAGCGAACCGTCGGCGGTTACGTCGTACACGCGAATGTTGCGTTGCTCGCTGTCGTCCACGTAAAAACGCTTTCCATCGGGAGAAAAGGCCAGCCCGTTTGGCTGCGTCAGTTCCTTCGTCAGTAAACGCACACTTCCTTTTTCGTCCAGCCGGTAAACGCCTTGGAATGGAATTTCCTGCGTCTCGCCCTTCACCAAATCGAGCGTCGGGTCCGTGAAATAAATCGCTCCGTCCGGCCCGGTGACGACGTCATTCGGACTGTTGAATTTCTTTCCCTCGAATTTATCCGCGAGGATCGTGTACTTGCCGTCGGCTGTTACCGCAATAATCGCGCGCAGCACGCTTGCGCAGTCAATCAATCGCAGCTTGCGGTCGTAGGCATTTCCATCGGGATCGCCCAGTGAGATCAATTCCACTTTGGCGCCGTCTGCCGCAACCTTGTAGATCTTGTTTTGTTCTTCGTCGCTCACATACAGAAATCCTTTTTCATCCCACACCGGCCCTTCAGTAAAGCCAAATCCGGTTGCGAATTGGGAAAGCCGCGCTTTGCTGTCGATCAAGTCCCAGAATTTCGGATTTTCCGCGGTCAACGAAAATTGTCGCGCCTTGGATTGACCTCGCGCGCTCGAAAAAACAAGAGGCACCATGCAAAGAATCACCAGCCCGCATGCAGCCGAGCGTTTGCGAAATCGGTTCACAATTGTCCCCCTGCTTTTTGCAGTTTTCTTCAAGTAGAACGACATCCGCCCGGTTTATCCGGCACAAGCGATTTCAATCTTCTTCGGACTCTTCTTTCGCGGTTCGGTCCGCCTTCTCTTCGGCCAGAGAAAACAAAAAGTTCACCAGATCATCCAATTCCGCTGACGAAAGTTTTGCTCCGTAATCGGCGGGCATCGGCGATTGATCGCGATAGGCAAGGCTTGCGAGCGATGCTTTCGAAAGAAGATGAAATGCGCCGTCAGGCGTGATCAGTTGCAGCGAGAAATTGTCTTCATTGCGCGCGATTCCTTCAAGCGATGTTCCGTTCGTCAGCGTGGCCACAACGGTTCTGCGCCGTGGATCGAGGTCGCGATTCGGCGCAACGATCGCATCGCGAACCGAATCTTGCGATCGGCCCCGCGCGTAACCGCCCAGATCGCTCGCGAAAAATCCTCCCTCGCCGCGAACCATGTGGCAATTCGCGCATCCTCCCTTGTGGAAGAAAATTTCTCTTCCGCGCCGGGCATCGCCCGGCAGCTTTGCCATCTTCGTGGCGCCTTGCAACGTTCGCAGGTGAGCAACCAGTTCGTTCCGCGTTTTTGCGTCCAGAAATCGGAACGAGGGCATCGACGTGTTGGGCACGCCCGCTTCCAGCACGCGCAAAATCGCCACATCGGAAAGCTGCCGCACTTGTGGCCGTGTCACAATGTCCGGAGCGCGCTCGCCGCCTTTTCCGTCAAGCCCGTGACATCCCGCGCAATTCGTGGAGTAAGCTTGCTTGCCGGCCATTTCATCGGCGGTTTTCTGCTTCGATGCGGAAGTTGTGGCGGGTTTGCTTTGGCCCCGTGTCGCAATCCCAAAAACCAGAAACAGGGCCGTCGCACATAGCGCCAAAGACAGCCGTTTGTCCCTGCGCTTCATCTCCACCGCACTTTTCCCCATCCGGAACAGCCATTTTCGGCTTGTGAAAGTCGTCAACAGTAATCTCCACCGGTCGCTTCGAATCGCACCTCGTCTATACACCAGGTCACCGCAATCGTGTCAAATCATTTCGTGGTTTTCACACGAAGAAATGCCGCATTGCCGCTGGTCTCGTTCAAATTTAGAGTCACTCGCCTCCGAGTTTCAGTTTACGCCGGTCGCCCGCGTTTTCACCTCCGGAAATCTCCTCTTTCAATCGATTTAAGAGTAGTGATAAAGTGCGCCATCTAAATCGTTTCTGGGGGGAGCCATGAAGGATCGCACGCGCGCCGCGCATAGTTTCCTGGCCGGCACTCTCGTTCTCGCTGCCGTCGCCTTGCTCGCCGTCGTCGCATTGGTACAAGGCCCGCGCGTCGCCGCCCAGGGTTCCGCCCCGTCTCCGCCCGATGCAGTCCTGGACGGCTTTCGCCATGTGGAAGTTGCTTCCATTTCCGACGCGGCCGAGCAGATCCTCCGCACAAAGATTTACATGTCCCATCGCATGCAGGCAATTTTCCCCGCAAAGTTTGCCGGCTACGCCGTAACCGTTCTCCTGAAGAAAGACGAAGGCAACAAAGATCCCAACGCGCTGGCGGGCATGATCGCGGCCATTGACGGTGGAGCGAAAGATTCCGTCTACGTCATGACGGTCGAAGACGGCGCGGACATCGCCGGCATGGGCGGACTGATGGGAACGACGATGTATTCGCGCGGATTCGCCGGCGCCGTTGTGGACGGAGGCGTACGAGACGTTGCGCAATTGAAGCGAATCGGATTTCCCGTTTACGCGCTCGGGCCCGTGCCTTCCACGTCAATCGGGCATTACAAATTTGCCGGCGCGAACATCCCGCTCACCTGCGACGGCGTGAAGGTGCAACCCGGCGACATTGTGGCCGCGGACGCCGATGGCGTCGTCGTTGTGCCGCGCGCCAAAGCCGCAGAAATTCTGGCGCTCGCCCAGCAAATGGATTTCAAGGAACATTCGATGTATCCGTTCATCGAAAAGTTCAAGTCGCTTCAGGAAGCGGTCGGTAAATTTGGAAGACTTTGAGTTGCTGGAAGGCGGCGCGAAATGGCCATTTCACCAAAGCGAACCTACAACATCACGTCCGTCCAGCGTTGCCTCCGTCTGCTCGGCCTGTTCGCGCAGGCCCCCGATGGCCTTTCCGCAACCGAGGTGACCAGGCTTTCCGGCTTGCCGGTCAGCACGGTGCATCGATTCCTCGTAAACCTCGAAGAAGCCGGCTTTCTCGATTGCGGCGTCCGCGGAAAATATCATCTCGGCATCGCGTGCTTCTCCATCGGCCAGGCCGCGTTGGCGCAGTTGGATATTCGCCGGCTCAGCCTGCCCTATTTGCACGCGCTCAATCAGCATACGCGCGAAACGATTCATTTGACGGTGCGCCAGGGCGCCACGGCCGTTTACGTTGAAAAACTGGACTCGCCCGAACACCTGCGTATTTTTTCGCGAATTGGCGCGCTGGTTCCGCTGTATTGCACCGCGGTGGGAAAGGTTTTGTTGGCGTATATGCCGCAAGCCGAACGCCAGGACATTCTCGGCCAGATTGAGCCGCGCCGCTTAACGCCGAACACCATTGCCAGCCGGCAAGAGCTCGATCAGCATTTGATTCGCGTGCGCAAGGCCGGCCATGCGTTTGATTTGGAAGAGCACGAGCCGCACATTCGCTGCGTCGCCGCGCCGATCTGGGATCACACCGGAGCCGTCAACGCCAGCCTCAGTTTGACGGCGCCCGCCGTGCGCATGGCCGTGCCGCGCTTGCGGCAACTCGCGCCGTTGATCCAGGAAGCGGGCCTTCGTATTTCGCGCGAGTTGGGGTATCAAGGCGCGGAGGCCGCCCAGATTCGAAATATCCCGGATCGACCCGCGGGCAGAGCGCCTGAAGCGCTTTCCCGTGCGGCAATCGCCGCAACGTTTCGTTGATCGAGTTCTGCAACGGAAGTAAGAGAAGTAAGAAATGTAGCAAGGCTTTTTAAAGCGCGGAGAAGAAATTGAATCATTTGCGGCACAGTTCGACGTTGGTCTTTTTCTTTCTGGCCGCATTGCTGCCGCCCGCCGCGCGTGCGCAGTCGCCGGTCGATGCACCCGTCTCCGCGGTAATCGATGTCACGCGCGGAGACTTGCTCGTCGCGCCCGTCGCCGCGAATTGGCCTTCCTACAACGGCGATTACTCCGGTCGCCGTTTCTCGAGCCTGAACGAAATCACTCCTTCCAACGTGCAGCAACTCCGCGCGCAATGGACTTTCCACGCCTCCAAGTCGGACGCTCTCGAAGTCACGCCCGTTGTCGTCAATGGCGTCATGTTCATCACTGTCGCGAACGATGCGTTTGCCGTCGACGCGCGCACCGGCCGCACCATCTGGCACTATGCGCGGCCCATCACCGAAGGCCTCATTGACGACGCTTCGAGTCACCACAATCGCGGCGTCGGCGTGTGGGGAACGCGCGTTTTCATGAACACCGACAATGCCCACTTGCTTTGTCTCGACGCCCGTTCCGGAAATCTTCTATGGGACGTTGCGTACGCGGATTGGAATAAAAATTACGGCGCGACCAGCGCTCCCTTGGTCATCAACGGAAAAGTTCTTGTCGGAACTTCCGGCGGCGACGACGGCGTGCGCGGATTTCTCGCCGCGTATGACGCAATCTCCGGAAAAATGCTCTGGCGTTTTTGGACGATTCCCGGCCCCGGCGAACCCGGTTCAGAAAGCTGGCCCGGCGACCTGTATCTCCACGGCGGCGGCACCACCTGGATGCCCGGAACGTACGATCCCGAACTGAACACCGTCTTCTGGGGCACCAGCAATGCCACTCCCGATTTTAACGGCGAGCCGCGGCCGGGCGACGACCTCTACACCTGCAGTGTGGTTGCGCTCGACGCCGACACCGGCAAATTGAAATGGTATTTCCAGTTCACGCCGCACGACCTCTACGATTACGACGCAACGGAAACCGCGGTATTGGTGGACGCGGACTATCATGGCAAACCGCGCAAGCTGCTCGTCGAAGCCAACCGGAACGGCTTCGTCTACGTCTTGGATCGCGTAACCGGCGAATTTCTCACCGCAACTCGATTTGCCGAGAAATTAAACTGGGCCAAAGGCATCGACGCAAAAGGCCGTCCAATCATCGATAAAGACAGCGCCAGGCCCACGCCCGAAGGCACGAAAGTGTGTCCCGGCTTTTCCGGCGCAACCAACTGGTTCTCGCCCTCTTTTTATCCCGAGACGCACACTTTATTTTTCCTCTCCCAGGAAGAATGCACCGTCTTTTTTTCCGGCCCGCAAAAATTCAAGGAGGGCGAAACGTTTTACGGCACCGGCTCCCGTCATCCTCCGGGCGAGCACGGCCAAAAAAATTTGCTCGCCTTCGATCTCGATACCGCCACAATTCGCTGGCGCTATCCGCAGTCAAACGGCCGTTGGTCCGCCGCCGGCACCATGACGACCGCCTCCGGGCTGGTTTTTTTCGGCGACAACTCCGAATCGTTCGAAGCCGTCGACGCAAAAACCGGAACGCCGCTCTGGCATTTCAATACCGGTCAGTCCCTGCACGCTTCCCCCATGTGCTATGCCGTGAATGGCAAGCAGTACGTGGCCATCGCCGCCGGAAGCGACGTTTTTAGTTTTGCTTTGCCCTAGGAAACGCAAATTTCGAAGAATCACAACGAAAAGGAGAATCGGACATGTTTTCCAATCAAACGACGCGTCGTGGATTCGCAGCAAGGTTGGCCGCGCTTTTCTCGGCGTTCGGCCTCGCGGGAGTCGCCGCTGCCTCTCCGGCGCCCGGCGAACAGGCGCCCGGCGGCGTGCAAAAGCTCGACGGCAACGGCAAGCCCTCCGACGGAAAGGGATTCATCACTCCGCTCATCGTTCACAACGGCTTGATTTACATCGCCGGACAAGGCGCGCACTCGCGCGGCGACAAATCCGACGCCGGAAAAACTCCCACCATCGAAATGCACACCAAGATGGTCATGGACGGCGTCAAAGCCGTCGTCGAAGCCGGCGGCGGCACCATGGACAGCATTCTTCAACTCACCGTCTTTCTCGCCAAGCTCGATTACTACGACGGAATGAATTCCGTCTTCAAAACATATTTTCCAAACGGAGGTCCGGCCCGCACCACCGTCGCCGTCGCCGGCCTTCCCGGCGAATCGCTCGTGGAAATCAATTGCATCGCCGCGGTTGTCAAGAAGGGGGCATAGTTCGATGTCGTTCAAAGAGCAATCAAATCGCAGAACTTTTCTCGGCATGCTCAGTGCCATGTCGGCCGCGGTGCTCAGTCCCATCAAGGCATTCGCCGCGCCGTCCAGTTCAGCTCCCGCCGCGGGCGCAAAACTCACCGGCTTCGGCTCCACCGGTAACGTCTACGAAGAGCTCGGCATCTCCACCGTCATCAACGGCCAGGGAACAATGACCGTGCTCGGCGGTTCCTTGCCGCGTCCCGAAGTCGAAGCCGTGATGGCGCTCGGTGGAAAACATTTCTGCAGCATTCCAGACCTCGAAGTCGCGGCCGGCAAGCGCATCGCCGAAATGTTGAAGCTCCCCGAAGGCTACACGGCGCTCGTCACCAGCGGCGCCGCTGCCGCCATGCAGTCCGGCCTCGCCGGCATTCTCACCGGAAACAATCCGAAATTCATCGAACAGATTCCCGATCTCACCGGCATGAAAAGCGAAGTCATCATTCAGAAATCACATCGCAATCCTTTCGATCATCAATTGCGCAATACCGGCGTCAAACTCGTCGTCGTCGAAACTGCGGACGACGTGAAAAAAGCCGTCAATCCGCAAACCGCAATGATGCATTTTTCCAACTTCGCGAACGACGAAGGCCAAATCAAGGTGGAAGAATGGCTCAAGCTCGCTCACGAAAACAATCTGCCCGCCTTCATCGACGCCGCCGCCGACACGCCTCCCGTTTCGCACCTTTGGGACTACGCCAACATGGGTTACGACCTGATTGCCTTCAGCGGCGGCAAAGCCATTCGCGGCCCGCAGTGCGCCGGCCTCCTCATCGGCAAAAGAGAGCTCGTCGCCAACGCTTTTCTCAACAACAGTCCGCACGAAGACACCATCGGCCGCAGCCAGAAAGTCGGCAAGGAAGAAATCGTCGGCATGGTGAAGGCGGTGGAATTGTTCTTGCAAGACGACCACGAATCCTTGAACAAGGAATGGCAGCGCCGCCTCGAATACATTTCGTCGCAACTCACGAAAATCCCCACCGTGACCACGTCTTATCCACCCTTGGAAATTGCAAATCACGTCCCGCACATGCGCATCAAGTGGGACGCGAACAAAATTAAACTCACTCCGCGCGAAGTCGGCAAGGCTCTCCGCGATGGCAAGCCTTCCATCGTCCTTTCCACCGGCGAACACGGCGAAGCCCTCTCGCTGAACTCTTTCATGCTCAAGCCCGGCGAAGATAAAATCGTCGCCGCCGAACTGGTCAAATTATTTAAAGCACACTCGGCCTGACGCAACCTTCCCGATCGCATCGCATTCGAACCGAGGAGCGCGCTTGACCGTCGAAAAAACGACTCGCATTCGCTGGCTGCTCATTTCCTGGCTGTTCGTCCTCAGCGCCGTCGCTTATCTCGACCGCGTAAACATCTCCATTGCCGGAACTCTTCTGACGGCCGAGTTTCACCTCACAAAAATCCAACTCGGCTGGATTTTCAGCGCCTTCCTCGCGGGTTACGCCTTGTTTCAGACGCCCGGCGGCAGGCTTGCCGACAAACTCGGCGCGCGTCGCATTCTCGCTCTCGCCGTTCTTTGGTGGGGACTTTTTTCCGCGCTCACCGTCGTCGTTCCCGGCGGTTTCCGCTTTGCGTTGCTCGCTTTCATGTCTTTGCGATTTGCACTTGGCGCGGGCGAAGCCGTCATGTATCCCGCCTCCAATCAATTTGTCGCCCGTTGGATTCCCACCTCCGAACGCGGACTCGCCAACGGCTTGATCTTCTCCGGCGTCGGCGTCGGCGCCGGATTCACGCCGCCACTCATCGCGTTCATCATGTTGCGCTTCGGCTGGCGCGTTTCGTTCCTCGTCTGCGCCGTGCTCGGCCTGCTCGTCGGCTCAATCTGGTACTTCATCGCGCGAAATTCTCCGCAAGAGCACTCGCGCGTTTCTCCCGCCGAACTTTCGAAAATCAAGTCCGGCCTTCCCGCTTCGAATTCCGCTCCAACGCCAAAGCTCGTTTCCTGGAAGCGCATGCTGCAAAGCAGGGAAGTTCTTGCCGTCACGCTCAGCTATTTCACCTACGGCTACGTTGCTTGGATCTTCTTCAATTGGTTTTACATCTATCTCGCGGACGTGCGCGGCCTCAATCCCAAGTCGAACGCCTTCTACTCCACCTTGCCTTTCCTCGCCATGGCAGTCTGCTCGCTCGCCGGTGGATGGGTGAACGACGCTTTGGCGAAAAAATGGGGTCCGCGCGCCGGCCGCTGCAGTATTGCCGTCTTCGCGCTCGCTCTCGCGGCGATTTTTCTCATCGTCGGTTCGCGTGCGCAAAACACGCAGCTTGCCGTATTCGTTCTCGCGGGCGGCGCCGGTGCGCTCTATCTTTCCCAAAGCAGCTTTTGGTCGGTCACAGCCGATATCGGCGGCGCCTCGGCCGGTAGCGTCTCCGGTTTCATGAACATGGGCAATCAGATCGGTGGAATGATCACCGCCGTCTCAACTCCCTGGATCGCCGCGCGCTTCGGATGGACAACATCCTTCCTCGTCGCCGCGTTCCTTTGCGTCGTCGGTGCGTTGGCTTGGTTGCTCGTTGACCCGCGCCGCCAGCTCAGCGCAACCGAATCATGACGAAAAATCGCTCCGAGCCTCTCCCGCAAAATCAACTCCTCAAGCGACGCACTCACCCGTTCGCCGTTCGATTTTCCTCTCTCCTCCGCACATCGCAATTCCCAACGCCTCCGCCGAGCGCAAGCAAAAAACGCTCCTGCACCATCGAAAAACGCTTCCTCGATTCGCATTGTTACAGTTCATTTACATTTTCAACCCGCATTCACAATTCTTCTACTCTCTGCAAACAAAGCACTTACCGCATCGATTCCTGCGGCCGATCCATCGTTCGTCCACTTTTAACAATTCCGCAACATCCCAGTA
This sequence comes from Candidatus Acidiferrum sp., assembly GCA_035310365.1. GTDB lineage: Bacteria > Acidobacteriota > Terriglobia > Acidiferrales > UBA7541 > Acidiferrum. Next base: position 12,184 of record DATGEI010000035.1, read on the forward strand.
AGTAGTTGTTCACGTTCGGTTTGCTAATTTCTATCCGTATCTCTTTCTTGCATTAGCCTGAATAGGCCATCTGTTTCATCCGGGGTGTTGTTATTCGCAAATGTTATAGGGAGGATCGAATGGGTAGGATGCTGTCTGCATTGCTCATCTGCGCGCTCTTGGCCTGCGGGCCGCTTCGCGCAGACGATTCAAATACTGGAGACTCGGCCGCTAAGGCTTCCCCCGCGGCTGCAACGGACACCAAGCCCGCTGCGCCAGCCGCAAAATCGGAAACCAACAAGTCCGGCGCCGCAAAGCCGGCAACGGACTATCGCGAAGAGATCGAAGAATTGCGCCAGTTGATGCGCGAACAGTCGCAGCAACTCGCCGAACAGCAAAAGCAGCTTGAGCTGCTCCGCGAACAGCTCAGTTCCGCTCACAAATCGGAAGTTTCCGCCGCCGCTCCGGCCGCGGCCTCTTCCGCCGTCCCTTCAACCGTTCATGTTGTAACGGCCGATATGGCCACCGCGATCCGCCCCGAGCCGGGCGCATCCACCGAAGCGGCGCAGGATAAGCCGAAAGGCGAAGAATCGCCCACTTCGATCCACATCAAGGGCATCACGCTCACTCCCGGCGGGTACTTCGCGGCCGAAACCGTTTATCGCACTCACGCCGCAAGCGCCGACGTCAACACGCCGTTCACCGGCATCCCTTTTCCCGGCAACTCCTTGAGCAAGCAATCCGAATTCAACGCTTCGGGCCGCCAGTCGCGCATCTCCATGCTCGCCGAAGGCAAGCTCGATCACGCCAAGTTCACCGGTTACTACGAAACGGACTTCCTCTCCGCCGGCGCCAGTTCCAACAACCGCCAAAGCAACAGCTACACCTTGCGCCAGCGCCAGTTCTGGGGACAAGCCTCCCTCGACAGCGGCTGGTCCTTCACCGGCGGCCAGATGTGGAGCCTCGTCACGGAAACCAAGAAGGGCGTTCAGAATCGTACCGAAGCCCCGCCTCCCACCATCGACGCGCAATATAACGTCGGCTTCTCCTGGGCGCGCCAGTTCGGCTTCCGCGTCGCCAAAACTTTTGCCGACGACAAACTCGTCCTCGCCTTCGGTGTCGAAGGTCCGCAGACCACTTTCGGTGGCCGCGGCGTTCCCAACGGTCGGTTCTTCTTCAACGCTCCCGGTGCGGGCGGCGGTCTCTTCAACGCCACCGACGCCACCGGCTACACCCTCAACCAATCGCCCGACTTCATCGTCAAGGCCGCTCTCGATCCAGGCTGGGGCCACTACGAACTCTTCGGCGTCGTCAGCCGCTTCCGCGATCGCGTGTTTCCCTGCGGAGGCATCGCCGCAGGCGCGACTTGTGCGTTTGACGGATCGACTGGTCCTTCCACGAATGGCGCATTCAACGATTCGCGCTCCGGCGGCGGCATCGGCGCCAATCTTCGCGCTCCGGTCCTCGGCAAATACGGAGACTTCGGCATCCACTTCCTCGGCGGCGACGGCATCGGCCGGTATGGCTCCGCGCAGCTTGCCGACGTCACCGCTCGGCCCGATGGCACCCTCGCTCCGATTCGCGGCGGCCAGTTCCTCGGCACCCTCGAACTCCATCCCAATCCCAAACTCGACGTCTATTTGAACTACGGTGTCGAGTACGCCTTCCGCGCCTGGTACAACACCACACCCGTGGGAGCCGCAACCCCGAGCAGCGTCGGTTACGGTTCGCCTTTCTTCAACAACTCCGGCTGCGGCACCGAAACTCTTCCGGCCGGCGTGGGCGCACCCGGCACCGGCGCCACCTGCAACGGCGACCTTCGCAACGTTCAAGAAGGCACCATCGGCTTCTGGCACCGCTTCTACAAGGGCAATCGCGGCACGCTCCAGTGGGGCGCGCAGTATTCGTACCTCGTGAAGAATACCTGGAGCGGCAACAACAACAACCCGGCCAACGTCGGTGCGCAACCAAAAGGCATCGACAACATGGTCTTCACTTCGTTCCGCTACTTTCTTCCTTAACCCCAACTAAAATCGGACCGCTGCTGGCGCAGCTTCCGGTTTTAGACAACAAAGCCCTGGGCCGCCTCACCCCGCGGTCCAGGGTTTTTCTTTTTTTTTTGGAGTGCGGCGGCTCGAAGTCATCTCATAAATGGTTCTTTAGGACGTGGGGGCTTTAAGAAGTGCAGGCTTTAAGAAGTGGGTTCTTTAGGATGTGGCGGCTTTAGGAGGTTTAACCTTTATGACGTGGGTTCTTTAGGAGGTTTAGCCTTTATGACGTGGGTTCTTTAGGAGGTAGGTTCTTTAGGAGGCGGGGGCTTTTAGCCCCCACGGTGAGGCGAGGAAAAGGAGGGCTTCAGCCCCTGAAGAAACAACTTCCGCATTGCTTGGCCATTTATGAGATAGCGGCTAGACGCCGCTTTTCCTACATCCGCAACGTAAACCAAAGCCACAATCGCCATCAATCGCCAACCAAAAAAACCAGTCATCGACCTAAGCCTCTCTCTTCTTCTCCGCGCCCTTTCAACCTTCCACGCTATTTGCACGATTCGGAATCCGCTTTTTACTCTGAACTTTCAACTTTCAACTGTCAACTTTCAACTTTTCAACTCTTCTCGACACCAAAACCCGTCATCTCGACCGCAGCGGCCCGGCCTTTTCCCGCGTTCGGTTTCTGAACGCCGGGCCGCGCCATGGAGAGACCTATCTTCTCCGCGCCCTCCCACCCATCTCCGCGCGGCGCCAGCACCGGCGTCTCTGACACACGCTTCCACCCGGAACCCCCGCCAGTCTCCTGCGCCCGCACACAAAAAACAAAAACTCCCGCCGCGCCACAAACCGCAACCCATCTCCGCATTGTCCTTGCCCCAGCCATACCTCTATCTACCACGATTCCCGCCCCAAGTTCCCATTCCGTTCCGCGAAGTGGTCAGTTTCCAGTACTGCGTTGATCACGACTTGAGGATTACTTCCGGTTCGCCCGTAACTCGGTCACCATCACCAACGTGCCAGAAACGACCGCATGCAGAGTCTCGCCGAATGCCCGCGGCAAGGTAAAATTGCCCGCAGCAGAGGCCGGCCACCACCATGACTAAAGATGACATTCAGCTTCTCTACGAATACGACCGCTGGGCGAACAACAGGGTTTTGCAAGCGGCCTCCACTCTCGACGCAGAGGAGTTCACGCGTGATCTGGGCGGCAGCTTGCGTTCTGTGCGCGATACGCTCGTGCACATCATTGGCGGCGAGTGGGGTTGGCTAAAGTGTTGGAAGGAACCCTCCCCCGGCCCCACCTTCGTCGGGGATTTCTGGACGCGGCACTGGGCGCAACTTGATCCGAATGCGTTCCCTGACTTCGCTGCGGTGCAGTCAAGGTGGGCGGAAGTGGAGAAAGAACAAGTCGAATTTGTGAAGCGCCTGACAAACGAATCCTTGGGAAGGATGCTTCCTCTTCGCGCAGCACAAATCAGTCTGGCGCACCTCATGCAACATTTGGCGAATCATTCCACTTACCACCGGGGTCAAGTCGCGCTGATGATGCGTCAGCTTGCCGCCGAGCCGCTCGCCACGGACTTCGCCCTGTTTTTGATGGAAGGAGGGCGGCCCGTCCTCGAATTGTGAGGGATTTCCGCCCGAGAATCGCCTCAGGCTGCCTAGCGCCGATTTCGCTTGCTTTTTCCTTCAACCAGTGGTACACTTTCCCTTAGTCACTCTTGTGAGCACTTCCCGCGGCAACCAACCTGCCGCTTTTTTATTTTCCGCAGCCGCTAAATCCAATGCTTCTGGCCTAAATCCATTAGAATGAACACCTACAAAGGCAATAATATAGCTGACCGACTATTGGTGGGGTGCTATTCAGAACAACGGCTAGTTTGGCCTTTGGATACAGTGAGCCTCGTATTGCGCTGACTAATGCAGCGACCAACGCTAATGTTTATGACTAAGAGGGGTATGACAATTCTGGGAGTAATATTCAGTCGGATTAGGATTTTTATTCGGCTTCTCTTTGGCGGGATATTCAATCTTGCCGGAATACCAGGATTGGTACGTGATTGTAACTATCGGAGTGTCACAGCCAACGCTGAGATAACCGTGAGGCAAGGAGAATTGTTCACAATTATCTCAGTCAATGGGCTGGACATATATTTTCACCGCCTAACGGGATCAATAGACGGTGTTGGTTCTACGTCAAATTGCAAACTGGACGAAATTCGCGAATTAGCTGAGCTTCCCTCATCGAACGAGTACGAGCATCACATCGTTCAAAAATGAAGCTGGTTGGATTGCGGCGCAAGATGCGAGGGCCTTGGTCTGATTGTGAGCGGATGTGCTCATACAGACGGGCCTCTATGTCCTGAGCCTCTCCAATATAAATCCACTCGGAATTGTTATAGATTCCATATACACCAGATTCACGCGGCGCATATTTTGCAATCCCAAGCTCACTAAAAGTGATACCACTACTCATTGCAAATGGCATATAGCCACCTTTCTTCCTCGTCAAAGAGGATTGCTATGCGTGGACACACCCTTACTGTGTGTCCCGCTGGTTAATAGAATTGCTGTTGACGGGGAGGCACTGAGTGCCTAAGATAGTGGCTGTTAAGGTTCCACTATCCCCCGTCATCAGCACGGGACTCAACGCCTCACTTGCTCAAGGTGAGGCGTTGTTGCTTTCAGGCGCATAATAACACGCCAGAAACTCGTACACTAGCCATAGTTGCACATTTTTGGTGCAACACAAGAGCCTAGAGCCACAAAAAGGCCTCGGTCTAGGTTCGCGCCGCATACCATTCCGGCAATCCCCATGTACCTCGTCCGGCCCGCCGTACGACGGGATTAGGCCCGTTATGAGAACGGCTCAGCAATGTTTGCATTGTGCCTTGGTTTGATTTGAGGCCCCCTTTTGTCAGGGCGTTATAGATTTCCTCTAGGCTGCGTGCAGGTCGCCCAACCATGTTCAAGTATCGCGCGGTCGCATCGGCGACGCTCATTCCAACAAATGTATCGTGCTCTATCTCAGCGTCACGATTTTGCTGGCGCGTTATAGGGGAAATGGCAGCAGAACTAGTAAAAGGCTCTTCACCTAGAACCCGCTCCAATCCCTCGATAGCTGCGGTCAAGTTGTCGCGCCGAGCACGCAATTGTTCCAGCATGTTCCTAATGTCTAGGTTTTCGGCCATATTGTTATCTTGTGTGCTAAAATGCAGGCAGGCATTTAAGGGGCTCGGTTTCCCGAACCCCTCGCCCTGTAGCGGCTGCAACCGCTACTTAGGGCTTTGCCTGTCTCACGCTCACCAGCTCCTTTCTTGGTTCGGCGGGTTGTTAATGTTCCAAACGAGCAACCCGCCACCTTTTCCTAATATAACACACTTCTGAACCTTTCACAGGACAATTTCAACATTTTTTCCACTGTTCATCTGAACAACCCGTCGGCGTTGCGATGGTACCAAAATAGTTCAGAATGCCCTTGACATATAGGAACAATTAGAACATGCTTCGGTCACCGTGAACACGGCCACAACCCTCCAAGAAGCTATCCAATACTTCGCCAATTTCGAGAATTGGCGCGCCTTTATGGTCGAAATCCGCTGGCCGAATGGTGCTATGCAGTGCCCCAACTGTGGCTCTGAAAAGGCGGGTGGCAGGCATAATCGGAATCACCAAAAAGCGAATGCGTAAGCAAGTAGGGGCAGATTACGCTTTCGGTTTTTGAAAGCGTGGGTCCGCTCTTGTCTCTTTGCCGCAAATCATGTCACCTACCGGGCCTCTGCCACTTTCTTATTTTCTAGTAACGAAAAAATCTCATCAAACGTAAGTCTCTTAAAATCAACACTTGTGGATGTGTATCAAAACAAATCGCTTTATCCTGCTTAGAATCAACACTTACGCAAAACAGGGGAGGAGGGTGGCTATCTACTTTATAATCTAGCGCCTGCAATTCCTCGATCTAACCCAGCGTGCCCTGCAGCACTTCGCGCAGCAAATCCTGTTTCTGCGCCGTCAATTTCTTCCCTTGCGCCGTCAGGTAGAAAACGTCAATCGCCTTCTGGCCTTCCGTATCGATCAGCGCCACTTCAATGTTGCATGCCAATCGCGCCAGCGCCGAGCCCATGTCATACAGCAATCCAGGACGGTCCTGCACAATCACTTCCAGCAGCGTGCTGTGCGCCGAAGCCGAATCGTCAAAGCTGAGCCGCGTCTGAATCGCCACCTTCGGCGGACGCGCGCGGCTCGCCGTGTCGCGGCTTTGCAGCAGCGGCTCCAGCGCCGCCTTGTTCTGCAGCACGTCATGCAAACTTTTTAGGAAGCGATCGTTTTCCGTCGGATTCAATTCCAGCGTGCGGTGCATGTCCGTAAAATGAAAAGTATCCAGCACCACGCCTGCCGCGTTCGCGAACGCATCCGCCTTAATAATGTTCATGCCCCACGCGGCCAGCACGCCGGAAATCGTCGAAAACAGCGCCGGCCGGTCCGCCGTCAGCAGCGTCAGCGAAAATCCGTGCCGCTCCGCCGTCAGCTCCGTTTGCAGCGGCGCCGCGCCCAATTTCTGATAAAGCGCAAAATGCCGCGCAATCTCCGCCGCCGAATGCACCGCCAGGTATCGCCGCGGGAAACCTTCGAGGAATCGTTCGATGTCGGATTGCTTCGCATTTTTCTCGAGCGCCAGCACTTGCTCCAGCATCGATTTTTCATCCGATGCGTGCAGCCGGTTGCGGTCCAGCGTCCGGCTGAAGTGATTCGACGTCGCCACAAATAGCTGCCACAGCATTTCCGCTTTCCACGGCGTCAGCGCTTCGGGGTTCACCGCATGAATGTCCGCGTACGTCAGCAGCGTCAGCCGCTGCAATCTTTCCAGCGTGTTTACGCTCTCTGCAAATCCCGAAACGATCGAAGGATCGAAAATATCGCGCCGCTGCACCGTCGCGGACATCGCCAGGTGCTGCTCGATCAGAAAATGAACTTCCGCCTCTTCCTCCGCGGAAAGCCCCAACCGCCGCGCCGCCGTCTCCAGCGCTTCGAGGCTCCCCTGCACGTGATTGTCCGTCGGCATGCCTTTGCCCGTGTCGTGCAGCAGCAAAGCAAAAATCAGCAGGTCGCGCCGGTCCAGCGTCTTCCACAGCGGCGCAAAGGAAACGCCGCGCTCATCCGGCGGCTCCGCCAGCTCTTGCAAATGTTCGATCGTGCGCAGCGAATGTTCATCCACCGTGTAGCGATGATAGAAATCCCGCACCACCAGCGAATCGATCGCGCGAAACTCCGGCAAAATTTCCATCAGCAATCCCAGCCGGTGCATCGGCCGCAGCGCCACGCCGGGAAAATCTCCCGCCAGAATCTCTTTCAGCGTCTCCCACTCGATCGCCTGGTTCAGCACCGGCAATTCCGAATGCGTCATCACGTACGAAATGCTGCGCTCCGCTTCGCGTCCCAGCGGCGTTCCCGTCCTCGCCGCTTCCGCAAACATCGCATACATGATCGTGCGGTCCGAAAGCGCCTGTTGATTCAGCACTTCGATCTGTCCGCCGCGAACCGCAAAATCGCCCGTCACCGGCGGCGGCGTCTTCGTCACGCTTCGCGCCGCGGAGAAAAAACGCTCGCGCAAACTCGTGGGAGCAGCCATCTTTTGATCCATGTAGCGCAGCAATTGGCGGTTCAGCGTCCGCGCATGCCGAAAATAAATCCGCATCCACTCCGCCGCGCTTCGTTGCGCGCTGCCCCTCATCCCAAGCGATTTCTCGGCCGCTTCCGCCTGCGATTCGTACGTCAGCGCGTTGTCGTTCCGCGCATTGCTGTAATGCAGGAAGCATCGGATCGAACTCAGAAACTCCACCGCATCCGCCGCCAGCTGCTCTTCCGCCGCGCTCGATCCGCGCAAATCCTTCCGGTCGCCCATGATCTGCCGCAGCCAGTACGCCGCTTGATAATCGCGCAATCCCCCTGGCGCCTCTTTCACGTTCGGCTCCAGGTGAAAAATCGTGTTGCCGTAGCGTCCAAGCCGTTCCTTCGTCAGCCGGTGCAACTGCGAAAAAAGAAACGGCCGCGCCGTTCGTTCCGACGGCGGCAGAATTCTCTGGTCCAGCTTTTCAAAAAGCGCGGCGTCGCCATCGAGGAATCGGCGATCGAGCAGCGCCAGGTGAAATTCCGCGTTGTCTTCTTCAATGCGTTTGCATTCGTCGATCGTGCGGCCCGCCGAGCTTACGCGAAAACCCAAATCCCACATCGTGCGCGAAAATTCCGAAATCAGCGGGCGAAACTCTTCCTCGGTTTTGTCGTTGGCAAAAAGAAACAAAATGTCCAGATCGGAAAAAGGAAACAGCATTCGCCGCCCGTATCCGCCCAGCGCCAGCAAGCTCAATCCATCCGCCGGCGATTCGTGCAGCTTCAGCACGTCTTTGAACACCAGTTGCAGGGTGCGGTCCGCCAGCTCGCACAGCGCCAGCAGCGTCGCCTTCGCGCCCGCTCCGTGTTCAAAATTCTTGCGGATGCGCGCTCGTTCGTCCTCGCATTGTGCGCCGAGCACGGATAGTGGTGTAGCAGGGCCTGCCATTGGTTTTGTGGGGTGGTTCTCCGGTAGGAGACCTGGGCGCGCGGCGGAGGTCACGGATTCTAAAGCGCGCTTTCCCCGCGCTCCTCGTTGCGAATCCGGATGGCTTCGTCCACCCTCGTAAGGAATATCTTACCGTCGCCAATCTTTCCTGTCTTGGCTGTCTTTAAAATCGTGTCCACCACCGTGTTCACCAGCTTGTCCGGCAGCACCATTTCCAATTTTATTTTTGGCAGCAGGTCCACCGTGTATTCGCGTCCGCGATACACCTCCGTGTGGCCCTTCTGCCGCCCGTGCCCGCGCACTTCCGTCACGGTCATTCCTTCGATTCCCGCTTCGCGCAGTGCGTCTTTCACGGATTCAAACCGCGACGGCTGAATGATCGCTTCCAGTTTCATCATGAACGTTTCGCTCCGGCCTCTTTTTCCCCAGCAGCGTTCTTCTCCGCTCTACGAATCCAGGTAGTACGCTTCTTCGCCATGTTGCGTAATGTCCAATCCTTCCACTTCCTGTTCTTCGGTCACGCGGAATCCGGTCACCAGATCTGTAATCTTCAGGATCGCGATCGTGCCCACCAGCGCGAATCCCCACGCGATCGCAATCCCCACCAGCTGATTGCCGATCTGGCCCCAGTGGCCGTCGAGGCCGCCCACCGGTTTTCCCGCGCCAAAAATCGGATTGATCAATTGTTGCGCAAAAACGCCGGTCAACAGCGCGCCAATCGTTCCGCCCGCGCCGTGCACGCCAAAAGCATCCAGTGCGTCATCATAACCGAAGATGGCTTTAACGCGCGTAACCATCAGGTAGCAGAACACGCCGGCCACAAGGCCAATCGCGAGCGCGGGCATCGGGCCGACAAATCCCGCCGCGGGCGTAATCGCAACGAGCCCCGCCACCGCGCCGGAAATCGCGCCGAGCGCGCTCGCCTTTCCGTTCTTGATCCACTCCGCCACGCTCCAGCCGCAGGCCGCCGCCGCCGCGCCGAAATGCGTGGCCACAAACGCGCTCGAAGCCAAACCGCCCGCCGCCAGCGCGCTGCCCGCGTTGAATCCAAACCATCCGACCCACAACAAACACGCGCCGATAAAACTCAGCACCAGGCTGTGCGGCGGCATCGGCTGCTTCGGAAATCCCGTGCGCTTGCCCATGTACAACGCGCAAACCAGCGCGGACACGCCGGACGAAATATGCACGACGGTGCCGCCGGCAAAATCGAGCGTCGGAAATTTTCCGCCGAGCGACGCATTCAAAAATCCGCCCTTGCCCCAAACCATGTGCGCGAGCGGCGCGTACACGATCAAAAACCACAACGTCATGAAGAGCACCGTGCCGCTGAACTTCATGCGCTCCGCCGTCGCGCCGGTGATCAATGCCGGCGTAATCACCGCGAACATCAACTGGTATACCATGAACGTCAGTTGCGGAATCGTTCCCGCGTAATCCGGATTCGGATCGACGCCGACGCCGCGCAAAAAGGCGTGGCTAAAATCGCCGATCACCGGCCCGCTTCCGCCGAAACACAAGCTGTATCCGACGAGCGCCCACAGCACGGTGATGAGGCCCATCATCGCGAAGCTTTGCATCATGATCGCGAGCGTGTTTTTGCGCCGCACCAGTCCGCCGTAAAACAGCGCCAATCCCGGCCCCGTCATCATCAGCACGAGCGCCGCGCACAAGAGCATCCACGCGTTGTCGCCGGAGGATTGCGCCGCCGTCACGCGCTTGTCCAAATCCGCCAGCTTGTCGTTCAAAGCTTTTGCATTGTCCGGTTGTACGGCGCTAGGGGAAGAAGGAGCGGAAGGAGGAGAAGAGGAGGAAACTGAAGTTTGTTGCGCGCGGAGCGGCATTGCGCAAAGCGCCAAAACCATAAGCAAACACCAACACTTCGCAACTCGCTTCATCACTCGCTTCACCCCGTTGCCAACTTGTTCGCGGCGGTGCGGGACTGCACGGATGGTCCAAGGAGGAATGCCGCATTTGGCATGCGGAATTATACGCGCGTCGAATCGGGCGCCACTTTCGAAAAATTTATGCCCAGCATCGATTTTTCTGATGCGACCGCGCGCGTTTCCGCCGTCCTTATGAATTTCTTATGTAATTGCGTTTCACTTCGCTTACAAATCGGTCCGCTTCGCGCGTCGGTTTCGGTATCCGCCGGCAATCGCTCACCGCCAGAGTCCAGCGAATCGCGCTCTCGAGCGACACGCGATGGCCCTGCGAAATATACACCGGCTTTACGCCATCCCGCGTGCGCAACGCCGCACCGATCCGTTCTCCACCGGCTTTCGCATCCACGAGCGCCGCCCAACTGCCCGCTTTTTCCGGCAGCTCTGCGTGCGTTCCGAGCAAAATACTTTTCGCGCAACCGATCGCCGGGCGGCCCAGCAAAATTCCCAGGTGCGTCGCGAGGCCCATCCTTCGCGGATGCGCGTAGCCTTGCCCATCGCAAAACAACAAATCCGGCATACATTTTAATTTGGCAAGCGCCGCCAGAAGAACCGGTATTTCGCGAAAACTCAAAAGTCCCGGCACGTACGGAAATCGCAGCGGTAAGACGGCGTACGCTCTCGCGATTTCCGCCATTTCCGGAAAACGGAAAACCACCACCCCGCCAATGGCGCGATTCGCTTCGCGCAGCGCCGCCCATCGCGAACCTTTCTTCAACGCCTGCGATCCGCTTAAGACAAACGCCGCATCGAGGCCGGCGACGGTTCGCACTTCGCCCAACCGATCCTCGCCGTCCCACTTTGCGCGCAGCTTTTCCTGAATTTCCCGCGCTTTTGCCGGCGCGACGTTCCACTCGTGCAACTTCTTACATCTCATTTATCCGTTTCTCCGCCGCCTCATCGTATAATGCCTTGCGGCGCGGGGCTGCTCGATCGTCCCCGGCCCATTGCGATGACTTTTTACGCTCCCATCGAAATCAACGTTCGCGAAGACGCCGGCGTCCACGTTTTCGAGGTGCACGGCCGCCTGACCATCGGCGATTCGAGCGAGCAGCTGACCATGGCGCTGCAATCCGTTTTGCAGAGTGGCGCGCGCAAAGTCGTCGTCTTGCTCGATGGCGTGCCGCAGATTGACAGCTCCGGCATTTCCTCGCTCGTGCGTATTTCGATCGCGCTCGGCCGCGAAGGCGGCAAGCTCTATCTCGTCTGCAAGCCGGGCCGCGTTCGCGATGCATTGACCGTTACGCGCCTGGTCGAAGCGATACCCACTTTCAATTCCGAAGCCGAAGCGCTCAACGCGTTCGCGTAGCGGCAAGATTTCGCTCGCACCACGTTCTGGTTATGATGAACTTCCGTTCACTGGAGCGTCGTCATGCGAGCAGCCCGTCGCCTCGCCTCCCTGTGCTTTCTCGTCTTGAGTTTTCTTGTGCTTCGCCCCACGCCGGCTTCGGCACAGATTACTGTGTCTTCCATCACGTTGGCCGCCGAACAAAAATCGCAACTGCAAGATCTTGCGTCACGCGTTTTGAAGCACGGCGACGCGGCGCGCAGCAAAGAAGGGAAGTTGCGTGATTCTGGTGGGCAATTTCACGAATGCTTCCGGGGCGACGTCCATGCTCGCAGTACAACTGGCGGACAGCGTGTCGAGCGAACCGAGCTTGCAACAGAGCGGGATGCGGATCTTAGAGATCTCGCGAAGTTTTTTTCGCGCTCTCTTTCCAGTTGTCGAAATTGCGAATTGGAATCCAAGTCTTCCAACTTGCCGCAACGTATTGTTTTCTAGGGAATTAGCACGACTTTTCCGATGGTGCCCCTGCCGGCAAGGGCTTCGAAGGCTCTTTCGAAATGCGCGAGAGGGAAAGCGTTTTCTGCAAATAATTTCACCTGTCCCCGGGAAATTAAGCCGAGGAGATCCGAAATGCAAGGCGCGACTTGTTCGGGGCGCAAAGACGGGAAATTGAATCCGATGAGGGATTGGTTCTTGTGAATTAACTGCTGGAGTTTTTCCGGCGTGATGGTGTCGTACATATTTTTTGCTCCAAACACCACGACGCGGCCAAAAGGCGCAAGCAGCTTGAAACTTTGCTCGCCAAGCGCGCCGGAGACGCATTCGAGAACGAGATCCGCGCCTAGTCCGCCGGTTGCCTGCATCACTTGATCTCCCCAGTCGCTGCGCGAGTAATTGATGGCAACATCAGCGCCCAGGTTTTTTGCGAGAGCGAGCTTTGCTTCCGTGCTGGCGAGGGCAATCACGCGCTTGACGCCGAGAATTTTGGAAAGTTGGACAAGGAAGAGGCCCACGCCGCCGGCAGCGGCTTGAATGAGCACGGTGTCGGTTGGAAGAGGTTTGGCAGCGAGTTTCAAAAGGGCGTAAGCCGAGAGTCCCTGGATGGTGATAGAAGTTGCTTGGGCAAAAGAGAGTTCGTTCTGGATGAGGATAGCCGTGCTGGCATCCGCGACGGCATACTCCGCGTAACCACCGCTGGAAACGATGGCGGCGACGCGGTCACCGATTTTCAGGTTTTTTACGGCGGAGCCGACTTCAGCAACGATTCCGGCAGCTTCAAAGCCCATTACGAAGGGAAAGGGTTTGAAGACAGGGTACTTGCCGCGAGTCTGCTCGATCTCGGCGTAGTTCACGCCGGCGGCCTTGACCTCGATCAAGACTTGCGCCGGGCCGGGAGAGGGTTTTGGGACGTCAGCCAACTGGAGGCTTTTGAAACCCAGGGTACCGGTTAATTGGACTGCTTGCATCAGCATGTAGAGGCCTTTCCCTGGCGTGGCAAATGGAGTGCGAGCCGCCGCCGGAACCACGATGGCACAGCAGGTTCCAATTGTGAAGTAGGCACATTGATGTTATGTTGGTACAAATAGTATACCGAGGTGAACGGTGAAAAAGAGCGTTACCGGATGTCCGGTGGAAGAAGCAATGCGCGTTCTTGGCGGACGATGGCGCGCCGTGCTGGTTTTTTATCTGCTGGATGGGCCGAAGCGCTTCAGCGATTTGCGGAGGGATGTGCCGGGGATTTCGCAGCGAATGCTCACACTGGACTTGCGGGCGCTGGAGGGCGCGGGGCTCCTCACGCGTACCGTTTTTGCCGAGGTGCCGGCACGCGTGGAATACCGGATTACGGCCGACGGGCTGCGCCTGCGTCCGACGATCAACGAACTGTGCAAATGGGGCCGAGTGCTGGAGGCGAAGAGGAAGGGCGTGACCGCGACGCGCTAACGGTCACGCGCCTGGTCGAAGCGATTCCCACGTTCAATTCCCAAGCCGAAGCGCTCAACGCGCTCGCGTAGTTGCAAGATTTCGCTCACGCCGCGTTCTATGTATTATTTCGTTGAAGCCAACGGAGTCCTCTTATGCGAATCAATTCTCGCGATTACACCCGACTTGTTTTGGCGACACTCACGATGATTTCGGTTGCCGGATTCGCCGATGCGCAGTCCGCGCTGAATTTATCGAAAATGCAGCAAAGCCAGCTCTGCGATCTGGCTTCGCGTATCTTGAGGCATGCCGACGCGGCCGGGTGCAAGAAGGACTCCTGCACAATTCTCGTCGGCAATTTTGCCGGACTATCTGGAGCGACTACACCACTTGGCATGCAACTTGCCGACGCGCTTTCCTCGGAACTGGCTTCGGAGGCGAAGGGCATTCGCGTTGTCGATCGAAACCGGCTGCAGGAATATCTAGTTCGGGAACGGATTGAATCGAAGCTTTTGGAAGACGACAATGCGGCGCGCTGGCTGGCGCAAGAAAATGGCGCTAATTTTGTCCTGGTGGGTTACCTGCGCGGCGATGCTGCCCAAAAAAATCTTCACGTGCAATTGCTGGACACACGCGATTTTGGGAAGAAGAATGCAAAATCCAAAGGGCGCGCGGAGGAAGCGACGTTCAACGACCTCGGGTTCAGCGGCGATCTGGATCCGGCGGAGCCATTTGGAAAGTTACCGGAGCTGCCCGGCGCAAAAGGCGCGTTTGAGTATTCGAAAGCCGCGAAAGGCCAGGCGGCCACACCGCCACGCTGCTCCTACATGCCCAATCCGTCGTATGCGGAACAGGCACGAGTGGTGAAATTACAGGGAGTCTTGATTGTGCAAGTACTGCTTTCGGAGAGCGGCGAAATTTCCGGCGAGCAGATTGTCAAAGGCCTTCCTTTTGGATTGAATGAACACGGAATAGAGACAGTCAAGCGATGGCGCTGCAATCCGGCAATAGTCGACGGGCAACCGAAAGCGACGATTGTGCCGATTGAAATCTCATTCCGTCTTTTTTGAACAGGTGGGGAAGCAAACAGGTTAAGGCCGGTAGCTTGAACGACAAAATGGCTTGGAAACTTAACCGCCTTTTTTGAGTTCGGCGAGGACGAGTTTGGCGACTTCTTTGAGGGTTTCGAAGACGCCGATGCCTTTGATGGCGACGCCTTCGAGGACGGGCTCGCCTTTTTTCTGCAATTGTTTGGTGAGGGCTTCGACGCTCATGGCGTTGGGCAAATCGCGCTTGTTCAGCTGCAAGACGTAGGGAATCGTGTCGAAATTGAGATTGTGTTCTTTCAGGTGTTCCTGCAGGTTTTCCATTGTTTCGAAATTGGCGTCGAGGCGTTCTTCCTGCGAATCGGCGACGAAGACGACGCCGTCCGCGCCCTTTAGAATCAACTTGCGGCTTGCTTCGTAGAAGACCTGACCGGGAACGGTATATAAATGGAAGCGCGTTTTGAAGCCGCGCACGGTGCCCAAATCCAAGGGCAAGAAATCGAAGAAGAGGGTGCGGTCGGTTTCCGTTGCCAACGAAACCATTTTTCCTTTTTGATTTTGGCCGGTGTGGTCGTACACCCACTGCAGGTTCGCGGTCTTTCCGCCCAGACCGGGACCGTAGTAGACGAGCTTGCAGTTAATTTCGCGCGCAGGAAAATTAATGAACGGCACGTTTCATCGACCTTGAGAAAGCCCCAAACTTATAGCATACGCAGCGCACTGCGGCCAATTGCGGCCCGCTCCGCCACCCGATGAGCTTTGCAACCGCTACTAGTTTCCGCGACTTTCCCCGCTTCTCCCAACCAATTTTTCCGCACTGCTCCCTCTCGGTAACGCCCGCATGCCTTCGGAGGGGTTTCGTCGCCAGGCTATGTATTCCGGCGAGCCCAACCCTCGGGCCGCTGCACCCAGCGACAAATGGAAAATTCGCCGCACTCGACGAAACATCGAACTTGTCGGCATGCTAGCGCTTTCGCGCGGCTGCCGGTCAAAGGAAACTGCAACACGATGATTCGGCCGCGAATGGTTCGATTCGCTGCGGCGGCGAAGGCGCGTCGCCCATGGCCCGCTCGACGACTATATTTCTCCGGTTGGACGGGCTCGACACATTGGCCGACACGATGCTGCTGCGCCTCGCCTCCGAAGCGAAATAGAGCGCTTTTCCGCAAGGCGCGGCGCGCAACAACCGGGCAAGAGTTGACAGACAAAAATGCTATGCTCTACTTTCGGCGGCGATTTTTTGCGTGCATAGTCGCTTAACGAGGTCAGGCAACAGGGCAATGAACTTTCTGACTCGACTCCTCGTCGCTACGCTCGGCTTCGCAATCGTTCAGGGATTGGCCGTCGCGGAGCCGGCCCAATCCTCGGCATCGCCGGCGTCTCCGCCTGTGGCCGGCGCGGCGATTGCCGCGGAGCCGCCCGCTCCGTTTGCGGAAGCGCGGCGGTTGCTGCGCACGGGAAAGTTTGCGGAAGCCGAAACGGCGTACAACGAAATCCTGAAATCCGAGCCCGGCTCGGCGCTCGCCTACGCCGGACTCGCGCACGTCTACTTGAAGCAAAAGCGGACAGCCGAAGCCGACAAGGCCGCGGCAAAATCGCTCGAGCTTGCACCGACGGCAAGTTTCTCGCGGATTGCCGTCGGCGAAGTACGCTTTCGGCAGGGGCGCATCGGCGACGCGGAAACTATTTTCACCGATCTGGTGAAAGCAAACGCCGGCGACGCACGCGCGTATTACGGGCTGGGGCGCGTGTACTGGGCCGCTTCCTACTACCAGCACGCAAAACTGATGTTCGACAAAGCGAACGATCGCGACCCGGACGATCCGGACGTACACAAACGGTGGCTCTTCACGCTTACGCGAAAGGAGCGGATCGCCGCGCTGCGGGGTTATCTTGCCGGTGAAACGAGCGACGATCCGGAAGAGCGCGAGCACCTGGAGACAAGTCTTGTGACGCTGAACGAGGCGGAAGAAGAAAATCGGCGGGGCTGCCACATCGTAAGCACGGTGAAGGAATCGCATCAATCGATGGAACAACTGATGTATGGCGCGAAACGCATCCGTGGATACGGGCTGAAGGTCAACATTGACGGCGCAAAAGACAAGTTACTGCTGGACAGTGGCGCCTCGGGGATTCTGATCAGCCGGAAAATGGCGGAGAAAGCCGGAATCAAATCGATCGTGAAGACGGATGTGCACGGCATTGGAGACAAAGGAGCCGTTGCGAGCTTTATCGGCGTCGCGGACTCGATCAAGGTCGGCGACGTGGAGTTCAAGGGGTGCCACATCGAAGTTCTCGATCGCAACTCGGTGACGGACGAAGACGGACTCATCGGTTCGGATGTCTTCAGCTCTTTTTTGGTGGAGATCGATTTTCCGAATCAGAAGTTTAATCTGACGCCGCTGCCGCCGATGCCCCCGCTCTCCGAGACGGAAAAAGCGCTCATCGCGAAGTATCCAAATATTGCGCGCTTTCGCGACCGCACCATTCCTCCCGAACTAAAATCGTATTCGTCGATTTACCGCTTCAACCACATGCTGCTGATTCCCACACGCGTGAACGATCTTGCTCCGAAACTCTTCTTGATCGACACCGGCGCGTTCAGCGACACGATCTCTCCGGAAGCGGCGCGAGAAGCGACCAAGGTGCGGGCGGATGCAAGAGTTCAAGTGAAGGGACTGAACGGCGCCGTAAAAAACGTGTACACCGCCGACGACATTACCCTTATGTTTTCGCACTACCGCCAGCCCGCGCGCGACATGGTTTCGTTTGACACGACCGAAATCAGCAACCGGGTGGGGACGGAAGTTTCCGGCACGCTTGGCTTCGCGATGCTGTACCAGATGAGCCTCAAGATCGATTACCGAGACGGACTTGTTGATTTTGGCTACGATCCGAACCGCTGGCACTGATGCAGATCGGAAACTGTGTGGATTAATTTTTGTTGCCGGCGGATTTTCCGCTGCCTTCCTTTACGGTTCTGATGCCGTCCGCCGCCAACCCTTCGAAGCGCTCCGTCAATCCGCTTGGCCAACGAACCTCGACCCAATCGACATTTGCCGCGCTGCCGAGACCGAAATGGACGCGCAGGTCGTTGCTGGAATTGAAACTCGAACCGCTGCGGACTTCATCGACGCGAGTGCGTCCGCCGGCGCGCACTTGAATTTTCGCGCCGATGGCGTCGCGGTTGGATTTGGTGCCAATGGTTTTTATTCCGATCCAATGATTCGCGCTCTTCACCTCGTTTACGAGCAGGCTCAGCGGCGCATTCATATTGCTGACGACGGCGGACATTCTGCCGTCATTCCACAAATCGCCGACGGCGAGGCCGCGCGAAGAGCGCGGGGTGGCAAGGCCGGGCCCCGAACTATCGGAAATATCTTCAAATTTTCCGTTGCCCAAATTGCGATAGAGGAGGCGGGGCTCTTCGTATTCGCTGCCAAGGTGCTGCTTGGTTACTTCCGGGTAGACATGGCCGTTTACGAGTAATAAGTCCGGCCAGCCGTCGTTGTCGACGTCGACGAACATCGTGCCCCAGCCCAGATATTTGGTATGGAGGCCGAGGCCGGCGGCGAAGGTGACATCGTCGAACGTGCCGTCGCCGTTGTTGCGATAAAGGGTTGCGGTATCGTCGGAAAAATTGGTTTTGAAAATGTCGAGCCGGCCGTCGCCGTTGTAATCGCCGATGGTGGAGCCCATTCCGGCTTGCTCTTTTCCGTCTTCGTTGAAGGCCGCGCCGGCCACGACGGCGACATCGGTAAAGGTGCCGTCGCGATTGTTGCGATACAAGATGCTTGGCGTGCTGTCGCAGGCAACGTAAATGTCGGGCCAGCCGTCGTCGTCAAAGTCAAAGGTGGAGACGCTGAAACCGTAGTGGCCGTTGGTATTTTCGATTTTCGATTTTTGGGTGACGTTTTCGAAAGTGCCGTCGCCCTTGTTGCGATACAAAATGTTTTTTCCCCACGGCAAGCCGCGCGGACCGCACATGACCGGCACGCCCTTCCACAGGCACGAGGCGCGTTCGCCGGGGCCGGGCGCGGTTGAGAGATCGAAATCGACGTAGGATGCGACGAAAAGATCGAGTTTGCCGTCGCGATCGAAGTCGACGAAGGCGCAGCCGGTGCTCCAGGCTTTTCCGGTTCCGCCGACGTGAGCGGCGTCGGAGACGTCGGAAAAGGTTCCGTCGCCATTGTTGTGGTACAAGACATTTTTGCCGAAGTAGGTCACGAACAAATCGTCGAAGCCGTCGTTGTCGTAATCGCCGACGCAGACGCCTTGTCCCCAACCGGGATTTTTTGCGAGGCCGGCTTTTTCGGTGACGTCGGTGAAAGTTCCGTCGCGATTGTTGCGATAAAGATGGCTGGTGGGCGGTTTTTTATTGGCGATCGGATTGAGAGTGGTGCCGTTGACGACAAAAATATCGGGCCAGCCGTCGTTGTCGTAGTCGAAAATGGCGACGCCGGTGCCGGTTGTTTCGAGGATATATTTTTTTGTGTCGACGCCGCCAAACACATTGAGAGCGTTGAGGCCGCGTTTCTGCGCTTCATCCACGAAGAACGCGGCGTTGTTTTTTTTTGCCGAAGCGTCTTGCGCGGAGGCGAGCGGGCCTTTGAATGCAAGCATCGCGGGGAGAGAGATTCCGAGCGTGAAGGCCAGCATGCGGGAGAGAGCGGTCGAGGTTGGATGCATGAGCGATACGAAATCGTAGAGGCCGCGGCGAGCGCGGTCAAGGCGTAATGTATTTGCCGCGAAGTTTGCCGCCGCCATCTGATGTTAGGATGGGAAGGAAGGGCCAATTTCACGTGAATTCATCGATTTTACATGGGCGATCGCGGCTGGCGTTTGCCGCGCGAGTTTTCGGATTATTTCTTTGCGCCGCCGCGGCCGGACAGGCGCCGAGCGCGGTTGCCGCCATCGCGTTGCAAGAGCAAAATGGCGCGGCCGCGAAGGCGAACGAGAGTTACGCGGCGGGGATCGAGGCGCTGAAGCGGCAGGATCTGGGGAGCGCGCGCAAGAAATTCGAAGAAGCGGCGCGGCTTCGTCCTGGAAGCGCGGAAGCGCATAATTCGCTCGGTTACGTTTTATTGATTTCCGGCGATAGCGAGGGTGCAATCCGCGAGCTGCGGAGTGCGACGCGACTTGAACCCGGGCTTGCGCAAGCTCATTCGAATTTGGCGAGCGCGCTTTTGCAAAAGGGAAGCGCGGCGGAAGCAACCCGCGAGGCGCGAGAGGCGGTGAGGCTCGAACCGTCAAACCCCGATGCGTACCGGACGCTGGGGCGTTCGCTCGGCGCGACGAACGATTTGACGGGAGCGGTGGAAGCGATTTCGAAAGGGCTCGAGAGCAACCCGGATTCGGCGGAGCTTCACGACGATTTGGGGGTTTTGCTGGTGAACGGGGGCAAACCGAGCGAAGCAGCGGAACAATTTCAAGCAGCGATCAAGATTTCGCCGGATGCGACGGATGCGGCGTTTCATCTGGGCGTTTTGGAGTACGAGAAAAAAGAGGTTGCGGAGGCGCGGAGGCTGCTTGAGCAGTCGACGCGCGCGCGGCCGGGAAATGCGCTGGCGCAGTATTATCTGGGGCTGGCGGCGCGAGATTCAGGGGACGCCGCTGCCGCGATTTCCGCGTTGGAACTGAGCGTAAAGCTCGAACCGGCGAATGAACCGGCGCAAAAACAGCTGGGAGTATTGTTGCAGCGCGCGGGCCGGACGGAAGAGGCGCTCGGTGTATTTCGCGCAACGGTGAAACGGCATCCGGTAGACGGCGACGCGCATAACGACCTGGGGCTGGCGCTGCTGCAAGCGGGCAATGCGACGGACGCCATTGCGGAATTTCAAAAGGCGCTGGCGGCGAGGCCAAAAGACACGGGATACGCAACGAATCTTGGCGCGGCTTATCTTCAGAAAGCGGATTTCGTTGCGGCGGAGCGCCAGTTCGAAACCGCGCTGGAAGAATCGCCGAATAATGCGACGCTACACTACGATCTGGGGCTTGCGCTGAAGCTGCAGGACAAGCTGGCGGAGGCCAGCGCGGAGTTGCGGAAAGCGGAATCGCTGGATGCACAGCAGCCGGATGCGCCTTACACGCTTGGAGTGACGCTGTGGCAGCAGGGCGAACTGGACGATGCGGTGAAGGAGCTTCGAACGGCGACGCGAATCAAGCCGGACTACGCGGAAGCGTTTTACGCGCTGGGAACAGTTTTGAAGCAACAGGGCAAGTTGCGGGAAGCGGCGGATGCGTTGCGGGAAGCGCTGCGCTTGCAGGCGGATTTTGCGGGCGCGCACACGACGCTGGCAGCCGTGTTGCGGCAATTGGGGGACAACGACGGAGCCGCCGCGGAAGCCAAGGCCGGCGCGGAACTGGCAAAGCGCAAAACGGATTTGCAGGCGGCGGTGTTTGCGACGAATTCTGGAAAACGGCTGCGGAACGCGGGGGATTTGGAAGGCGCGATTTCGCAGTTTCGTTCGGCGATCCTTGCCGCGAAGGATTTTGCTCCGGCGCATTACGAATTGGGACTGGCGCTCGTGCAGCAGGGAAAAAAGGACGAGGCAAAAAAGGAATTCGACGCGGCGCGGGCGATTGATCCGAAGGCCGTGCCGGCGGGGAACTGAGGGGAATCAGTTCTTCGCGCCACGCAGCGCGACGAGTTCGGAATCGACGGGGACGCCCTTGGCTACTTTGACGCGAATGATCGCTTCAAATGGCGCCAATTGACGGGGGTCGTTTACATCGAGCCGCTGCAGCAGAGTGGCCAGATAACTTTCGCGAGTGACGAACTCGACGGCGGCCTGCGTGCCAATGGTGGTTGTGCCGGCCAAAATCAGCTCCGAGTGCTCGGGATTAATGCCCTTGACGAGGGCCACGACGGCGTAATCTTCGAGCATCTGAACATTGGAAGGACTTGCCATATAGTTCGCGGCTTCGCCCGGACGAGGATTGACGTTGACGATTTCCATATTTCCGGCGCGTGCGCCGTCCTGGACGCGGCGGAAGAAAAATTGTTTGGTGCTGGGGATTTCCAAAAGAGTGAGATTTTCGCCGGGAGAGCCGATGAAAATCAGGTCGTTGTTTTTTGCGTCGTCGAGGGAGAACAGGCTGCCGCGTTTTACACGCGAAGACTGATGCAAGGCCGCGAAGACCAGATCAAGATTGTGCACGGCAAGAACTTCGCCGACGCCGGTATAGTGATCGAGAATCGGAGTCTTGCCATCTTTTTTGGCGTCGAAGTAACGCATGCCGAAAGTTGGCGATCCAACGAACTGCGCGTTGCTGAAAATGATCCAAGGCTCTTCGGGACCGGAGAGGAAGCCTTTCCAGAAGTTGCGGAACGGCGCCGGCGCTTCGGAGGCCGGTGCACTTTGACTTTGCGAGGCGCCGGCGCGGCGTTCGCCGGAATATTCGCGAACAAGCAGGGCGACGGCCAAGGCCAGGGCGAGGCTTAACCCGATGACGGCGGCAACCCAGGCGCCGGGCGGAGCGGCGGGCTTAATTCCGTTGAATTGCGCGTCGGAGGCTCCGTTGTGCGCGGCCGGGGCGACGCGATCATGAATGACGACGGCATAGCTACCCTTGGGCACTTCAATGATTGTGGCGTCGTTCGATCCTTCGGAGCTGTAGTACTCATTTAGCTTGGAGCGGAGGCGGCCAGCCTGGACGCGAACCATGGAATCGAGCTGAGGGTCAAAGTCGGCCTGTCGCCCGAAGACTTCCGTGGCGATCTGGTATTCCTTGACGGGAACGCCGGGTTGTTCGACGGCTTGTTTGGCCAAATAGCGAAGAAGTTTGCAGAGAGACTCGGAACCATGAAGCGTGTGGCTGTTAACCAAACGTTCGACTTCCGCCAGGAATTGCGCACGGTCCGCCAGGGTGACCTCAGTGACATCGATGTAACGTGAGAGTAGCAAAGCGTCTATCTAATTGCAACAAAGGGATTTAAATGATGTAACAGTATCAAACCTTCTGAGACTTACCTCACCCAGCGAAAAAGCCGATAACTCGTAACACATTTTTGTTTCGTTCGAAGTGTCGCATGGGGTGTCTTCGGCAAAAGCAACGCGCCGCGGTGATTTAACGATGCAGGGCCGCGAAATAGAACCCCAGGGCGATGCAGTTTCAGGGTCGGTCTGCCATTTCGAACGGGGAGATGTACCTGCCGCAGAGCTTGGGTAGCTCGAGCGCGCAGGATTCGCAGGGCATTATCAGGAGGGGTGTAATGAAAAAGCGGTATTTTCTAGGGTGTTTTGTAGCGTGTTGCATAGTATTGGGTTTGTGCGCGTCTGGCGCATCGGCTCAAGCGGTATTTGGAAGCATTCTTGGATCGGTGGTTGACAGCCAGGGCTCCGCAGTGGTGGGAGCGAATGTGACGGTCACATCGGTCACCAAGAATACGGCCGAGACAACGGTCACGAACGACAGCGGCAATTACACGGTCACGCACCTTATTCCGGACACTTATAACGTTCACATCGAAGCGCAGGGTTTCAAGTCGTACGATGTGAAGAACATTCAGGTTTCGGCGGACAACTCCGTCAAGGTCGATGCGACGATGGCGGTGGGCGCGATCACGCAGTCCGTGGAAGTTACGGGTGAAGTCCCGCAGCTGAAGACGGATCGCGCGGACGTCGACGTGGAGTTCAACCAACAGTATGTGAAAGACCTTCCGATCCTGAACCGGAATTTTACGAATTTCGAATTGCTCTCGCCCGGCACGCAGAAGCTGCCCGGCTTTAGCCACGCGGCAACGGAAAACCCGCAAGGCGGCGGACAGATTCAAGTGAACGGACAGCATTTTTCGGGCACGAACTTTGAACTCGACGGCACCGATAACCAGGACCCGATTCTGGGAATCATCGTGGTGAATCCGAACCTGGATGCGATCGCGGAAGCCAAGATTGCATTGCAGGATTACGATGCCGAATCCGGCAAGGCAACTTCGGGCGTGGTTCAGGTTCAGACAAAATCCGGTTCGAACGAACTGCACGGCAGCGGTTTCTATTTCTATCGCGGCAGCGATCAACAAGCGCGCGATCCTTTCACGAACAAGCCGGGTGTGCCACTCGCTTCGGCGAGCTGGAAGCAGTTCGGCGGCTCGGCGGGCGGCGCGATCATCAAAGACAAGCTTTTCTTCTTTGGCGACTATCAGGGCACACAGCAGCAACAGGGCATCACGAACCTGTACACGATTCCGACTGCGACCGTGCTTAGTTCCTGCAACTCCTTGACGCATAAAACGGGCTTCTGCGACTTGAGCCAGTACCTCACTGCGTTTGGCGCCGCCGGGCAGATTTTCGATCCGAATACGGGCGACCCCCATACTGGCGTCGGCCGCACCGCATTTGCCGGCAATTTGATTCCAATTAACAGAATCAACCCGAACGTTGCGAATGTGCTCGCGCTATTCCCCACGCCGACGACCAACGACGTGAACAACAACTTTGTCTCCACCGGCGCCGGGCCCTATGACCAGAAGTCATTCGACGTCCGCATCGATTACAACGCGCCGCATAATTACCAAGTATTCGGACGCTTCAGCCAAGACTACTTTTCTTTGTCGGGCCTCGGCGGCCTGGGAGCGCTTGGCGGATTGGGATTTGGTCCGGGCGGTCTGAACGGGAGCTCGATCGTTCACAACTACAGCTTGGCGAGCGGATTCACCAAGCCGATTGGGAGCAAGTGGCTGACCGACTTCCGCTTCGGGTACTTCAAGTACAACCCGCAGACGGCGTACTCCGACGCGAACGCGACTCCGGCGGATAAACTGGGTTTCCCCGGATTGAACTCGGGCCCCGGCATCGTGGGTCCGCCGACGACGGGCGGATTGCCCGGCTTTAATTTCACGCTGAACGGCGGCGGCGCGGGTTCTGGAAACGGCACGCTCTCCTCGTTTGGCGATGGATTGAACATCGGACGTTGCAATTGCCCGCTGACGGAAAGCGAACAGCAATTCCAGTTTGTGAACAATTGGACGCGTACGCAAGGCAACCACACGATCAAGTTTGGCGCGGACATTCGTTACGCCGAGAACCTTCGTGTGCCGAGCGACGCGAGCCGCACGGGCCTTTTGAACTTTGATTCCGGCGCAACGTCGGATGGAGGGAACGGGGGCCTGGCTCTCGCAACTTTCCTACTGGGTGACGTGACGTCGTTCCAGCGGTTCGTCAGCACGAGCCTTAACGCCGCTGAACGCCAGAAGAGGTGGTTCTTCTACGGTCAGGATTCCTGGCGCGTGAGCCAGAAATTCACTTTGACGTACGGCTTGCGGTGGGAAATTTATTTCCCGGAGAGCGTCAACGGCAAAGATAATGGCGGCTTCGCCAATCTCGACCAAGGCGTGATTCGAGTTGCCGGCGAAGGTCCGATCGGACTGAACGGCAACATCAACAACACGTACAAGGCGTTCGCTCCGCGGCTTAGCGCGGCGTATCAATTCGATTCCAAGACGGTGATGCGGCTCGGATATGGACGCGGGTTCGACATCGGCGTGTTCGGCTCGAACTTCGGCCACGTTGTCACACAGAACCTGCCAGTGCTTGCGCAGCAATCGCTTTCAGACTCGAACCTGAATCCAGCCAATACGAACAACCGCACGGCGGTGTTCACGCTGTCGCAAGGTCCGAACCCATTCAGCTTCGCGGGAATCCTTGGCGCCATTTCGCCAAATGGCACGTTGCCTTTGAACGGCCCGGACGGCACGGTAGAACCCAGAATTCGCCCGACGGTGCAGCGGCTGCCGACCATCGACCAATGGAATGCGACCGTGCAGCGGCAGATTACGCCGACCATCAACTTGACGGTGAGCTACATTGGCAACAAGGGAACGCACGTTTTCGCCGGCGGTGGGCCGTCGTACAACAACAACGAGCCCGCGGTCGGTGCCGGAACGGACGCTTATCAATGCACCCCCAACCCGGCGCCAAACCTAGGAACGTTTGATTGCAAGCAGTCGTTCAAGCCATTCGTTTCGCAAGCGGACCGCCGCCGTTTGTTCCTGAACGGAGTGCCGGCATTTACGTATCCCGGTTCAACTTTCACGGATTTGCAGGGCATCGTGCATCCCACGCCCGCTTGCTGCGCCGTCGATACGGGATATTTCGGAAACGACGCCGACAACAAATACAATGCGCTGCAGGTGAAAGCGGAAAAGCGTACGAGCTACGGACTGCAATTCCTGGCGCACTACACTTTTTCTCACGCGTATGCGTATGACTCCGGCTACTTTGACGTGAACAAGAAATTCGCCTGGGGTCCCAACGGAGACAATCGCAACCAGGTGTTTGTTGCCAACGTGATCTACGAACTGCCGATCGGGCGCGGCAAGCGCTTTATGAGCGATGCGGGTCGCGCGGCCGATCTCATCCTTGGCGGCTGGCAAGTGACGAACACGACCACCTACGGCACGGGATTGCCGTTTACTCCTACCCTTCAGAATTGCGGCCAGATTTCCGACGCGGGACCCTGCCGCCCTGACCAAGGAGTAGGAAGGCTGAAGACGGGTATTACGCATACGGCTAACGGAACCTTCTGGTACACTTCGCTGCCTACGCTGAGCCAGAACCTTCCGGAGATACCGCTCTCACCAATCAACCTTTCCGGTACGAGTGATTCTTGCCAGACGGCACGTCCGACGTCCGGGCCGTTCAAGCTGCCGGCCTGCGGCCAGATCGGAAACGTTGGATTCAATTCCTACCGCGGACCGCATGCCTTCTTTGACGACATGGCGTTGTCGAAGAACTTCACGCTCACGGAGCGCATCAAGGCCGAGTTCCGGTTCGACGCCTATAACGTGTTCAACCATCCTGTTCTCGGAACGCCAGGAAATACTTGCGTGGACTGCGGCGGCTCAGCCGGCCAGATTACGGACATCGAGGCCGATGGCTCCCCGGGTTCTCCGGTTGGCTTGCGGCAATTGCAGTTTGGATTCCGTGTGACTTTTTAACCCTGCAACACCCCAAGAAAAACGGGGAGCCCCTCGCGGGCTCCCCGTTTTTTATGTTTTAATCGTCGTCGGCTCGACGCCTTTACATGCGCAGACTTCGCTCAGTGCTCGTTGCGGTGGCATCCCTCCTTGCGTGTTCATTCCCTCTTTTTTCGATAACGGCCAATGCGCGGCAGGCGGATTCGGCTTTTGCGGAGCCGCGGCGGCTGCTCGAACAAGGAAAATTCTCGGAGGCGATTGCGGCGCTGGAAGAGTTGCGCAAGAGCAAACCGGAAATGGAAGGGCTTTCGCGCGAGATCGGGATTGCGTATTACCGCAAGGGCGACTACGCGAATGCAGTGGAGAATTTACGGCGTGCGTTCGTAGAAAATCCGCACGACAGCGAAGCGACGCAACTGACCGGTCTTTCGTTGTATTTGGCGGGGAAGCCGGGCGAGGCGATTCCTTATTTGGAGAAAGTGCAGTCGTGGTATCCGAGCGCGAATGTGGATGCCGCGTATATATTGGGCGTAGCGTACATACAGACGAAAAATTATCCGCAAGCGCGAGTTGCGTTTGCGAGGATGTTCGGCGTGCCGGCGGAGTCGGCGGCGAGTTATTTATTTACGGCGCGAATGCTGTTGCGGCAGGATTTTGCGCCGGTGGCGGAGGAGTACGGGCAAAAGGCCATTGCGCTGGATGCGAAACTGCCGCTCGCCCATTTTTTGCTGGGCGAGCTTTATCTTTACGAATCGAAGATTCCGGAAGCGATCGCGCAGTTGCAGCAAGAGCTTGCGATCAATCCCGGGCATGCGGCTTCGTATTACAAGCTGGCGGATGCGTATTCGCGAGTGCAGAAGTACGACGAAGCGGAGAAATTGTTGCAGCGGTCGATCTGGCTGGATGCGACGGCGACGGGACCGTACATCTTGATGGGAAAAGTGTTGCAGAAAAAAGGCGAGCCGGCGCTGGCGGTGCGTTCGCTGCAGCGCGCGATTTCGATGGACCCGAGCAACGCGATTCCGCATCACTTGCTGGGGCAGGCGTATCGAGACCTGGGCCGCACGGAAGATGCGGAGAGGGAATTGAAGCTGGCGGAGCAACTGCAAGCACGCGAGGACGCCAAGCCGTGAGCGGACAATTCACGGTGGTGGGGCTTGGCGAATTGTTGTGGGACATGTTTCCGCAGGGGAAGCAACTGGGCGGGGCGCCGGGGAATTTTGCGTACATGACGGCATTGCTGGGCGATCGCGGAATTGTTGCGAGCCGGGTTGGCGGCGACCGGCTGGGGCAAGAAGCGATGTGGCAGCTGAAATCGTCGGGACTGGATACATCGCACATTCAAACGGATAGTGAGCGCGCGACGGGAACGGTGCTGGTGAAGGTGGATTCGAAAGGACAACCGGAATACCGGATTTGCGAGGACGTGGCTTGGGATCACCTGGAGTGGACGGCGGACTGGCAGGACCTGGCGATTATGTCGGATGCGGTGTGCTTTGGTTCGCTGGCGCAGAGGTCGGAAGCGGCGCGATTGACGATTCGAAAGTTTTTGCAATCGGTACGGGCGGATGCGGCGCGAATTTTTGACGTGAATTTGCGGCAGGCATTTTTTTCGGCGGAGATTTTACGCGTGGCGCTGCTGCACGCGAATATCATGAAGGTGAATCACGAAGAACTGCCGCGGATGATTGAGCTGTTTGGCGAGAAATTCAGCGGCGAGAAGGAAAGCGCGTGCTGGCTGGGGAAGGAGTTTGGGGTGAAGCTGGTGTGCGTGACGCGGGGACACCGCGGGAGTTTGCTGGTTTGCGGCGAGAAAATCGATGAACACCCGGGCTTTAGGGTGAAAGTGGCGGACACGGTGGGCGCGGGAGACGCGTTTACGGCGGCGCTGGTGCATCATTGGCTGCGCAAGGCGCCGCTGCCGGAAATTAATATTGCGGCGAACCGGCTGGGAGCATGGGTGGCGTCGCAGGAAGGCGCGATGCCGTCGGCGGACGAAAGCGTGCTTTCGGCGATTCGGTAAAAGACCGGCAGGTTGCAGACATGACGGCGGCGCGGATTATTTTGCGGCGAGCTGGGCTTGTTCGTGCTCGAGTTTTTCGACGAGTTCTTTTGGCATTTCGTGAAGAAAGACCACGACGGCCGCGTTCGTCCAGCCAAAACCCACGACATTGATGTTGTATCCGGCCTTAACGGTGGTTTCGGAGGAGCGCGTGACGGCGTTATATTTTTCGCGGATGGTGCCGTCGCGGTGGAAATTTTCCGCGATCATGCCGACGAAATTGTAGGAGATTCGATCGGCATCGCTGTTGTAGCCGTATTTGCGCAGACCCTCGATCGCGAGGATTTGCGTTGGCGCCCAAGCGTAGGGAAAATCCCACTGGCCTTCGGTTTCGTACGGGCTCATGACCAGGCCGCCGGGTTGTTCGAGTTTTGAAAGATTTTTCACGAGCGCAGCGGCTTCTTCTTTTGTGGCGACGCCGGCCCAGAGCGGGTAAAAAGCGGTGATGTAGACGTACTGCGAACGCTCTTGCTTGTCGAGATTATAGTCGAAGAAGAGTCCCGTCTGCGCGTCCCACAGATATTTCCGGATCCGTTGTTTTCGCGATTCGGCTTGTTTGGCCCAGGTTGCCGATTCGCCTTGTTTGCCGAGCAGCGTTGCGATTTCTTCCAGGTCTTTTTCGGTCTTATACAACAAGCTGTTGAGGCAAACGGGCGCGAAGTGGTGCGTTCCGGAACCGTGCGCGCCGAAGCGGAAGGTGACGTCGAAGCCGGATTCGCGCATGGAGCGATCGGCGCGGTAGAAATCGCGGCTAAGCGCGACGGTTTCCGCTTCATCGCAGCCGGGGCGGTCCATGGCGTGCGCGTCGTCGCAGATTTGGACGGTGTAGCTTTTTCCGGCGGGAGCTTCCGCGCCGGGAGCGCCTTTCCGCACGATGTAACCGCGATCCTGCTCGGGATGATTCAGAAAATACGCGGCGACTCTTCGGTAGTGGTCGGTTTCGTCTTTCAAACTTTCCGGGGCGGGCACGTCGCCGAAGTCGTAGTAGCGGGAAAGTTCGGTTTCGCCGGCCAAGTGCGGCTCGCGCACCCACATGGCCTGGTCTTTTTTGGCGTAGCCGTAAGCGCGTTCGAGCCATTTTTTATCTTCGTGGCCGGCGGCCTTTTCGGCCTCGTACACGCCGAGGATCATTGACGTGAGGAATGGCGGTTGCGAACGGCTCAGGTAATAGCTGCGATTTGCGTTGAGAATGCTGCCGTAGTGCTCAATTTCGAAAAAGAAATTTTCGACCATGCCTTTGGCAAGTTCGACTTTTCCATCCTGCAGCAGGCCGCGCACGATGAAATAGCTGTCCCAGCCATACATTTCGTTGAAGCGTCCGCCGGGAACGACGTATTTGTGCTCAAGATAAAGGAGGCCGTGCGGAGCGAGTGCGGCCGTGTCTACCTGGCCGGGACCGGTGATTTTCTTCGGAAGGTTTTTCACCTGAATGTGGCAGCGCTTGCGCAATTCTTCGACGTTTGCGGGTGTGGCAAAGTCGGCGGGAAGATAGAGCACGGAATTTTCCGCGAGCTTTGAATCGACGACAGTGCTGCAGTCTTCCATGGACCGGGTCAGCGTGTCCCAGCTCTTGTAAATGTATTCGCGCATCGGCGCGAGGCCGGGGGATTTTGCGGCTTCCTTGCTTGCGTCGGCTTGTCCGCCGAAGGTGGTTGTCACCAAGAATAAACTCCCCGCGAGGCACACGAGGCTCCGCCCACACGCGCTCGATCTCGACCAATTGTGCATGAGAAAAGCCTTCCCGCTGAACGTGCGCTACCGAAGGCTAGAATATCGCCAACTTGTTGAAAAAACAAGGACTTAGTTGAGGTTTGATGCCTGGTGAAGAGACGATTTTTAGTCACAAATTTAGCGCATCGGGCCGCGGAGCTAATGTCCGCCGCCACCGCTTAATTCCCGTACGATATTGCCGACAAATCCTTTCGCGTCGCCGAACAGCATCAGTGTGCGATCCATGAAGTAGAGCGGATTTTCAATGCCGGCGAAACCGGCGCCCATGCTGCGCTTGATGACCATGACGGTGCGCGCTTTATCGACATCGAGAATGGGCATACCGAAAATCGGGCTGCTCGAATCGTTGCGCGCGGCGGGATTGGTGACGTCATTTGCGCCGATGATCAATGCGACGTCGGTTTGCGCGAAATCGCCGTTGATTTCGTCCATGTCGAGCAGGCGATCGTAGGGAATATCCGCTTCGGCGAGGAGCACGTTCATATGGCCCGGCATGCGTCCGGCGACGGGATGAATTCCGAATTTAACGTCGACGCCGCGCTTTGAAAGGCTGTCGAAAAGTTCGCGGACTTTATGCTGGGCTTGCGCGACGGCCATGCCGTATCCGGGAACGATGACGACTTTATTTGCGGCGGCGAGAATCGCGGCCGCTTCTTCGGCGGTCGCACTCCGCACGGGCCTTGCTTCGGCGGCGCCGGCGACTGCAGTCTGCTCTTGTCCAAAGGCGCCGAAGAGCACGTTCGAAAACGAGCGGTTCATGGCTTTCGACATGTTCATGGAAAGAATAAAGCCGGATGCGCCGTCCAAAGCGCCCGCGACGATGAGCAGCTTGCTGTTGAGAACGAAGCCCATTGCGGCGGCGGAAAGTCCCGCGTACGAATTGAGGAGCGAGATCACCGTTGGCATGTCCGCGCCGCCGATGGGAACGATCATCATCACGCCGAAGAGAAGCGGAATCGCGACGATGGCGGGAAAGAGTTGCGTGCGATCGGGATGAATGACGAGGACGATGGCGACGACGATGGCGACGCCGAGCAAACCGAGGTTGACAAAATTCTGCCCTTTGTACGTGATCGGCCTTTGCGGCAGCCACTCTTGCAGTTTGCCGGCCGCCATCAAGCTGCCCGTGATGGTGAGCGCACCGAGGATTACTTCCATGCAAAGCACAGCCATCATAAAGCGCGTCATGGGCTCGGCGCGCGGCAAATAAAACTCCGCGGTTCCGACCAACGTCACGCAAAGAGCGCCGAAGGAATGGCTTAAAGCCGTCCGTTGCGGTACGGCGGTCATCTGCACTTTGCCGAGCGGGATGCCGATGATCGTGCCGAGAACCAATGCGATGAGGATGAGCTTGTAGTCGACAATGCCGTGATGCAGGAGGGTGCCGGCGATGGCGAGCGCCATGCCCGTTTCGCCGGCGAAGATGCCGCGGCGCGCCGTGGTCGGAGAGCTCATCCACATCAAAGAGAGGATGAAGAGCGCGGTGGCAATGAGGTACGTGATCTCGATCAACAGATCGCCGCCGAGGATTCCGCTCATGCTTTTTTCGCTCCGCTGGGCTTGAACATTTTGAGCATGCGGTCGGTAATCAAAAAGCCGCCGACGATGTTGCTGGTGGCGGAGACGATGGCAATTGTGCCTAAAACCGCGGCCAGCGTGTTTTTATGTTCGCCGGCGAGGATGATGGCGCCGACGACGGCGATGGCGTCGAGCGCGTTGGTGAGGGACATGAGCGGCGTGTGCAAAAGCGGCGTGATCCGCTTGATGACTTCAAAGCCGATGAACGCCGCCAGCATGAAGACGTACAGGCTTGTTAATAGATCGATTTTCATTTCTATTTCACCCCGGCTTCCGCGGTCAGCGGTTTAAGTCCCACAAATTCGCGTACTCGCGCGTTCACAATCTGCCCGCCCTCGGTTAGCAAAGTTTCCCGGTGAATTTCGTCCTTCTCGTTGAATTGCAACTTTCCGTCCTTGACCAGGTTCAGCAGAAACGCGGAAAGATTTTTCGCATACATCTGGCTGGCGTGATAGGGAACGTTGGTGGCGATATTGAATTGACCGATGATCGTCACGCCGTGTTCGCTGACGGTTTTTCCGGCCTGCGTCAGTTCACAATTTCCGCCGCGTTCGGCCGCGAGATCGACGATTACGGAACCCGGCGCCATGCGCGCGACCATGTCCGCCGTGACCAGGACGGGCGATTTCTTTCCGGGAATCACGGCGGCGGTGATGACGACGTCGCTTTCCGCGACGGCACCGCCGAGCAGCTCGCGCTGCTTTTTGTAAAATTCCTCGCCTTGCGCGGTGGCGTAACCGCGCGCATCCTGTGCGTCCTTGGCTTCGATTGCCAGTTCGACGAAACGTCCGCCCAAACTTTGCACTTGTTCCTTTGCCGCCGGACGCATGTCGTACGCGGAAGCCACTGCGCCGAGCCGCCGCGCCGTGGCGATCGCTTGCAGGCCCGCGACACCGGCCCCAATGATGAGCACGCGCCCGGGCGTAATGGTTCCGGCCGCGGTCGTCAGCATGGGGAAAATGCGCGGGAGCGTGTCGGCCGCCATGATGACGGCTTTGTATCCGCAGATGGTGGCCATCGAAGAAAGAGCATCCATGCTTTGCGCGCGCGTGGTGCGCGGCATCAATTCGACGGCGAACGAGGTGACGCCGGTATTCGCCAGCTGCTGCAACTCTTCCAGCTTTCCGAATGGGCGCAGGAATCCGACGATGGCTTGGCCGCTGCGCATGAGCGGCAAGTCTGTTGTGCCGGTGAGGTCGTTTGAGCCGAAGCACAGAACTTGCACGACAATATCGGCCGTTCGGAAAATTTCGGCTCGATCCGCAGTGAGCCTTGCACCTTTTGCGGTGTAATCCCGATCGGGATAGCCGGCTTCGACGCCCGCGCCGGCTTCGACGAGAATTTCGAAGCCTGCTTTGGCGAGCGCGGGCACGACGGCGGGGACAATGGCGACGCGGCGCTCCCCCGGATAACTTTCTTTTGGCACACCCAGAATCATCGGCGAGGCCTCCCGAACGTGGCAAAAGCATTGTAGTAAATCGATTTATTAAGAAATAAGGCAGAGTGCGCGCCGCGCCTTGTTCCGGCTTGCGCTGCGCTACGGTCAAGCTGATGCTGGAAAAGACTAATCGCTCGTTGCGGACGAAGCACTGGTTTCCCGTTTACCGCTTCCCCGTCCTTGGATTCTATTCCCAATCGGCAGAAAGTCCACAACAAGATGGAAGGAGGCAACCGGCGGATCGGAAGCTGCGCGTGGCCCAATTTGGCACGATGCGAATTGCATTCACCGTGATGAATGTCACTCCATACCCGCAAAAATCTTTTGCGCCTCGCGCAGGCGCTGCATAGCCGTTTCTTTTTCTTGCGGGGAATTCCAATCGGGATATTTTTCCGTGATCTGGATCGTGCGCTCGATCCACGCCGCAAAATATTTGGCGTCTTCGGGTGAGCGGGGTTTTTTGTCGGCGACGTCGATGTAAATCGGACTGGTGGTCGCGTACGCGTAGTTGTCCATGACCGGGTATTCGGGCTTTTCGCTCCAGGCGCGGAGCAGGCACCAGCCGCTCGTGGAAATCGGGAGAGTTCCTTCGACATCCGCCGCGTCGCGCTTGCCTTCGAGTGGAAGGGTTTTGGCAATTTTTCCGTTGCAGACGATTTCCAGATGATCGACCGGAACGACCGATCGCAAGTGTGCCGTGAAGGGAACCGCGTTTTGCGCGGCGTCAAACTGGACTTCGCCTCCCACGATTTCCTTGCCCAATGTGAAATTGACGAGTGGGCCGTTTGTGGCAAACGTGCGCCCGCGCCGCAATCCGCTCATCCACATGCCGAGATTCAGCGGCCACGCGGGAACCCAGGCATACACGCGATCCATGCCAACCATGCCGCGAATCGGCGCCGCATAGTCGGTTGTCGCGTCGGTTCCCGCGCCGGCGGGAATTCTGAATCCAAGATTCAGCAGGCGATACCAGACGGCCGCCGTGGACTTGTGATCGCTGAAGCCGACGACTTCGAGATAATCGAGTTTTCCGAGAGCGGCATCGACGGGAAGTTCGTCGGTGATTTGCTGCGGCGGATTCGCAAAAGGATTTGGTTCTTCGTCGAACGGATGCACGGCGCCGACGAGAGCGCCTTGCGCATGAGCCATGTCGTAGACGTCCGCATTCATTGGAAACAAACTGGCCGCCGCGGTGTTTGGATACCCGGCGTAGCCGGGAAGCAACAGAAGGCGATTCATGTTCAGCAGTCCGCGATGGCCCCAGTAGCTTGTGTGAAATTCCTGGCCCGCGACAATTTGCTGATCGGGATCGGACAACGAATCGCGTTCACCAATGCTGTTGAGATCGGGGAAGCGCTGCTCCTTGTTGACGACGAGGTTGTGAACGATGCTTAGGCCTTCCGCTTCGGCTTGCTTGACCAAGGTTGCGTGATCGTCCTTGTACGTTCCGCCATAATTTTGATGGACGTGCAGATCTGCGCTCACCCATTCCCCATCGCGCGGATCGAGCCGCGCGAGCTTTTTCAATTTGATTTCCGGATCGGACTGAATTTTGCTGGTGTCCACGGTGAGTCGAAGCGGTTGATAGTCGTAGCCGCGGCTGACTTCAATGGTGATGACGCCTGATGGAACGCTTACTTCGCCGCCACCCTCAAAATAGTGACGCTCGAATGGGCGTTCGCTTCGGTCAAAAGCGTCGTCGGCGTGAATCCAAGCGTCATCGGGCGCGTAAGAGCGGCCCGCGGAGTCCGCGACGCAAAACCGCGCGGGCACGTCCGAATCCGCTTCGTCTTTTGCCCAGAGCGTCAGCGTTTTCCTGGCGTGAAGATACTTGCGATCCTCGACGACGAATGCGGAGCGCGTGCCGCCGACGGCGTCTTGTAGTTCGATTTTTGTGCCGCCATCGCGATTGGAAATGAAGGCGATAAGTTTTCCATCCGGCGACCAGCGAATGTTTGTTTCGTCCCAATCGCCGTACGCGATTGGAAATGCGTCGCCGCCGTTCGCGGGAAGGAGCCACAGGTTGTGCCACTGGCGGCCGAGATAGGAGCTGAAGACGATGCGCGAGCCGTCGGGAGAAAAGTCCGGGCGCGCTTTCCAATTCGTTTCTTCGTAGTGAATTTCACGCGGTTCGGCGCCGGGTTCCGCTTTCATGCGCCAGAATCCGCCGGTGCCGTGAATATGGCCGCGATTCGAAACGAAAAGAATTTCCTGGGCGTCGCGGGACCAAGCGGGGCTGATCTCCATGTCGTACGCGCTGTAATAGTAGCGAGGCAGATCGCTTTTTGTTTCGCCGGTTAATCGAACGACGTTCGTTAATTTACCGGCGGCAACATCCGCACGAAAAACGTGAAATCGCTGGTTGTACTGCGTCGAAACGAAGACGATGCGTTTTCCGTCGGGCGACCACCGCGGTTCCACGTTCACGGCGCCGCCGGCAGTGAGTTGCGTTGTTTTTCCGCTGGCCACATCGAGCAGCCACAATTCCATCGCGTCTCTTTGATACGACGTGTAGACGATACTTTTTCCGTCGGGCGACCAATCCGGCTGGTAGTCGTAGCCGGGTCCATCGGTCAATTGCACTGCCTGTTTGGAATCGAGTTGCTGGCGCCAGAGCGAGCCCGCCATGGAGTAGACGAGTTCGTGCGCATTCGGCGACCACGCGAGGCTGCTCGGCCCGCTGGTTAATTGCGGCAAATAGAGTTCTCGGTAGTAATAAGGGTGAGGAAAATCAATTTGCGGCAGCACGGGCCGCCGCTGCGCGAGAATTGGCGACGCCGCGCACAACAGTGCAAACAGAAATATAAACTTTCGCTGGAACAATTTTTTCGCCCGTGGCCGAGCAGTGCTGCGCCCGCCGCCAGGCCGGCATCTTCTCATTCTCAACGCGCGAATTCTACGCCAATCCCGCTTTGGCAAGCGGCAGTTCGCGATAGCGCTTTCCCGTTGCGGCGAAGATCGCGTTGCACAACGCGGGAGTGAACGGCGGAACGCCGGGCTCGCCGATTCCGGCGGGCGGCGCATCGCTTTCGACGAGATGAACGTGCGTTTCGCGCGGATAGTTGTTCATGCGCGCCATTTGGTACCCGTCGAAATTGGATTGCTGGATCGCACCATTTTTCGCGGTGATTTCGCCGAAGAACGCGAGGCTGGTGCCGAAGGTGGCCGCGCCTTCGAATTGCTGGCGCGCCATTTCGGGATTCACGATGGTGCCGGCGTCGACGGCCATGTCCACGCGCGCGATTTTCACTTTGCCGTCGGGCAAAATTTCCACTTGCACGACGGTTGCGACGTAAGTCAAGAAGCTGCGGTGCATGGCGAGGCCCATGCCGAATCCGTTGCCATTTTTCTTTTTACCCCAGCCGGCGTTTTCCGTGGCGATTTCCACGACGCGGCGGAATCGCGCGGTGTCGATCGGGTAAGCGGCGTAGTCGCCGTCGTAATTTGGATAGTCCTTGGCGAGCTCTTCCTTGGGGATGACGCGGTCCGGACCGAGCAGCGCAAGCATGTATTCGCGCGAATCTTTTCCGGCCGCGTGCGCGAGTTCATCGGCGAAAGAATGTTCGGCGAAGGCGTGGAAGACGTTGCAGACGCTGCGCAGCCAGCCGATTCGAACGTGCGCGGCGGCCGCGCCGTTTTCCGCGCGATGATTGGGAATTGCGAAAGGCAAATCGCTCCAGCCGAGGCCGATTTCGCCGGCGTCGGCGACTTGGGCGCTTGCGTCGAACGTGGACGCAATCGGTGGGAACGTGCTTCGTTGCAGCCAGGCAAAAGGCTTGCCGTCTTCGCCGAGCGCCGCCTTCAAATACATCGCGGCCGAGGAATGGAAAGTGTCGAACTGAATGTCGTCTTCGCGCGACCAGACAACTTTTACCGGCTTGCCGGTTTTTTTCGAGAGCACGGCGGCTTCCACCGCATAATCCGGAAAGGATTTGCGTCCGAATCCGCCGCCGAGCAGCGTGACGTTGACGGTGACGTCTTCTTTTTTCAAGCCGAGCGCTCCGGCCACCGCTTCCCGCGTGCCCTGGGGATTTTGCGTGGCCGCCCAGACGTCCGCTTTTCCGTCTTTGTAATTTACCAGCGCGGCGGGCGGTTCCATGGATGCGTGTGCCAGCATCGGCGCGTAATATTCCGCTTCGAGAATTTTGCCGCCCTTCGCGAAGGCCGCGTCCACATTGCCGACTTCCCGCACAACTTTTGCCGGCTTGCGCGAAGTTTCTTCCATTTCCTTTCGAAAGGAGTCCGAGGAATAATTTTTGTGATCGGTCTCGTTCCATTCGATCTTCAGTTTTTTCTTGCCTTCGATCGCGGCCCAGGTGTTGTCGGCGATCACGGCCACTCCTCCAAGCGCCTGAAACATCAGCGGGGCCTTCCAGGTGTCGAGCGTCGCGGTTTGCTTCACGCCTTTCACGGCGAGCGTGGCTTTGTCATCGACGGACTTCACGGTGCTGCCGAGCACCGGCGGATGCGCGACGTTGGCGTAGAGCATGCCGTCCATGCGGCCGTCGATGCCGTATCCCGCTTTGCCGGTGACCATCGCTTTCAAGTCGTAACTGGAAGTGCCTTTGCCGATGTACCGCCATTCGCTTTTGGATTTGAGTTTCAACTCTTCTTTTTTCGGTATGTCGAGTTTTGAAGCCGCGGTTGCAAGCGCTCCGTAACCAAGCTGCTTGCCGCTTTTTTTGTGCAAGACTTCGTGCAGGCCCGTCGAACACTCGCTTTCCGGAACGCCCCATTGCTTTGCCGCCGCGCGCACGAGCATCAAACGCGCGGTTGCGCCCGCTTCACGCATCGCGTCAAACGAACCGCGCACCGAGTGCGATCCGTCGGTGTCCTGATCGCCGTATTTTTCGTCGCCGGTCGCCTGCACGATCTTCACGCGCTTCCAGTCCGCGTCGAGTTCGTCCGCGGCGATGCGCGGCACGGCCGTGCGGCTTCCGCTGCCCATTTCGCTTCGATGCGCGATGATGTAAACCGAACCGTCGGTGTCGATGGCGAGCCAGACATTCGGCGAAAGCGGCCCTTTCAATCCACCGGAGGCCAGCGCTTCGGGCGCACCCGCCGCAAGCACTTCCGCGGGCATCATCCGCACACTTAAAACAAACGCGCCCGCCCCGAGCATTCCTTTCAGGAATCCACGACGGCCCACGTGCTCGACGCCGATTTGTACCATGCGTCCTCCGATTTTTCGGTGATTTACAGCCCTAATCCTAACGCGAATTCGTATTCTTGCAAGTCTCCGCAGCGCGAGCGCACGCCGGAATTGTGAACCGGAATTGCGAAGCTCTTACTCTTCGGGCCAGGCGCCCAGCGCGCGCCGCAGATCGACAATCTGGCCAAGATGATAGGCATTGTGGTCTGCAAGCAGCAGGGCTTCGCGCAAAACGGTTTGTCCATCGCCGTGCGGAATTTTTGCGTAGAGATCCGTTCTGGGGTTTTTTACGAGGGCGATCATTTCGTTCAAATCGCTTTGAAATGCCTTCCAGCTTTTTTCCCAAGCGGCATCATTCGGCGGCAGCGGAGTCTTTGGCCAGTACCCGCCCGGAAAATCGGGCGAGACGTGTTTCGCGTCGCGGCTGAATCCAAGAATGTCCCACTGCGCGATTCGCAAATGTTCCAAAAGCTGCCAGCCGGTATGAGGCAATCCTTTCGCGTAAACGCCGCGCTTGCTGGGCGGAAAAGCGTCTATTGCATCGGCCAGATGCACGTGCGCACCGCCACCTTTCAGCAAATATTCCAAATGTTCGCGCAACGCTTTGTCATTGCCGGTGTTCTCGCGGCGTGCATGGGCTGGCTTTTTTTTCACAGTGCGCTTTTTCCTCGATGTTTGTTTCATCCTTATTTCTCCGCCACCACAACCTGCTGCGGCAGGTCCGGAACCGGGTGCAAGCTGCAGCTCTTAAAGCCCGCCGCGCGAAACATTTTGTCATACTCCGCAAAAGTGTACGCGTCGCCGGAATCGGTATGCGCCAGCATCACCAGGCTGAAGGCGGCGGCCAACGGCGGCGTCACACGATCGGGATTCGGAACAAACTCCACGGTGAATGCTTTGCCGCCGGGTGCAAGCGCTGCGTGGAAGCGCCGCAAAAGTTTTTCATTCGTGGGCGGATCGAAGTGATGCAGGAAGTTCGTGATGAAAATGTAGTCGTACCCTTGGCCAAGATCCGCATCAAACGCGCTGCCCGCCCGCGTGGAAAACCGGTCCACGACGCCGGCCTTCGCCGCGTTTTCTTTCGCCACTTCCAAAACCGCCGGCCAATCCAAGGCCGTGACGTGTACGTTGGCGAGATTCTTGGCGACGGTGATGCCGTACATGCCGTGACCCGTCGCGATGTCCAGCACGCGCACTGTTCCGCTGCTCGGCGCGATCATCCGCGTCAAAACGCCGGCCATGGGCACCGCCATTGCGGACATGGAGCGCGCAAAATTCACCCAGCGCGCGTCTTCCGGTTTGCTGTTGTCGCCGATTTTGCTCGCGGTCCCGCCCTTGCGCACCGACGCCGCCAGAATCTGGCAATTGCTCACATTTTCGTCGCTCGCCAGAAATTCCGCCATCGCCCCCATGTAACCCGGCGAACGCTTGTCGAGAAAAACCGCCGAGTCCGGAGCGAGCGAATACTTTCCATTTTCTTTCGTCAGGAAACCTTGAATCGTCAAATAATCGGCAAGAATTCTCACGCCTCGCTCGGCGGATTTCACGCGCGCGGCCAGCGACGCCGGTTCATTGGCTCCTTCGCCGATCGCCGTAAACAGATCGAGTTCGATTCCGGCCTTCAAGGCGTACGTTTGCTGATAGCGCGTAAGCGCTTCAAATATTTTTTCCGGACTTGGTCGCGGTGCGGCGGCGGTTGACATGAAAAATCTCCCCCGGATTTTACCGGCCAATTGGCGAGTTGCTGGTGCGCCCTCTCCCACCGGCGCGGGATGCAGCGTTCTCCTTTATACGCCTTTTTGCGCGCGGGCGCGCGGCAGACCGCTGTATTTCAAAGCAGCGCGGTTGCTTCGGTAATACTCGGCTGGCATACTTTCGCCTGCCTCGCTTTCGGCAATCGAAAGGCGTTCTCATGCAACGCGACTATCACCGCTGGTATTCGCACCGGCTTGGCGGAGAGCTCGGCGTCGTGGTGTACGGCCACTGGGGTTCGCCCATCATCGGTTTTCCCACCAGTGCCGGCGACGAATGGGAACTCGAAGGCCAGGGATTGATTGGCGCGCTGGCCGATTTTATCGACGCGGGCCGCATCAAGTTCTATTGCGTGAATTCCATCAACGGCCAAAGCTTTTACAACAAGGCCGCGCATCCTTTTCATCGCAGCTACGTCCAATCGCAATTCGATTCTTATCTTCGCGAAGAAGTTGTGCCTTTCATCTGGAGCAATTGCCAATCGCAGGTTCCCATTGCCACGATGGGCGCGTCGTTCGGCGCGTATCACGCCGCCAATTCGCTTTTGAAGCATCCGGACGTCATCAAACGATGCTTCGCGATGTCCGGCGTTTACGATCTGCGCAATTTTATGGACGGCCTGTACGACAACAATTTTTATTTCAATAATCCCGTCGACTACATTTCCAATCTTTCCGATCCGTGGGTCTACGGCCAGCTCGCTTCCTGCGACATTCATTTGAGCACCGGCACCGGCCAGTGGGAAAACTCCGGCCCCACGTATCATTTCTCCGGCATTCTCGCCCACAAGAACATTCGCCACTCGCTCGACAATTGGGGCCCCATGGGCGGCCACGACTGGCCTTATTGGAAGCATCAAATGCGCGAATACGTTTCCAAATTATATTGATCCACTTCGCTGCCAGGCCGGTTCGCGCACGATTTGGCGCAACAATTCGAATAGATGGCTGGCGGTAAACCGTTCCGCAAAGCGCAAGAATCATTCCTCGAGTTTTGCCATTGCGCGGGCCAAAAACTTTCGACTCCGCTCGTGCTTCATTACAAAGCCGGCGGCTACAAGTCGCTTCGTCATGATTTATACGGGGAAGTCGCTTTTCCGCTGCCGTTGGCGGTCAAGCTCGGCCGGCAAGGCCGCGATTCGGATGCGGGTGAATTCGTTCTTGTGGAAAATGTTTCGCGCGCGCAATCCCGCGCGGAAGCGATCACAGTCGGCGAAGGCCACGGGATTATTTTCGCGAAGCGCTATCGTCCGGTCAAAGGGTCGAAAGGGAACTATCGTGCGTCGTTGCGCCACGGCGTGAGCCGCGTCCGGCGCGGAACTCGCTTTACGCTGGGCATCATCCACCACGACGCAAAATGACGTTGGGAAACGCGCGCGCTGCTTCAATAAAATCGCAAGCCGGGCACGACAACAAACTTCTTAATCCGGTTTTGAAGTGGCCAGTTCTTTTTCCAGCCGCTCGTGCAAACGCGCATTGAACCCTATCGGCAGCTCAATCCACCGTTCGTCCGCGACCAGCACCACCACGTTGTGCGCGCTATCCAGCAACGCGGCGCAATGACGGCACTGCGCCACGTGCGCCTCCACTTCCGCCCGCATCTCCGCGGAAATCTCGCCGTCCAAATAATTGGAGAGCTCGCGCCAGATATGTTTGCAATCGAGCTTCATGGCGTTACTCCTTTCCGCTTCTGCGGCAATCCCTTTCGTTTCGTTCGTTCCACGAATAGATCGCGCAGAAGCAAGCGCGCCCGCAACAGCCGCACCTTGGTGTTTCCAATGCTGATTCCCAGCGCTTCCGAAGCCTCGGCGATGCTCAGTCCGTTGACGTCGCGCAGGGTGATGATTTCGCGGTGCCGCTCCGGCAACGCCGCGATCGATTCGCGCACAATCCGCCGCGTCTCTTCGCGCAACAGCGCCTCGCTGGGAATTTCGCGCCAGTCTCGCAGCAAGGTTGGCGTGTAGTCGCCGTCCTCTTCGTCGTCGGGGAAAAGAGATTCCAGCGAAACTTCGCGCCTTTTGCGCAGCTTCATGCGCGCTTCATTAATCGCGATGCGGAAAAGCCACGTGGAAAACTGCGATTCGCGCCGGAAGCTGCGCAAGGCTCGAAACGCCTTTAAAAAAGCCTCTTGCGCCACGTCTTCGGCATCGGCCTCCACTTGCAAAATGTCGTACGCCGTGAGATACACGCCGCGGCGGTACGGCGCGATCAAATCATGGAAATCCTCATGATTGCCGCCTAAAACGCGATCAATCAGGCGGTGTTCTTTTTCTTTTTTGGCGCCCTGCTCGTCGACCATGATGGATCCGCTGCCGCGCATTT
Organism: Candidatus Acidiferrum sp.; assembly: GCA_035310365.1. Taxonomy (GTDB): domain Bacteria; phylum Acidobacteriota; class Terriglobia; order Acidiferrales; family UBA7541; genus Acidiferrum. The sequence continues at coordinate 54,858 of DATGEI010000035.1, forward strand.
ACTTCCGATTCACACCGAACCGTTAAAGTTACCGAACTTTCGGCTTACTTTGACGAATATCGCGCGTCGTAGGAAGCTGGATTTGCGCCTTGCGACCGATTGGCCGGCACGGCCGGCTCATAATGTAGTATCTTCCCATTTGCCGTAACTTTTCTTTTGCGCGCGAATCCAACACTGCGGCGGGGTGTCTCTTGGAGAACCACATGGAAACGAGTGAGCGGCCGATTCCTTCTCCCGCGAAATCGAAGCCGGCGGGCGAAGTCCGCCTGGCCGCCGCCGCTCTTACCACATCCCTTATTCAAGGCATTTGCATCTTTGCCGTGGGCATCAATGCGGCAAAGGTCGCGCTCGGCATCACGTCCGTCGCGGCGTCGGGCGGTGCCGCGTGGATTCATTCCGATCCGGTCCGCATTGTTCTGCGTTATCTCTCCGCCTTTTTATCGATTGCCACGCTTTGGGTCATCTGGAATGGCTGGCGGCTGCGCAAGCGCAGCGCCGCGAGCTGGCGCAAAGTTCCCGTCACCAAGCGCGAAAAGTGGGCGGTCGCTTTTGCGCTCGCGTCTTCTCTTCTCTCCTGGGTGCTGATCATTGCCGAAATATTCGCTCACCAGAAGATGAATCCGCGCTGAACGGATTTCGAAGCCCACGAGTGCCTTGAAGAACGCCGCAAATGGATCGTTGGCCGGTATTTCCGGTTTCCGGCGGCCGGCACGGTTGCGAATTTACGCACTGAAATTTCAGGCCAGGCCGAGATGATCCAGCTGATACCGGCCCTTCTCGATGATCTTGTCTCGATCGATCCACACGTCGCACTTGCGCGTCAGCACGTCCACGTGCGTCTTCGATTTCCAGTTCGCGTGCGTCTGGCTTCCGTACGGATCGCCGAACGCGATGTGCACGCCGGGAAATTTTTCGTCCTGCAGCAAAATGCCGATCATTTCCGATAAGCCAAGGTTCGTTCCAAACGCCAGCTCGCCCACGCGATCGCTGTTTTCATCCGTGTGGCAATAATTCCAAAACTCTTTTTCCAGATCTTCGCGCTCGCATTCGACTTTTTTCAGGCGGCCGCCTTCGATCGTCAGCGTCATCGGCGTCGCCTGCAAATCGCCGTACTTGCCATTGAAGTAGTCGCCCGCCGTCGCGTCGCACACAAATGTGCCATCCACCGTCGCGGGCGTTGTAAAAACCTCTCCCGCCGGCAGATTGGACCAATACCGCGGGCTGATCAATCCGCTCGTCTTCACCCAATCGAGGCCGCGATCAAAATGCGCGGCAAAGGATGTTCCCGCTTCCGTTTTTACGGTAAGCGTTTCCGCGCGCAGCATGCGCTCGCGCAAGCAGTCGCTGAGCTCGTCCACTTTCTTGTAATCCGCGCGCATGCCCTGTTGCATGATTTGCGGCGTCACGCCCACCATGTGCGCGTAGCGGATGCGCCGCCGTTCCACCACTTGCACGATCGCCATGCGCGCGCCGAGCTCGCCCGGCTGCGGATTCATGCACAAAATTCCCACATCGGCGGTCTCCAGCGCATCGAGCACCGGTTTCGGCGCGCGGCTCAAAGGCCGCGGCCCAAAATCTTCCAGCAACAAATCGGTGAATGTTGCTTTTCGTTCGTGCAACGCCGCGGCAAGACTTGCCGCCACCGCCGAGCTCGCTTCGTCCGCAATCAGCGCCACGTGCTCTTCCGGACGGACCGCGAGGCACGTTTCCACGGCGTTCTTCGCGCCCGGCATCAATTCCGTTTGGATAGGTCCAAAAGCCATCGGATTATTTTACTGGGACCTTAATGCTCTGTGTCAATTGTGTTTCGCGTTTAGTTCTTTGCGCAAACCCGGAACGCCGGCACTTGCCCGCCGCCGCTGGTTACATTGGCGAGGCCGGTCGCGCTTAAACGCGTCAGAAAGCCGGCAACTTTTCCGCGAAAAAGATACGGCGCAAAATCCACCAGCATGTCGCGGAACTCGACTTCGCCGTCCGGCTTCACCCAAGGAAAAACTTCCCGCCGGATCGGAATCCGCTCCTGTACGATCCAGCAGCCGTTATTCGGTGCGATCGCTTTTTCGATTGCCGCGTCCCACGCGCGCTCGTCCGTTTCCCAGCCGAGCGTCACGCCCGTGCCGCCATATTCGTCGCTCGGCTTCAGCACCAATTTGTTCCGCTCTCGCCGCACAAAAGGAAGCAGTTCGATGTGCTCGCCATAGTGCGCCGTTTGCACGTCGGCCACCACTCGCGTCCACGGCACATGTTGGCCGAGCATTTGCCGCTCATCGAAGGAAAACATTCCCGCGTTGCGCTCGTCGGTGAGCACGGCAAAGAATGTTTTCACATGCGGAATCTTGCACCGGAAATTGTTGGCAACGCAGACCGCATTCGCCTGGTACGCATCCACCAGCGCCTTGCACTCCGCCGGCCGCGCCAGAATGTCGTTGATCAACACGCGCCGATACACCAGATCGATCTTTTTCCCGTTTGCACTTAGCGTTTTTCCGTCGAATGCCAGGTCGCGCGGGTCGGCAATCTCCACCGGCACGCCCATCTTCTCAAAGCGCGCCTTCAAGATCTCAAACTCGCTCCACGTCGGCACTTCCCGCCAATCCGTAATCAGGATTTGCGGCCGCTTTGTCGTTCCGCCCCAATCTAGATACGACGCAATCAGAGCGTCCAGCAGCTTCGCGCTTAATGGGTAGCTGTGAATCTCAAAGCTCTTCGCAAAGTCCTTCATCACCGGCAGCTCTCGAAATATTTCCGCAAGCGTTTCGGCGTAGCCCGATCCCGCCGGCGATTCGCCGTTGTACTCCGCAAACTTCAGCGAATCCGGCAGCAAAAATGCGTCCAGCCGCGAAGCCGTGCTCGCCGGGCCATAACCCGTATGCATCCGCGCGAGCCGTTCTTCTCCTTCGCGCAAATGAAATTGTTTGAATAAATCCGCGTCGTCGAGCGCCGCCGCCGCAACGCGCTCGCCCAGCTCGGCCATTTTCTCGGCAACGCTGCGCACGCGCGTCTCCTCTTCCGGAGAAAGAAAAAAAGGACGCAGGAACGGGCAATGCACGCGGTTGCCAAACGTCAGCTTTTCCGCGCGCAGCCTTGCGTAAAACCGCTCCGTGAATTCCCGCGACTTCGCGAGTTGCGGCTTCAGCAGCGCGTGCCAATGCTCCGCGGGATCTTTTGCGCTT
>DATGEI010000036.1:0-8154 GCA_035310365.1 Candidatus Acidiferrum sp.
ACCGGTTCCGACGCTCTTCTCGAAACGAACACTTCCGGCAACGCCGTCAGCTATTACGTTTTCTTCAACGGGCAGCGCGTCGCCCGCTTTAACGGTGGCGGCGTGCAATGGTACATGACCGACCACCTCGGCTCTTCCCGCGTCATTTGGAGCACCGCCGGCGCCGATATCTCGGACTTCTACCCCTTCGGCGGCGAGCGCGTCATCTCCGCCGCCGCCGCCGGCAACAACCGCTACAAATTCACCGGCAAAGAACGCGACTCCGAATCCGGCCTCGACAACTTCGGCGCCCGCTTCGACTCCTCCACCCTCGGCCGCTTCATGTCCTCCGACTGGAGCCCGAGTCCCACGCCTGTTCCGTTCGCTAATCTGGCCAATCCGCAGAGTCTCAACCTCTACTCGTATGTGGCAAACAACCCGATGAATCGAACCGATCCCCTTGGGCATGATTGGTTTTATGTCGACAATAAATGGCAATGGCAAAGAGGACATACCTACCATGATAAAGACGGAAATGCGACGAAGGACAAGGGATACGCTGGGCTCTTAGTCGCGACTGCGACAGGTACGGACAAGAAAACTGGTGCGACTACCTATAACGTGACGCTCTATAACCAGAACCAGAAAATATTCCAGGGTAACGCCTTTTCTGGGGGAAATGGGAACCCTTCTATTAAAGACGGCAATTACACCTTGCGACTTGACATTCGTGACCCCAACGGACCTACAACGTTGAACCCACAATCACCATTGAACAATCCGCCTCAATTCTACGGTATTCAACGAATCCATGATTTCAACCTTCCCGATGGTAGCAGAGTGGACATTGAGGGTGCTTACGGACACACTAGAGTCCATCTCAATCCTTGGAGCGGGCCTGACCTAGGTGACTTCTTACACGAGCAATACAATGGGGCGGGCTACACACACGGATGCCTCTGCTACGGCACGCAAACCCAACTCAGCGATATCCTCTGGAAACTCCCGCCCCAGAAACTACCGGTTGCAGTCGACGTTCCGGTGACGCAGCCATGAAAACTCTCACGGCACTACTACTACTACTTCTCTGTTTACCAGTACTTGCCGCGGCCACCGATGAGGGCCGTGTTCGTGGAGCGTGGTTGCTGAACTCCGTGAAATGGACTAATGCACCAGCAGACATAAATCCACACCTGCAATCCGGCCCAGCCGAAATCCTATACTTCAGGCAAGACCATACCTTCGCGCTAATCTATTGCGTTGTGAACCGCGTACCAAAGCAATATGAGGCTATTAGCCATGGCGACCCCCAGGACGTTTATCTCGGTAAATGGGAAGCACAGGGCGACGACATCGTCGTTGAATATCGTCTGGCAGACAGAACCGTAAAGATCAAAGGAGAGGCGTTGCCCGGACCGATCCAGCACGCGACGATCAAAACCTCACGCGGCATTCTGCACCTAGAGAAAGGAAGCTTCCACCGTTCGGCGGACTTAGACAAGGATGCCGCCGAAGTAGTGGGTGGCCTTCCGGGGGTGGCCTACCATTTGCGAAACTGACTCACGCAAAGGGTGGGTTCTTTCTTTTGACTCTTCGTTTTCCCTGATCTGCCCCTGGGCTCCGCGCACGGAATCGATCCGGCGGGTGCACCGGGTTCCGGTGTTCGGAACCTGGGTCTTGGGCTTACCTTTTTCCTTCCGTTCGAACAGATTTCCACAGATCATTCGAATGCCTATTCAATTATCTTATTGACTTTATAAACATTCTATCCTATAATGGTTTGTGTTCATCTCGCCGAGTCACGCTTACCCTTCCCGCCTCCTGCGCAGTTCTCCCCAGCTGTTGACTGAAAACTATAGACTGATAACTGTCTTTAAATTTAACACTTGTGGACAATCTCCGCGTTTTGCCGTGTTTTGCCCGCGACTTTCTCCTCTAACTGCCTTTAGAATCAACACTTACAGATGTGTATCAAAACAAGCCACTTCATCTGTCTTTAGAATCAACACTTACGCGAAAATGGGGGAGGGGGTGCCCTGCATACTCTTACTCAGGAACTTTCTGGGCGTCTTGATCCTTCGCGTCGCTCGCCAATTGCTGCAGCGGAAAACCCGCCTCGCGCCAGCCATCCAAACCGCCTTGCAAAGGCCGGATGTGCTTCACGCCTTGTTTTCTCAAGAGCAGCGCCACACGGGCGCTCGTCGCTTCGTTTGGTCAAGTGCAGTAGAGGATCACTTCGCGATCCGGCGGCAGCCGGTCGCTCTTTTCCTCGAGTTCCTTCACATCCATGCGAAACGCGCCCGGAATCGTCTCCGGTTCCGCCTCGAAATCGAGCGAGTGCCGCAAATCGACGATCACCAGCTCTTCGCCGCCGTCGATTTTTTCCTTCAACTCTTCCGGCGTAATCCGTCCAATGCGCAATTCACGCAAAAATCTTTGCCGCCCGATGAATTTCCACGCAATGTATCCGCCGAGGGCGCCAACGATCAACACCATCAACCCGCTGCCAAGTGACGCGGCTCGCTCCGCAATTTTCTCAATCTGTCCGCTGAAAATGTATCCGGTCAGAAGAAACGCTCCGGCCCAAAGCAGCGAACCGAGCGCGTCCCAAAGCAGAAACCTCCGCCCGCGCATGTGAAAAATGCCGGCAAGCGGCGGCGCCGCCGTGCTCAGGCCGGGAACGAATTTCGCAACCAACAGAGACCGCGCGCCTTGTTTGGCAAAAACGCCTTCCGTACGCCGCACGCACGAATCCGGCTCCAACGAAATGCGGCAAAGAAACTGAAGAACGCTGATGCCTTTTTTGCGGCCGAGTTGATACCAAAGTCCATCGGCGAGAACCGCGGAAATGGCGGACAACGCCAGGCAGAACCAGAAACTCAAGTGGCCGCGGCCCGCCAAAGCGCCTGCGCCAAGCAGAAACGGCGTTGCCGGGAAGGGAAGTCCTACTTGTTCGGCAAACACCAGCGCCGGCAGCACGACGTAACCGTGGCGCAGCAAAAACTCCAGCGTGCCGTGCATCCCGCCAAGTTGTTCGCCTGTCATCTTCCGTCCTGGGCGCCGGTTTGCTTCATGAAGCTCGCTTCGCCAATTTTACTTCACGAATTCAGCAGTATGCCCCCATTGCCCGCTCATGACAAATTCGCGAATCGGCTTGCGGCTTCGCGCAGCCCTCTCTCTACTCTGAAGCGGCTCCGGCAGGGAGGATACGTCTCCGGGATATCCGATTGCCATCGCAGCAATGGGCTCCCATCCTTGCGCGATGCCATACGCTTCCCTGGCCGTATCCGGATCGAAGCCCGCCATCTGGTGGACGACCAATCCGCGCGCCGTGGCTTCCAGCGAAAGCTGCAGGCTTGCCGCACCGACGTCGTATTGCGCATTCCGGTTCGGCGCGTTGTTCCTGGCAAACGCAAGCTCGGCCACGGCAATCACCAGCACCGGCGCTTTCTTCGCCCAATTCGCGTTGAATTCCACCAGCGCACCGAGCGATTTTTCGAAATTTTCCGTGTCGTCTTTCGTCGCCACGATGTACGCCCACGGCTGCTCGTTGTTGCTCGATGGCGCCCAGCGCGCCGCTTCAAACAAGCTCCGCAGCACGTCGTGCGGAACCGGCTTTTCGCTGAACGCGCGCGGGCTCCAACGGTTCTGGATCAATTCATTTACGGGAAATTCCACCGGCGCCGGATTACTCATATTTCCATATTCTCCAAATGGGAAACAGGCTGCGTTACTTCGCAGCCTGTTTCACCATCTCCAGGTCGATCGTGATCGTCACCGTGTCGCTCACCACCACGCCGCCGCCGTCCATGTTCTGATTCCACTTCACGCCAAAGTCCTGCCGGTTCACTTTCGCCGTTGCCGTGGCGGCCGCGCGCGTCATCTTCCAGGGATCGATCACCGGAGCGGACGGGCCTTCCACCTCCAGCACGGTTTCTTTCGTCACGCCGTGAATCGTAAGATCGCCCGTGATTTTCAACTTGCCCGCCCCGTCGGTTTCCACTTTCTTCGATTTAAACGTCAGCGTCGGAAATTTTTCGACATCGAAAAAGTCCGGGCTCTTCAAATGCTGGTCGCGCTTTTCCTCGCCCGTATTCACCGTCTTTGCGTCGATCGTCACGTCCACCGTGGACTTGGTCACATCTTTATCGTCCCAGACCACCGTTCCGGTTACTCCCTTGAACTCGCCGCGCACCGTCGAAATCATCAAATGCTTCACGGCAAATTGCGCCGCGGTGTGCGCCGGATCGATTTGCCACGTGGTATTTGCCGCGGCCGCTTGCGCGGTCATGGCCGCCGTCAAAATCACCGCTCCTAGAAAGTTTCGAATTGCCTGGTTCATTTCCGTTCTCCTTTTTTTTCCGAACTTGAAACGTAAGATGCTTCCGATGGCCGGATTGGTGCGGACTTCCAGCATTCCTCAAGCAACTCCGCAAGTTGCTTGAGCCTGGCCGGGCTCATGTGTTTGAACTGTTGTTTGTGTATATCCTGCACGGGCTGGTCGAGTTTTTTGAGGATTTCCTGGCCTTGCGCCGTGATGCGCGCCTTGACCACTCTCCGGTCGTCTTTCTGGCGCTCGCGGCTGATCCACTCGCGCTTTTCCATTCGGTCGAGCAGGCGGGTCATGTCCGGATCGTGCGAAATCATCCGGTCGCCGATGCTCCTGCAGGGAAGGCCTTCCGGCCCCGCGCCGCGCAAAATGCGCAGCACGTTGTACTGCGTTCCGGTCAGCCCGTGGGATTTCAGAAACTGTTCGGCGCACTGGCCCAGATGGTCGGCGGCCTTGAGCACGGCGACAAAAACCTGGGCTTCGAACGAGGTCTGGTGGCGGTTTGGTTTTGCCGGTGAACGCATGGCGGCAATATAGTCGTGATAACGACTATTGTCAAGAGGAAAATTTACCCCCGCCGCGCCGGCCTCACGTTCACCTCGCTCACGAAGCTTTGCGGCCCTTGCGTTGCCATCATCGCCACCGCGTGCGCCACATCTTCCGGCTTCAGCACCTTTGCCGCATCTTTCGGCCCGCGGCCGGCGAATTCCGTCGCCACGCTGCCCGGACACACCGTGCTAACGCGGATGCCATGCTCGCGCAGCTCTTCCGCCATGCAACCGCTCAATCCTTGCACCGCCCATTTTGACGCGCAGTACACGCCGCCGCCGGCAAACACGCTTTTTCCGGCCAGCGAACTGATATTGACGATGTCTCCGCCGCCCCGGCGAAGCATTCCCGGAATCACCGCGCGCGAGACAAGGAACACGCTCTTTACATTCGTATCCATCAGACGGTCCCACTCCGCCTCCGTCTTTTCGTGAACCGGCCCGAACAATCCCATTCCCGCGTTGTTCACCAGCAACGAAACCGGCTCCCATTCGGCCTCGACGTTTTCGACGAGCTTCGTCACGTCACTTGCTTCGGTCACATCGGCTCGCACGGCGATGGCTCGCACACCGAACGCGAGAATTTCCGCTTTCGTTTCCGCGAGTTTCGCTTCGTCTCTTCCGCAAATCGCGACGTGCGAACCAAGGCTCGCCAGCTTTAAGGCGATGGCGCGCCCGATGCCGCGGCTCCCGCCCGTTACCAGCGCAATTTTCCCGGCAAGCGGCGTGTTTTGACCGGTTTGTGCTCCATTCGTTTCGCTCATGCTTGCCATAAGAATTCTATTCTCCCGGGCCACTTTATATATGCGAAACTCATCTTATTCTCAGGGCAGCGGGCTGGCAAAAGCATTCGGAACGGCTTTTGCCGCGTTCGGAAAGGTGAAGGCGAGGAAATGAGAACACCAATCGTCTGTGGCGATTCGCACGCTTCCGGCCGCAACGCGTGTTGCAGCTTGCGGCACCGTTACGGCTTGCGGTTCCGCGCTCCCTTTTCTTATAATCCCAAAGTTTCACTAACGAATGACCTTTGTGACGTACGACGAAGTGTTGCGCTCGCCGGACTCTTTCCACGGCGCAACGGAGTCTAATTATCGAGGTTCCTAGCGAGGAGAATCGGAATGAATGCAACACGACGATTGGCAGGGCCGGCCGCACTCTTAGCCCTGTGCCTTGTTCTTGGCAGCGCTTCCAGCGTGTACGCCCAGGCCGCCGCGGCAGCAGCGGGCAGCCAGGATCAAGCGGCGAAGCAACCGCCGTATACCATGGCGGAGTACAACTCCTACAAAGCTTGCGCCGACGATAAGGTTCCCGCTTCGCAGATCAAGTGCTTCGATGATTTCGTTTCCAAATACCCCAACTCCGCGCTTCTCATTTATGTTTATCCGCTGTACATCCAGGACTACGGCAGCCAGAAGAACTACCCCAAACTCATTGAAAACGCGGACAAGCTCGTAGCGCTTGGCGACAAGGTGGATGCGCTCGTGCGCATTCAAGCTCTTTACGCGCGCGCCAGTTCCTACCTCGCTCTTTCTGCCGCGGATCAGGCCGCGCAAGCCAAAGGCCAGCGCGATGCCACCGCTGCCAGTTTGAAGCTGCTCGATGAAGTGAAGAAACCCGAAGGCGCGACCGACGAGGCGTTCGCCGCTTCGAAGAAGCAGTACGCCATTCTTTTCAATAACGCCGCCGCACAGGCCGCCACCGTGCAGAAGGACTTTCCCGGCGCGGTCGGCTACTTCAAAGCGGTGATCGCGGTCAATCCGGATGATCCCGCCGCGCCCGTCGCCCATTATTTGCTTGGCAAAACTTACCTCGTAATGACTCCGCCGCAGTCCATGGACGGCTTCTGGCACGTGGCCAAGGCCATTACCTCGAAGTCCGCAACCGATGCTCAGAAGAAGCAGCTCAATCCGTATTTGAAAAAGCTCGTCCTGGCCTACCAGGGCGGCACGGTTTGCGATACCCTCACCGATTCGGAATTCAGCGAACTGCTTCAACTTGCCGGCAGCTCGGCCGACCGCCCGGAAAGCTACAAGCTATTCAGCACGGCCGACCTCGATGCCGCGCGCAAGGACATGACCATCGCTTCCGTCATCGCCGATCTCAAAGCCGGCGGCGACAAGGCCAAACTCACCTGGTTCGCCTCTTGCGGCCTTGAGTTCCCGGATGTTCCGGGCAAGCTTTTTGAAATCACGGCTCCCGCCACGGATGCGGACCCCGTGGTGCTCAAGCTCGCGTTTGTTTCGAATCAGGCGGAATTTGACGCCGCCACCGCGCCGGACATGGAAGTGAAGATCGTGGGCCAGCCGGAAGCCGCCAAGATCAACAAGGACGATACGCCCGCGCCGCGCTTTACCGGCACGCTCGAGAGCTACGATCCCGCTCCCGCGTTCATGCTCCATTGGGACAAAGCGAAGGTGAACGCCGAAGATTTGCCGAAGGAAAAAGAAAAGCCAGCCAAAAAGCCGCCGGTGCGTCGTCCGGCTCCCAAGAAGCCCAGCAACTGACCGGCTCACTCGGCACAGTCCGTAAAGCAAAAGGCCCTCCGATCCATTCGGAGGGCCTTTTGCTTTTTGATTGGAAGGGAATGGCCGGCTGAAAATTTTTAACGAACGGCGGGTGCGCTAACGCCGCGGTTTTCTGCCGTCGGCGAGCTTATACTCGCCAATTTTCCGGCTCAGTGTATTGCGGTGTATTCCCAGAATCTTCGCGGCGCGGCACTGATTTCCCTCCGCGCGGTCCAGCACGCTTTTGATAAACCGCTTTTCAAATTCGCCCACTGCTTCGTCAAACAGGATGCCCCGGTCCACCATCAGCGCGACCAGCCCTTCCAGTTGATCTCTCACAATTGCACTCTCCGCCGATGGCTTCTGCCAGCCCATCCATTAATTTCTAGTCCAACTCGCGGCCAACCAGGATGCGATACGCTTCCCGGTATTTCGCGCGCGTCGCGGCCACCACGTCTGCCGGCAATTCCGGGCCGGGCGGGGATTTCGGCCAGCGGATTTGCTCCAGATAGTCCCGAACAAACTGTTTGTCGAAGGAAGGTTGCGCGCCGCCCGGTTTGTATTGCGCCGCGGGCCAAAAGCGCGAAGAGTCCGGCGTCAGCGCCTCATCGATCCAAATCAGTTCGCCGTTCAGCAAACCAAATTCGAATTTCGTGTCCGCCAGCAAAATTCCGCGCGGGGCCGCATATTCCGCGGCGCGTTTGTAAATCTCGATGCTTACCGCCCGCACTTTTTCGGCAAGCTCGCCGCCGATCATCGCCGCCGCGCGTTCGAACGAAATATTTTCGTCGTG
>DATGEI010000037.1:0-26920 GCA_035310365.1 Candidatus Acidiferrum sp.
AGGGTTACGAGCACAACGAAATTGCCGACATCATGGGTTGTTCGGTCGGCAATTCGAAGTCGCAGTTACACAAGGCGCGCACCCGCCTGCGCGAGCTTCTGCAGGAAGAAGCCCGCGACCTGGCAAGGCAGGAACGCCAGAGTGCAAAGGCCGAAGGAGGCAACTCGGATTGAGTTACAATGTTCTCAATTCGGGGTGCTGCAACGAACCAGGTGCGTGGCGTTGCTCTAATCGAGAATTTTGTGCGAGGAATGGCCCAGACGCTTTTCTTCGCGGAGTGAAGTGCCATGCAGTGTAAAGAAATCGAAGCGGTTCTTGAGAACGAAGGGCTTTCGCCGCTTCCCGAGTCGGTTCGCGCGCACGCTGCCTCGTGCGGCGCTTGCAGCAATCTCATCGCGGACTTTTCCGCCATCGTCTCCGCCGCCGAATCGCTTCCCGCGGAAGTAGAACCCCCCGCTCGCGTTTGGGTTGCGCTTCGCAATCAACTTGAACTCGAAGGAATTATCAAATCGCCCGCTGCCGAGCCTCGCTCCACGCAGCCTTCCTGGCTCGAAAGCCTTTCTCGCATTTTAAGCGGCCGAGCGATTGCAACCGTCGGCGTGGCACTGGTGATGGTTGTCGTCGCCGTGATTCAGATTCGGCACGATGCCGCGCCAAAACAAAGGATGGACGAAGCCGCGCGAGAGATTTCCGCCCAGGCGCCGCCCGCTCCCATCGTTATGACCGAGCCATTGGCCGAAACCGGACAAACCCTTCGCCAGGAAGAGCAGAAGTTGCCAATGGTGCGCCAGGCCGATTTCGCCCGCATGGATCGCACCGATACATCCCTTCGCCAGAATCTGGCTTCTCTTAATCAGTTCATTGAAGAGTGCCGCCATCGTCTGAAAGAAGATCCGAACGACGAGCTGGCCCGTGAATATCTCTCTGTTGCGTATCAACAGAAAGCGGAATTGCTGTCCGCGATGCTGGATCGCGGGAGGAGCGATAATTAATATGGTCCCGGTCATGATCTCAACTGCAAAATGGAACCGCCGTGTGCTGCCGCTGCTTGGCGCGGGAGTTTTTCTGTTTCCCGCGGCCTCGTTCGGCGCCGGCCAGAAATTCGAAAAGCACTTCACCGTCAAGGGCCGACCGGTCGTTTCGATTCAGAACGTCGCCAACGGCCGCATCGAAGTGAAGTCTTCCAAAACACAGGAAGTCGTCGTCACCGGTTCGCAGCTTTCCAATAAAATTGGCGTCGAAACCGAACAAGCCGACGATCGCATTGACGTAACGGCTTCCGTTCTGGACACAAACGCGTCGGCGGCCGAACTCGAAGAGAATTTCTCGCTCATCGTGCCGGAAGAAACCGAACTCCAGATCAAGACGCAGACCGGCTTGATCTACGTCGAACAAGTCATGGGCGACATGAAGCTGGAAAGCATCGCCGGTGACGTTCACCTCAAGGAAGTTTCCGGCTACATCATCGTGCACAGCACCGGTGGATCGCTGATCTGCACACTCTGCGCGGGCAAACTCGAATTTTCTTCGATTAGCGGAAATGCGCAAATCCTTCAGCCATCTCTTAACAACGTCAACATCATGACGACCTCCGGCAACATCCTCTATGACGGCGATTTCTTGCGCACCGGCCTCTACTCGATGAAGAGCGGCAAAGGCGTCGTTGAAGTTCGCTTTTCGAGCACGGATTCCTTTGACCTCAACGCTCACACCAATCTCGGCACGGTCGATAATCGCGCCGAAGCCTTTCTCAAGCCCGACACGCACGGTATTCGCCACGCGGCATCCAAGTACGCCCATGGCCTTTTCGGCAGCATCGGCTCTGGCCTTGCCAAGGTCGAACTCTCTTCCTTCAGTGGTACAATCCGCATCCTGAGGCGCGATTAATCTCGTCCGCGCCGGCATCGTGACGCAAATTCCAGTTTCCCGCGCGGGCCAAGCCCGCTCCTCTATCGTTTGTCTCGCCGGATTCATGGGTTCCGGCAAGACCACCGTCGGCTCGCTTCTCGCGCGCCAACTCGCCTGGCGCTTCGTCGATCTCGACGATCGCATCGAGGAATCCTCCGGCTTGCGCGTCTCTGAATTCTTCGAACGTCATGGCGAGCCGGCATTTCGTGCGCTGGAAGCCGAGCAGCTTCACGCCGTTCTCGGCCGCGCGATTGAACTGAAAGAATCCGTCGTGCTCGCTCTCGGTGGCGGCACCTACGCGCAACAAGGCGCTCCCGAATTTCTCCGCGCACAAGGCGTTCCCGTCATCTGGCTCGACGCCTCGGTCGATTCGCTTCTCGCCCGCTGCATGACCATGTCCGGCCGGCCGCTCTTCCGCGATGAAGCAAGTTTCCGCGCGCTCCATTCGCAACGCGTTCCTTCTTATCAGCTCGCCGACTATCGCGTGGACAGTTCCGTCGATCCGCCCCACGTTGTCGCCGAAATTCTGCGCCTGGCAATCTTTGACGGCTCTCGCGAGAAGCATTTAGTCGTCGAGAAACCTCGGCCCTGATTCTTGTTTTCGTCTGCGCGTTCCGTGTCATTCTCATGCTGGAAGCAAACCGCAATCCGAATCCTCGGTCTCGCCGGCGCTCCGCTTCCGCTTGGGGGATTTAACATGAAAACCAGTTCCGCATTTCGTTTTTCGATTTTCTTCACGGCGGCCCTTGCCTGCGCTCTTGCTCCCTCACTGCCTGCGCAAAAGAATAATTCCGCAAGCGTGCTGCGGCCCGACAAGGGAAAATTCAACATTTTGCTCGACGGGAAATCCATCGGCAAAGAAGAGTTTGAAATTTCTCCGAATGGCGCCGGCTGGCTCGCCAAGGGCACGACGCAGATCAACACCGGCGACGGGCCCGAAACGCAGGTCACCGGCAATCTGACCCTGCAATCGAACGGCGCGCCGATCGCTTACGATTGGGTCTCTACGTCGGACAAAACCAACAGCGCACACGTGATTTTTTCAAATGGCATCGCAAAAATCTCCCTCACCGTCCAGGGTGCGCGTCCGTACGAACAGGAACTCAGCTTTAATTCTCCGCTCATCGCCGTGCTCGACAACAACATGTACCACCATTACGCGCTGCTCGCCCGCATCTACGATTGGTCCAAACGCGGCGCGCAAACTCTTCCCGTTTTGATTCCGCAGGAAATCACGCCCGGCACGATCACCGCGGAAGCGGTAGGCTCCGCTTCCTCCGGCGGCAAATCGTACGAAGGCCTCAAAGTCACCACGTCCGATATCGAACTTCTGCTTCTTCTCGACGCCAATCATCGGCTCATGCGCCTCGAAGTTCCCGCTTCCAAGGTCGCGGTCGTTCGCGAATAGCTTCCATCGTTTTCCATAGCCGCATCGCTCAGTTGCAATAAATAAAAAAGGGCGCGCCGAAGCACGCCCTTTCTCGAGAAACTTTTTTCGCCAAACAGCGGTCTGCGTTAACGAGCCAGCGGACGCTGAAACACCGGAACACTCGGCCGCCGCAGCGGGTAGCCCTGCGGATGACCATGCGCGTGCGTGTGATTCAGCGCATGCCCATTCGAATGGCTCGGCGCGTGACCGATCGCCCCGCCATTCGCCGCCGCGGGCTGCGGTAGCCGCGACGGATTACCGATAGGGCGCAGATTCGCCGGTGTTACGTTCACGTGATCGCTGATCGCTTGCAGCCTCTTCAGGATCGATTGCCATTGTTCCCAATCCAGCTGTTGCAGGAACGGCCGCAATCCCTGGATGAAGGGATCTTCCAGCAGCGCTTCGCCGTCCGATTCCGGAATGAAGAACCGGTTCAGACCGACGTTCAGCGCTTCGGAGATTTTCTCCAGCGTGCCGAGGCTCGGCGTCATCTGTCCACTCTCAATTCGGGACAAATAGGAACGCGACACCTTGGACTTCGATTGCAGCTGGCTCTGCGTCATTCCGCGCGACTCCCGCAACTGGCGAATGCGCTGGCCGATGTTCTCCACCGTCTTCTGGTTGGCGAACTTGTCGGTCACCGGCTCGGCCCCGGCTTGCGCCTCGGGCTCCGCCTCGGGAATCAGGAACTCCAGCCGTTGCGGCAAGGCTCGGACGCACCGCCGGCAATTGCCGGTTCGCGTCCGGTACTGCACCAAACCGCAGGTTTTGCAGCGTATGACTTCCCTGTCCATCTCAAGAGAGTTCATCGTAGCCTTTTCTAATTGTACGGACACCGGTACTCCTCGCTGACTTTGTCCGGCGTGCGGATAGATGAGAGAGAACGTCGGAACGTTCTGAGGGAAGGCAGAAACTGGCGCAACGGGAGTCTCGCTTACACCGCCAATTTATGTCAAGAGTATTTTCGTACTTTTTTAAAAATTTCTTCCGCGCTTCGCCGACTTACGCCTCGTTTTCGCCTCTCTTTATGCTGTTTTTCGCCATGATTCCAGATTTTCCACAACCGCTTGTGCTTTCTTTTCCACAGCACCACAATCCTTGTAGCCGTTCTCCCGCCAAAGTTCTTCCCGCACCCGCCGCATCCAATCCGGTTCTTTCTTCTTCGCCCTCTCTTGTGCTCCAATGATTACTCTTTTTCCGAACCTAAGGGGTTTCTCGAATGCCTGCTCGCGAAGACGCTTGGACTCTTCTGTGTGAATTCACGCAATCCGAATCGCTCCGCAAACACATGCTCGCCGTCGAAGCCTGCGTTCGCGCGTACGCGCGCAAATGCGGCGCCGACGAAGAAGCCTGGGGCCTCGCCGCCCTCCTCCACGATTTCGATTACGAGCGCTGGCCCAACAACGATCACGCCGCCGACCGCGAACATCCCGCCGAAGGCGCAAAAATCCTCCGCGAACGCGGCTACTCCGAAGAAATCGTCCGCGCCATTCTCTCCCACGCCGACTATACGAATGTCCCGCGCCAATCTCCGCTCGAACACACGCTCTTCGCCTGCGACGAGCTCGCCGGCTTCATCACCGCCTGCTCCTATGTTCGCCCGTCAAAAAGCGTTCTCGACCTGGAAGCAAGTTCCGTGAAAAAACGCATGAAAGACAAAGCATTCGCCCGCGGCGTCAGCCGCGAAGACGTCATCAAGGGCGCCGAAGAAATCGGCGTTCCCCTCGATGAACACATCGCCTTCTGCATCGAAGCCATGCGCGGTCAAGCCGACGCCCTCGGCCTCCGCGGCAACGTTCAGGCCCAATCCGCCGCCTCGTAATTTCGTATCCTGAATTTTGCAGGAAGCAGTTGTAGCGCCGGCTTCCTGCCTTCCTACCCACAATAGTCGGAAGTTGTAGGGCCATCTCCCTGCCTACCCGCCGCTATGTGATGTTGTAGGGCCGGCTTCCTGCCTGCCCGCCGAGGTCGGAAGTTGTAGGGCCGGCTTTCCGAAGCCGGCCATTGCAAGGTGTCAAATATCAGCTCGGCATCTTCGCGCAACTCTGCATTCAAAAACTGTCTCGCTCCACGCTCGGCCGGTTCCGCAAGACCACTCGGCTTTTCACGCCGTCCGAAAGTTGCAGCTCCATATTCTCCGGCACATCTTCCATCGTCGCATCGCCGCCGCGCAAAAAACCTCGCACTTCGCCCGTCTTCGCGTCGCGCAGCATCACCACCGGATGCGCGCTCGCATCCCAATGAATCTCCGCTCGGCCCCCCGGCAAATCCGACACCCGGAAAATACTCATCGCCGCTTCCGTCTGTGCGGCACTCTTCGCCTTCTGCACCGCGAGTTCGCTTTCGCCTTTCACCACGCGCACCGCGTCCAACGCGTTCATCGACGCCGCATCCAGCGGCACCACGAACGCAAAATGTTTCGGCTCGTCGTTCGGCATGTCCGCAATTTCGTACATCTCGAACGGCACACTCTTCAGCACTCGCCCTTGCGCATCTTTCGCTTCCCATGTGTACGGCCCGGCCGCAACCGGCGCGCCCATCGCCGCCACGCGGAACGCCGGCTCCAAAATCATCCGCCCGCCTTCCAGCCGGCCCCACACCAGCAAGCCTTCCTTCGTTCCGCCGGCCGCAGCTCCGTTCGTCACCGCGTCCGCCTGCACGTCAAAACTCGTTCCCTGCGCCGCGCGAAAATTCAGCACAGACTTGTAAACGTAGTCGCTGATCCACTGGTTGCTGCAATACCCCATGATGTCCGTATCCGTCGTCGGCTTCAGATTATCGCTCGCCGCAAACGCATCCCATCCCGGCACGCCAATCGTCCCTCCGGGATACGGATAATTCGGATCGGGATTGCTTGCCCCGCCGCACGGACTATGTTGCCGCCCAAAATTGTGTCCTTCTTCGTGCGCCAGCACCCATTCCGCACCGGCATAGTCCCATCCAATCGCCGCCGGCGCGCCGATGTACCCGAGCCCCGCCACGCCGCTCGTGTAACTCACATTTACAAACCCGAAGTAGTTGCGATCCGTCACGCCATCCGCCATTCGCTTCGCCAGCAGTTCGCTCAACACTTTGTCCCAATTCGTTCCCGTGCTGGTCAGCAGCGGCGCGCTTCCCGTCGTCGATGAATTAAACGTCGCTCCCACCACCACATCCACCGCGTCCGGCACCGGATACAATCTCTTCGCCGGATCCACCAAATCCGTCTTCGTCCGCGTTGCGTTCTCCACCGTTCCGGTTCGCCCGTCCGTCGTGTGAATCGGTATCAACGTGATCTTCCACGGGTGTACCGACGCCATCGTCAGCGCGCCGTACGAAAAATGATTGTTGCTCTTGTTCGATTCCGCGATCTGATTTGTCGGATCCACGTCCGCGCTCACCGTCGTTCCCGCCGTAATCCACGCCGCGGGCACCGCCATATTCCACGATGCGCTTGCGCTCCCCGTGTTCACGCTCGTCGGCACCGAAGTGCCGGGCGCGGCAATCGTCAGCGTATTCGTCGTACTCCCATTCACAAAATTCACATTCACTTGTGGCGCCGCCGTATTCGCCTGGTTCGCCAGCACGAACACGCGCACCCAAGCGCTCCGTCCCGCGATCAACGCCACGTCATGCGCCGGATAATTCTGCGTCGATTGCGTCACGTACAGCCCGTCAATCGTCAAATCCAGGCTGCTCGAGGAAGTAGTCACGCTGAACGAGCCCGGTGACGCCGCCGTTCCTCCCGCCGTTGTCACCGAAATTGCACCCGTCGTCGCGCCGCTTGGCACCGTCGTCGCGATATGGCTCGCATCCGTAATCGAAAATGTTGCCGCGGTGCCATTGAATTTCACGCTCGTCGCACCGCTGAAATTCGTTCCCGTCAGCGCAACGCTCGTTCCCGCTTGTCCGCTCGTCGGAGATACGGCCGTAATCGTCGGCGCCGCCGCGCTCATCGTGAAATTGCTCGCCGACGTCGCCGTTCCCTCCGGCGTCACAATCGTGATTCTTCCCGTCATCGCCCCGCTCGGCACCGTCGCCGTCACGTTCGTCGCGTTCACCACGGCAAACGTCGTCGCCGGTACTCCGCCAATCGAAACCGAACTCGCGCCGCTCAGATTTGTTCCCGTCACCGAAATCGAGGTTCCCACCGCTCCGCTTGCCGGGCTGAAATTCGTAATGGTTGGCGTCGCCGCCGGTTGTGGCGGAGGGGGAGTCGTAACCGCGCCGCCACCGCATCCGGCGAACAAGACGCCAACCGCCAGAACGGCGCTGCAGACAATCTTTGCCGGCCCGCGCAGGCTCATCCGGCCCGCTTGCCACTCGCGAACGCGCTTGCAAAACAGCATCGCGCCCATCCTTTTCGCGCAACTCTCGGCTGGCGCCGAAAGCATCGCCGCGCCCCACACCGTTTCTTCGGTGTTCAGCCGGCGCCCGTACGCTGCACGTAGCATAGCTCCCTCGAGCGCACCGAAGCACCTGCCCCAAAGGACAGTTTTCGTCCAGCCATATTGTTATTGGATAAAAAGCTCGCTCGCCGAGCTCCGCAAATTCGTCCGGGCGGGCTTACACGCTGCTTCGTTTCGATCTATCGATGGAAATACATCACCGCTGCGGCCCCGAACAACATTCCCGCCAATACCAGCGCCACCATTCCCGCGACAAACCATTTCGAAACGGGCACGGTTCCCGGCTCCGCACTCACTGCCGCAATCGGCATCGCCACCGTCGCCTGCTCTTCTCTCTCGCTCAGGCCGCCCGCTATTTCGAGTCGTGACGCCCCGCTCGGCACGCCCGGTGACACTTTCCCCACAAAACTGTAACCCTGCCTCGGTATCGTCTCTACATAAATGGGCGCATCCGGAGAATCGCCCAGCGCCAGCCGCAACTTGTTCACCGTCGTGTTCACGTTTGCGTCGTAATTGACGTGTGTTCCTTCGGGCCAAAGCTTCATCCGCAAATCTTCCCGGCTCACCACTTCGCCCGGCCGCGCCAGCAAAGCCACCAGCGTCTGGTAGACCTTTCCGGGCAGTTTGACCCGCGCGCCATCCTTGAATAGTTCCTCGCGCTTCAGATCAACCGTAAAGCTCCCAAAGCTCAAAAATCGCGGCCCCTCCGCCACTACCTCGGGGACAAAGCTCCGCCCCACCAATGTCTGCATTCCGGTCAGTTCGGTACTCATTTGTGTCCACCTAATTCGAATTCCGGACACACTCGCAAGGAAACCGCTTCGGACGAGGCGTTCTCCACAGGTAAGAAAGTCCCCGTTGACTTGCTTTGTGTTTTCTTATATCTTGAATTGTATATACAAGTCAATAGATTTATGCCTTCATCCCTTTCCGAATTCGACCTCACTGGCACCGGCTTCTGCGCTTCCCTCAATTTCCGCCGCGCCGCTCGTGCCCTGACTTCTCTTTTCGACCATGCCCTTCGGGATTCCGGCATCCGCTCCACTCAATTCACGATCCTGACCGCCGTTGCCAACCACCAGCCCGTCGCCATTGGCAAGATCTCCGAACTACTCGTCATCGACCCCACCACTCTTACTCGCAGCCTCAATCTGCTCCGCAAGCAAGGCTTGTTGTCGGTCTCACCCCGTGGCGCCATGCGCCAACGCTTTCTCCATTTGACGGTTGAGGGCGAAAAAGCTCTCTCCCGCGCCGTCCCTTTGTGGCGAAAGATTCAACAGGAGTTCGTCGGCCAAATGGGCGAGGAAACCTGGAACAAGCTGCGCGAAGAACTGGAATTGCTCTCCAATTTGGCTGTCTCTTTGGACGCAAGAACAAAATAGCCCGTTGCGCGATTCTTGCGCCGCCCATTCAGCCACCTGTAAGACCGCCGCGGCAAACTTTATATTCCACCTTTTCCCTCGGCTTTCCCCGTCTCTCCGCCGTCAAAAATCGTGCAGCAACCGGTCGTAACTGTTAAAGGTCGCACCGCAAATCGATACAGATAGGAAATCCGACCGCCAAAACTCTCGAAAACAAAATCGCCCTCATCACCGACGGCACCAGTAAAAAAAGTCCACATCATCGGCTACGAAAAATGGCTCCTCGGCGAAACCGGCCTCATCCAAAACTGCTTCGGCCACTTCAACTTCGCCGAATACCAACACCAGCTGACTTGCCTCTTCGAAACCTGACCCGCACCTCAACTCGCGGTTCTCACGCTCCTTTTTTCCCGCTCTCTCTGATCCGCACTTCTCCGCGGACTCTGCGTCCTCTGTGTTAAAAAAAAGCCGTCGCCCGCACCAGGAACCAAGCGACCGAATGGCAATCACCAGTCACTAGTCACCAATCACCAGTCACTGCTAAACTATTCTTTCCATGTCCGCACTCACCCAAATCGCCGGCTTCGACGCCACCGCCTCGCGCCACCCGCGCCGCAAAACTTACGGCGTAAAAGTCGGCCACGTCCAGGTCGGCGGCGGCGCGCCCATCGTCGTCCAGTCCATGACCAATACGGACACCGCCGACGTCGCATCCACACTCAAACAAACGCTCGAACTCGCCGAAGCCGGCTCCGAAATCGTTCGCTGGACCGTCAACGTCCCCGAAGCCGCCGCCGCCGTTCCCGAAATCAAGAACCGCCTTCTCGCCGCCGGCTGCAACGTTCCCATCATCGGAGACTTCCATTACAACGGCCACGTCCTCCTCACCAAATATCCCGACTGCGCCAAAGCGCTCGATAAATACCGCATCAATCCCGGCAACGTCGGCGCCGGCCAGCGCCGCGACGAACAATTTTCCACCATCTGCAAAATTGCCGTGGAAAATGGCAAGCCCGTGCGCATCGGCGTCAATGGCGGCTCGCTCAATCAAGAGCTCGTCATGGCCAAAATGCAGGAAAACACCGACAAAAATCTCGGCAAAGAATCCGAAGACATCATCAACGAGTGCATGGTCCTCTCCGCCCTGCAATCCACGGAGCTCGCGCTCGAATCCGGCCTCCGCCACGATCAAATTATTATTTCCTGCAAGACTTCCCGTCCGCGCGACCTCATCACCGTCTATCGCGATCTCAGCGGCAAGACCGAGCAGCCGCTGCATCTCGGCCTCACCGAAGCCGGCATGGGCATGAAGGGCCAGATCTGGTCCGCCGCATCGCTAGGCATTCTTCTCTACGACGGCATCGGCGACACCATTCGCATCTCGCTCACGCCGCGCCCCGGCGGCGATCGCCGCGAAGAAGTCTACGCCTGCTGCGAAGTTCTCCAGGCCCTCGGCCTTCGCTCGTTTTCTCCCAGCGTCACCGCCTGCCCCGGCTGCGGCCGCACCACCAGCACCACATTCCAGGAACTCGCCGAACGCACGCAGGCCTACATTCGAGAAATGATGCCCACCTGGAAAACGCAATACGACGGCGTCGAAACCATGACCCTCGCCGTCATGGGCTGCATCGTCAACGGCCCCGGCGAATCCAAAGCCGCCAACATCGGTATCAGCCTTCCCGGCACCGGCGAAGCTCCCCGCTGCCCCGTCTACATCGACGGCAAAAAAGACGTCACCCTCGAAGGCACCTACGACGAACTCGCCCTCGCCTTCAAATCCCTCGTCGACACCTACATCTCCACCAAATTCCCCCGCAAACCCGCCGCCGTTCGCGCCTAAGTTTTCTTAGGACTTCATCGTTCTTGATGCCAAGCGCCAGCGGCGCGGCACAAATTTAGCCCAGCCCGTCAGGGCTGGGTTAAATTCAGAAACAAAAGCGCCGTAGGTGCGGCACTCTGTTGTGCTATGTTCCGAGCACGGTCTTAGCGAATTGTGACTTCCATCCATAATTTCTTTCTCGGAGCAAAGGACTGGCAGGTTTTTCTTTTGTTCCTTGTTGGGATACTGCCGTTAGTGTTTGGGAATTCCCTTTGGCCCTTTGCATTATTCTCTGAACTCTATTACTTCGCTTGGCTCTGGATAGCTGGTTCATTCCTTTCGACTGTAACCACTTCGGCTCTGCGACTGAAACTTCGCTTCTTTCGTTTCTCCGTACTTTTCCTTGCTTTATACTTCCTTGTAGAAATCGCGATCCTTCCCAAATTCCTCCGCCCTCAAGTTAGTCTGCCTGGCGTCACGTTCAATGTTCTTGTGGCACTGTTTATTCCACTGCTTTTTCTCGCGATGGTTTGTGTTCTCTACGTTATGTATTTTGTGGCTAAGAGTCTCTTACTGGCAGAAACTGGCAGGCCCGTTTCTGCCCTTGATTACTTTGGCTTATTCTTTCTAACCTGGTTTTTTCTAGTCGGTGTCTGGATCATTCAGCCAAGAATCAACCGCCTCTTTATCGCCCATCGTGAAAGACGCTAGAAAACCCTGTGCTAAAATCTACGGAATGAAAATCACCCGCGAAGATGTCCTCCGCGTCGCCGACCTCGCCTACCTCGAACTCTCCGAGTCCGAACTCGAAACTTATCGCGCCCAGATTGACGAAATCCTCGAATACATCGGCAAGCTCAACGAACTCGACACCACAAACGTCGCGCCCATGACGCAAGTCCTCTCCGACGATCAAACCGCCGACGCCACCCTCCGCGAAGACATTCACGTCCGCAGCGCCGTCGCCGCCGACGTCCTCAAACACGCGCCCGATCCCGAGCCGCCCTTCTTCCGCGTCCCGAAAGTGATCGAACGGTGAGGTCGAACATTTTGTAACGCGGGCGTCTCGCCGGCGTCTTTGGTTTTTGACTTTGTAGGGCCCGCTTTCTGAAGCGGGCCGTTTCTAGCAACACGTAGGAACTGAGGACCATGCCTGACCACTGGACAATCGCTTCCGTCAAATCCGCTCTCGCCGCCAAAAAAATCTCCGCGCGCGAACTCGCCGCCGAATTCTTCACTCGCATCGACGCGCAAAATCCCGCGCTCAACGCCTATCTCACTCTCTCCCCCGAACGCGCCTACGCCCAGGCCGAAAAAATCGACGCCCTCCTCGCCGCAAACAAACCCCTCCCTCCGCTCGCCGGCGTCCCCATCGCCCTCAAAGACGTCCTCTCCACCCGCGCCGTCCGCACCACGTGCGGCTCCAAAATTCTCGAAAATCATTTCCCCGCCTACGATGCCACCGCCGTCGAACGCCTCGAATCCGCCGGCGCCGTCCTCCTCGGCAAAACCAATTGCGACGAATTCGCCATGGGCAGCTCCAACGAAAACTCCGCCTACGGCCCCGTAAAAAACCCCGTCGCGCACGACCGCGTTCCCGGCGGCTCCAGCGGCGGCTCCGCCGCCGTCGTCGCCGCAGGCCTCGCCGTCGCCTCGCTCGGTACAGACACCGGCGGCTCCATCCGCCAGCCCGGCGCCCTCTGCGGCATTCCCGCCATGATGGGCAGCTACGGCCGCGTTTCTCGTTACGGCCTCATCGCCTTCGCCTCTTCGCTCGACCGCATCGGCCCCTTCGCCACCAACGTCCACGACGTCGCCGCAATCATGCAAACCATCTCCGGCCGCGACCCGCGCGATTCCACCTCCACCACCGCTTCCGTTCCCGATTACGTCTCCGAACTGAACACGCCCGTGAAAGGTCTCCGCATCGGCATTCCCAAAGACTACTTCGCCGAAGGCATGCACTCCGGCGTCCGCGCCAAAGTCGAATCCGGCATCGCTCTTCTCAAATCCCTCGGCTGCGAACTTGTCGACATCCGCATGCCCCACACCGATTACGCCATCGCCACGTACTACATCATCGCCACCGCCGAAGCCTCTTCGAACCTCGCCCGTTACGACGGCGTTCGCTTCGGCCTCCGCGCCGACGACCCCACCCTTCTCGGCATGTACCGCAAAACGCGCGGCGCCGGTTTCGGCCCCGAAGTGAAGCGCCGCATCGTCCTCGGCACCTACGTCCTCTCCGCCGGCTATTACGACGCCTACTATCTCAAGGGCCAAAAAGTCCGCGCCCTCATCGCCCAGGATTTCCGCGATGCCTTCACCAAAGTCGACGCCATCGTCACCCCTACGTCACCCATCCCCGCCTTCAAACTTGGCGAAAAAACCAACGACCCGCTCCAGATGTACCTCGCCGACATTTACACCGTCACCGGCTCCCTCGCCGGCGTCCCCGGCATCTCCGTCCCCTGCGGCAAAACGCCCCAGGAAAATCTTCCCGTCGGCCTGCAAATCTTCGGCCCCGCTTTCGGCGAAGCCCGCGTCCTCCAGCTCGCCCACGCCTTCGAACAAGCCGGCGGCACCTCGTTGTAGCGTAGCCTTCAGGCTGCGCGTGTCATTCCGAGCGTTGTAGCATAGCCTTCAGGCTGCGCGTGTCATTCCGAGCGTTGTAGCGTAGCCTTCAGGCTGCGTACATCATTCCGGACTTTGTAGCGTAGCCTTTAGGCTGCGTTACCTTTCGAACCATGACCAACGTCGACTCCCTCCGCGCCAAACTCACCACCGCTCAATCCCGCTTTCTAACCGTCGCTGACACCATCCCTTCCCACTTCTGGCAAACTCCTCCTTCTCCAGGCGCATGGTCCGCCGCCGAAGTCGTTGCTCATCTCTGCCAAATCGAATCCAGCATCATCGCCAACTCCATCCGCATCCTCCACCATCCGCCACGCCCTGTTCCGTTCCTGAAGCGCTTCCGCCTCCCGCTGTTCTTCTCCGAATATCGCGTTCGCCGCTTCAAATACCCGCTCACCGTCGACTCTTCCCTCCTCGCCGAAAAAGATCCCATGCTTGCCCGTCTCCGCACTGTTCGCGAACGAACTCTCGCGTTCCTCGACGAAACACAATCGCGAAATCTCTCCCAATACTCCTGGCCGCACCCCTTTCTCGGCATGTTCAACGTCTACGCATGGATCGAATTAATCGCCTGCCACCAGCTTCGTCATGCCAAACAAGTTCACGAAATCGCCACGCTTCTTCCAAATCACGTAGTAACTTCGCAGAAGTAGGATATTTTTTCTCCTCGCCAGAAAAGCCGTTCTATTCTCCGCGTTACGGAAAACACCCGAAAACCAAGCAAAAATGCCACTTTTTTGCACGCCTCCCAAAAGTACTAGCCCTCCCGTTTATTCCTTTACAGAACGGAACGACTATTGCAAGCAATTTGTGCATCTTCTATCCTCCGTTCAGCATCTCACGGAGCAGGAAGCACTTAAAGCCGTCGCGACTTTGGGACGATTTAGGGGTTAGCAGCAGTAGAGTTCAGGAGAACGGCCATGGTTACCGTCAAATCCAGCCAGAAGATCTTCACCGATTCGGAAGTTGCCAGTTTGACTGGCATCTGCGTCGAACACATTCACAAGTTCGCCAAGACGCGCCATCTCGGCTTCATCGCCAGAGCCGCCGAAGCCGCCGGCAAGGCCGACAGCTGGTTGTTCACCCTTTCGGACCTCATGGTTCTCGTCACCCTCTTCCCCAAGTGCTCGCACTAAGGGGCGCGCAGTAGCGCCCTCCCGGGCGCCATACCTGGCTTTTTCCCAAAAGGCTCTCCTTCGCGAGAGCCTTTTCTTTTTTGACCCCACTCCCGATACAGGGCCGGGCTCTAGAAGTCATCTCATAAATGGTTCTTTAGGACGTAGGGGTTTAAGACGTGCAGGGTTTAAGAGGTGGGGGGTTTAAGAGGTGGGGGGTTTAGTAGGTGGGGGCTTTGGGAGGTTTAGTCTTTATGACGTGTGTTCTTTAGGAGGTGGGGGCTTTAGCCCCCACGGTGAGGCGAGGAAAAGTAGGGCTTTAGCCCATGAAGAAACAACTTGTGCATTGCTCGACGGTTTATGAGATAGCTTCTAGTTCGATAATTCCAGCTCTCTCCGTAACCTCTGCGCTCTTCCCTCTGCGCCCTTCTCTCTCCGGCCGTCATATTACTCGCCCACGCCACAACTTCCGCCTCAAACTAAAAAATCGTAGCCGTGTCATTCCGAGCGAAGCGAGGAATCTGCTTTTCTCCTGATTGCCATTCCGACCGGATCAACCCGGCTTTTTCTTGCGTGCGAAGTCTTTTATTGAAAAAGGTGCACGCCGGGCTGCGCAGTGGAGCAATCTCGGCTTGCTCGCTTGACTACACCTCGATCGCCCAGGCTCAACCGCTCCCTCACTTCTTCTTCGTCACCTTGTCGATCGACCCATCCACCCCAAAATCCCACACATACAAATTAATCCCGTCCGGCAAAATCTCCGCCAGCGCATACTCTCCCGGCGTCAATGCCTCCCCCAGCGTGAACCGAAATACCGTCGGAGCCACTTCCCATCTCTGCAGCAGCACCGTATTTCGCGCTTCATCCACTTTTTCGCCAAACAACGATCGAATCTCCTCCAGCACCCGCTTGTTCCCTTTCACCGTCGCCCGCACCAATTCCACTTCCGGCCCCGACTCTCCCGGCCGGCTGCTCTTCTGTATCGTCGACGGCTGGTCCGGGTCCGGCGGCGCTTCTCTCAAATAAAATTCCAGGTGCGAGGGATCCAGCCGCGCCTTCGCCCGCCCGCCCGGCAATTCAATATTCGTCTTGCTCGGCACAATCGGTATCGGGCTCGCAATCTGCTTCAAAATCTGCTTCTTGTCGCGCTTCGCTTGCACTCCCGCCTGCTCCAGCAGCGTCGACTTTTTCCCTTCCACCGCAAACATCCCTTCGCCCGACGGCAAAAACATCCCCGACGCCGTCTGCAAACTCGCGTCCACGTCCAGCGCCATGTCCGTCCGCGTCGCCTCTTCCTGCTTTTTCAGCTTCTCCAGTTCCGCTTTGTCCCGCGCCGACGTCGCCGCTTCCGCCTTTTGCGTCGCCACCCAATCGATCATCGACGCCGGTATCTCTTCCCAATCCGCCCGCTCCAGGCTGTAATACCGTACCCGCTCCCCATTCCGCGTGTACTCCCGCACCAGTTGAAAATCCCCATCCTTCAAAATCAATTTCTTTCCGTTCGGCGCTCCGCCCGGCAACGCCGGCTTGCCCTTGTCCTCTCCCGCGCTCTGTTCCACCGGCTTGCTCGTATCCGGCCCCGGCGGCGCTTGCGCGGCGCCGCAGCGGACCGTTGCCGCCATCAACAGAAACGCCACAATCGTTCGATTGGTCAAAATCGCCATCTCTTGCCTTCTCATTTCTCTGATGCCACTCCTCAAAAAGTTGTTTCCTTGCCCTTAGACTACACTTCATCCGCCCCTCTTGTCCCAACCCGTTAGAAGTAACCATCCAATCCCTGCCCACATTCCTCGTTACAAGTGTAGGGGCGGCACTTTAGTGCAAGGTCTTCGCTTTCCGCGCAGCGTGTAGGGGCGGAACTTTAGTTCGCCCTCTTCGCAAGCCAATTAACCAAGCTCGCCTCTCAACTCATTTCTCTTCATTTCCGAAGGTGTTGTTTGTGTAGGGGCGGAACTTCAGTTCGCCCTCTTCGCAAGCCAACCAAATGAACTCGCCACCCACCGGCCCACTCGGCAAAAACGCACCCACTCGCACACCTTCTTCTCTTAACAAACAGTTTTCCGATAGTTTCGCGCAGATAAACCCGATTTGGTCTCGCGGAAGCGAACAAGCAAGAAGTCCTGCACTTCTCTACGAATCTTCAAGCCAACAACACCCGACGCAGCGGCATGGCTGTGCCATTGCTACCACAGACCGTTTGTATACCAAGAAGTGTAGGGGCGGAACTTCAGTTCGCCCTCTTCGCAAGTCAACCAAATGAACTTGCCACCCACCAGCCCACTCGGCAAAAACGCCCGCCGCCGCTTGCCGTCCTTGTTTTCGACTCCTCGAACCAATTAAACCCCACGCCACGGCACCAGTGGACACCGCTCCCCGAATTTCCATTTTCCGCGTCTCATTTTCTACTTCTCGCCCCATCCCCAATCCTCACAATCACTTCCGCCAGGGTACTGGTTTCGAAACTAGTACTATGACAAAAAAGTATTGACAACCGCCAATTTCCATGCTACCCTTCCGTGTGAACATCGCGGTCCAGCCTCGTTCTTCTTCTCAAAAACATTTCTCTACTTCACTGTCCGTCCAAACTCAATTCTGGCTAACCCGCTTCTTTTCACAACGATCCGTTTTGTCTCTCTCGCAACTCCTTTCTTTTCATAACCATCTGAATTGCCTAGATCAGAAATTCCAAAATTCCACTTTCGAGGTCCGTCATGAGCTCTAACCCAAGCCCCATCAACAACATCGCCAACGCCACGCCCCGCTGCCAGCACCGCTTTGCCAACTACAAACAATGCCGCCTGCCCGCCGCCGCCGAATCGACCCTCTGCCTGCACCACGCCAAACTCGCCCAATCCCTCGCCGCCGATGCGGACCATTCCCAATTCCTCCTCAAGCGCTCCCAAGCTTTTCAGACCGCGCAAGGCATCAATCACGCTCTCGCCCGCCTCTTTGAACTCGTCGCCAAAAACCGCATCTCCCCGCGTCGCGCCGCCGTCCTCGCGCATATCGGCGGCCTTCTCCTCCGCACTCACGCTCGCATCGACTACGACCGCGAACTCGACATCGCCGATCCCACCAAACCGAAACAAACCCTTCCGCCCGTTCCGGATCCGGACCCGGCGCAAAAACCTTCCTGACGCGCCGCAACGCCTTTTCTCTTTTCAAAGGGAAAAAATCTTAGGACTTCGCCGAAGGAACACCCGTGAGAGATTCGCGCAAAAGATTCAGCACATCCGCAATCCGAAACGGCTTCTGCAAGAACGCGCTGCCTTCAAATCCGTCGCGCCCTTCCATCGTCGCGGCCAATTCGCCCGTCATGAAAATCACCAGCGGCTTCGTCGCGCCCGATGCGGCGATCACGCCGGCCGCCGCTTCTCGCCCCGAAACAAATCCGCCCGCTCCGCCCAGATTCAAATCGCACAGCACCACGTCAAAACTTTCCGTCGCGGCGCATTTCGCCGCCTCTTCCGCGGACGCCGCGCATGTCACGCGCAATCCATATCCGCCCAGCCCTTCTTCCAGCAGCGAACGGATGCTCTCTTCATCGTCCAGCACCAGCACGCTCCGCCCTTCGATCATCGTCGTCGCCCGCTTCGGCTCCGCCGCCATTCCTTCGGCGCGCGCCGCATCCGCCGGCGCTGCGTCCGCTTCTCCCGGCATCACCGCCGGCAATATCACCGTAAACGCGCTCCCGCCCGCCGGCAACGATTGCGCCTCAATCGTTCCTCCGTGCTCGCGCAAAATCGCCGTGCAAATACTGAGCCCAAGCCCCGTGCCGCCGCCCGGCCGCTTGGTCGTATAGAAAGGATCGAATATTTTTGCCAGCGCTTCCGCAGAGATGCCCGTGCCGTCGTCCTGAATCGTGATCATCACCTTGTTGCCGAGGCTCGCCGCGCGAATCTGTATCCGGCCGGACTCGCGGATCTCCCGAATCGCCTGTTCCGCATTGATCACCAGATTCAGAAACACCTGAATCAGCTGGCTCGCGTCTCCAACCACCGCCGGCAGCCCTTCCACCGGCTGGAAGCTCACTTCGACCGCATTCCGGCGCAGGGAATGTTCTTGCAGTTGCAGCGTGCGTTCCAGAACGTTGTTGATGTCCACCGGTTTTTTCGGCGTCTGCGTCGGGCGCGAAAATTCCAGCAGGTTTTGCACGATGCGCGCCGCGCGCCGCGCTTGACGATGCGTCAAGTCCAGTTGCCGCTTCATCGATTCGTCCAGCCCTTCGCGCTCGCGCACCAGTTCCGTGACGCCGAGTATCGCCGTCAGCGGATTGTTCAATTCGTGCGCAACGCCGGCCAGCATCTGCCCGATCGCCGCAAGCTTTTCCGATTGGATCAGTTGTTCGCCTAGCCGCTTCAGTTCGGTAATGTCGCGGCCGGAAAGGACCACGCCTTCGATTTTTCCGCTTTCGTCAAACAGCGGGCTGAAGTTGAAAAGAATGCGGCGCCATTCGCCGAGCTTGTGGCGCACGCGCACTTCCAGGGAGCTGAAATTTTGTTTGCCCTTCAGGATGTCGGAGTACAGCGCAAGCAGCGCCGGCAGATCGTCGGGATGCGTGCGGCCGCCGAACTGCATTTCGCGCGTGTCTTCGAGCTCATATCCGAGAACGTCGCGGCAGCGCGGACTCACAAATGTATAGTTGCCCTCGGTGTCGATGGCCAGGATCAGGTCGGGGAAACTGTCCACAAGGCGCCGCGCGAATTCCTGCTCCTTGTACAGCCGGCGTTCGATTTCCCGCCGCGACGTTACGTCCATCAGCGCGCCCTGGTAGCGCACGATTTTGCCGGCGCTGTCGCGCACCGCCGCGGCGGTGTTCAAGCAAGTAACCGGTTTTCCGTCCTTGCGCAGCAATGTGATTTCGCGGCCTTCGACGACGGGCTGGCGATCCACTTCGGCGCGGACGATCGCTCGCAGCGCTTCGTCGGTGAAAATTTCCGTCACTTTTCGCGCGAGCAATTCATCCTTCGATTCGTAACCGAGAATGCGCACGAGCGCGGGATTCGCGTCCACGATGCGGTCTTCCGGCGTGACGATATAAATGCCTTCCTGCAGAGACTCGAAAAGTTCCGTGAAGCGCGCTTCGTTGCGGCGCAAAGCGGTCACGTCGCGCGCAAGCACGGTGATTCCGTGCACTTCGTTCTCGCGCACCATCGCGTGCGCGACGCAGTCGAAATAAAAAACGGCGTTGCGGCTTTTCAGCCGCACTTGCACCACGCCGGACCAGTTGCGCCGTTCGAGAAAGCGCGGCATGCCTTCCGCGGCGTCGGCCGTGCTCTGGCCGCCGGTTTCGTCGAGAAATTCGCTGAGTTTTTTTCCGATGATTTGCTGAAAGCTCGAACCAACGAGTTCGGTGAAGCGGCGGTTGGCCGCGCGAATTTCTCCGTCGAGAGAAAGCGCGATCAAAATGTCGTCAAAAGAATCGATCAGATCGCGATAGCCCTGCTGCGACCGGCTGATCATTCCAAAAAGCTGTTCGAGATGTTTGTCGGTGGTTGGAGTTACTTCTCGCTGCTCGAGGCCGCGAACGAGGCCGCGAAGCTCGGAAATTTCGCGCGTGCGCTTCCAGACATACCAGCCCAGCAAGAGAACCAGAACAACGAGCCCGATGGGCGCGGCTTCGAGGCGGTAGAAAAAAGTCCGGACGGTGTTCCAGGAATTCCAGGCGATGAATCCCGCAAGAAGGAGAAGAACAAAAAAGATCAGGCCAAACAACTCGCGCTGGCGCTTTTCGAAATATTCGAGACGAGAGGCGATGCTCACACGATTCTGCGAAGCGGCCGAAGGACCGCTTTGCTTCGCGTGGTCTGGCTTGGCGTTCTCTGGCATAGCGCGCAAATCGAGCCGGCAAGGGCGTCACCGGCCGGCCTGTCTGTCTCAATTCATTGTAGGTACAGCGGCGGACGGTCTCAATTATGGCGGGAGAGTAAGTGCCCGAAGCGTACCTGCATAGTTGCGCACACCGAGGGGCGGCGGGTGTCCCTCGGCCTAACGAAAATAGGCGGAGCCTCGAAAATAGCGCCGCAACCGGATCAGCTCACACGCTTCCTTTCGCTTTCGGCCACCGGCTGCAAACGCGTCGGTGTGTGCCGCGTGCAAAAAAAAGGCGGGCGAAGCCCGCGCGGGTTTACTTTCATATCGGGCTTGCGCTTGGACTGTGGCTCTCCGAGCCGTTTGGACGAAAAGAAAGTTCGGCTATGATGAGAGCGCCGAGCGAAATCGGCAAAGATTTTTCGTTTTTTGCGGAAAAAGTTACAGGCAGAGGTCTGTCGTGCTATCTACGGAGGAGTTGACGCATGAAAATTGTTTTTTCGTTGTTGTTCTGGTCGATGTTGAGCCCGGTGGCGCATGGCGCCACTTGCCCGACGGGGCAGCCGAAGGACGAAGCGGCATTGGTTCAAATCGAACACAAGTGGGTACAAGCGGCGGAGCGGCACGACATTGCGGCGCTCGAGTGCATCCTGGCGGATGAATTTGAAGAGGCGGACTTTGACGGTTCCCTGATCAGCCGTTCCGCGATGCTGGCCAGCGCCGCGAAGCCCAGCAACGGACACAGCGAGCTAGCGGACATGCATGCTCACATTTATGGCGATGTGGCCGTTGTGCGCGGCATCGGCGTGAACAGCGAGAATGGCCGGCCGGCGGGAAAGACGCGCTTTACGGATATTTTTGTGTATCGCAACGGACGCTGGCAATGCGTGGCGGGCCACGATTCGCGTTTCGCCGAAGCGCGGCAGAAACATTAAAAGTACGCGCCCTCGCCTAAAACTGCATTCTTGACTCAAAAAGATAATACAGACGGACCTGCGCGACGCTAGACCGCGACATCTGTCGCAGCGATTTGCGTATCGCGCAGGCAGTTTCGAACCTCGCGCGCGACCATGCCCAGGCAGCATTTGCCGGACGGGTTTTTTACTTCGCAAGCGCAGTGGCCTGCCTTTATTTCCGCTGCAATTCGCCCGGCAATCGTCGAGCGGCCGGTATTGGCTATCTCGATTTGAATGTCGCCGCGAGTGAAGCCGAAGCAATAGCAAATAGGGATCGGGGCCGCGATTTCCTTCGCCCCCACACGCACGAGCAAATCCGCGCGACGGAAGATTGGAGCTGGCGAGTCCAAGGCGAAGTAGACCACGTCGCAATCCCGCGCTTCGCAGAAGTAATACTGATTGTCCGACATACCAAGAGGAAGTTGGCGAACGAGACTTTTGACGGTGAGCGTGACCACTTGTTTAGAACGTGCCCCGTTCACCGGGCAGACGGCCACCGGAGGCGCATCGCCGCTATTTTTGACTGAGCAGCAAGCTGACATAAAAACTCCTTTACCTCGCTTTGCGACGACTTCGGCCTAAGGGCGAGCGGCTGCGCCTATTCCCCGGCCTTTTCGGGCAGCGAGGGATAACCGGCATTGGTCGTGGCTTTCACAAGCGCATCGGAGTTGGTCTTTGAATCATCGAAAGCCACAACGACCTGTTTCTTTTCTTGCAGCACGTCTACTCTGAAAACGCCGGGAACCTTTTGCAGCGCCTTCTTTACCGTGATTGGACAGGCTCCACAGGTCCTTCCGGGAACATGCAAAGTCACGGTCTTCGGTGCCGCCCAAGCTGCGGCGCAAATAATTACTGCAAGCACGGCGACGGCGATCGTTCTTAGATTTTTCATATCGATTCCTTTCCGCGGCAAAACTCAGTAAAAAAACTTGACTACGTACGGGAACGCCAGAGCAATCAACACCAGCACTGAGACGATCGCGAATACGATCTTGTAGACGCGGCGAGTCTGGGGCAGGGCGCATACTTCCCCTGGTTGGCATGCCTGCACCGGCCGAAAGATGCGACGGCCAGCGAAGAAGAGAGCGGCGAAGGCCGCGCCGATAAACAACGGCCGATATGGTTCGAGGCGCGTGAGATTTGCAATCCATGCGCCGCTCACTCCGATCGCGACCAGCAGCAATGGACCGAGACAGCACGCGGAAGCGAGGATGGCGGCGAGGCCGCCGGCAAAGAGCGCGCCAGACCCTGTCCGCTGGCGCGAGTTTTCGACCGTTTCACCGTTCATTTGCGCCCCCTGGGCTTAGTCTTTTCCGACAAAATCGGGCAATGACCGTCGCGCTTGCGCAGCTCTCTATTGCAACGGCGCAACGCCGAGCGAAGTTCGCGCTCCAGCTTGTGAAGGTCTTTGAGTTTCTGCTGCACGTCGGCCAGCTTCACTTGCACGCGGCGCTGCACGGGCGCGCACGGCTGCAAGCGTTTTCCCCGCAGCTGAAGAAGTCCGTGAATCTCGCTGAGCTTGAATCCCAGACCCTGGACTCGACGGATGAAGGCAAGCGTTTCCACGTCGTTTTCGCCGTATCGTCGAAATCCACCATCGGTTCTTGGCGGTCTTGGCAGCAAACCATTGCGCTCGTAGAAACGAATCGCGTCAACACTGAGCCCGATCTTCTTCGCGACGATGCCTATTTGCATGGGCGTGGCTCCTCTTCATACGCTACACCCTGGAGTATAGTCCAGAGTCAAGCGCTTTCCTCGCCGCGCGAACGAGAGTTCCTGCGTTCAACCTCTCTTCCATTGCGCGGTGCCGCTAAACATCACAACGGACAAAAATTTATTGACACAGCCTTCTCTTTTGCCGATGAATTGCATTCGAACGAAGGCTCTACTTCCACACGCTGAATATTATTTAGGAGACGGCGAGTGGGAACCTGGCGAATTCAGAATTCGAGGTGGAGGCGGAGGGCGGGGACGAAGACGGGGCCGCGGTCGCGGTTGTAGCCGGGATTGGCGAGGTACTGGAAGTCGAAGGACGTGAAGACGCCGCGCCAGAGGTGGAGGGTGTAATACGTTTCGGCGATGTTTTCGCGGCCGTAGGTGAGGCGGCCATCGCCGAGAAGGAAGCCGCTGCCGCCGAGGGCGAGATATTGCTGGTGATCGCGGGAGATGCCGTTTGAAACGAAGGCGAGGCCAGCGCGATCGAATTTGCGATTCCAGCGTGCGCCCCTGGCGCCGAGGCCAAGTTCGAAGGTTTGGTCTACTTCGGTGTAGACGTAGGATTCGTGCTGGCCTTCATTCCATCCCCAGCGGCCGAAAAGGCCGAACCAATCGGTTAAAGGCTGTTCGAAATTGGCGGTGAAGCCGTATTTGACGGAAGAGGTGAGCGGGTGCGCGGTGATTTCCGGGACGGGCGTTGCGCCATTGAGGAAATTGGCGACGGCGGTGCTGTACGTGCCCATATTGGCGTGGTTGACGAAGGTGAGAAGGCGGAGAGTAGCTTCGCGATGCGAGAAGACGGAGCGGTGGAGTTCGAGCTCGATATTTTCGGCGCGGGCGCGGGAAAGATCGGCGTCGAGATGAATGCCGTTGGCGACCTTGGGCATGAGGGCTTCGCCGAAGCGCAAGGTCCAATGAAGATCGTGATATTCGACGATGGCGCCGAAGGTGAAGCCGCGCGTGTCGGCGGCGTAATCGTACGCGCCGTTGTTGTCGACGGTCCAATTCATGAACTGAAAATTGCTGTCGGTGCCGTAGGAATTGAGATCGAAAAAATCGGCCATGCTGAATTTGCCGAAGCGGAATTCGAGGCGGCGATCGGGAAGTTTGGAAAAGAGAGAAAAAGGAGTGCGATCGGAGTCCGGCTTGTGTTTGCTGAGCGAAATGATTTGATGCCACATGAGGCGCGCGACGTAAGGAGCTTTGCCGAGCGAGGGATTGCGGACGACGTCGAGATTGGTGAAGCCGGCAAGGCCGAGGGCTTCGCCGATGCCGTGGCCGCCGGTTTCCTGAATATCGCAGAGGAGTTCGGAAGAGCCGGTGAGGCGCAGGCCGGTGAAGAGAGTGAGGACGCGGGAAGTGGCGTCTTGCGCTTGCGGCGAAAGGCTGTTGCGGCCGCGATAAGGCGAATGAAAACCGGGATGCCACTGGGAAATGAAATTGGCCTGGCCGGAGAGCCAGAGGCGGCCCGATTCGGGATGAGGGAGGAGAGCGGGGGAATCGGGAGAGTCTTGTTGCGAGGCGTCCGGAGGAGGCGCGGAAGAATCCTGTTGCGCGAAGGACGGGAGTGCGGCGAGAAAGAGCAAATGGACGACGAGGAATGCGCGTAAAAGAGACGACGGAATTCGGCGAGAGGAAGAATGAAATTGGTATGCCAAGACATAATTATTTTACCGGGGTCGGCGCAAAATAAGAAATCGCGGAGAAAAAGGTTCGAGGGCGAGGTGAAGCGGAGAACAGACGCGGAAACGCGACGGCGCGAGGGAGGTATTTGGGGATAGAGGAAATAGAAGAAGAAGAAGGGCCGACTCGGAAGTCGGCCCCTACAACGGCGATGCGAGGGTTAGGTTTGGATGAGGGTTCAGAGGCCGGCTTCGGAAAGCCGGCCCTACAACGGCAAAAACGGCGGTCTGGTGAAGTGAGAGGGGCGTTTGTTGGTTGGTTGGCTGCATGGGCGGGGTTGGCCGCAAACGGAAAAAGAGGGCCGACTCGGAAGTCGGCCCTTACAATGGCGATGCGCGGGTTAGGCTTTGGTGACGCGTCAGAGGCCGGCTTCGGAAAGCCGGCCCTACAACTGCAAAAAACGGCGGTCTGGTGAAGTGAGAGGGGCGTTTGTTGGTTGGCGGGATGGGCGGTATGGGCCCCCACTTGAAGAAAAAGGGCCGACTCGGAAGTCGGCCCCTACAACGGCGATGCGATGGTTAGGTTTTGGTGACGCGTTAGAGGCCGGCTTCGGAAAGCCGGCGCTACAACGGCCGTTCGAATCTTGGCGCTCGAATGATCGAAGAGCGCTGCCCCTTCCAGGGTAAACAAGAGTGGCGACGCAGCTATTCGGCGGCGGCGTCGGCTTCGGTGGCTTCGTCGGCGTCTTTGCCCATGAAGTCGAGAGCGGCCGCTTCTTCGGCGGTGAGCTCGGCGGCTTCGGGAATGTCCTCGATGGGAGCGGGAGCGGGCACTTCCGTCAGCAACTGCAAGCTGCGGTAGTGCTCGAGACCGGTGCCGGCGGGGATGAGACGGCCCATGATGACGTTTTCCTTGAGGCCGCGGAGATAGTCGACTTTGCCGGCGACGGCCGCTTCGGTGAGGACCCTGGTCGTCTCCTGGAAGCTGGCGGCGGAGATGAACGAATCGGTGGAGAGCGAAGCCTTGGTGATACCAAGGAGGAGCGGACGGCCGGTTGCGGGGCGCATCCCTTCGCTGATGATGCGATCGTTTTCCTCGCGGAAGCGGAACTTGTCGACTTGTTCCTCGAGAAGGAAGTTGGTGTCGCCAACGTCTTCGACTTTGACCCAGCGCATCATCTGGCGAACGATAGTTTCGATGTGCTTGTCGTTGATGTTGACGCCCTGGAGGCGGTAAACCTCTTGAATGGCGTTGACGAGATAAGCCTGCGTGAACTTTTCGCCGAGGACGGCCAGCAAGTCGTGCAGGTTGGACGGACCGTCGATCAAAGCTTCACCAGCTTTGACGTGTTCGCCTTCCTGAACGTTGATGTGGACGCCGCGCGGGATGGAATATTCCTTTTGCGTTTTTCCATCTTCGCTTTCGACGTAGATCTTGCGCATGCCCTTGGCGATTTCGCCGTAACGGACGACGCCATCGATTTCGCTGATGACGGCAGGGTCCTTGGGCTTGCGGGTTTCGAAAAGTTCAACGACGCGCGGAAGACCACCGGTGATGTCCTTGGTCTTGGTAGTTTCGCGCGGGATTTTCGCGAGAATGTCGCCTGGCTGAACGTCGTCGCCGTCCTTGACCATCAAGTGAGCGCGCGAGGGCATGAGGTACTTCTTTTTGGTTTTGCCCGAGCTATCGCGAATCAAGATGGCAGGCTGATGCTTTTCATCGCCCGGAGGCAGAGTGACGACGTCTTGCGAAAGACCGGTGACTTCGTCGACCTGCTCTTCGATGGTGACGCCGGGGCGAAGATCTTCGAAACGGATCGCGCCGCCGGTTTCGGTAAGGATTGAGAACGTGAACGGATCCCATTCGGCGAGAATCTGGCCGTGGGTGATGGTGTCACCGTCAGCGACGCGGAGACGCGCACCGTATACAACGTGGTAGCGCTCTTTTTCGCGGCCCTTTTCATCGACGATGGCGATCAAGCCGGAACGGTTCATGGAGATGGAAGTTCCGCCACGGCCTTCGACGTACTTCAGGTCGATAAACTTGGCGATGCCGTTGTTGCGCGCTTCGATGGTGGAGCGTTCGGAAACGCGGGTGGCAGTTCCGCCGATGTGGAACGTACGCATGGTGAGCTGCGTGCCGGGTTCGCCGATGGACTGCGCG
>DATGEI010000038.1:0-22085 GCA_035310365.1 Candidatus Acidiferrum sp.
GCAGCGTCACGCGCGAACGCAATCCGGCGCGCACCAGGGTCTCGTGCGTTTCGCGCAGTCCGATTTCCCACGGCAATCCGGTATTCTTGATCGAAGTCAGCGGAGATGATCCCGTGCCGCCGTTGTGCCCGCTAATTGTGATTACGTCCGCGCCCGCTTTCGCCACACCCGCCGCAATAATTCCCACACCCGCGCCCGAAACAAGCTTCACGCCAATGCGCGCATGCGGATTCACCGCGCGCAAATCGTGAATCAATTGCGCCAGGTCTTCGATGCTGTAAATGTCATGATGCGGCGGCGGAGAAATCAGCGGCGTGCCTGGGGTCGCATGCCGAATGCGCGCGATGTATTCCGTCACCTTTTTCGCCGGCAATTGTCCGCCTTCGCCGGGCTTCGATCCTTGCGCCATCTTGATTTCAAGTTCCTGCGCGTGAACCAGATAGTTCGCCGTCACACCGAAACGCCCCGAAGCCACCTGCTTAATCTTGTTCGCGGCTTCCGGCTCGTCTTCGTAAAGCCTCGGATCTTCGCCGCCTTCGCCGGTATTGCTTCGGCCACCGAGCCGATTCATCGCCAGAGCCAGCGTCTTGTGCGCTTCCGGACTCAGAGACCCAAGCGACATCGCTTGCGTGCTGAAGCGCCGCACGATTGAGTCGAGCGGCTCCACTTCCTGCAACGGAATCGGATCGGATACGACCGTCTCGAGCAAATCTCGCAAAAACACCGGCCCCTGCGCATCGGCAAGCTCTTCAAACGCACTGTATTTCTTCGCGTCGGGCGCCTTCACGTGCGCATGCAATCGCCGCACCACTTCCGGCGAATTCGCGTGCAGCTCCGCGCCTTTGCGGAATCGGTACAGGCCCGCGTCCTGCATCTCTTCCGCCGCCACCGCATACGCGTTTTCGTGCATTTTCAAATAGTCGGCCAGCAAATCGTCGAGCGACTTCTGCCCCGCAAAATCCGCCGCATCTTCAAAGAAGTCCGCGCTCAATTGTTCCGACAGTCCAACAATTTCAAATAGATAGCTGTTGCGATAGCTCGCCAGCGTGGAAACGCCCATGCGTGCCAGCACTTTGCGCAATCCCGCGGTAATCGCCGCGCGCACATGCGCCATGCCGCCGGGTTCCTGCGCTTCCGCAAATTGTTCCGCGAGATACGGAACCACCGCCGTCGCGCCCGCGGCAAGCAGCAGCGCGACATGGTGCGTATCGAACGCTTGCGCCGTCTCCACAATCAGCGGCACATCGTAAAAACCGTCTTCCACCATGCGCTTCCAAAACGCGGCCGTCGCCAGCAACGCCGGCACCGCCGCATGCTCCCCATCCACTCCGCGGTCGGAGAGGAGGAAGAGCCCCGGACGCGCACCGCCACTCAGAGGGGTAGTCAACTGAGCGACAGCGCGGCGCGCACCCGGGACTCCTAGTTTGGAGGGAAATGAAAATGGTTCGCGATGCACGGGGCTGGAGGCTTCGAGCAATTCCTCCAGCTCGGCTTGCGTCAAAATCGGAGTCGCCAGCGTAATTCCCTGCGGCAGGCTCGCTTCGAGAGACATCACGTGCGTTTCGCGCAGCGGATCGATCGGCGGATTCGTCACCTGCGCAAAACGCTGCTTGCAGTAATCCCAAAGCGTGCGCCGTTGCGACGACAAAAACGCCGGCGGCGCGTCGTCTCCCATGCTCCAATCGGATTCTTTTCCGTGCACCAAACCGGAAAATAAAATCTTGTATTGATCTTCCGTCCATCCACAAGCGGCGGCGACGCGTTTGGGCGATTCAACTGCCGGATGAGCTGAGGCCGCCGCGGAAATGCCAAGCCTGCGGGTCTGCGGCGCAGGCCGCCGCGACTGCTGCGTCGCCAGCCGCTTCAAGATTTCGCGCCAGCGAAAAAGCGTTCCCGTCGCGGGATTCGCAACGATCATTTCGCCCGGGCCCAGCCTTTGCCGCTCGGCGATGCGCGCTTCTTCAAAATCCACGAGGCCCGTTTCCGACCCGGCTACAACAAGTCCATCGTGCGTGACGGTATACCGCAGCGGCCGCAATCCATTGCGATCCAGCTTCGCGCCCACGACTTGTCCATCGGAAAAAATCAGCGCCGCCGGGCCATCCCACGGTTCGCTATGCAGCGAAAGCGCGGAAAGCGCCGCGCGCACGTCGCGCGAAAGAAGCGGATCGTTCTCAAACGCCGGCGGCGCCATCGCCAGCATCGCCTCTTCCGGAGAAAACCCTTGCAGCAGCTTTACTTCAAATCCGTTGTCGAAGCTGGCCGAGTCGCTCACGTTTTGTTCCAGCGCATGGAACCACGTGCCGACCGCCAAATCGTTGCGAATCTGTTTTTCCTTCGCGCGCAGCCAGCGGCGATTGGAAACGATCGTGTTGATCTCGCCGTTGTGCGCCACGTAGCGGAACGGCTGCGCCAGATGCCACGACGGCTGCGTATTCGTCGAATACCGCTGATGAAAAATGGCGAACGTCGTTTCGTACGAAGAATCGCGAAGATCGGCGTAAAACTGGGGAAACTGCCACGGCGTGAGCAAGCCTTTATAAACAACCGTCTGGGAAGAAAGCGACGCAATGTAACATCGCGCGGGCAGCAGCGATTCGGCGCGCTTGCGCAGCAACGAAAGGCGCGGCTCAAACTTCGCGTCACCGCGCGCAGGGTGAAACGGCGCAACGAAAAATTGCCAGATCTCCGGCATCGTTTCGAGCGCGCGCCGCCCGAGGCACGCCGGATTCGTCGGCACCTGCCGCCAACCCAAAAGCCGCAGCCGCTCCGTCTCCGCCGCCTCTTCGATTGCGCTTCGCGCTTGCGAAACATCCTCGGAGTGGAAAAACGCCACGCCCAGACCAAATTGCGGCGGAAGCTCGATTCCCTGCTCGGCCGCTTTTGCGGAAAAAAACGCGTGCGGAATGCCGGTCAGCAGTCCCGCGCCGTCTCCGCTCGCCCCATCGGCGTCAACTCCGCCTCGATGCGTGAGTTTTTCCAGCGCCGCCAGCGCGTATTCGACAATGTCATAGCGCGCGGCACCACCCAGGCGCG
Organism: Candidatus Acidiferrum sp.; assembly: GCA_035310365.1. Classification (GTDB taxonomy): domain Bacteria; phylum Acidobacteriota; class Terriglobia; order Acidiferrales; family UBA7541; genus Acidiferrum. The sequence goes on from DATGEI010000038.1 coordinate 3,037, forward strand.
CGATGAACCCCGTACCACAGGCATCGTGGTCGGGATGGCCCCAATTGGGCTGGCGCTGACCCATAGGCAACGTTTATAGAGGTCGGAGCATGTATATGTACAACGCAGAAAATCGATTTGCTGAATTGAATTTCTGGCAAGTGAGGTTTTGCGCGGTCTGCCGGCCCGCGAGCCCTAAAACTTGGTCACTTCCGTAAATTGGAACCCTTTGATTTTCATCGCCGGCACCACCATTTCGAACGACTCTTCCCCCGCCGCCCGCGCCGCCGGCCCCAGCATTTCCACGTTTCGCAACATTTCCAGCACGGATTGGTTGAAGCGAAAATTTCGCGCGGCCTTCGTCACTTTGCCCTTTTCAACACGAAACAGCCCATCCCGCGTCATGCCCGTCATCACCTTTTCGTAGGGATCCACTTCGCGGATGTACCACAGCCGCGTCACCAGCAGCCCGTGTTCGGTCGATGCAATCATCTCTTCAAGCGACGATTTTCCGCCCGCGAAAACCAGATTCATCGGCGCTTCGCCGTATTCATTCGGCAGCGTAAAACCATGTCCGGTGGGTTTCTTGCCGGCGCGCTTCGCGCTTGCCCGCCCGTACACCAGATTCCTCGGCACGCCCTGATCGACCAGAACGACTCGTTGTCGCGGAATTCCCTCGCCATCAAACGGCGCACCGAGTTGCCCCGGATGATAAACGTCATCGACAAGCGAAATATTCTTGCCGAACATCGGCTTGCCCATTCGATCGTTCAGGCAAGAACGCTTGTCTTCCACTCCCGTCGCGGAAAAATCGTAAAAAAGAAACCCCACCAAGTCGAGCACCGCCGCCGGTTCCAAAATCACGGTGTACTTGTTCGGAGGTAATTCCACAGCACTCGCCGCCAGTTTCGCCTTCGCGCTTGCGCGCTTCGCCAGCGCTTGCGGGTCCAGCGCGCGCACATCCGCCGCATTCCCCTTCGCCCAGCTTGCCGCCGGGTCTTGCTGCATCGTGATGGAAAATTCCGCGCGCGTCTGGCGATGCATTGCAAACAATCCGCGCGAATTTGCCACCGCGCTCTGCATTTGCCCGCTGACGAATATTCCCGCGGCGACTTGCCCTTCTTTCACCGCCAGGTCACACGCTTTGCGCACCGCCCGCGCACGATCCTCCGCCGAAAGTTCCGCCGTCGCGCGAATATACCGTTGCACCTGCCTGTACCGCTGCTTTCCCGGCATCGGCAAAAGGTGTGGCGCCTTTGGCTGGCTCGCCGCCAACGAAAGCGATGAATCGACGGCCGCGCGCAGCGAATCTTGATCCAGCTTGTTTGTACCGACGCGCGCGGTCTTTCCGCCGAGCACCGTCCGAACGGAAACCGTCAATCCATGCTCCGCAACATTTTGGTGAATCCCGTTGTTCGCAAAACGCGTCAGCGCATCAAGCGTCTCGTCCAAATGAACTTCCGTCTCTTCCGCGCCCGCCGCCTTGCCCAGGCGAATCACCGTCCGCGCAATGTCGCGCAATCTCGTGACCGCAGACAGTGCTTCCTTTTCAGCCGCTCGCCTTTTCGCCGTCGCGCTCATTTTTCTCCGAACGCCGTGCCAATGTTCACATTACGGAATCTCGCCGGCGACGCGCCGTGGCCCGTCCCCATCGTCTGCATCGGCTGGCCCTTTCCGCAATTCGGCGTGCCCCAAAGCGTCCAATAATCCTTCGAACAGATCGCGTCGCAAGAATTCCAAAATTCCGTGGTAATGCCGCTGTAGCTCGGATTCTTCAGCATCCGCACTTTCTTGCCGCCCTTGATCTCCCACGCAATTTCCGTCGAAAACTGAAATTGATACCGCCGGTCGTCAATCGACCACGAACGATTCGTGTCCATCCAGATTCCGTCGTCCGTGTACGCGATCAAATCCGCTTCGCGCCACGTGCCGGGTTTCAGGCTGATATTCGTCATGCGGATGATCGGCAGCCGGTTCCAACTCTCCGTGCGCATCGTGCCCGACGAGCGCGCAAGTCCCACCAGATGCGCCGTCTCGCGATTCGAAAGATACCCGCGAAATTCGCCGTCCTTGATGATGTCCGTGCATTGCGCGGGCACGCCCTCATCGTCGTACGCAAACGTTCCCAGCCCCGGACCGTGTTCCGGCCGCGCATCCGCAACCACGTTCACCAGCTCCGTGCCATATTTCAAATTGTTCAATTTATCCAGCGTGAGAAAACTCGTTCCCGCAAAATTCGCCTCTTGCCCCAGCACGCGATCGAGCTCGATCGGATGCCCCACCGATTCATGAATCTGCAATCCCAGCTGGCTGCCGCCCAAAATCAACGTCCCGGTTTTTCGCGGACACTGCGCCGCCGAATGCAGCGCCACCGCTTCTTCCGCGACCCGCGGCGCATGCTTCACCAATTCCATCTCTTCGACTAATTCATACCCTCGCAGCGCGTGCTGCCCGCCAAAGCTATTCGGATACGACCGCTTCTGAATCTCGTCGCCTTGATACGACGTCGCAACAATCCCGCACCCCGAAATCACTTTCCGTTGATGAATCCGCGATCCAATGCTCGAGGCAAACCACGAATCGATTTTCCGAAATTGCAAATCCGTTTCCGTCAGCGTCACGCCCTTCAAGCGGCGCATCTCCTTGTCCGCATCGAGCAGCAAAGCAAGCTGCGTCTCGAGCGGAATCTCAAACGGATCTTTCTGAAACGGGCTCTGCCAACTGTCCACGTAAGCGTCTTCCGGCGCCATCACCACGTCGCTTCGTTTTGCGAGCGCCGACGCTTTCGCAATCTTCACCGCCGCCGCCGCACAAGCCGCCACGCCGTCTTTCGTCAGCCGGTCCGTCGACGCAAATCCCCACGCGCCGTTCGCCAGCACGCGCACGCCAATGCCAATCGATTCCGACTGCACCAGCGTTCCCACTTCGCCATTTTTTGTCGTCAAGTCGCGCTGCCGCAAATGCATCACGCGCGCATCCGCGTATGTCGCACCGCGCAGTTTCGCCGTGTTCAATGCAGCCGAGGCAAGATCAAACATCGAGTGGGCTCAATTCGCTGGTTGGTTTCCGGTCTTCTCCGGCGGAGAGTCAATCATGTCATCGACAATAAACTTCTGTCCATCCCAACGATAAACAAATTGTCGCTCTCCGCCTTCGGGGCAGCAGTTTGGGTCTGAGGGAGTATAGATCCCATACTTTTCCAACAATTTTCCCTCTTTAATTTCCAAAACCATATGGCCGCGGAGGTCCGCCATTGTATTGCTTCCCTTGAACGTTTTTGGCAGTGGCGCAATCGGCAGCGAGACAAGCTTGCCGGCCGACGTCAACTTTAAAACGCCGAAGATATCCGCGCCGCCATTCCCCGACAGGCAGCTCCATCCCTCGACCGCGGCTTCTTCTTGGCCATCGCCATCGAGATCGCCGTACAGAACCGGCGCAAGGCTCTGCAGCGGCTTTCGTCCTTCCCCGCAATCGGTTTCGAGGTCGGCCAAATCCGGAAACAACTCGCCAAGGTGCGACTCCAAATAAGATTTGATGTCGACTGCCCGAATCGCGGATTCTTTTGTGTCCGCTTTGCCAGTCAGGTCTACTTCAAATTTCAGCCATTCCAGTGTGCCCGGCTTGCCGCTTCCCGCCGCTGTTCCCACGCGCGCTTCCAGTACGGTAAACCTTCCGTGGCGCGTCGTAATTTGGCCGAGCTTTCGGTTAGCTTCCTCCCGCTGCTTATCGGAGAGCCTGGAAGGATAGTTGGCCGCGTTCGCGAGATTCCAGGCTTGTTTGCAATCTGCCGGGTTTGTCACGAATTCAAATTCGCGTGTTTTCCACTCTGCATCGAGTGCGTTGCCATTTTCAGGAGGCTCGATCTCTAATCGCGTATCTCCGTGCAAAGGCTCCTGCACCGCGCCAATGCAATCTATCGTTCGCGCATTGGCGTCGGTACCTGGCGCGAGGCGAATGCTCCAGCCGGAGTCATTTCCCGCATAAGGCGCCAAACGAAATTCCAAGTCCGGTCCAATCAATTGCTTGAATTCTTCGCCGCGCTTCACCTCTCCCGTAAAGTGGCTTGTCCCCTCTCGTTCCGCACTTCGAGCCGGTTCAACTGTCGGTTTTATGACTACCGTCCCCGCCATTACAGTTTGCGTGGGTTGCGGTTTTTTGCAAGCGATGCATGGAAATGCAACGAGACATACCAAAAGCATTCGGACGGGAGAATGACGCACGGAAGGGCACCTCACCTGGGTTGGGCCAACGCAAAAACGCTTAAATCATAGCGCCGCGTTCACTCAGCCGCGATTCGCTCGCGGTATCCAGTTCCGATTGGTCAATACGGGCCGGAATGAAAACACTTCGGGGCGGGCCAAACGGGGGAAAGAATTGTCGTCCCCTGCTTTTCCCGCCCCGGCACAAACAATTCCCTTAAATTACGTTCCCTCTTGCCACGACGCAAGGTAGTGTTCCTGCTCCGGCGTCAGCTTATCCAGTTTGTGTCCCATCGAATCCAGCTTGAGCCGCGCGATCTCCTTGTCGAGATGTTCCGGCACAACGTAAACTTGCGGCTTCAGATCCTTGGAATTTTTCACAAGGTACTCCGCCGAAAGCGCCTGGTTCGCAAAGCTCATGTCCATCACAGACGCCGGGTGTCCTTCCGCCGTCGCCAGATTCACCAGCCGGCCTTCGCCGATCAGGCAAATCTTGCGTCCGTCTTTCAGGGAAAATTCATCCACCAGCGGCCGTACTTCCCGTTTGCCGCTCGAAAGCCGTTCCAGCGCCGGAATGTCGATTTCCACGTTGAAGTGTCCGCTGTTGCAAATCACCGCGCCGGACTTCATGTGCTCGAAGTGCTCCGCGCGAATCACGTTCTTGTTGCCCGTCACCGTGATGAACACGTCGCCTTCTTTCGCCGCGTCCGCCATCGGCATCACGCGAAAGCCGTCCATCACCGCTTCGATTCCCTTCACCGGATCGATTTCCGTCACGATCACGTCCGCGCCCAAACCCTTCGCGCGCATCGCCACGCCGCGTCCGCACCATCCGTAGCCCGCGATCACAACTTTCAATCCCGCGAGCAGCAAATTCGTTGCGCGAATCACGCCATCCAGCGTGCTCTGGCCCGTGCCGTAGCGATTGTCAAAAAAATGCTTCGTCTGCGCGTCGTTCACCGCAATCACGGGATACTTCAGCGTTCCGTCCTTCGCCATCGCGCGAAGGCGAATCACGCCGGTCGTCGTCTCTTCCGTTCCCGCGATCACGTTCTTAATCAGATCCGTGCGTTTCGTCAGCAGCATCGTCACCAGGTCCGCGCCGTCGTCCATCGTCATCTGCGGCTTGTGATCGAGCGCCGCGCTCAAGTGCGTGTAATACGTATCGTTGTCTTCGCCCTTGATCGCGTACGTCGGAATGTTGAAATCTTTGTTCAACGAAGCCGCCACTTCGTCCTGCGTCGAAAGCGGATTCGAAGCGCACAGCACGATGTCCGCGCCGCCATCCCGCAGCGCGATCATCAAATTCGCCGTTTCGCTCGTCACGTGCAAACAGGCCGAAACACGAATTCCCTTCAGCGGCTGCTCCTTGATGAATCGCTTGCGAATCTGCTGCAGAACGGGCATCTGTTGCTGCGCCCATTCAATCTTCCGCTTGCCGGCCTCGGCCAGACCAATGTCCTTCACGTCGCCTTTTTTCAGTTCCGCGCTCGTCGTCACAAACTTCTCCTTAACGAATGAATTCGAATGGTCCTGCAAATTCCGTAGCCGGAAGAGCAAGCCCGCGGAGGAAAGAAGGGGCAAATTCCGCGGGCCTTCTTCAATCTTCTTGCAAACTTATCTTCGCGCGCCCACTTCCGCCGTCGCCGCGGCGCCCAATCCCGCCGCTTTGCGCAAGGCGTCCGCGCGATCCGTCTTCTCCCACGTAAAGCCCGGCCCGCTCCGACCAAAGTGGCCATACGCCGCCGTCGGCTTGTACACCGGCCGACGCAAATCGAGCGCCTCGATGATTCCCTTCGGCGTCAATTTAAAATTTTCGCGAACGATCTGCGTGATTTTCTCTTCGTCAATCGTTGCCGTGCCAAAGCTGTCCACCATCACGGACACCGGCTCCGCCACGCCAATCGCATAGGCAAGTTGCACTTCCGCTTTCGTAGCCAGGCCCGCCGCCACCACGTTTTTCGCAATGTAGCGCGCCATGTAGCATGCTGAGCGGTCCACCTTCGATGGATCCTTGCCCGAAAAAGCGCCGCCGCCATGCCGGCTGTACCCGCCGTATGTATCGACAATAATCTTGCGGCCCGTCAATCCCGCATCGCCCATCGGCCCGCCAATCACAAATCGTCCCGTCGGATTGATGTAATACTTCGTGTTCTTATCGAGCATTGCGCCGGGCACCACCGGCTTGATCACCAAATCCGTGATCGCCGTGCGCAAATCTTCGTTCGAAACCGAATCGCTGTGTTGCGTCGAAATCACCACCGCATCCACGCGCGCCGGCCGCCCGTTGCGGTATTCAATTGTCACCTGCGACTTGCCGTCGGGCCTCAGGAAATCGACTTTTTTGGCTTTGCGAACTTCGGCGAGCTTTTGCGTCAATCGGTGGGAGAGTTGAATCGGGAGGGGCATCAATTCTTCGGTTTCATCGCAGGCAAAGCCAAACATCAATCCCTGGTCGCCCGCGCCGCCGGTGTCCACGCCCATGGCGATGTCCGGCGACTGCCGCTTGACGGTGCACATCACCGCGCAAGTTTCGCCGTCATAGCCGTACTTCGCGCGGTCGTAACCGACGCCGCGAATCGTGTCGCGCACCAGTTGGTCGTAATCGATGTGCGCGGAGGTCGTAATTTCTCCCGCCACCACCGCCAGACCGGTCGTCACCAGCGTTTCGCACGCAACCCGGCCCTTCGGGTCCTGCTTCATCACTTCATCCAGCACCGCATCGGAAATTTGGTCGGCAATCTTATCGGGATGGCCCTCGGTCACCGATTCCGAGGTAAACAAAAAGTTCTTTCCTTGACTCAAAACGAACGCTCCTCTGGGGTTAGCCCTTGTCGGAAACCTCTATTTTGGGCTATGCCCGTACACAGTTCGATTTACACAACGCTTTTGTTGGGACTCGCGTATGTCCGCGCAGTGCGTGCCGGCGGCACACAACCTCACCACAATAAAGTACCATCCCGCGCCGACTGAAACAACGCATTGAATCCAAATGGGTTAGACGAGGGTTAAACGGTCGAAAATCGACGGCGAATGGCGCGTCTTTCGGTCAACCGGTACGAGCGGAAACAATCTTCCCATCCATCTTCGACGCGGTTTACAATGCGCCGGGCAGTTTCTCTAGTAGCGTACGCTTTAGCGTGCGTCTGCCTCGGTCGAGCCGCAATTTTCGCTAAGGGGTAACCATGCCCGAGTCTCCGCAATCGTTTAGTTCCTTTCGCCGCTTCAAGTTCGCCGCCGCGGTAATAATCGTCGTTTCCGTCAAAACCCTTTTTGGATCCGCCGCTCACTCTCAGCAGCCCGACGCGAAACAAGATGCGGCGGAAGCCGCCGCTCGTGGCAAAAAACAGTTCGCCGAATCTTGCGGGTTCTGCCACGGACCCGACGCCACCGGCGCCCGCGGTCCCGATCTCGTCCGCTCCGCACTTGTCGCCCACGACGTAAAAGGCGAACTGATCGGCGAAATCGTCAAAAACGGACGCCCCGACAAAGGCATGCCCGCCATGCCCGCCACCGACGATCAAATCGCCGACATCGCCGCCTTCCTCCACGCTCGCGCCAAAGAAGCGCTTGAATCTTCCGGCGTTCCCGCCGCGTATCCCGTGGAAAAACTTCTCACCGGCAATTTCGAAAAAGGCAAAGCCTTCTTCGAAGGCGCCGGCGGCTGCAAAAATTGCCATTCTCCGGCCGGCGATCTCGCCGGAATCGCAAAAAAATATTCCTCCATCGAACTGGAAGCCCACATGCTCTATCCCGATTTTCCTCCGCCCACCGCCACCGTTACACTTCGCACCGGCGAAAAAATCTCCGGCGTCGTCTCTCACCTCGACGACTTCGTCGTTTCCATCCGCGTCGGCGACAAATCCGGTTGGAACCGCGCCTTCGCGCGCGATTCCGTGAAAGTCGAACTAAACGATCCAGCCGCCGCTCATCGCGATTTGCTGCCAAAGCTCACGCAAGACGACATGCACAATCTTTACGCGTACATCAGCACGTTGAAGTAGCCGCCATCGCGTCAGTTTGAATTATTTTGGTTCGTCACACAGTAGGCCAAACATTCAGACTGACCCGATGCCAAATAGCCAAAGTTCAGGGGAGCAGGAATGATTTCTCGGTCCGCGATTCGCAAAGCGCTCTACGCCCTTACATTTTTTTTCTGCGTCCTCACCTTCACTTCGCGCGCTTCCGCGCAAGGTCTCGATCCCGCCGCGCTTCTCAAACCGCCCACCGACGCCTGGCCAACGTACAACGGCGACTACTCCGGCCGCCGTTTCTCCACGCTCGACCAAATCAACGCCGCCAACGTCAATTCGCTCACCCTTGCCTGGATTTTTCGCACGCCCACGCACACTCTCAAATCCACGCCGCTCGTCGTCAACGGCACCATGTACTTCACTTCGCCCGATCACGTTTGGGCCATCGACGCGAAATTCGGCCGCCAGATCTGGCACTACCAGCGCAAATCCGAAGGCGACCACATCGGCAATCGCGGCGTCGCCATGTACAAAGATTGGCTCTATTTCGAATCTCCCGACGCGCACTTGATTTGCCTCAACGCAAAAGACGGCACCGTTCGTTGGGACGTCGTCCTCGCCGACGCCAAACTCGGCTACTTCGCCACCATGGCGCCGCTCGTCGTAAAAAATCACATCATCGCCGGCGTCTCCGGCGACGTCACCGACGTTCCCGGTTTCCTCCTCGCCATCGATCCCGACACCGGCGCCGTGCAATGGCGCTGGAACACCGAACCCAAACCCGGCGAACCCGGCTCCGAAACCTGGCCAAAAGATTCCGACGCCATCTCTCACGGCGGCGGCATGACCTGGATGACCGGCACCTACGACCCAAATTTAAATCTTCTTTATTGGGGCACCGGAAATCCCAATCCCGTTCTCGCCGGCGAAGGACGCCCGGGCGACAATCTCTTTACCTGCACCATCGTCGCGCTCGATGCAGACACCGGCAAACTCGTCTGGCACTTCCAGCCATCCCCGCACGACGTGCACGATTGGGACGCCGTGCAAACTCCGGTTCTGTTCGACGCCGAATTCAAAGGCAAGCCGCGCAAACTTCTCGCGCAAGCCAGCCGCAACGGTTTTTACTTTCTGCTCGATCGCACCAGCGGCGAACACCTCGCCACCGCTGCCTTCATTGAGCAAACCTGGGCTTCCGGCATCGACGCAAAAGGCCGCCCCATCGCCAAGCCCAGCGCCAATCCTGCGCCGGATGGCACGCTCGTCGAGCCCGGCTCCGACGGTTCCACCAACTGGATGGCGCCGAGTTTCGATCCGCAAACAAATTTGTTTTACGTCAACGCCCGCCGCCTCTTCAGCGTCTACTACAACACGGTCACCACCAAAGCCGAAGGCTGGGGCGGCCGCGACCGAATCCTGTGGGCCAACTCCACCATCCGCGCGCTCGATTTCAAAACCGGAAAAGTCGTCTGGAATCACGAAATCGGCGAAGGCGAAAGCATCGCCGGAATCCTCACCACCGCCGGCCATCTTCTCTTCACTGCGGACACTTCCCACAATCTTCTCGCGCTCGATCCCACCACCGGCAAAACTCTTTGGCACCTCAACGTGGGCGGCCCGCTCCTCGCTTCTCCCATGACCTACATGCTCGACGGCCGCCAATTCCTCATCATCCCCATCTCCGACACGCTCTACGCCTTCGCCTTGCCGGAAAAGCCGGGTAACTAATCGGCGCGTCCTGTTCTCCGCGTGTTGCTTTATCATTCTTTTGGAGGTATATTCTCTTGAAGGAATGGGAAGTCGAGTTCACTAACGAGTTCGAGGAATAGTGGAGAACGCTCTCGGAAGGAGAACAGGTCGACGTGCGGGCTTCCGTTAATTTATTGCGCCGCTTCGGTCCAGTCCTCGCCCGGCCGCACGTGGATTCCATCTCGTCTTCCCGGCATGCCAACATGAAAGAATTGCGCATCCAGCACAAAGGCAAGCCGTATCTGGTTCTCTTCGCCTTTGATCCCCGTCGCACGGCGATTCTGCTGCTCGGCGGCAATAAAACTGGAAATCTTCGTTGGTACAAACAGTTCGTTCCGATCGCCGACGAACTGTATGCCGAACACTTGGAATCGCTGCGCAGGGAGGGCCTACTCGATGGCTAGAAATTTCCGACAACTCGAAGCAAAGATGTCGCCCCGCGCGATCGTTCGCTCGGACGCGAAGTCTGCCAAGCTTATCCGCGAGATGGCTCTCAAGGAGCTTCGCCGCGCGATGGGAATCACTCAGGAACAGCTCGCCAGGGCACTACGCATCAATCAAGCGGGCGTGTCCAAGCTCGAAAGCCGTTCCGACATCTTCGTCGGCACTTTGCGCAAAGCAATCGAAGCGCTCGGCGGCGAGCTTGAGATTCGTGCCCGTTTTTCGACTGGCGACGTAAAAATCAAACAGTTCGGTGCGATCGTCGGGCGCAGCGCTGTTCGCCGCGTCAGCCGTAAGCGCCGGTCGAAAGCCGCTTAGTCGCGGCCGTAGTCTTGCGCAGTTTTTGTTCTCCACTCTCTTCGGTTTGTTACCATCAGTCTCATGCAATTCATCGACAACATTCCCGTCTGGGGCGCGCCCGATCCCGGCGCCGTTTCGCAAATCAAAACCTGCGCGCTCACCGCCGACAAAGTCGCCCTCATGGCCGACCATCACAAAGGTTACGCCGTCCCTATCGGCGGCGTTGTCGCCTACAAAGACGCCATCAGCCCGTCCGGCGTCGGTTTTGACATCGCCTGCGGCAACAAAGCCGTTCGCGTGGACCTGCCCGCCGCCGAACTCCGCGCCAACATCCACCGCCTCATGGACGACGTCTGGACCACCATCAGCTTCGGCGTCGGCCGCAAAAATAACGAACGCGTCGAACACGCCCTCTTCGAAAGCCCCGGCTGGAAAACCGAACCCGCTTCGCCCCTAAAAGAAATGGCGCGGCAGCAACTCGGCACCGTCGGCTCCGGCAATCACTACGTCGATCTTTTCACCGACGAACAAGACCGCGTCTGGATCGGGGTCCATTTCGGCTCGCGCGGACTCGGCCACAAACTCGCCACCTGGTTCCTCGAAAAAGCCGGCGCGAAAGACGGCATGGACGTCGAGCCGTGCGTCATTCCCGCCTCCAGCGATCTCGGCGAGCAATACATCGTCTGTATGAATCTCGCCGGCGAATACGCTTACGCCGGCCGCGATTGGGTTTGCCAGCGCGTGGCAAAAATTCTCGGCGCGGAAATTCAGGAAGAAGTTCACAACCATCACAATTTCGCGTGGCGCGAATCGCACGGCGGCGAAGACTTTTGGGTCGTGCGCAAAGGCGCCACGCCCGCTTTTCCCGGCCAAAAAGGTTTCGTCGGCGGCACCATGGGCGAAACGAGCGTCATCCTCGAAGGCGTCGAAAACGATTCCACAAAACATTCTCTTTACAGCACCGTTCACGGCGCAGGCCGCGTCATGGGCCGCATGGAAGCCAAAGGAAAAGTGGATCGCAAAACGGGCGAAGTATTACGCCCCGGCAAAGTGTCTCAAGAAATGATGCGCGAGTGGGTCGCCCGCGCCGGCGTCGAACTCCGCGGCGCCGGCCTCGACGAATCGCCCCACTGCTACAAACGCCTCCCCGAAGTCCTCGCCGAACACGGCGACTCCATCCGCATCCTCCACACCCTCACCCCCGTCGGCGTAGCCATGGCCGGCGCCAACGAATTCGACCCGTATAAAGACTAGCCGCCTCTCGTACATGATTTCTCAGGTGCACACAGTTCGCGTAATGCCGCCAGATCGGCTGTACTACCCCGCGTTAGCGGCTTATTCGGATATAATCGGCATGGTCCGAAAGAAGCGATATGCAATTTGATAATCACAAACCGCTACGTTTCACACGCATTCGCGTAGAGAACTGGAGGAATTTTGGCGAAGCCGAAGTCAATCTTCAGCGTCGTGCATTTATCGTTGGACCAAACGCCTCCGGCAAATCAAACTTCTTGGACTTGTTTAGATTCCTTCATGACATCGTAGCGGTTGGTCGCGGCTTCGAGCAGGCTGTTGAATCTAGGGGAGGCGTCTCAAGCCTCCGGTCGCTAGTCGCAAGAAGGTATTCAGATATCGTCATCACGGTTAGTGTGGGCACCGACGAGTGGCCTACGGTGTGGCGTTACGAACTTGGGTTCAGTCAGGATAACAACCAAAGACCAGTCATAAAGCATGAGAGAATGCTGTTTCAATCCGAGGAATTGTTTCGACGACCGGACGAACCTGATATAGCTGACCCAGAAAGACTTACTCAGACATACCTGCAGCAAGTAAATGTAAACAAAGATTACAGGCAGGTGGCAGACTTTTTTTCTACTGTTAGATACCTTCACATTGTTCCCCAACTTGTAAGGGAGCCAGATCGTTCAGCGGGACGGAAGGACGATCCATTTGGTGGAGACTTCCTAGAGCAGATCGCGAGAACTGCTGAAAGGATCCGCACGTCACGCCTTAATCGAATCCAGGACGCACTGCGGGTGGCGGTCCCCCAGCTGGAATCTTTGGAACTAAGCCGCGACGAAGCAAGTGGTACACCACATCTGCGCGGTAAATACCAGCACTGGAGACCACAAGGGGCTTGGCAAACTGAAGGACAGTTCTCGGACGGAACCCTTCGGCTTTTGGGGTTGCTATGGGCAACATTAGATGGTCTCGGCACATTGTTACTAGAAGAGCCAGAACTCTCGCTCCATCCTGAAGTCATACGCTACCTTCCACAAATGTTTGCGAGAATTCAGAGAAGATCAGGTCGTCAAATCATTGCTTCGACACATTCGACAGATTTGCTTAGAGAAGGAGTTGGACTCAACGAAGTCATTTTGCTAACGCCAAGCCAAGAAGGAACAACCGCGCGAACAGCGGGTGATTTCTCGGAAGTGAGAGAGCTATTAGAAGGCGGCATCAACCTGGCGGAAATTGTCATGCCGAGAACTCGGCCCGAATTTGCCGAGCAGCTTAGTTTCTTTGGTGACGAATAGATGGCGGTACTAACTGCCGCCGTGGAAGGCATAGTTGACGAAGTTGTTTTGAGGAGAGTCTGCGGCCATGCTGGAGTAAGAATTGGCATCGTATATGGGCGTTCCGGTAAGAACTATGTTTTATCCAGACTGCCCGGATACAATCACTCAGCACGGTTTCGACATTGGGTTGTCTTATTGGACCTTGATAATGACGCGGCCTGCGCACCTGAGATTCTTCCAAACTGGCTACCTTATCCCTCGCACCTAATGAGGCTCCGGATCGCTGTACGGGAGGTTGAGTCTTGGATTATCGCTGACGCACAGCGCTTGGCCAATTTCTTGGGTGTTCCGGCTCACAATATTCCAAGTAATCCCGATGGACTGGCCGATCCAAAACTGGCAGTTGTGAACATCTCACGTGCTTCCAGAAGCAGCGCAATTCGTGAGGATATGGTTCCCAAACCAGGGAGCGGACAGCCTGTCGGTCCAGCATATACAAGTAGGATGATCGAGTTCTTGCAAGACCTAAATTCAGGCTGGCGTCCCGACGTCGCATCTTTGAATTCAGAAAGTCTTAGAAAATGTATTGCATCTATCACAGAACTAGCTAACGAAGACTATCCAGAGGCTCAATCCTAAAGGCGCGTTTAGGGCAAGTGGCGTCCTCGATCCAATCCGGCAGCTACGACTGTCCGCGAGAAGAATTCCTTGCGTGCAAAAGTTGTACTTGTTGGGAGAGTAATTCCTTCCCGTCGGGTGCCTCTGGTTCCGAAGTTGGGAACATGGGTTCTTGAGTTCGTCCTTGTAGCAGCTGTCACGTGTAGCGCATCTAATCCGACGACAAAGCGCTCCGCTTTACAAGCCCCGTAGCTTTGGTGCACACCAATCAAAAACAAGAAACCCGCCGCGTAAACTCACGACGTGTTTTCAGATTTGCGCCCGACCTGGCACAGCAGATTCAAACGCCATAAGCATTACCACCACATCTTCGTCCGGCCCGACAGTTTAGCGGGCCCATTGGTCTTGCGAACTTTTTTCAAAAACGCCCGGGTGTACACGGCCAGTCGACTAACCCTCCCGCACTCCGCCGTCGCCGCCCCGAACACAGGCTGAACTCTTCATTGCATGCCGGCGCAGCTTGGCGGGGCGGTTGGTACGTCGACTCGGCGATTGGCTTTATTCGGATCGTACGGAACAAGCTGTACGGCAATCGTCGATGCTGGAACCGTGCCTTCGTTCCGGATGACGTGCACATGGCCGTGACCTGGATCGACGAGTGTGGGCGACGGCTGCCCCGGAACAAACGTGTAGGTATGGCGAACGCAGTCCGAATCGTACTCCGCGATCGTTCCAGCCGTAACAATGATCAGGCTGTGGCCATGATGCGTGTGCCAGCCCGTGCTGGCCGCGGCTCCAGTGACGGAGTTGACTGGCTCCCAGGTATTGCTCTGCACATAAAGGTCCGACGCGCCTTTGGTTTTCTGCAACGACATCCATTGCGATTTGTCGTCTCTGTCGTTGTCCACGTCTCCACCGGGGTTCATAACCGCGGATTGGTTCAAGACCTCAAATTCCGCAAACGTACCCGAAGCAAGCGACGTGGATTTAAATCCGATCGCCGGCGTTGCCCACACATGAACTGAATGCGCGAGAAACGCAGCGCCAATCGCCGCTCCAATCAGCGCCATGCACGTAAATCTTTTTCGCATCGCGACGTCCTTCGTCTCGTCGGCGCTTGCCGGCTGAAGACACCCCGACACATTCGGACACTTCGACGGAAAAGTTCAAGCCGCAAAGCGCCGAATTGCGGCGGTTGGCTGCCATGCCGTCGAATGCGGTGCTTTACCGCTACTTATCGACCGAGATACAATCCGTGCTTCCCGGGCTCTGGATTACCCGCGAACCGATTGGGGAGCGCGATGGACAAACCATTCCAGGGCGAACCACAACCCGCCAGACCCACAACAGACCGCCTCGATTCGTGGAAAGAAATCGCCCTATACCTGAACCGCGACGTTACGACGGTTCAACGATGGGAGAAGCGGGAAGGCATGCCTGTTCACCGTCACCTCCACGACCGAATGGGTTCGGTGTACGCGTCGCGCGCGGAATTGGACGCTTGGGCACAAAGTCGCAATCTTCGTGACGAGCAAGCAAGCGCAAGCCCTGTTGCGGAATCGGCTTCGCCTGCCACGCTCCAACGCCGCGCCGAACGGAATTCATCGCGCGCATGGAAGTATCTCGCTGGATTGGCGGCGTTGGTCATCTCGCTCGTGCTCGCGGGCGCGTTCTGGCTTCGAAAAACCGATTACTTCTGGCGAAATCCGATTGCCGACGCGCAGTTCCAAACCGTTACGGACTTCGACGGAACGGAGCAGGCCGCTACAATCTCAAGAGACGGCCACTTCGCGGCTTTTCTTTCGGACCACGACGGACAGATGGACGTCTGGGTCACGCAGGTTGGCTCGGGACAATTCCACAACTTAACCCGAGGCAGCGCTCCTGAACTCGTAAATCCATCGGTTCGCACGCTGGGATTCTCTCCCGATGGCTCACTGGTCACGTTTTGGGTTCGCAAGCCAGACAGTGTGAATAGTGCCGGCATCGGAATCTGGGCCGTGTCCACGCTCGGCGGACAGCCGCACCCCTATCTGGAGGGCGTGGCAGAACATGAGTGGTCGCGCGACGGTTCGCGTCTGGTGTACCACACGCCAGGACCCGGAGATCCGCTCTTCGTTTCCGACGGGAGGCCGGGATCGGATAAGCGGCCAATCTACACGGCGCCCTCCGGTTTGCACAGTCACTTCCCTTCGTGGGCGCCGGATGGAGCGTTCATCTATTTCGTGCAGGGCTCACTCCCCGACAAGCTGGACATTTGGCGCATCGCGCCAAGCGGAGGCAAACCGGAACGGATCACGTTCCACAACGCACACGTGAGCCATCCGGTGATGTTAGATCGGCGCACACTGTTGTATCTGGCCAGCGCTCCCGACGGATCGGGCCCGTGGCTCTATGGCATGGACGTGGAGCGCCGCAAAGCTCATCGGCTTGGGACTGGGCCGGAGCGATACACTTCATTGGCCGCAAGCTCGGATGGGCGGCGCTTGATTGTAACGGCCGCAAGTCCGAAGCGGACACTTTGGCGGTTGCGCATCGCAGATTCGGCAAAGGATCCGCCCTCGCCCGATCGGCTCTCTCTCACCAACGGCACGGGATTTTCTCCGCGACTTGGTCCCAATTTTCTCTTGTATGTTTCCGCGGCCGGCACAAGCGAAAGCGTATGGAAACTCGCGGGTGGAATTGGCACGGAATTGTGGCGTGGCGATTCGGCGCGGATTTTTGGCGGCCCGGCCGTCTCCCCCGACGGCCGGAGTGCCGCATTTTCTGTCCGCCAAAATGGGCGCACGCTTCTGTACGTAATGCAAACCGACGGCACCAACGCGCGGATTGTCACCGATGCGCTTGACCTCGAAGGCACGCCGGCATGGGCGCCGGACGGACAATCGATCACCTCGGCTGCGGACGATCATGGCGCCACGCAACTTTTTAAAATTCCGGTCGACGGTCATCCACCGGCCGTTTTCGTCAAGGAATACGCGATCGATCCCACCTGGGCGCCCGATGGCCGTTTCGTTGTCTATTCGGGACCGGACATCGGTACAACGTTCAAAATAAAATCGGCGACGGCGGAGGCCGCCGTGCATTCCCTGCCGGAGTTGACGCTGACTCGTGGCGCTCGGCACTTGGGCTTCCTGGCCGGAGCGCGTACACTCGTGCTCCTGCGCGGAGACATTCAACATAAAAACCTTTGGCTCATCGACCTCGAGACAGGCGCCGAACGGCAGTTGACCACGCTCCCTCCCGACTTCGACGTTCGCGACTTCGACATCTCCCCCGACGGCCGCGAAGTTATCCTCGAACGATTCCAGGAACGTTCCGACGTTCTCCTTCTCGATCTGCCTCCACCGTAATTCAAGTGAAACGCGGCACCGTGTTGCCGTGCCATGCCGTAATTGAACCGGTTTGTCGCCTTACCCGAATTTGCCGTTTCGAGTTGAGCTCAAGGTTTTCGCGCCAGAAAAATTGTGTGGCGCGGACCGCCTTTAATTAAACGGGCGCGAGGATGCTGCACTTCCGCGTCGAATCCGCCGTCGCGCAATTGCTGCGGAAATTTTCGATCTTCTTTGGCCGCCCAGATTGCCAGAACTCCTTCTTCCCTAAGACTCGCATGGGCCGCGGCAATTCCTTGGCTGTCATAGAGGCCGGCGTTGCTCGAATCGGTCAATGCGGCGGGGCCATTGTCCACGTCGAGCAGCACGGCATCGAATCGGTCGCGGCGCGCGCCGAGTACGGCGGCGACGTCTTCCGCCTCGACTCGCACGCGCTTATCGTTCAGCGGGTGTTTCGCCAGCGGCCCGAGCGGTCCGCGATTCCATTCCACCACGGCGGGCACCAGTTCGGCGACGACAACCTCCGCGTCCGCTGGAAGCAGATCGAGCGTCGCGCGCAGCGTAAAACCCATTCCAAGACCGCCAATCAAAACGCACGGCCGCTTCAGCGCCCGCGCCCGTTGGCAGCCGTACGTCGCCAAAGCTTCTTCCGAGCCGTGCATACGGCTCGACATCAGGACCGCGCCATCGGCAAGTATCAAATACTCGTCGTCGCGGCGAGTGAGTTTCATTACCGTGCCGTCGGGAGAAACGGTTTGGCCGAGCAACTCGAATGGCTTCACAAGCGCGATGTTACCGCAGCGGAAAATGGAAGTAAAAATCGCGAGCGCAGACTCAGGTCCTATCGGCGATCACTCTTCTGTCTACGCCGCGTCTTCGTCCGGCTCGACCGTCAGCCGGCCCTTCGTTTTCTTCGCCATCAGGTAGGAGCGAATGAACGGATCGAGGTCGCCATCCAGCACGCGATCCACGTCGCCCACTTCGAATTTTGTCCGGTGATCCTTGATCAACCGGTAGGGCTGCATCACGTACGAACGAATCTGGCTGCCGAAAGAAATTTCCAGCTTCGTTTCGTCCAGCTTGTCGCTCGCTTCGCGCCGCTTCTGAATTTCCGCGTCGTAGAGCTTCGAGCGAAGCATCTTCATCGCTAGTTCGCGGTTCTTGTGCTGGCTGCGCTCCACCTGGCACGCCACAACGATTCCCGACGGCAAATGCGTGATGCGCACCGCCGTCTCCACTTTGTTGACGTTCTGGCCGCCTTTGCCGCCCGCGCGATACGTATCCAGTTTCAGCTCGTCGGGCTTGATGTCGATCTCAATTCGATCGTCCACTTCCGGAATCACGAAGACGCTGGCAAACGAAGTGTGCCGCCGCGCCGCCTGATCGAACGGAGAAATCCGCACCAGGCGGTGCACGCCGGTTTCGCCGGACAAAAGTCCGTACGCATTTTCGCCGGTGAATTGAATCGTGGCGTTCTTGATGCCCGCTTCTTCGCCCGGCGTTTCGTCCAGCACCACGGCGTTGAATTTCCGGCGCTCCGCCCAGCGCAAATACATGCGCAGCAGAATCGAAGCCCAGTCTTGCGATTCCGTGCCGCCCGCGCCCGGCTTGATCGTCATGATCGCGTTCAGGTGGTCGCTTTCGCCGGAAAGCAGCGTGCGCGTTTCCTGTTCGGCAACGAAGGTTTCCGCGCCGCTCAATTCGCGATCGAGATCGCGCAGCAATTCTTCGCGCTGCGCCGCATTCGTCTCTTGCGAAGCCAGTTCGATGTACGTTTCGATTTCGCCGGTCACGGAAGTCAGCTTCGCGTCCGCGCCAACTTGATCTTCCGCGCGCTTCCGGTCGCGAAGCACACCCTGGGCTTTTTCCTGGTCGTCCCAGAAGCCGGGCTGCGCGATTTTTTCTTCCAGGGTTTTCAGTTCTTCGCGGAAATGCGCG
>DATGEI010000039.1:0-155092 GCA_035310365.1 Candidatus Acidiferrum sp.
GCGGCGGCGATCATGGCGGCGTTGTCCGTGGAGAGCGCGCGGCTTGGAAAGAAAGTCTGAATGCCGGATGATTTGCCGCGCTCTTCGAAGGCGGTACGGAGCTGGGCGTTGGCGGCGACGCCACCGGAGACGAGAATTGTGGAGGCGGCCGATTGCTCGGCAGCGGCGAAGGTGCGATCGCGGAGGTCGCGAACGACGGTATTTTGAAATTCGCGGATGAGACCGAGAGTTTGCGCGGAGCAAAGCGGAAGGAGTTGCTCAAATTTGCGTTCGCCGCGCGCGAGGGCGGCTTCGCGGGCGGCAATTTCGGGCGCGTATTCGGTGTGTTCGCGCAAATGATAGAGGACGGCGGTTTTCAGGCCGCTGAAGCTGAAGTCGAGCGGATTGCCTTTCATTTTGATGGGCCCGAATTTGACGGGCGCGGGCGCGCCGCCGGCGGACGCGGCGAGACGATCCAAAATCGGACCGCCGGGATAGCCAAGGCCGAGGAGTTTCGAAACTTTGTCGTAGGCTTCGCCGGCGGCGTCGTCGCGCGTCTGGCCGATTTTGCGATAGCGGAGTTGCGCGGCGGCTTCGGCGCGAGTTCCCTGCTCGGCGCGGACTTCGTAAAGGACGGTGTGGCCACCGGAAACGATGAGGCAGACGGCGGGAAGTTCGGGAACGAGTGCGGACTTATGCGCTTCGAGAAAAACGGCGTGGACGTGGCCTTCGAGGTGATTGACGGGAACGAGCGGCTTGCCAAGGGCTTCGGCGAGCGTTTTGGCGTAGGTGATTCCGACCAAGAGCGAACCAACAAGGCCGGGGCCTTGGGTGACGCCGACGGCGTCCAGATCGGCAAAACCGAGGCCGGCTTGCGAAAGCGCTTCGCGCACGACGGGCACAATTTGGCGAAGATGCTCGCGGGAGGCAAGTTCGGGGACGACGCCGCCGTACTTGCGATGAATATCGATCTGCGAAGCGACGACGCTTGAGAGGATTTCGCGGCCGTCGGCGACGATGGCGGCGGCGGTTTCGTCGCAGGAGGATTCGATGCCGAGGATGCGAACGCTCATGAACCAATGCTAACACAGGGGTTTCCGGCGGTTGGCCGTGGCGGTGCCGGCCGGCGTCGAACGCGGCGGCGAGAAAGCGATTGAAAAAGTTGGCGTCCTCTTACACTCTGTGAGCATGAGCCAACCGGAAAAGAGCGCGCCGACCGGCGTGCGTAAAGTTCGCAAAGCTGTTTTGCCCGCGGCGGGACTCGGAACACGATTTCTGCCGGCGACGAAGGCGCAGCCGAAAGAGATGCTGACCGTCGTCGACAAGCCGCAGATTCAATATGTGGTGGAAGAATGCGTGGCGAGCGGCATCGAGCACATCATCATTGTGACGGGCAAGGGGAAGAATTCGATCGAGGATCATTTCGATTACAACCCGACGTTGGAACGATTTTTGGAGGAAAAAGGACGGAAGGATCAAGCGGCGCTGGTGCGGCGGATCAGCGACATGGTGCAGGTGAGCTACACGCGGCAAAAAGAGCCGCTCGGGTTGGGACACGCCGTGCTTGTGGCGAAGGATTTGGTTGGCGATGAACCGTTTGCGGTGCTGCTTGGCGATGTTTTGATTCCAGGCGAGAATCCGGCGACGAAGCAATTGATTCAAGTGTACGAAGCCACGGGAGTGGGAGCGATTGCCGTGGAGGAAGTGCCGAAGGAGAGGACGAATTTGTACGGCATCGTGGATGGACAGATTGCGCCGCAGCCGCCGTTTGGCGAAAGGCTGTTGCGCGTGCGCGACCTGGTGGAAAAACCGAAACCGGAGAATGCCCCTTCGAACCTGGCGATTACGGGAAGGTACGTGTTGCCGGCGGCGATCTTCGATTGCCTGGAGAGAACGAAGCCGGGCGCGGGAAACGAAATTCAACTGACGGACGCGCTGCGAATCCTGGCGAAGGAACATGGACTTTGGGCGTACATCTACGAAGGGATTTCTTACGACGCGGGCGACAAACTCGGCTTTCTGAAAGCGACGGTGGAAATTGCGCTGCAGAATCCGGAATTCGGCGCCGCATTTCGGTCTTATCTGAAGAGTTTGAAGCTGTAGCGCTACAGACGAATCTTCCTGGCTAATTTTTGATTTGTATAACCGGCGCGTTCGGCGCAGCATCTCTATTAGCCTGGCTGCCGGATGGCAACTTCCCTTTCGAGCGCGCCACCCGTCGTTTGCGAAAAAACCGATTTTGCGTTGCATTCCCGAAGGAGAACACCATGAGCGAAGCCACCGGACAAGTGAAAGCAACCTCCACGAAGACTTTTCCCGCGAAGTCGTATGCCGCGCAGAGCGCAACTTCTGGCCTTGCGGCGCATGCGATTGTGCGGCGCGAACCGCAGCCTTCGGATGTGCAGATCGAGATTTTGTATTGCGGCGTGTGCCATTCGGATTTGCATCAGGCGCGGAACGAATGGCAGGAGATGATGCCGACGGTGTATCCGTGTGTTCCCGGACACGAAATTGTCGGACGCGTCACAAAAGTGGGAAGCGCGGTGACCAAGTTCAAGGCCGGAGACACGGTCGGCGTCGGCTGCATGGTGGATTCGGACCGCACATGTCCGAGCTGTTTGGCGGGCGACGAACAGTATTGCGACAGTTTTCCGACGCTGACCTACAACGCGCCCGATAAGCACCTGGGTGGCGTGACGTTCGGCGGCTACTCGGACGGCATCGTGGTCGATGAAGCATTCGTGCTGCGCATTTCAAACAAACTCAATCTTGCCGGCGCGGCGCCATTGCTATGCGCGGGCATTACCACATATTCGCCGATGCGGCACTTCAATGTGCAGAAGGGGCAGAAGGTGGGCGTGGTTGGGCTTGGCGGCCTGGGCCACATGGGCGTGAAGTTTGCGAATGCATTTGGCGCAAACGTGGTGATGTTTACGACGTCCGCCGGCAAGGCAGGCGATGCGAAGCGGCTCGGCGCTCACGAAGTGGTCATCTCAAAAAATGCGGACGAAATGCTGAAGCATGCAGGAACGTTCGACTTCATTTTGGACACAATTCCGGCGGACCACGACGTGAATCCGTACATCAATTTGCTGAAGCTGGACGGCACGCTGACGCTGGTCGGAGCGCCGCCAAATCCGGTTTCGGTGGCGGCGGGCGGTTTGCTTTTCAAGCGGCGGCGGCTGGCGGGTTCCATTATCGGGGGCATCCGCGAAACGCAGGAAATGCTGGATTTCTGCGCGGAAAAGAATGTCATCGCGGACGTGGAGATCATTCCCATGCAAAAAATCAATGAAGCGTACGACCGGCTTTTGAAGAACGACGTGAAGTACCGCTTCTCGATCGATATGGCGTCGTTGAAGCAGGCATAAGCGGAAGTGAAAACGGAAAACCCCGTGCGGCGGAATGCCGTGCGGGGATTTTTGCTTGGCGCCGATTCAATTCAATGGAAACTTAGCGGTGGGTTTCCTGATTGCGGCGATGCTCTTCCGGCGCGGCGGCGACGCCGGCGCGGCGGAGTTCCTCGGTATAAAACTTGCGATAGAGGACGCTCCACTCCTCGCTGTCTTCCAGGATTTCTTTTTTCATGGAGCTGATTTTTTTGCGGGCTTCGGCGTCCATCTTTTCTTCTTCGCGGAGCTGATTCGTGAGGATGGTGACGATGTTCTGGCGAATCGTGTCGCGATCTTCGACGAATTCGACTTCATTGCTGGCGACAAGCACATCCATCATTTTGTGGGACAGCCGGACGATTTTCTCTCGCGTGAGTCGCATCTTCCCTTTTTCCAGTCCCTACCGCAGGACCAATTTCTTGTCGCGCGCCAACTGCGACTTCACCTTCTTGAACATTTCCTGATACGTGATGCCGGAATTGCGCATTTGCTCCTGATACTGAATCAGGATTTGGCGAGCTTCCTCGTTGATGCGGTCTTCGACGGTGATTTCTTCGAGCATGGCCTGGCGGAGACGAGTGACGACGGGCTCCGTCGTTTTCACTTCCACCATTTCGGCTTCGACGAGTTTTTTAAGTGCTTCGGCGGCCATGTGGCCGACCAAATCGCGGTTCAGCAGCATTCCTTGCGCGTCCTTTGGGCAATTGAGAAACATTGAGTTTACTGGGTGAAACGCAAAACTGCAACCGACGCCAATCATTGGCTGCTGGACAGCCTGGACTCGTTCAGCGGATTCGACTTAACCCTGGAGTATCTCGAAACCCACTTGCTCGAGCGGAATCGCGGTCGTGTTCTCACCGTAGGAATAGGCTTCAAGGCATTCGGCGTAGCCTTCATTGAGCCAGAGAATAAACCCCATCCCGTGCTCCAATCCGTTGATCCGGGCGGATGGACCAGGCCTGCGGCGCTCACCTGCAATTGCGGGCCCAGAAGAGCGATTGACAGAGAAACGAGTGTACGAACCAGCGCCGGTGTTTTCGCGGCTGAGAACTGTGGCGGTTGATAGTTGGGCTTCGAGCGCGATTCGATCCTCGAAGTGCGCTTCGCAAATGGCGCGGAGAACGGCCTGTTCGAGCGGCGTAAAGTCTGATTCAACGGACGCCATGTATTGCATGGTAGCCTGAACGCAGATTGAGTGGAAATTTCGAACTGGCCCACTACCCAACCATTGCCGTGGGAGGGTGCAAAAATTGCGAGTCACGCTATAATGCGCGCGACGCAAAATGCAAAAGGAGCGGCGGCATGAACAACGCAGTCAGGCTTCGTATCGCAAGTGCGGTTTTGTTGGGTGCGAGCGGGATCTTGGGAGGCGGCGTGGCGCGCTCGCAACAGGCGGCCAGCGAACCGGCAAAAGAAGATTACGTTAAGGCTCACTACACGAAGTATGAGTATCGGATTGCGATGCGCGACGGCAAGAAACTGTTCACGTCGGTCTACGTCCCGAAAGACGATTCGCAACCTTATCCGATACTGATGGACCGCACGCCGTACAGCGTGGGACCGTACGGCGAAGACGCGTACAAAAAATCGCTTGGACCGTCGGAAGAGTTTCAAAAGGCGGGCTACATTTTCGTTTATCAAGACGTGCGCGGCCGGTATTTGTCTGAAGGCGAATTTGTGGAGATGCATCCGCACGTTGACGTGAAGCGGTCGGCGGCAGATGTTGACGACAGCACAGACACCTACGACACGATCGAATTTCTGCTCAAGCATGTGGCGAACAACAACGGGAAAGTTGGCATCTGGGGCATCTCGTACCCGGGTTTTTATACTTCGGCGAGCATCATCGATTCGCATCCGGCGTTGAAAGCTGCGTCTCCGCAGGCGCCGATGACCGACCTGTTTTTTACCGACGACGCGTACCACGGCGGCGCGTTCATGCTTGCGGCAAATTTCGGTTTTTACACTTCGTTTACGCCGATGACGGAACCGGCGCCGCCGCCGAAGACGCGCGTGCCATTCGATTTCGGAACACCGGACGGTTACGACTTTTATTTGAACGTAGGCGCAACGAGAAATCTGGACAAGCTCTACCTGAAAGGCACGAATCCACTCTTCAACGATCAGCTTTCGCATACGACTTACGACGACTACTGGAAGGCGCGCGATTTATCGCGGCACATGAAGAATATCAAGTGCGCGGTGATGACGGTGGGCGGTTGGTTTGACGGCGAAGATCTTTCCGGACCGTTCAAGACGTTCCATGCCATCGATCAATTTAATGCCGGGCTGGCGAATTCGCTTGTGGTGGGGCCGTGGGTGCACGGCGGATGGGCCATCACGGATGGCGATCGACTGGGTGATGTGCAATTCGGCGCGAAAACGAGCGAATTCTTTCGCGCGAATATTCAATTCCCTTTTTTTGAATTTTACTTGAAGGGGAAAGGCGCGGCGCTTCCCAAAGCGTACATGTTTGAAACCGGAACAAACGTGTGGCGAAAATACGATTCGTGGCCGCCGGCCAAGGCGCAAGCCAAGACACTTTATTTGCACGCGGGCGGAAAGCTTTCGTTCGAGCCGCCGGCGGAAAAGGAAGGCTCCGACGAATATGTGAGCGATCCGGCTCACCCGGTTCCGTTCATCGACTATATGTCCACAAGCGTACCGCAACGCTACATGGTGGACGACCAGCGATTTGCGTCGCGACGCGCGGATGTACTGACGTACGAAACCGAGCCGCTTGCGGAAGATTTGACGATTGCGGGGCCCGTCTCACCGAAACTGCACGTCTCCTCGACGGGCACGGATTCGGATTTTGTGGTGAAGCTGATCGACGTTTATCCGAACGATTACCCGGACGATGAGTCGGTGAACGGAAGCAAACGAGTGATCGGAGCGCCGTCGGTGCGCCTGGGCGGATATCAGCAGCTGCTGCGCGGCGAACCGATGCGCGCGAAATTCCGCAACAATTGGGAGAAGCCGGAAGCGCTGCCGCCGGGAAAAATGGTGGAATTGAATTTCGCGATGCCGGACGTCGACCACACGTTCCGGCGCGGCCATCGCATTATGGTGCAAATCCAAAGTTCATGGTTTCCGCTGGTGGACCGCAATCCGCAATCGTTTGTCGAAATTCCCGACGCGAAAGCGGAAGAGTTCAAGAAGGCGACGGAACGTGTATTTCACCAAAAGGATGCGGCGTCCGGAGTGCAAGTGCTGGTCGTCTCGGAGTAGTCTGATTTTGCGGTGGAATGGAGCGCGTTGACGCTTTTTGCGTCTTCTTGTAAGATTAGAAAGTTGGGTTGTGCGCGCAGTCGTCGGGCGGTTAGCTCAGTTGGTTAGAGCACCTGCCTTACAAGCAGGGGGTCGCAGGTTCGAGCCCTGCACTGCCCACCATTCCATTGCAACATCCCTCAGCGGGGACGTAGTTCAGTTGGTTAGAACGCTGCCCTGTCACGGCAGAGGTCGCGAGTTCGAGTCTCGTCGTCCCCGCCATTCTTTCAATCACTTACAAGCCCTGATCCAAACGGATCAGGGGATACTAGAGGACGATAAGCGGAAGGCGCGAATTCCGAATTGCGAATTTGCTGCTTAGCGTCGACTATTGGACTACGTTTGCTTTGGGTAGCAAGCCAGCAGGCAAGAAGGCGTCGACCAATTTGTCGTGGGCCACACGCTTGGTCTTCGATGTCGCCTGCAGGTACTTGTTCGTGACATGGAGGTTGCTGTGCCGCAAGTAGTTGCGGATCGTGAGTTGGTGTTCTCCCATCTCCGCTAGAGTCGTTCCCACCGTGTGCGGAAATGTATGCCAACTCTTGCCGATAATGCCAATCCTCTTGAACGCGGGCTGGATCTTCTTTTTCGAAGTCCTCCGGCCGGTTGTAAGGGCTCAGTGAAACCAGGGCAGGTGTCAGGGTTCAGAGATTAGCAAAAAAATAATCGGGAACTTCAAAATGCACACTTGACATCGGCGGATAATTCACTACCATATGGTTGTGGATAAGCTGGATACAACTTTTGCGGCTCTGTCTGATCCAACCCGCCGCGCGATGATCGAACGGCTCTCCCATGGGCCTGCCTCGGTGCGTGGATTGACGGAACCGTTTGCCCTCTCGCAACAGATGATTTCAAAACATATTGCGTACCTGGTGCGGGCGCGGATTGTAATGAAGACGAAGCGTGGAAGAGAGAGCGTGTGCACGCTCAGGCCAGAGGCGATCAAGACAGTCAGCGACTGGGCAATTAACTATCGCCGATTCTGGGAAGAGAGTTTCGACAAGTTGGATGTGGTTGTGAATCGGATGAAAAAAGAGGAGGTCAGAGATGACGAAAAACACGGTTGACGAGACAGAGCGGATGGTTGTCACGAAAGTGTTTGACGCCCCACGCGCATTGGTTTGGAAGGCGTGGACGGACCCGAAATATGTGATGCAATGGTGGGGGCCGAAGGGTTTTACCGCGCCTTTTTGCAAGATGGATTTTCGCGTCGGAGGAAAATTTCTCTGCTGCATGAGAACGCCGGATGGGCAGGAGTTCTGGAATGGCGGGGAATACCACGAAATTGTTCTGCACGAGAAGATCGTTTACTCCATGTACTTTTCCGACTCGAAGGGAAACAAGGTTGAGCCCGCGCACTATGGAACAGAACATGAGGCCATAGACGATGCGCACGACGTGGTTATTTTTGAGGATTTTGGAAACGGCCAGACGAAACTGACCCTCATTGGAAATGAAACGATGGAGAACGCGAAATCCAGCGGGCAAGTAGAGGGCTGGAATCAGATACTCGACAAAGTTGCCGCTGTTGTTGCGGAGCTTGCGCAGGCGAAATAAGAAGTTGAAGTTTTGATAATCGTCATGCGCGAAATAGAGCCAAGGCCAGCGACGGAGGCTTAGTTCGAACGGGCTTCTCGTCGCTTGGCCGAATCGCCGACCGGTTGCACGAAACGCCAAAAGGGTTTTGCGGATCGCAATGCTTGAAACTCGCGGCTACGGACGGTTCAGTTCGAACCGGTCGGTCGTGCGGCAGTAGGTTACGCCCGCCATGCGCCCGATGGCGCGCAGCTTGCCGGGATCGATCTGAAAGTTGTTCACGAGATCCGGGGCGACGTGGAATCGCACGACTTCGCCGAGAATGAGGGTTCCTCCCATGGGCTTTTCGCTTACGGGCAACAGATGGAGCAACCGGCACTCCATCTGCACGCGACTCTCGGCGACGCGGGCGGGCTTGACCAAGTCGCTGGGGACGGGCGTCAAACCCGAGAGCGCGAATTCATCCACCTCGGGAGGGACCGATGCGGAACACTGGTTCATCTGCTCGACAAAATCTTCGGAAACGATATTGACGACGAACTCGCGCGTTTCCATGACGTTCTTCAGCGTGTCCTTCATGCCGCGTTCATTGGCAGGCACCGAAGTGCAAAAAACGACGACCGGCGGATTGGCGCTGGCCACGGTGAAAAAACTGAAGGGGGCAAGATTTCTGACGTTGTTTTTGTCCACCGTGGAAACAAAGGCGATCGGGCGCGGAAGAACCGAGCCGATGAGGAGCTTATAGACCTCCTTGGACTGCTGTTTCGCCGGGTCGATGCTCAACATTTCTTTTTCATTCATGCAAACCTCCAGGTCATTGATCGTATGCGCACTTGGATAACGGCGCGCCACGCCATCCTAAAGGCGACTGCGCGTGGCGACGCGGTGTGCTGGCCAGTTTCAGACTCGCAAATCGGGAATAGGATTTGGAGATGGCCAAGCGCTGAACGCGAGCGGCGACAAAGGGCTAGGATTTCTGCCGATCACGTTTCGCTCCGCGATGGGATTTGTCTGCGCCGACAGCCATCTTGCCGGCCCAGCGTGCAGGGGAAGCAAGGTGCAATCCGAACTGGTCCAAAATTCTCAGAACGGTCTGGTCGACGAGGTCGTCGATCACTTTCGGGTGGTTATAGAATGCCGGCACGGGCGGAAAAATCACGACGCCCATGCGCGAAAGCTTCAACATATTTTCGAGGTGAATGTCGCTCAAGGGCGTCTCGCGGACGACCAGAACCAGTTTGCGGCGTTCTTTGAGCACCACGTCGGCGGCGCGGTGGACGAGAGTGTCTCCGTGGCCCTGCGCAATGGCCGCGAGCGACCGAACGCTGCAAGGACAGATCACCATACCTTGCGATACAAAAGAACCGCTGGAAATGGCCGCGCCCTGGTCTTGCGACGCATAGTGGTGCGCCGCCATTTGGTGCACTTGCTGGACGGTATAGGGCGTCTCGTGGATCAGCGTACGCGCGCCCCAATTACTGAGCACGAGATGGGTCTCAACTTTCGCTTGCTGCAAGACCTGCAACAGGCGCACGCCGAAAATCGTGCCCGTGGCCCCGGTGATGCCGACGATCAAACGGATAGGTTGTTTGTCCATAAGGCAGAAATCAGAAAAAATTTACTCCGAAGCACTTCAGCTCGCCGGGCTCTGAAACAACGCCATCAGCGAATACCGATCAACGGCCAATAGAAAGGTACGATCGCGAGAAGCACGAGCGACTCAATAATAGTGACACAGAGACCGACGCGAAACACGTCTCGCGCTTTGAAATAACCATACGAATATCCCGCGACGAGCACTCCGGACTGGTAAACAAAGATTTTTCCGCCGGCGGCAAAGGCCCAAATTAATCCCAGTGGGAGCGGATGAATGCCGTTGGCATGCGCAAAACTCATCAGGCCGGGCATGGAGGTGGCCAGCATGCCGATCTCATTGCCCAGGAAGATGTGGTAGACAAAAGCGGTCCAGTACGGCACGAAGGCCAATGCGTAAACGCTGGTGGAAATCAAAGGGCGCATCCAATCGAACATGACGGCGGTCATGGTGCGGAGCGCCCCGGTTTGCACCAATACATTGCCCATGCCGATGGCAGTGGCGACAAAGAATACGGGAAGGTAGTTGAGGCGCTTCATGTCCTCCTGGTCGAGAATCCCGATGGCGGGCACGCAAGCGAGGAGGCCGATGCCGAGACCGATGATCGCCGGTGAAATGTGGTGAATCAGGTCGGTCATCCAAAGAGCAATGGCGAGGAGCATCAAAAAGAGGGCCCTTTTTTCCATCGCTGTCCATGGCCCCATCTTTTTGAGTTCGCTCGTGAGGAATTCCGCGCCGCGATCCAGTGCCGCGGCCTCCGGCGGGTAAAGCCACACGACAAGCCGCCAGATGCCGAAAATAGTGACAACGGCGCAAGGAAGGAAAGCGAGAAGCCACTGGCTGTAATAAACGTGAGTATTTGCGCCATTCTCGATGAGACCGCGGCCGAGAATGGTGGAAGGACCGGCAATGACCATTTTGTCGAAGCATCCGGCGGTGTAGGTCAACGTAATAAAAATGCCCTTGCCGACGTTGCTGCCGGGGCCGAGTCCGAAAACTTGCATCAAACCGAGCGCCACGGCCGCCATGATCACGACGCAAGCAATTCCCGATGGCACAAGAAACGTCAAAAGGAACGAGGAAAGAATGATTCCGAGAAGGAGCCGGGAATAACTGGAGCCGACTCTTTGGATGATCAAGTAAGCGAGACGACGAGCCAGCCCCGTTTTTGTGGCCATCATACCGAAAAGGCCGGCGCCAAATAGAAACCACGGGGTTTGATCGGCAAATCCGCTGAACGCCACATCGAACTTCACGACCTTGAGCACCCAAAAGAGGTAGCAGCCGATAAGACCGGTGAGCGCGTGAGGAATGGGCTCAGCGATCCACGCAACGATCATGAAGGCGGCCACCGCCAAGGCGTGCTTCGAGGTGGGGTCGAAATTCAGCGGAACGAACCAGAGAAATACGGGCACGGCGATCGTGAAGATCCAGCCGATCACCTTTCGCGTGGAAAGAGTGAACTCCGGCGCTCCGCCAAACTGAGCGGTGGCATGCACCGCCTGAGCCATTAGTATTTCCCTTGGATGGAGGATTCCACTGCCGCATCCAGCGCGCCGGGCGCGCCCACCGGCTCAGGCATTGGCACACTGCCGCCACCAGAAGTGGGTTCCGCGAGGATCTTTCCCCACTTGGCTTCCGCGGCGCGGCGGACTTCGGGACTCGATTCCGCGACGGGTGGAAAGTCTTTCATCCATTCATACGGCCGGCATGCGTCGATAACCGCGCGCGAGCTGTGCCCGCGATCCGCCATCGGAATGATGGGATCGAGCGAACCGCTCCAACTGCGCCGGATGATTTCGATATCGGCTTCGGGATTGGATCGGGTGGTCAGCGCCCACAGAACGTCGTTGGTATTGGTCACGTCGATGTCGTCGTCCACAACGATGGTGTATCGCCCGAGGTACGCGCCGGCGTGGCAGTACGCGGCAATCATTCCCGCCTGCCGGGCATGGCCGGGGTAACGCTGTTTGATGGAGACAATGGTCAAAAGACGGCTTCCGCCGGCCTCGTGGCACCAAACGCCGGTCACATCGGGGACGCCGGCTTTCTCGAGCTCCTGCCAAATGAGCGCGGAACGCATGAAGCAACGCATATAGTTAAATTCACAAGGGGGACGTGTCGGCGGCGCGCCGAGAATGATGGGATTGTTGCGATGGTACAGCCGCTTTACCTTCATGGTCGGCTCGGGACGCATGTTGCTGGCGTAATAACCGGTCCATTCGCCGAAGGGACCTTCGTTGTGATCGTCCCCGGGAATCGCTTCGCACTCAATGACGATCTCCGAGGAGGCCGGAATCGGAAGACCGGTGTACTCGCCCTTAATTACTTGCACGGGATGTCCTTGCAAGCCGCCAACCCATTCGTATTCGGAAACACCGTAAGGCACTTCCATGCCGCCGGCAAGATAGAGCAACGGGTCGTGGCCGAAAGAAACGGCGAGTTTGCAGGATTGGCCGCGCGCAAAATACTTTTCGCGCATGATGCGGCCCTGTTTGCCCGGCGAAATAAAAAAGCCCAGCTTATCGCGATCATGAATCATGACGCGATACGTGCCCAGATTGACCCAGCCCTCGTCCGGGTCGCGCGTGATGTCCACCGAGCCGGTGCCGATGTAACGTCCGCCATCAAGTTCATGCCACTTGGGAGTGGGAAACTTGTACATATCAATGTCTTTGCCTTCGAAAACGTTTTCCATCACCGGGCCGTCTTTGACCACTTCGGGCTTGAGGTAGGTGAGGTCGGTGATGTGCTTCTTGATGTCTTTCACAAACTGCAGGCGCGTGTAGTTCGTGTCCATGTGTAGCGTCATGGCCAGGCGCTTGGTGGTGTTGAGAGTGTTCGAAAGAACGCGATAGCCCGCGGGATAGCCTTTGATGTGATCGAAAAGCAACGCATGGCTTTGCTCGCCACGGTGATGGCCAAGTTCCGTGATCGCCCCGATCTCCACATCCCAATCGGCGCCATCGATATTCTTTAGTTCACCGAGGCCTTGAGCCGCTTGAATCCAACCTCGCAAGTCTCTGCTTTGCATGTGCTACTCCTTGTGGTCGCTGCTTATTTTTTTGTCGCTGCTTACCTTATGTACGTTTGGTTCGAATAAATCGGGTACAAGGAAACTCAGAATGCCGTTCCGAACGCTGTCTGAAACATAAATTTCTCCGTCCGCTGGATTCAAGGCCAGCCCCACCGGATGCAGGAGCCCGCTAAAAGGGCCGCGAATCATGGCCCGGGGCGGAACATCGCCATTGTCCGTGATGTTCCAGACACCCACAAATCCCAGCGTTGGATTGAGCCAGGGATCTTCGGGAACCGACTTCGAGGATTCCTTGAGCGCCACACCGGAGTACAGATTCACGTGAAGATGGTTCGACGCCGCGAGAAAGATCCTTCCTTTATCGAATTGCATCTGCCAGGGTTCATCGGTAATGCCCGTCTTCGGTCCCGCAATTCGAGCGCGCGGCGCAACATTCCCGTTGTCCGTTCGGTTAAACACCAGAATGTCCTCCGAGTTCGCCACCGCCATCAAATTCTGTACCGGATCGACGGCAATCCCGACCAAGTGCCCAAGTTCCGTTTGCGGCCCGGTAATTACCCGCAAAGGTGCAACATCTCCGTTGGCGTTCCAGCGAAATACGTTGATCCGCTTGCCCGTAAGGCTAGCCACCAGAATCTCGCCGTGCTCAAGGTCCAGGCTGACCGAATGCGGCGTCACAAGTTTCGTGCACGGCCCTTGAATCACTCTAATCGGCGGCTCGGCGCCGTCCGCGCCGCCGCGAAAAACCAGAATGGCGTCAGCCAGTGCATTCGGAACGACAATTTCGTCGTGCACCGGATCGTAAGCCAAACCGTGAATCGTTCGGCCCAGTTTGGACCCTTGTCCGGTAATCACCCTCGTCGGCGCCATGTTTCCATTTGCCAGCCTGGCAAATGCCGCCACACGCGGCTGGCTTACTCAATTCGGCACCAAAATTTCTCCGCGCTTGGTGTCATACGCGAGGGCCATCGGATTTCCGAATCCGGGCGTCGAAGTGCCCGCCGGCGCGCTGCGCAGAACGCGCTTTGGCGTTACGTTCCCGTCCGCCCCGCTATCGAACGCCAGCGCAGAGTGGTCGCCGTAATTCGAAATCCAGATCTCGCCATTCTTGGCGTCCACCGCCAATCCCATCGGCCGGTTGATTCCCGTGTGGTCACCACGAATGATCCGCACCGGCGCCACGTCTCCACCGCGCTTGCGGTCAAAGATCAGAATCGAATTGTCGCCATTGTTGGCCACCGCAATGGTGTCGTGCGCCGGGTCTTCGGCGATTCCCATCGGCCAATCGAGCTTGGTGGAATTCCCTTCGATCGTTCGAAGCGGCGACTGATCATCCTTGGCATGCGAAGAAAATATGGAGATGGAAGGCGGCCGAAACTCTCCACTCTCGCCGGCCGTCTCGTCCTTCCCTGCCACGGGGGCGCATCCTCCTCCCGTGTTCTGAATGACCCCACGAAAATTGCCGTGGCTGGCCACGGCGATTTCGCCATTTGCGTCGTCCCAGTAAATCCCATGCGGATCGGCGAGGCGCGTCTTGGGGCCGCGTATGACGCGTACGGGAGCTTCAACGCCTTGCGCTTCGCGGCGATAGAACACCACCGCATTGAAGATTTCCGCCGTCACGGCGAGTTCATCGCTCGAACGGCCAAGCGCCAAGCCCCAGGCTTGATGAGGAACGGAAAGTACGCGCGCAGGCTTCGCGTTGCCATTGGCCGCGTACGGCATCACCACGACGGTATCCTCGATATCGTTGTTGGCAGTGAAAATTTCCTGCCGCTGCGGATCGACGACCACCGCGGCAACCATGCCGATGTAGGTCTCAGGTCCGATGATGTGGCGCGTCGGCACGGTCTGTGTGCCCTCGATTGTATTGCGTGACCGATCGTAGAGCAGCAGGCTCTTGCGGTTCGGATCGCTCGCCACCACGACGTTGTTTTCCGCATCGACGGCGATTCCATTGAGCGCCGGGTACGGATCGGCGACCATGCGTGCCGCCGGAATGTCTTCTGGGTAAGGCTTTGATCGGCGCTCGTCGGCGCGGGAACGAGAAAGCGCGGCACAAGTTGCGGCTACCGTCAGAGCCACTGCCCAAACGGTGAGCCGTTTTATCTTGTGCCGCGCCATCCTCATTAGAAGACGAACTTTATGCCCAGCTGAATTTGCCGGGAGGTCGTCAGCGTGGGGGGTGGCAAGGGTTGGCCTGAACCCAAAAGGGTGGTCTGAACGCCATAATTGGCGTGATTCAGGGCGTTAAAAGCTTCCGTCCGGAACTGGAGTTTATATTTATCCTGGGAAAGCGAAATGTTCCGGAACAAAGAGAAATCGAAGTCCACAAAACCAGGACCGCGCAAAGTATTCCGTCCCAGATCGCCCAGGGTTCCCAGTGCGGGAAGCGAAAAGCAACTGTAATTGATGTAATTTGCCGGATCCCCAGGGTTGACCGGATTCGTTGTGCAGCCGGGTATGGGGTTGAAGTTCGGCCTTTGCCCGCCCGCGCTGCTGTTGACGCGGCTGTTTCCGGTAAGGGCTAGGTCTTGATTGATTTTTACGGTAAAGGGCACGCCAGTGTGGGCCGAGAAGATGCTTCCCACTTCCCATCCAGACAGAATCGCGCGAGGCGCGCCGTGCAGGGATTCCGCGACCGGAATATTCCAAGTCCCATTCAGTGTGAAGTTATGGGTGATGTCGAAATCGGAGACTCCGTTTTGAAGGTTGGGGAGGAACGCATAGGACGGGCCCGCGGTGTTGAGGTACTCGTTGTCGCTGAATGTGGCCGATCCCTGGTCCAGGCTCTTTGACCAGGTGTACGCGCCCTGGATAGCGAATCCGTGGTTCAGCCGCTTGCTGACGTTCACGAGCAAACCGTTGTATTTGGAATAATCCCTCCAAAGGGTTCCGACAATGCGGCTGAAATTCGGGTTAATCCTCTGGATAGCCTTTACTTCCTGCTTCAGCGTGGGAGGAGGATTTGTGTTGGGATTCAGAGGGATCGGAAACATGGGCTGACCCGTCGGAGAAAAAGTAACTTGCGACAAGGGAACCTGATCCAGGTCCTCGACCCCGAGGGGAACGTGGACGGCATGCGACCCCACATAGCCGAGCGTTATCGCCGTGCTGGCCGTCAACTGCCGCTGAATCGTGAAGTTCCACTGATCGTTGTAGGCGCGAGGCGGATTGGCCTCGACGAAGGCCACACGAGCCCTTGCTCCCGGGCCCTGAAGCAGGCTCAGCGCATTGGGGAAGAGGGGCTGGTTGTTTGCGTCCACACACGGACAATTCGCGTTTCCTTGCACAAAGAAGGGAGTGCCGTGGGTCCGATTGATGAAGAGGTAGGGCAACGGGAGAATGTCGTACATGCCGAAAGAGGCGCGAATCGAGGTCTTTCCGCTTCCGGTCGGATCCCACGCCAGTCCCACGCGGGGCGCAAAATTTCGTTTCGTCGGATTATTGAAAAAAGCCCCGCCAATCCTCGGCGTGGCATCGGTTAGATTCACCAGCGTGGCCACTTTGCCGTGGGCTTCCGTTACCGGCGTTGACGTTTCATAGCGCAAACCGTAGTTCAGCGTGAGCCTGCTCGTGACGCGGAAAGAGTCCTGTGCGTAGAACCCAAAAACATCGCTGCGCAAGCCGCGCACCCCGTTGGTTCCCGGAAGGTCGGAGGTAAAGTCTTGCGGAGTGTTTGTCAATAAATCCTGGACGGTATTGTAATCCCATTCTCCGCGCGGGAAATTGGCGGAGTTGAAATTGTCGTCGATCCTGTCGAAGAGGAAACCGAATTGCAGCGTGTGGCGGCCGCGAATCCAATTCACGTCGTCCGACGCCTGGTAGGAGGTGAAATTGAAGCTGTCCGCACCGGAGGCGCCGATACCGCCAGCCGTGGCCAAGTTGCCAGCGGTAAAAATTCCCACCGGAAGGTTCGGTATAAACCCAAGCTGCGTATTCGTGTCCAGTGCAGAGAGCGCGGAAACATCCTGGGAATCCGCGGCAAAGGTGCGGCTCACCCCAATGCGCGCGGTGTTAATCGCCGTTGGAGTGAAGCTGTGCTGCAGAGATGTTGTGAAGTTATAGTGATCCGAGGGTGAACCAACCAGCTTCTGATTGTAACCATCCGGCTGCAAGAGCGCGCCGGTATCCCATTGAAAGCTTGCCGAAAGACGCGTCTGCTCGGAAAAATTGTGATCGAGTTTACCGACCGCGTAGTATTCGCTGCCCGTTTCGGCGCCCGAAAAAACATAATGGGCCGTGCCATCAGGGACCCCTTTGACCAGGACATCGGGGCCGTTAGCCACCGGAAAAAGTGCTAAGTACGGAACGATGCTCTGAGCAATCGCAACCGGTTGATTTCCGACCATCCCGCTACGGGCGGCATTGGAGAGCGTAAGCGTATCTTCCGAAATGCTGCGATCCTGGTTAAGGCCCTCGAAACTCCCAAAGAAAAAGGTCTTATCTTTCACAATCGGTCCGCCGAGGGAGCCACCGTACTGATTGCGGTGAAAAGGTGGAGTACCCGCTGGTCCTTTGGTTGGGTCCCCATTGTCAAAAACGTTTCGTGTGTCCAATGCGCTGTTCCGGAAAAATCCGAACACGTCGCCGTGGATCTGATTTGTGCCGGACTTGAAAATAGCGTTCACCACGCCGCCCGAAGTAATGCCATATTGCGCGCCGTAATCGCTGGTCAAGACCGCAAATTCGCGAACCGCGTCCACGCCGAGGTTAACGTTCAATCCGCTTCCCGGGCTGCCGTTCGCGTAGTCGTTCACGATGAGGCCGTCCACTTGATAAAGGTTCTCGGTGGGGCGGTTTCCGGAAATGTAAAGGTTTTCGCCATTGCCGCGGGCCGCGCGCGAGTTCGTCGATACGGCGCTGGACTGCTGTTCAAGTCCACCGACCACGCCGGCCTGGAGAGTCGCCAATTGCAGCCAGTCGCGGCCGTTCAGCGGAAGCTCGCGGATGGCGGTCTCGCCCACAACGCCGCTTATCGTCGAACTAGTCGTGTCCACTTGTGGCGTGTCGTCGGTGACCACCACCTTTTCCACGACATCGCCCACCGCAAGAGATATGTCCACGGTGATCGAGGCGCCCACCGTCAAGGTAATTCCCTGCCGCACTTGAGTCTTAAAACCTTTGAGGCTGGCCTCAACTTGATACGCCCCGGCCGGCAAGCTCAGAACCTCATAGCTTCCGTCGGCGTTGGTCTGCGCGGTTCGCGTGGCCCCGGTTTCAACGCTCTTCACCAAAACACTGACACCCGGAATCCCCGCTCCGCTTGCATCATGAACGGTACCTAAAATCGCCCCGTTCGTGGTCTGCGCACGGACGTGCGCCGGAATGACGTTCAGCAAGAAAACCAACACCGCAATGCTGCGAAGAATCCAAACCCAAACACCCTTTGGCTTCATATAATTGCCTCCCCACCCCATCTAAGTTGACTGACGTTCACTCCGAACCGCGACGGCTCGCTCCACGAAGAGCTGGCTGCCTCCGGCTTCCTAATAAACCTGAACATCTAACTAAACCTTTGGGAATCAACAGAAAACAACTTCCGCACGATTCCCATTGCCGCCCCCGTGAGCAATACTCGACCACTCGGACTTTAATTCGCTTTTGCGTGAAAAAACTCCGGCACGGAAAAACCAAACATTCCGTTCCGAACACTATCGATGGCGTAGATTTCCCGTCCCTTCGGGTTCAACGCCAGCCCCGCCGGCCAAACCATTCCACTCGCGGGCCCTTTGATCACCGCACGTGGCGCAACATCGCCGTTGTCGGCAATGTCCCACACACCAATAAAACCGAGCTCCTGAGAATTCCACGGCGACGGTGAAGCCTCGTCGAATCGATAGGATTCGGTGTTATTTTTTACGGCAACGAAAATCTTTCCGCGGTCGGGGTCCACTTCGACCTGCCGGATTCGCACGATGCCCGTCTTGGGGCCGGCGATGATGGCCTTCGGAGCCACGTCGCCCTCGTCGGTTCGATTGAAAATGAACAACCCCGTGGTTCCCTTCCGGCTGTAACTTGATACCACGATCAGGTTTCGCGTCGGATCAACGGCGACGCCGCGAACTTCATCCAAACCCGTCTTCGGTCCGCGAATGATGCGAACCGGCGCCGCGTCGCCTTCCGCGTCCCGCCGAAACACCAGAATGTCCTTGCCGCCATCTTCGCCAACGATGATTTCTCCGTGCGGCACATCCACCGTCACCGTTTCCGGCCGAAGAATTTGCGTGTGCGGCCCCTGAATCATGCGAATGGGCCCTTCTTCCCCCTTCGCATCGCCACGGAAAACCAGCACAGCTCCGGCAAGATGCACCGGCACAATGATTTCGTCATGCATCGCATCGTAGGCGATGCCGTGCATCGTTCGGCTCAGGTGCGTTGCTTGTCCTTCAATCACTCTCACCGGGCTCATGTTTCCGTTTGCCAGCCTGGCAAACACCAGAATTCTGGGTACGCTTACTCAATTCGGTACAAGTATCTGATCGCGTTTCGAATCGTAGGCCACCGCGCCGGGATTGCCGAAACCCACTGCCGGCGTGCCTGGCGGCGCGTTGCGCAGCACACGCTTTGGAGCGACATTTCCGGCCGCGGTGCGCGCAAATACCAAAGCTGTGTGCTCGCGATAGTTCGTGACCCAGATCTCGTCGTTCTTCGCATCAATGCTTACGCCCATCGGGCCGGATATCGCCGTCCGGCTTCCACGGATCATTCGCACCGGCACAACGTCGCCCTGGTCCGTCCGATGAAAAATCAAAACGGAATCGTTTCCGTAACTGGCTACCGCAATCTCGTCGTGAACCGGGTCCAGGCTCATGCCCATCGGCCAGTTGAGCTCCGTGCGTTTTCCCTGGATGGTGCGAAGCGGGCTTTCGTCTTTGGCGGCTTCACCGGCATATGTCGTGATGGAGGGCAGCTCAAAACGCCCCCCTTTCAGTTCGCCCTCCAAGGATTCCGCGCGCGTCAGGGGCGCCCAATTGCCATGGTTGGCAACGGAAATTTCGTTGTGCCGCTCATCGAAAACAATGCCGTGAGGATCGTCGAGACCTGTCTTCCGGCCGTGAAGTACACGCAAAGGCGCATCACCCAGAGTGGCGTCGCGCCGATAGACGACCACCGTGTTGGCGTGCTCCACGGTAATCGCAATTTCCTCGCGCGAGCGATTTAGCGCCACGCCCCAGGAGCCGTGAGGCACGAACAAGATTCGCTTGGGCTTCACATTGCCTTCGGCGTCGTAGGGGAAAACTTCCATCCGGTCCCCGATATCGTTGTTCACCGCAAAGATTTCGCGCTTCGCGGGGTCCAACGCGACTCCGGCCACAAACATCATTCCCGTCGCCGGCCCGCGAACTTGCGTCACCGGCTCGGTAATATTGATAGAGGCTGCTCCGGCCGTCCGGTCATACAGCAAAAGCCCCCCTCTGTTGGAGTCGCTCATCAAAACCCGGTTGTTGTCAGAATCCACCGCCACGCTGTGAAGACTGGGGTACGGGTCTGCGACGGAGCGCACCGGCACAATGTCGCCGCCGGCGGCAGCTTCAAGCTCGGAAGCCTCCACCGTCCAAGGAGTGGAAATCGTGTTGGAGGAGCAGCTCTCCGCGGTTTCAGAGATAGGTATTGCGCCAAACGTCTGTGTCTTTTTTTGAAGGAAGACTGCGGCAGAAGCCACCAAGAAGCCTATAAAGAGGACCAGACCCGCGCCCAGTCTTGCCAGTAGCCGCCTCTGCTCAGTCAGCCGTCGCATCTAATGCCCTATCTGCCCTGGCGGAAGCTGATGTGTTAAAGTCACGGAAAGCACACAATCCGAACTGACATGGCAAGCGAGGCGTCGTATACGGAGCGAAACGAACCATCGATAGCACAAAGAAGCATGCAGTTCACCTTGGCGTAATATCAGACCATTAGAACTCCTGTCAAGGAAAAATTGCGTTCACTCCATTTGGATTCTTGATTGTTCGATCCCGACGCCGCCTTCCGGCGCTTCGCCGGCCCGCTCGCGATCCAAACAGTGCCAGGCCTTCCTGCCCTTCCATGCCGCGCGCCAGATCGCTCATTAAAGGCGAGCTGCACTTTCTTTCCTCCGATCTTTCCAATGATTAGCCTTTTTCCGCAGGTTATTTAGGGAATGTCATTTTTAACCTCACCTGCTTTGATCCCGCTACGAAAAAAGCGAGAATGATCCGAAGCTCTGTTTCATTAGGCGCCAATCAGCGATGGAAGCTTCGAGAAAAATGTACTAGGATGAGTCCGATGGTCTCAAAGCGGCGTGGCTTTGCAGAATCTATCAAGCGCGAAGAATGAATTGGGGATGGGGCAGGCAAAAATACGTTGGTCTAAGATAATACCCTATGTTATGCTTCGCGAGTGAGTGGCTAGCCTCGTTGAGGCTGGGAGTCGCATGGCGCGTCCTTCTTTAGATGCTCAGTTTAATATCACCGGCGTAGCCCGGCCGCGCATCCACGAAGCGGTGGCCGACCAAATCCGCCAGGCGATCTTCAGCGGACTCCTCACCACCGGTCATAAATTACCTCCCGAACGCGAAATGGCGGAACGTTTTCAGACCAGCCGCGTGGCGCTGCGCGAAGCACTGCGCGCCCTCGAAAAAGAGGGGATGATCACCATCAAGCGCGGCTCCGGCGGCGGCGCCTTTGTGTCTGACTTTGATAATGCCCTGCGCGCCTTGCTCGATTCGCTCAGCACGGTCGTAAAGTTAGGCCAGGCAAAGAGCGGCCACTTGACCGAAGTGCGGGCCATTCTTGAGCCGGAAATCACAAGACTGGCCACGCTGCGCGCCACCCCGGAAAATCTCAAGGCCATCGAGGCCGTGGTGCTCGCGCAGGAAGAGGAATTGAAGTCGGGCGAGCTTAGCCGAAAGCTCGACATGGAATTTCATCGCCGCGTGGCCGAGGCCGCGAATAATCCGGTGCTCAACATCGTAGTGAACGCGGTGAATGAGTCGATTCGCGACGCGATTTTCCGGTCCAAGCGCAGCACCGAAATGCGCGGCCGCGTGGTGGGTTACCACCGCAAGATTTTAGAAGCATTGCAAAGCCGCGATGCCACGCGAGCACGCGACGTGATGTCCGAGCACGTCGTGGACGTGCAATGCCATATCGAGACGGCGGATCAATGACTAAACTTATTCCACGGGTGTCGCAGGAAAAACTTCATCCCGACCTCGAAGCTTTCTTGCGTCCCCGCATCGAACGGCTGGGCTATCTCGGAGAGTTCTTTCAGTGCACGGCCCATCAACCCGAGGCCTTGCTCTCCTTCCTGGAATTCACCAACCATTTGAAGCACGCCCTGCCGAATAATTTGACGGAAGTCGTGTCCCTTTCCGTCGCTCAATTGATGGACAACCGTTATGAGCGCGTGCAGCATGAACGCCTCTCCTTGAAACTCGGATTTGGCGAAAACTGGGTGCGCGAAGTTCTAAGCCTTTCCGCGAATGGCGGAGGCACCCTCTCCGAACAGGAAGTGCTGGTTCAGCGGCTCGTGGTCGCGGTGATCCACCGCAAAGGTCACGACACCACGCCCGAACTGGAAGCCGTCATTCATTCGATTGGTCCGGCCATGACCATCGCCGTGTTAATGCTCATCGGCCGTTACATGTCCCACGCGATGATCGTGAACTCCTTGAACCTGGATGCTCCTGTTCCCTCGCCACTGGAGACAAAGCCGTGACGGCGTCGCACGAATTCGCGCTGTGGATCTCCGAATCCGACGTGGTTTCCATGATGGATATGGGAGAAGCCATCGCGGCTCTCGAGACCGGA
Organism: Candidatus Acidiferrum sp.; assembly: GCA_035310365.1. Lineage (GTDB taxonomy): Bacteria > Acidobacteriota > Terriglobia > Acidiferrales > UBA7541 > Acidiferrum. The sequence goes on from DATGEI010000039.1 coordinate 22,585, forward strand.
CTTCTGGCCGAAGCGCGCGGCGACGCGCTGAACATGATCAAAACTCACGTCGAGTGGGGCAATGGCTCGACGCTGCATGCCATCGGCGCCGTCTTTCCGAAAGCAGGATTCGCTGGAACCAAGACTTGGCCGCACACGAGGAATGGCGCTACCCCGCTCCTCATTCTCTTCGACAGTGAAACCGGCGCGCTCAAAGCGATCGTGGAGGCTTTTGCTCTCGGGCAGATGCGCACGGCCGCGGCCTCTGGCGTTGCGACGCGCTGGCTGGCCCCCGCCGAAGCCCACGAGTTCGCGATGATCGGAACCGGCAAACAAGCGATCGCGCAGGTTGCCGCCGTCTTGGCGGTGCGTCCGATTCGCCGCATTCGTGTCTTCAGCCCGAATGCGGAGCGCCGAAATCAATTCGTGGCGCGCGCACGCGAAGAATTCGCAGTCGAAGTTGTGGAAGCGAAGAGCGTCCGCGAGGCCGCGCAAGGGGCATCCATCATTACACTGGCGACCCGCGCCTCCGAGCCCATTCTAAACGCCGATATGGTTGATCGCGGCGCGCACATCAACTCTCTGGGCGCCATCGTCCCCAGCCGGGCGGAAGTTTCCGCCGATGTTCTCGCCCGTTCCACGCAGATCGTAACGGATAGCATCCCGCAAGCGCAGAAACTCTCCCGCGAACTCATCGCGTTTTTCGGCCCTCGATCATCGAATTGGGGCTCGGTCCGCTCTCTCGCCAGCGTTGTGGCGAGCCGCAGCGCACGCGCAGCCGGCGACGACCTGACACTCTTTAAGCCCCTCGGCGTGGGTATTTCCGACCTCTCGCTCGGCATTGCGCTCTTCAACAGGGCTCTGGCATTGGGACTCGGTTACAGAATTCCACATCCGCAAAGAGTTTCACCTCGCTTGCGGACAACGGAACTGGCTAAGTCTCTCCAAGGAGGATGAAACATGGAATCGAAAGAATTTTACTTTGCGGATCGCACGGGCGTGACGGAGAACAAGATCGAACTCATTCCTCCCGTCGTCATTCCCAAAGAGGCCATCGATGCGGAAGTCGAACGGCTTGCGAGTTTGCCCGCGCCGGCAAACGGACGTCGCGAATCCCGCGTGGTGAATCCGCTGACGGGCGTGGGTGACGGTTTGGCGCCCGGCATCGAGGTTTCGATCTCTGTTTTGAAGCCGGGCGAGCGAACCCTTCCGATCCGCCACAATTCCTCGCTCGTCAATTTCTGCATCCGCGGCGGCGGCCAGACCCAGGCGGATGGCAAGACCATCCAGTATTCGCAGTACGATGTCTGGACCACTCCCCCTTGGGTCGTTTACGAACACGAAAACAACACGAGCGAACTTCAAGTGCGCTTGACCTACAGCAACGCCCCTCTTTTGCAAAAAATGAAAGTTCACATCGTCGACGAGAATCCCCTTGCCGTTTCTCCAAAAACGAAAAAATTCAAGGACGAACACGCCACCGCGCAAAGTCCATTTGGAACTTTCCCCATTTCGGATGACGGCGCGCAGCTGATGCCTTACGAAAAACTGATCAGCCCGGATGTCGTGAAACACAATCCCCTGCACTTCCCTTGGGGCCGCGTGCAGCAAGAATTAAACAAGCTGGCCGCGCTTGGAAAAACCTATCTCGGCCGCCGTTTGTATCTGCTCTACAACCCAAGCACGGGCCACACCAACGGCACGACCAGCAATTTCTTCGCCGCCATCACCATCCGGCCGAAGAATATCGTCGACCGGCCGCACCGCCACGTGGGGGCCGCCATTAACTATTATTTTGCGGGCAAGGGTTTCAGCATCGTCGAAGGCAAGCGCTATCCCTGGAAGGCCGGCGATTTAATGTTTTCCGCGCCTGGATGGGCGGTTCACAATCACGCTTCCCTCGACGAAGACGTTTACGAACTGACCATTCAAGACAGCCCGCTCAATATCTGGATGGGTTCGCTGCTCTGGCAGGAAAGCCTGGACCAGCCCATCGAATCCCTGGGGGCGAACGAAGGCTTTTCCACCAACCGCGCGGCGTAAAAAAACCTCCATCTTCGGGCGAAGTGCGCTCTGCCGGCGCACTTCGCCGGGAAAGCGATCTCCATTTATGATTTCTTTGCGTAAGACATTCCTCTGCGGCTCCTATCCCCCGTTGCTCACACCGTTCCGCGGCGGAAAAGTCGATTTCAAAAAGTTTGCCGAATTGGCGGAGCGCCAGGTGCGCGAAGGTTCGCACGGTGTCCTCGTTTGTGGCACGACCGGTGAACCCAGCAGTCTCACCATCGATGAGCGCACCGAACTCGTGAAAGTTGCCGTGGAAGTGGTTGCCAAGCGCATTCCCGTGGTGGCCGCCACCGGGTCGCAATCGTTTGCCGAGACGGTGGAGCTGAGCACACAAGCGGAGAAGGCCGGCGCCGATGCGCTCTTGGTCGTCACGCCGTATTACATCAAGCCTTCGCAACGCGGTTTGACGGAATATTTTGTTTCCGTCGGCCAGCGCACCGAACTGCCGCTGATGATTTACCACATTCCCGGACGCGCCGCCGTTTCCGTAAAGGCCTCCACCGTGGCGCGCATCGCCGAACGCATACCCAATCTGGTGGGCATCAAACATGCCACCAATGATCTCGAATTCGTGACCGAACTATTGAATGAGATGGGTTCCGAATTTCGCATCTTTTGCGGCCTCGAAGCGCTTAGTCTTCCCATGCTGGTGGTTGGCGCGAGCGGTTTGATGAATGCCGTCAGCAATTTGGCGCCGGCGCGCGTCGCCGCGCTTTACGAAGCAGTGGAAAATGGCAATCTTGCCGCCGCCCGTCAACTGCACTTCGAGCTGTTCGAGTTGAATCAGGCCATTTTTCTCGACACCAATCCCGTCCCTCTTAAATATATGATGAGCCGGATCGGCCTTCTTGATTCTCCGGAATTGCGCCTCCCGCTGGTTTCGCTCGAGCCGGAGCAAACCAAGGTCCTCGACCCGATATTGGTTCGCGCGGGGCTCTTGCAGGCCGTCGCCTCGCGTGCGAGCTAGTTTTTTTTCGGGGCAATAGTTTCGGGCAATTTTCGTTTCGGTCTGCGGCAGTCCCGCAAGTCGCTCTCACGTGATGAGATGAGTTGCATCGCCGTGTTTGCGGCAAGGAGCAATCCTCGATGAAAAAGATCGCGCGTCTTTTCTCGTTTGCATCTGTTTTGGCTTTCGTCGCCGGCGCATTCTTTTTCATTCCGCTCCCCTCAAAGAAAATTCCGCGCCGCGGCAATCCCGGAATTCCCGCCGCAATGCTGGCGAGCTTTCAGCCGGGCGAGTTTTGCCTTGCTCCTAGTTCTGAAAGGGCCATGGATTACGAAGAAACGCCGGCATCCCTTGGCGGAGAACTTCCCCCGATTCGCCTGGTGGCCGATCCGTACCCCACATTCAACGGAATCGCACTCGACACCGCGAATAACCGCATCGCCATGAGCGATGAGAATCGCAAAAGCGTGCTCGTCTACGATCGCGCAAGCGGGAACTCCTCCGCCGGCGTCACCGATCCCGTCCGTCAAGTCATCGGTCCCGATTCTCAGATTGGGTATATCGCCGGCGTCACGTTCGATCCCGCACACCGGGAAATCTATGCCGTCAACAACGACCTCGACGACCGCATCGTCGTGTTTGACGACAACGCCAACGGCGACGTCAAGCCCAAGCGCCGCTTGTACGTGCCGCATCAGGCTTGGGGCATTTCCGTGAATCCGGTCGCGGATCAATTCGCCATTTCCGTGCAGCAGTTAAGCATGGTGGCCATTTACCGCCGCGAAGCAGCGGGCCTCGAAGCGCCCGTGCGCATCATCGAGGGGCCAAGCACGGGTTTGGCGGACCCTCACGGTGTCCACTGGGACGCGACTCATCACGAAATCGTGGTCGCCAACCACGGAAATTCTTCGGTCATTGCTTCGTACTCCGCGTATGACGCCGGCGTTTCGAGCCGCGCGCTGTCCGCGGGCGGCCATTTTTTGCCGCCTTCTCTCACCGTGTTTGAGGATTCCGCGAAGGCGGATTCCAAACCCCTGCGCACCATTCAAGGTGGGCACACGCAGTTGAACTGGCCGATGGGAATCGACGTCGATCTCGCTCACGAAGAAATTGCCGTCGCAAACAATGGCGACAACTCCGTGCTCATATTCAGCCGCTCGGCACAAGGCGACGCCGTTCCCGTAAGAGTCATTCGCGGGCCGCGCACGGGAATTGCCAGTCCCATGGGCGTCGCCATCGACGCCAAAAACGATGAAATCTGGGTCGCCAATTATGGCGACCACACCGCCGCGGTCTTTTCCCGCACGGCCACCGGCAACGCTCTTCCCAAGCGCATCGTCCGCAACGCGCCGGCCGGTACGCCCACGGGCGGATTCGGCAACCCGTACGCCGTCGCCTACGATTCCAAACGCGATCAACTCCTGGTGCCGAATTGAGTGAGCCAACCGCGCATCGCGGCGTTTGCCAGGCTGGCAAACGGAAACTCCAATCCGGTGCGGATTATTGAAGGCCAATCCACGCATTTGAGCCGCACCATGCACGGCCTGGCCTACGATGCCACGCATGACGAAGTCGTCGTTCCGGTCGCGCTCGGCGCAGCTGTGTTGACGTTCCACGGCGGAGCCACCGGCGCCGAGCCTCCCATCCGCTCGATCCAAGGACCACGAACGAAACTTGTCCGTCCTCACACGCTCACCGTGGACGAGAAAAACAACGAAATCATTGTGGCCGATACCAGCAGCCGCAGCCTTCTCATATTCGATCGAGACGCCGACGGCGACGCGCCTCCCAAACGCATCATCGCCGGACCGAAAACCGGTTTGCTTTTCATCGTCGGCGTCGCCGTCGATCCCGTTCACGATCGCATCGTTGCCGCCAGCGCTTCCAGCGTACCCGGCGGCACCACCGGTCTTTTCGTCTTCAACCGCACGGACAACGGTGACATCTCTCCACAAGGCGTAATTGCCGGCCCGCACACGGGAATTGTGCGGCCCTGGCAACTGGCGATCGATCCATCGCTCGGCCGAGTCTTCGTCGCGGCCATCAACAACGAGAATCACCCGCCGTACGCGCTCGAAATGCCACGCAAAGATTTGCCTCCCGACACCGACCTGCCTTCTCCTTGGAAGACCGGTGAACCCGGCTTTGTCGGCATGTGGGACATCACCGACAATGGCGACGTTCCCCCGCGCGGCATCATCAAAGGGCCAGACAGCTATCTCGTCCATCCCGCCGGTGTGGCCATTAATCCCAAGTCCGGCGAAGTGTTCGTCACCGACGGTGTGCGCAATGGCATGTTCACGTTTCTGGCTCCCGGTTTTTTCTCCAAAGAAGCGAAACCGAGCGGAGCCGCTGTACATACTAAAGACGGGAGCGGACACTGAGGACTTTGACGAGTCAGAATTGCGCACAAACAATTCTTGAGAGCTGAAAATAAAATTCTGTATCATCAGGGCCATTCAATCCACGCAAGAGGAAAAAAAATGAAAACAAAACACACCTCGATCGCGACCGAAGACTTCGCTCTCAATGGAGTTCCAGAGCGAAAACAGTGGCGTCGTTCTTTCGGCAGATTCGCGAGCCTCGGTTGCGCTCTCGTCATGGCCGCATTCTTGGTAGCCGGACTGGCGCGTTCCGCGTCTTACTTCGAGGAGCGTCAATCCGCGCCCAAGTCCAACGGCACACCCGACCTCTCCGCCAAATCTCCCGACGAGTTGGCCGCCTACGTCTTCGACCATCATGGCTGCAAAGGCTGCCACACGCTCGGCCAGGGCGGAAAGCTCGGCTTCACCGATCGCGGCAAGGAAGTCGGCAAAAACTTCGAAGGCTGCATCTCCTTGCTCACTTCCATGAACGTCATCGCCCAGACGAAGGCGGCCAATCGCACCGAGGAAGAAAAACAGAAAGCCGTCCGCTTTAAAGAATTTGGCTGCACCACCTGCCATCAAATCGTTCCCGGAAAACTCGGACTCACGGACTACGGCAAAAAACTGAAGTCCATGCACATGGCTTGCACCGATGTGGAGAAAATCCTCGCCAAATAGCGCGCCGAGAACTCAGCTCCGCGTAAACGGAAAAACCGATGCTCTCCAAAAAACTCTTCGCCGGGCTCGCAACTCCTCTCATCGCGCTACTTGTGTTCTCCGCATCGGCTTCGGCGCAACAGACCTCCATGCCGCCCAAGAGCGAGGACCGTCCGCTCAAAGACCGCATCGCTTCGATGGAACGCGCCGAACGCGACGAGTGGCAAAAGCCCGATGAGGTCGTCAAAGCCCTGGATTTGAAGAACCGCGAAGTGGTAGCCGATATCGGCGCCGGCACCGGTTATTTCGCCCGCCGCTTGGCTCGCGCGGTGGCGCCCGACGGAAAAGTTTACGCCGTCGACGTCGCCGCCGACATTCTCGCCTATCTCGCGGACCGGGCCGACCGCGAGAATATTCACAATATCGTGACGATCGTTTCCCGCCCCGACGATCCACTGCTTCCGGCAAACTCGCTCGACTTGGCCTTCTTCTGCGACACCACGCACCACATCGAAAATCGCGTTGACTTCTATCGCAAGCTTTTTCCCGCGTTGAAACTCCACGGCCGCATGGCCATCATCGACTATCCTCCGGACAGTCCGCACTCCCCGCACGAACCGGAGCAGATGGTGCCGCGTTCGCAGGTCATCAGCGAGGCCGAGCAAGCCGGCTTCAAGTTTGTGAAGGATTTCCAGTTTCTTCCTTATCACTATTTTCTGCTCTTTGAGAAAAAGTAATGCCGCTTCCGCGCGGCGATTCAATTCGTACTGGATGGAAAATCTAAGCCAATGAGCGATCGCGCCTCCCTCAAAGTAAACGGCCAAGTCCATCACCTCGACGTGGATCCTCAATGCCCTCTTCTTTACGTTCTTCGCGACACGCTTGCTCTCAACAATCCACGCTTCGGCTGCGGCCTCGGGCAATGCGGCGCCTGCACCGTGCTCGTCGATAATCGCGCCGTTCGGTCCTGCCTCTATCCGGTTTCGAGTGCGCTTGGCAAGGAAATCGTAACTCTCGATGGTTTGGGAACTCCCGAAAATCCTCATCGCGTTCAACAAGCCTTCATCGATGAGCAAGCTTCCCAGTGCGGCTATTGTCTGAACGGCTGGATCATGACCAGCAAAGCTCTGCTCGACAAAAATCCCCATCCCACCGACGCCGAAATCAATGGCGCGCTCTCTGGTTTAGTCTGCCGCTGCGGCAGCCATGCGCGCATGCTTCGCGCCGTGCGCCGCGCCGCGGGCAGGAGCAGCGAATAATCATGGCTTCGCAAAATCCGCGTTCGCGGCGGCAGTTCGTAAAGGATGGCGGCGGCTTGCTGCTTGGCTTCAGTCTCGGCGATCCGGCCGCTTTTCCGCGCCTTCTTCGAATCTTTCCTTCATCAGAAACGCTCCACACCCCGGCCGCCGCCAAACTGGATTCCTGGCTGCGCATCGAACCCGATGGTTCAATCCGCGTCTTCACCGGAAAGCCCGACATCGGCATGGGTGTGCAAACGGCCTTCCTGCAAATCGTCGCGGAAGAGCTGGACGTCTCTCCCGAAAAAATTTCTTTCGTGATGGGCGACACCGCAACAACCGTGGATCAAGGCGGCGTGGGTGGCAGCACTTCGCTCATGCTCGGCTCCAAGCCGCTCCGCAATGCCGCCGCCACCGCGCGGTTTTTGCTTCTTCGTCTCGCTTCGCGCCGCCTCGGCTTGCCCGTCGAACAACTCCACGCAAAAAACGGCGTGATCGGCGCCCAGGACAACGCGGCCAAAAGTGTTTCGTATGGAACTCTCGTCGTGGACGCCGAACTCACCGACGACCTTACCGTTTCCGGTCAAGGTTTCGCGCTCAATGTCGAAGGGCTCGGCAAACCCAAGGATCCCGCAAGCTATACGATCGTCGGACAGTCGCTTGCTCGCGTGGATATTCCGCCCAAAGTGCACGGCCGCTTCCACTACGTCACCGACGTCCGTGTGCCGGGCATGCTTCATGCTCGAGTCGTCAGGCCGCCTGGCGTCGGAGCAAATCTAGTCCGAATCGATGAAACTCCATTAAAAGATATTTCCGGTTTCACAAGGACAGTCGTGCGCGGAAACTTCGTCGGAGTCGTCGCCGAAACCGAGTGGGCCGCCGTTCGCGCCGCCCAAGCCCTGAAAATTATCTGGACCGCTCCGGCCGCCGCCTTCCCCGCGCAACCGGATTTGTATCGCCACATGCGCGACACTTCGCCCAAGGCCACCAAGGCCGGCGCAAATCGCGGCGACGCTCCCGCCGCATTTCTCCCCGCCGCAAAGCGCGTCGAAGCCACGTACGAATGGCCGTTCCAATCTCACGCCACCATGGGCCCCGGCTGTGCCGTCGCCGACGTTCGCTCCGGCGGCGTTACCACCATCTGGTCAGGCTGCCAGAAGCCGCATGCCTTGCGGAAGGGCATCGCCGATCTGCTCAAGCTCCCCGTGGACGCGGTAAATGTAAATTGGGTGGAAGACGCCGGCTCGTACGGCCGTCCCGGCTTCGAAGACGCGGCCGCGGACGCCGCCGTCCTTTCGCAAGCCGTCGGCAAACCCGTGCGCGTGCAGTGGACCCGTTCGGACATGAGCGGCTGGGGCTCCAAGGGTCCCGCCGTCGCCTGCGATCTTCGCGCGGCCCTCGACGAGCACGGCCAAGTCACCGCCTTTGACTTCACCTCGCGCGCCTTTTCGGGAGGCGAAACTTTTTATCACCCCGACGCGGCCGGCAACTTTCTTGCGGCCCAGCTCATGGGCCTTCCCAACACCACCGGCAAAGACGAGTTCGCCGAATTCGGCGAACACTCCGCCTCGTACAATTTCCCAAACATCCATGCCATCGCCCACGTAATTCCCGCGCTCTATCCTTCCGCCTCCCCGTTGCGCACCACCCATCTGCGCGATCCGGAAGGCCCCGCCGTAACTTTTGCCGTTGAATCCTTTCTCGACGAACTCGCCGCCGCCGCGCGCGTCGATCCCATCGACTTCCGGCTCGCCTTTCTCGATGATCCCAGAGCCAAAGCCGCCCTGGCCGCCGTTGCGGAGCGCGCCGCGTGGGATCGCCGCCCTTCGCCAAAACCCAATTCCGGCACCGCGGAAATCCTCACCGGCCGCGGCGTCGCCTTCGGCACTCGCCGCGGCACCTATGTCGCCACCATTGCGTACGTACAAGTAAATCGCCGGACCGGAGCAGTTCGCGTCCAGCGCCTCGTTTGCGCCCACGATTGCGGCCTCATCGTCAATCCCGATGGCCTTCGTGGCACCATCGAAGCCAATCTCATCCAATCCATGAGCCGCAGCTTGTACGAAGAGGTTCTCTTTGACCGCAGTAACGTCACCAGCGTCGATTGGCAAACCTACCCCGTCGCCCGCTCTCTCGATATTCCTCCGCAACTCGAGATCGTGCTTCTCAATCATCCCGAGCTTCCCTCTTCCGGCGCCGGCGAACCGTCCAGCCGCCCCACCGCCGCCGCCATCGCCAACGCCATTTTCGACGCCACCGGCGCGCGCGTGCGTCAAGCCCCTCTCACGCCATCAAGAATTCTCGCCGCCCTCGCGCGAATGCAAACGGCATAGCGGTGTCTCGCACAGATCAAATTCCGAACGAGTAATCCTACCCCGCGTGTAAGTGTGGAGCATCGGATACTGCTACTGCTTTATTCACAAGCGGCGGGGTCGAACCAATGACGTTACAATGAAGGGAGAACTCTGCGAAGACGATGCATGAAGCTGCTTGGTCGAGGTACACCTCTTATGATTATGAGAGTCTTTCGATTCGCAAAATTCGGTTAAAAGCCCCCAAAGTAAATCGCAATTCCTGGCCTCTAAGTGCAGGGTCTAAAATAAGAGTTTCCAAGTCGCCGAAATCTGACGTGTGGAACTGATAGTCGCTCATCTGAATTGATAGCAAAGACTTGCCTTTATCAGTGACCGTCGTCGATACTGATTCAAATCTCCCTCGAATAACACGAGGACAGAAAAAATGACTGACCGGGATAAAGATCATTAAACTAACTAAACATCCCCCAAACACGTACACAAACAATTTAACGCTAGCAAGCAAGATGGCTAAAACGGGCGAAGAATTCCAAAGCGGTGGGAAGTTATGAATATCTCCTTCGATCGTGCGACTGATTCCGCTAAAGAATTCCGCGAGAAACACAATTGCTAAACCGAGCATAACGAGCCACGCATAAGGGTGTGCTCTCGAGCGGCTCTTGCGCCAGTCATATATGCAAGTTTCCATATTCCTAAATCCCGTAAATAAATCGATCAGCGTCGGGCGCCGGTTCAGGAAATAGATGGGGAAAGGATATCAGTGTGTCACGTCCAAGAAAACGCTAGAGAGGCGAAGGGTGCCCTCGCGGGAATTCAGACTGCATAGCCCGGATCTTGCCGCGTTGGCACTAGGAGCAAAGCCGCAGCTTCTTTCAATTCCCTTTGCCGCGGATTCCAACCGGCCAAGACTTTGACCTGCGCCTTTCTGTATTTCCCTTTTTTACCCACACGACGAAATACCAACGTTCGCAAAAGTCAGTTACAATTTGCGCGTCGAGCAAGAGTATGCGCAAAGGTTCAGGATCGGCGCGGCGCGGAAATTTCTCGGCACGTGTTTTCAGGGAGTTTCTATGAAACGACGTGACTTGTTGCGAGCAAGCGTGATCACGGGCGCTACCGCTGCGCTTGGCTCTTCGCTTTCCGCGGCACAGAGCACCACGCAAAACAGTGCTCCAGCCTCCGAGCTCACCCCGGCGCAGCGCGGCGTGGATGCGTCAAACGATCTTTCCGCGCCGGGATGGAAGCCGCTTTTCCTCGATGAGCACCAGAATGAAACGCTCATTCTCCTCAGCGATCTGATTATTCCCGCCACCGACACGCCGGGCGCGAAGGAAGCCCTTGTGAATCGCTACATCGATCTGTTGCTCGCCGCGGAGTCGCGCGATATCCAGAAAGCGTTCTTAAACAGCCTCGGTTACCTCGATGGCGAAAGCATCCGGCGATACAAAGCGGCGTTTCGGTATTTGCCGCGCGAAGATCAGGACGATTTGTTGCACGCATTGGCTTTTCCCAGCGGCAACAGCGGTTGGACGGGCGAAGCCGCGGGACCCGATATCGGCCACGAACACTTTCAGCATCTAAAGCAGCGGATCGGCATGGCCTACTACAGCTCGCAAATTGGCGCGAAAGATCTGGGTTGGGACGGCGCCGCCGCGCACGGCGTCTATCAAGGCTGCGAACATTCCGAAGGAAAACACAAATGATCTGGCCATACTTCGACAAGGATCCGCTCGAACAAACGTATGACGCCGTTGTCGTCGGTTCCGGCGCCACCGGCGGATGGGCGGCGAAACAGCTTTCCGAAGCGGGATTGAAAGTGGCATTGCTCGAAGCCGGCCGCGCCGTCAGCCCGAAAGAATTTACCGAGCACATGCCCGGCTACAAGCTCAAGTATCGCGATCACTCGCCGGAAATTGTGCGCACGCGTCCGATTCAAAAACAGTGTTACGCGTGCATGGAATACAACTACGAATGGTTCGTCAACGATCTCGAAAATCCGTACAGCACCCCGGCCGATAAGCCCTTCACCTGGCAGCGCCTGCGCGTTCTCGGCGGGCGGTCGCTGGTTTGGGGTCGCCAAAGTTATCGCCTCAGCGACAATGATTTCAAAGCGGCCAGCCGCGACGGTTACGGCGACGACTGGCCAATTTCCTACGCCGACCTCGCGCCGTACTACGACATCGTCGAGCGCTACGTCGGCATCAGCGGCTCGGCCGAAGGCAACGAAATGCTTCCCGACGGCCAGTTTTTGCCGCCCATGAAAATGAGCTGCGGCGAAATTCTCTTAAAAGATCGCGTGAAGGCGCAATTTGGCCGCACCGTCACCATCGGCCGCGTCGCGATCATCACCGAAAATCACAACGGCCGCCTCGCCTGCCACTATTGCGGCCCCTGCGAACGCGGTTGCAGCACTTTTTCTTATTTCAGCAGCCCGTTCACAACCGTTGCGGACGCGCAGAAATCCGGAAACTGCACGCTGATCACAAACGCCGTCGTCAGCCACGTGAATATGGACACTGGCCAAAACAAAGCGAGCGGCGTCACATATGTGGATCGCCTCACTCGCCAGGTCAAAGAAGTACGCGCGAAAACGGTCATCCTTTGCGCGCAAGCGCTCGAATCCACTCGCATCCTTCTGAATTCTTCCACGCGCGAATACCCGAACGGCCTCGCAAATTCCAGCGGCGCGCTTGGCCGCTATCTGATGGACCACGTCACCGGCGGCGGCGCCACCGGTTTTCTGCCCGAAATGAAAATTCGGCCCGATGCCAACGAGCCGCAACGTCCCAACGGCATTTATATTCCGCGCTTCCGCAACACTCCTTCCAGAAAAAAACAGTCTCAATTCATTCGTGGGTATGGCTATCAAGGCGGTGGAGGCGCCGAATTCAATTTTTCCGCGCAAGGGTATGGCACGTCGTTCAAGGGCGCCGTCAAAGAAGGCATCTACTCAATCTCGATGGGCGCGTTCGGCGAATCGCTCGCGCGATGGGACAATCACCTCGCAATCGACCCCAATCTGAAAGACGCATGGGGCATACCGGCACTTCGCATTTCCATGGCGCATGGCGACAATGAAGCGGCCTTAATGGAAGACGCCGCCACTCAAGCCGCCGAAATGCTCGAATCCGCCGGCGCAAAAGACATCAAAGTGCAAACACGCGTCGAAATGCCGGGCATGGCCATTCACGAACTCGGAACGGCGCGCATGGGAAACGACCCGAAAAAATCCGTGCTCACTCCATTCAACCAAACGCACGACGTGAAAAATCTTTTCGTCATGGACGGCGCAAGCTTTGTCTCATCCGCCTGTCAAAACCCCACGCTCACCATGATGGCCATCACCGTTCGCGCTTGCGCAAACTTGATCGATCGCTTCCGCAAAAATGAAGTCTAGCCATTCCGCCGGCTCGGCGGATCGCGTTCGCACTGCGAAATGCATCACTCGTCATCCAATTCGCGCGATACAGCCATCGTAACGTCTCTTCTGGCGTCATTTTCCACTCGATTTTCCGCCGCCTCCAAACCGAGAATCTTTCGCGCCCCCGGCCGCGTAAACCTGATCGGAGAACACACCGACTACAACGACGGCTTCGTCTTGCCTGCCGCCATCGATCTCTACACCTGGACCGCCGTCGCGCCACGCACCGATCGCAAGCTCGCCGTTTTTTCGCAAAACTTAAATCTCCTTCGCGAGATGGACCTCGACAACCCAAAACTCACGGCGAGCGGCAATTGGTTCGATTACATTCACGGCGTCGCAGTCATGCTCGCCGAGCGCGGCATTTCCGTCCAAGGCGCAAATCTCGCGATCTGCAGCAACGTGCCCCTCGGCGCCGGACTCAGTTCCTCCGCGGCACTCGAAGTCTCCGTCGCAAGCGCGCTTCTCGCCGTCGCCGGCCACACTCTCGCGCTCGAAGACATCGCCAGGCTCTGCCAGCGCGCCGAAAACGAATTTGTCGGCGCGCGCGTCGGCATCATGGACCAGTTCGCGTCCTGTTTTGGCAGCGCCAACAAAGCCATTCTCCTCGATTGCCGTTCGCTCGAATACGAATTGCTTCCCCTTCCGCCCAATGTCGCTATGATTATTTGCAATTCCATGGTCAAGCACGAACATGCGGGCGGCGCGTACAACGATCGTCGCGCACAATGCGAGGAAGGTGTTCGCGTGTTGCAACGCCGGCTCCCTTTCATCCAAGCCCTTCGCGACGTAAGCCTCGCTCAACTCGAGTCTTGCCGCACCGAACTCTCTGACCTCATCTTTCGTCGTTGCCGCCACGTGATCGGCGAAAACGCGCGCGTCCTCCGCACCGTCGAAGCCTTGCGCGCGGGCGCCCTCGCCGACGTCGGCCGTTGCATGGCGGATTCGCATCGCAGCCTGCGCGACGATTTCGAAGTCAGTTGTCGCGAGCTCGACATTCTCGTGGACGCGGCGCGCAGCCTTTCCGGCACAATTGGCTCTCGCATGACCGGCGGCGGTTTCGGCGGTTGTACCATCAATCTGGTCGAGTCCGGCGCGGTCGAGCTCTTTACGCAAAAAGTTTCCGCCGCGTATAAGGCCGCGACGCAGATCGATCTTGAAATTTACGTTTGCGCCGCCGGCGCCGGCGTCACGGAAGTTTCCAACGATGACTGACAACTCCCCCAGCTTCGACACAAGCAAACAGCCGCACCGGCGATTCAACCCTTTGTTGCGCGAATGGATTCTCGTCTCGCCCCACCGCACGCAACGTCCCTGGCAAGGCCAGTTCGAATCCACACCCGTGCGAAATGAAGTTTCCTACGATCCCGCTTGTTACATGTGTCCCGGCAACCAGCGCTCGACCGGCGAAACGAATCCCGCCTACAACACCGTCTTTGTTTTCGACAACGATTTTCCCGCTCTTCTGCCCGAAGGCCAGGCGGGACGCATCCGCGAAAGCGATCTATTGCTCGCCGAAACCGAAACCGGAATTTGTCGCGTCCTTTGCTTTTCTCCAAAACATCATTTGTCGCTCTCCATGCTCGATCTCGCCGCCATTCGCGCCGTCGTCGATTCCTGGGCCGCCCAATTCCTCGATCTCGCTTCGCACCCTCAAATGAACTACGTGCAAATTTTTGAAAATCGCGGCGCCACCATGGGCGCAAGCAATCCGCACCCTCACGGTCAGATCTGGGCAACTTCCTCCATTCCCAACATTCCGCTCGCCGAACAGAGCGCCCAGGCCGATCACCTTGCAAAAACCGGTCGCTGCCTTCTTTGCGATTACTACCGCGTGGAGAAAAGCGCGGCAACCAGAATCGTCACCGCAAACGAGCATTTCCTCGCCATCGTTCCCTATTGGGCCGTTTGGCCGTTCGAAACCATGCTTCTCCCCGCTCGCCACGTCGCTTCCATCGACGAATTCAATTCCACCGAACGCGACGCACTCGGCGACATCCTCAAACGCCTTACGACCCGCTACGACAATTTATTTCGCGCTTCCTTTCCCTATTCCATGGGCTTTCATCAGCGCCCAACCGACGGACTCCCTCACCCGGAATGGCATTTCCACGCACACTTTTTTCCGCCCCTGCTTCGCTCCGCCACCGTGCGAAAATTCATGGTCGGTTTCGAACTCCTCGGCATGCCTCAGCGCGATTTCACTCCGGAAGCGGGCGCCGAGCGTTTGCGCGCCGTTCCAGACTCTCACCATCTTTAGCCCGCCGGCTTCGCCCCTCTCTTCCAAATCGGGGTACAATTTCATTCCAGAAAATTCGTCATCTCGCAAAAGGCTTACTCTAAAATGTCCACGCGCCGCAAAATCGTTTTTCGTTCCCTCGCCGCCCTCTTTGTCGTTCTCCTTCTCGCCATTCTCCTCGCGCCCGTCTGGTTCAATCTCGATCGCTACCGTCCGCAAATCATCACGTACTTCGAACAGACCACCGGCAAAAAAGTTGAAATCGAGCGCGTCACTCTCTCTTTCTTTCCCCGGCCAACCATTCACTTCGTTGCCTTCGGCGTAAAAAGTCCTCCGCTCTTTCCTCCCAGTTACATTCTCAAAGTCCCGCGCGCCGAAGCCGTCCTCGATTTTTGGGCCCTTCTTCACCGCAAAGTCGTCATCCGGTCCGTCTCCCTCGACCACCCGGAAATCAACATCATCTCCGACCCCGACGGCCCCTGGAACTTTGAAAATCCCGCTTCGCAAAATTCCAAAAATCTTTTCCCTCTCGGCATCATCGATAAAGTCACCATGAATCGCGGCCAGCTCGTCGCCTCCAATCTTCTTCCTTCCGACGCACAAGGCCCCGTCTTTTTCGAAGCCTTCGATATCGACAGCGAACTCGACCGCGTGGACTTGGCCGCCATCGTCAATCCCGCTTCCGCTGCGTTAAACGGCCTCGGCAGTTGGAAAGCCGCCCGTTTGCGCTTTGCCTCCGTCGAAGCAAAAAACGTCGATGCGCGCTTTCGCCTCGAGTCGCGCGAAGTTTTTTTCACCAATCTCAAGGCGGACATCTGCGCCGGCAAAGCCACCGGAGATTTTTCCATCAGCCTCGCCAAAAGCACGGCAACTTTCAAAGCCGACGCCCGCGTCAAAGGAATCAACCTCGCGCGTCTCCTCGCCGACTTTCACGAACTTCGTGGATTGCTCACCGGAACTCTCGACGGCGATTTCAAACTTGCCGGCGCCATCGAACACACCGCCAACCCGCTCGCGCATCTCCACGGCGCCGGCCACGTCAAATTGACCAACGGCGAGGTCCCCAGCCTCAAGCTCAATGCCAACCTGATGAAACTCGCGCGCTTCAACGATCTCGGTCCCGCCAAAGAAAATCCCGCTTCCTTCAATTCGATCACCACCGACCTCGAACTCGAAAATCTCCGCATCACCAGCAAAGCCATCGACATCGATGGTTACGGCGTCGACGTCGACGGCTCCGGCAGCGTCAGCGTCTCCGGCTCCGACGAACTCAACTACCAGGGCGTCGCCGCCATCACCACCAAACAAGGCTTTCTCACCAACACGTTCGCGCGCATCGAAGGCGCCAAACTCGTCGACGGCAAAATCCAGTTCCCTTTCCGCATCGACGGTACCCTCGAATCCCCCAAATTCTCCAAAGGCGCCAAACCCGAATAAAGAACTCATTTGTTTGCTGAGCGTGCGTTGATCGGAAGTTGGGACGAAAATACGCGATTGCCGCCGATCCAAGCCGCACGCGCAATGCTATCTATGGGCTTTCGTTCTCAAGCACGCCGCAGCTGCTGACACCAGGAGCGCAATTCAAATTGGACTGAGACTGCCATTGATGGTGGACGTTCGAAACTTCAGAAGAGTCAGGAAGAAAAGCATGGCCGCAGAAGTTAAAGCAATTTGGTCGACGTTTCTGAAAAACTTTCGGTCACGGAAGCGGTAGCTAAAAACGGTCTCATCTCTAGCCATACGACTCTTGCAAAGCAAATATCAGAAAACGCCCCGTCTGTGTCCGCCACTTTCCATTCCAGCACCACCGCAATTCCTCGTCCCGCGCTTGTAGCGGCCGCTTTCTGAAGCGGGCGTCTTTCTCTTTCTCTTTCTCTTTCTCTTTCTCTTTCTCTTTCTCTTTCTCTTTCTCTTTCTTTTTCTTTTTTTCTTTTTCTCTTTTTCTCTCTTTTTCTCTCTTTGCCCATGTAGGGCCGGCTTTCCGAAGCCGGCCCACGCGCAACGTCACCGCGCGGATCAAAATGCAAGGTACCCGTTTGCCGTGGACACCATCCAGCCACAAACATCACGCAGCTCTCTGTCGTTCACTTTTACATCGAAGCCGCAATTTCTTGCGCGCGCACAATCCATTACCGGCTTCTTTACCTCACGAGTTTTAAGAGGCGGCGGGAGTCCTTAACTCCACGGATGAAGTCAGTTCAATCGTCTTGTGCAGTGTCCGGTACAGCGGACAGCGCATCGCATAAATGCCGTGCGTGCGCTCGACGGTTTCCCTCATCGTTTCCGGAGCCAACAGGTGCATCGCCACGTGAATGCGGCGAATGACCAATACACCGTCCTCCGCTTCGACTTCTCCAGTTATGTCCGCGGTCAATTTTCCGTTGCTGGCATCGATTTGGCGCGCTTCCAGCGCGCCTCCGAAGGTGCCCACCATTCAACCGGCGGTTGCGGAAATAACATAGTCAATGGTGGAAGAATGCGACTCCGTCAGCAAAGATGGGTCCACTTTGTAATGCTCCGCGATGGCCCCATGTACGCTATACACCACCGGCTTGGCCTCGCCCGGAAGATGTGCGATGCGAAGCGGGCCGTGCCGCCGCTCGATGTGCGATTTCGAAACATAAACCACATCACCCATATTTTTCTCCCAACCGAAGAATCGATATCCATCAAATCTCGAAATGCTATTTGTGCTGAATGGACTCCGCCGATCGTTTGAGGTCAAGCGGAAGCACTTCCAGCTCCCAGCTTACCGGAACCGACTTTGGAGGGTAACAAGTAGTCTTGTCACAAGCCTGGTAGTTCAATTCACCGGCAATGGAAATCGTACGGTGCGCGGAAACCAGCGACCGCAGCGCATCCTTAATCTTGGAAGGGTTCACGGTAATGTCCTGCGTGATGCGGAACTTCGATTCAAAGACCGGCACATGTTCCTGGATTGCTTCCAGGTACAGTTCCTTGGAATTCGGATAGACCACCGGTTGAAAGTCCACGCCGGCAACTTCGTGCAAGATAAGCTGAATGGGCTTATAACCTTTTACGCCCGGCGAGTAGACATGCACATCAGGGGGAAGTTCGATTTCGGCAATCAGACTGACGCGGCCGCCCGGTATGGCGCTACTGTCCGATTGCGCCAGAGAAAGCCGAAGGTGTGGCGCTTCGACCTCGCGCGTGACTTCGGCGCCTAATTCCGGGAAGAGCTTCGCGACCACATTGTTCGCCGTCAGCCGGTCGGTGTATTTCTCCGTGAAATATTTTTCGCGAATCACGCCGTCGGCATCAATGTAAAAGAAGCCGGGAAGAGCCATGCCCCGCGTCATCCCCTTGGCCTCCGTATTCAACACGCCGAATTTGCGAATCAAATCGGAATTGGGATCGGCCAAAAGCGGAAACTCGATCTTATGCCGCTCGGCAAATTCCTTCAGGATCGCCTGGCTATCGTAGCTGATGGCCGCCAGTTTGATTCCTTGCGCTTCGAATCTCTGCTTTGCGCTTTGCAGCTGCACGAGCTGCGCTTTGCAAAAGGGTCACCAATCGGCGGAGCGGAAGAAAAGCAGCACCGTGCCCTTTGCGCCTTTCAGCGATTCGTTCGAGTTTTCATGGCCAAACTGATCAACGCCAGAAAAGGCCGGCGCCGGCCGGCCGACCTCAATGCCGATCGCCGGAGCCGAGGAGTGCGTAGCTGCCGCGTTTTCTTGCCCACTCACAAAAGGGCACAAACCCGCCAGGAATATCACAATCGCTGTAATCTTCATCATTGCGAACACTCGATTCTCGTATTCGGCCGATTCCTCGCCGGCCTCTCGGAGCAGCGCATCCAATTCGATTCACGAGAAGCGCAAAAGTTTCACGCCAATCCAAGCGCCTCTGATTTTTTGCTCCGTTTGCTTCTTCCCGCTGCACCTCGCGTCTCCAGCGATTTCCCCGCGCGGAATTCTCGAAACCTTCCGTCGGGAACGCAATCTCACTGTCTGTGCACGCTTTGCGGACTTCGTCGATCTATCGACGGTCCACGCTCCTCTGCCTTCGACTGCGGCATACAGGCAAGCTCTTCCTGTTCCGCAAAAGCAGACGTTGCACGCTGATTTTGCAGTGGCGCCTCTAATTCAATCGGGAGACATCTAGGCAATGAGAACTGTAACCGTAATCGCCAGAAGCATTCGCTGCACAGGCCTGCTTTTGCTCATCTCGGCATTCGCCGCCGGGTCTGCGCGAGCGCAGAACAATGAACTCACGTTTTCACTCGGCGGAATTCCCGGTCAGTCGCGCACGTTTCAGAACTCAGGCGGCACCGCGCAAATCTCCGCGGATCGCAGTTTCGGAATCAACTACGGCCATCGCTTCCTCCGTGCCGGCATAGCGGCCCTCTATGGCGAAGTTGCATTCGCGGCCCTTCCCAACCGAAGCATTGCCTCTTCGAACGCCACCGCGGCGCAAAATTATGCGGCGCTTTACGTCACTCCCGGATTGCGCTTGAAGCTTCTTCCTTCTTCGCGGCTTTCTCCGTGGGTTGCCGTTGGCGGCGGCTATGCCCTTTATGAAGAGTCTCCGCGCCTCTTGAATGGCCAAACCAACACGAATAAGTTCTTAAATCGCGGCGTCTTCGACTACGGCGGCGGACTGGATTACCGGCTGTTTCGATTCCTCGGCTTGCGGGGAGAGGTACGCGATTTCTTTTCCGGCAATCCAAATCTGAATGTCGCCCTTGATTCAAGCACGCAGCACAACGTTGTGGCCAGCGGCGGCGTCATTCTTCGTTTCTGACGCTCTTTTTTGCGCAAGGCCCAATCAAACCTCGGCTCCGGTCAGACCCATCCTGATTTCTCAAGGTTCGGCGTCGCAATCGCCAATTGACCGGTTGCCTGAAACTCTTCGAATAGTTGTGAATCTATATCTCAAGCCGGCTCGCGCAACGATTCGGAACAATTGGGGACAACCGTCCGAAATGGGCGCCACGTTCCTGCCCAACTAGTGGAGAAAACGAATTAAATAAAATCTATGGATACAATCAGCCAGAATTTACGCACGAAAGACTCGCTCACAAATACGTTGCTCCATGCCAACGCGAAAACTCCGTTCGAACAAGTGGGCATCCACGTCTCGCGCTTCGGTTTGGTGATTACGCTGCTGCTGATTGGCGCTCTGAAGTTCACGTCTGGCGAAGCGCAAGGCATTCAGCCCTTGGTGGCGAACAGCCCGCTGATGTCCTGGCTCTATCGAATCTTCAGCCTGCAAGGCGTTTCCAATCTAATCGGATCGATCGAAATCATCGTCGGCCTTCTAATGGCCTTGCGACCGCTCTCCGGCAGGCTCTCTTTCATCGGCAGCGTCGGAGCGATAATCACCTTCCTGCTCACGGTGAGTTTTCTCGTGTCTACGCCGGGAGCGGTCCAATTCGCACACGGATTTCCTCTATTGGGCGATGCCGGCCAGTTTTTAATCAAGGATCTTGTCCTCCTGGGCGCAGCGATCTGGACCGCCGCGGAAGCACGCGAAGCGGTGTAGGTCACTCCATCTTTCAAACTGCCTTCAGAATGTCGTTTCTGAAATGCATGCCGTGCAGCCGGCTCGGGCAGCGCATTTCCGGAAACTCGCCCGCAACCTTTATTGAGAATTCTGGAAACCTTTTGGCATCTCGTGACTCTGACTTAGTGGACCGAGCACCTTTGTCCGGACGTTCATGGCCGCTTCGAAACTGCGTCAAAGATCTCGTTTGGTGAGCCCGCGGACGGCCAGATTCGCGATCCTCACGGCGCAAAGAGTGTCCGGATGGTGATTGGCACTTTATTCTAATCGACAGGAGATTTTCGTATGACCAAGACCACAAAGGCATTGCTCGCTGGTGCAGCGTTCGCCGGTTTGTTCGCCGGTACCGGCGCGCCCGCACACGCCTCGACTGTGCTTGCTTCGCTGAAAGCTACTTCCAGCACGCAGGATCAGGACAAGGACAAGCAGAGCAAAGACAAGAAGGACGACAAGCAAGCCAAGGACAAGCACGCTTGCAAGGGCCAGAACTCTTGCAAGGGCAAGGGCGGTTGCAAGTCTGGCGACAACGGTTGCAAAGGCGAAAACTCTTGCAAGGGCAAGGGTGGTTGCGCAACCGATGGTTCCAAGAAACCCCAGTAATTGCAATAAACCTGTAGCTGCCTTGGATGGAGGGCCGGGTCTTTTTTTCCCGGCCCTCTATCTTTTACCCGAAAAGTAGCCGCTCTGGCGCAGACTCATGCTTGCGACTCGTTTGCTAAACAGGCGGGAAATCGGGGCCGGACGGTTAATTTCCCTCGCATCCTTCCACGCACCTTCCGATTCCAACCCGCCACGAAACACCGTCAACTCGAATCCCGTCTCACACTATTACCGCACTCTCCTTTTCCCTCTCTCCTTTTCCCTCCCTCCTTTTCCCTCCCTCCTTTTCCACTCTCGTCGTCCAACTCTCGCGTAACCAAGCACCGTAGGTGCGTCACACGTTAGCCCAGCCCGTAAGGGCTGGGCGAAGTGTCACGACCCGAAAGCGCCGTAGGCGCGGCACACCCCGCCGACCTTTCTTTCTAAAGTGTCCGCTCATCCTTAGCCAAGCGACTCTTGCGAAGCAAATATCAGAAATCGTCACGTACGTCACCGACTTACACAAGCGACGATTCTGGACGCGAACGTAGAGCCCGTCCTCGACTTCCCGTGTAGGGCCGGCTTTCCGAAGCCGGCCTCTTCGATCGAGGCACCACATCAATAGCCTAATACGCACTCGACTCAAAAACCCTATGAGATCAGCGAAGGGAGGGACATGTAGTGCTCCCCACTCAAACTAGACTGGCGAATTTCCGTTCGATCCACCCACGCACCTTCCGATTCCGACGGACGCACCGAAGGCTCCTGCCTCAAAACACCTTTCGCTACCTCCAAATCGTACATTCTTAGTACTGTTACTTGACTAGCCATCTTTCCTGTGCTATACTTTCCCGTGAAATCGCTCCTCACTTCCGCTAAACCCCCTGGATTCAACACTTACAAAATCCCCAAAAATAACCCCCTGCATTTTCAACACTTACGAATCTTCTCGCATCTGTTCATTCTAAAGCCACTTCAACCGCCTTTCCTTTCAACACTTACAGGACCCCTCGCACTAACTCCCGCAGAATCAACACTTACAAAAACAGGGGGGAGGAGGGGAGGGGGGCGACGCGTACGGCCAGTTGTGCGCGCCGGGCAAAAATCCAAGCATCACTGCGGACATGCCAAACGCGTCGTGCCGCGCTTCTTTATATACGGAGAGACATACGCGGTGAAAATAACCGACCACAATTCCCCGGCCGATCCGCGCGGCAATGCCCCATCGCCCCCGCGCCACCGTTTCGCCCTGGATCATTTGCGTGGACGCCAAGCGGCCGTGGACATAATCCAATTTGCCGACAATTTCCTACGGATTGCGAGCGGCGTTCGCGACAACCGCCTCGCGTCCAAGCAGCCGATTTTCGCGCCCACGAGCGGAAACTTCGTGGGCGGCTTCAATTCGGTTCTCGCGCACGAGCAAGGCCGAGCCAAAATTATTTACGGTCGGGCAAACGTGGCGCGGCAGCAGATACAAAATTTCGCCGACTTTCGGCGGCACAAAACCGTCGGCAACCGCCATCGGCAAATGTTCTTCGCTCGGGCCGAGCGGCGTCAGTTCGGCGTGTCCCGCGACGACGCAAGTGGGCAGACCCGCGTCGGCGGAAACGGATTTGTGGCCCGCGTCGCACGTGATGCGGCCGGCATACGGATGACTCACAACGCGGGTCATAACGAGCACCGCGGGCTGCAATCCCAAAGCAGCCGGCAGTTGTTCGAGGCTCGTCGCGTCGTTGTACACAACCGTGCCGGGAGAAATTCGATGCACAAACCGCTGCCCGCGAAACCCGGCAAAAGAAGCCGACGCGGAAAAAGTCGGCGTCCCCGCCGTGATCACTTCTTCCACCGCCGCGCCGCTTTCTTCAATCGCCGCCACGGCCGCCAGCAGGCGTTCGTAACCTTCCTGCGCGGCAGCCACGCGGTCGGATTCCGCCAAGCCGCCGAAATGCCCGTCGTAATAATGCAATCCGCGAAAATCCAAGCCGGCATTTTTGATCGCGTGAACCAGCGCGACGATTTCCGCGTGACGATCCTGCTCCACGCCGGTGCGGTCCATGCCCGGATTGATGTCGAGGAAAACGCCGACGCGGGAGCCGCGCCATTGCATCGCCTGCGCTTCGTTCTCCGCCAAAATCGAAACGCGCACTTTCGGAAAACTTTCCGCGATTTCGCCGACGCGCCGCGCGTTGGCGCCAACCACTGGATACGCGACGAGCACATCGCGCGCGCCAGATTCGCACGCCACCAGCAATTCGAGCGTCGTGGCGCATTTGAAATTCGTCACGCCGCGTTCGACCAGCATACGCATGGTGAAAGCGAGCTTCGCCGTTTTCACGTGAGCGCGCCAACGCGTGGCGTCGCCTTCGAGCGAATTCACGATCGCGTCGATATTCGCCGCGACGGCAGCGGGATAAAGGAGCAAGGCCGGCGTCATCACGTCATCGGCATTTTCAACGCGGAAGCGTTCGTCCCAAGCGAGTGCAGGTAACATGTTTTTCGGAGCAGCCATCGGTCGCCTCGCAAACAAGACGATGATAGCGCGAAAACGGACGGAGCGGCGATTGACCGCGCTCGCCGCAAAGTGTAGTCTCGCGCAACCCCGATATGCCCGATAGGAATGTATCGCCGCAAAACGCAGAGGAACGCCACGGACTTCTGCGCGGCCTTGGACTTTGGGCCGCCGTGGCGGTCGTAATCGGTGACACGATCGGTTCGGGAATTTTTCTCGTTTCGAGCGACACGGCGCGCATCGTGGGATCCACCGCGCTCGTATTTGCCGCGTGGATTTTTGGCGGCCTCATCGTCTTGTGCGGCGCGTTCTGTTACGCGGAACTCGGCGCGCTTTTTCCCAAAGCCGGCGGCCCGTACGCTTATCTGACGCGCGGGCTCGGTCCAATGTGGGGATTTCTGTTCGGATGGATGAGCGCATTTCTCGAACGGCCGGTGGCGATGGCCACGCTCGCGGCCGGCTTTTTGCGCTTTCTTGGTTTCGTGTTCCCCGCCGTTGCGTCGCCGTTTTTCACGGTGCATTTTGCCGGCGGCGAATTAACGGTGACGCTGGCGCAACCGCTGGCGGCGTGTGTCGTGATCGCCGTGACGGCGCTCAATTACCTGAGCGTGAAAATGGGCGGCGCGATTCAAATGGCGCTGACGTCGATCAAGGTCGGCACGATTGTTCTGATTGTCTTGGGCGGCTTCTTGTTCGGTTCGAGGCACGAAGTTTCGGTGGCGCCGTTAGCGGCAGCGAGCCCTGCCTCGTGGTGGACCACAATTGTCGCGGTGCTTTCCGCGCTTGTTCCGGCGATGTGGGCGTACAACGGGTTTAACGATTTGGGCCACCTGGGCGAAGAGGTGATTGAACCGCAGAAAAATATTCCGCGCGCGATTTTGCTCGGCCTTGGTTCCATCGGCGCGCTTTATTTGCTCGCCAACGTGGTTTATTTCCGCGTGCTCAGCTTTGCGCAAGTTGCGGCGTCGGCGCACGTTGCATCGGATGCGGTGCGAACGTTTGCCGGCGAACGCGGCGCCATTGCATTGACGATCGCAATGGCCATTTCCGCGCTGGGCGCGCTGCACGTAGTGGTGATGACCGGCGCGCGCATTCCGTACGCGATGGCGCGGGACGGCGTGTTTTTTAAATTTGCCGAGCGTCTCCATCCGAAATTGCGCACACCGAGCGGGTCTTTGATGTTTCTTGGGACGGTGGCGGCGCTGCTGGCGCTGAGCGGAACGTATGAACAGCTTTATTCGCTTTTTGTTTTTGCGCTCTGGATATTTTTTGCGCTGACGGCGATTGCATTGATCCGCCTGCGCGCCACGGAACCGGAATTGGCGCGGCCATTTCGCGCCTGGGGTTTTCCCGTGACGCCGATTGTGTTCTTGCTGGCTGCGATTGCGCTGACGGCAAATTTATGGATGCAACGGCCGATTCGATCGACGCTGGGCGTGCTGGTGATTTTGGCGGGAGTGCCGTTTTACTTTCGCTGGCGTTCCGCGATCCTTCGCAAAACGAAAGCTATTTGAGGCCGAGCATTTTGCGATTGGCCGCGGGGTCGGCGCCGGAAGCGGCAAAATCGTCGAAGGCGCGTTCCGGCGCTTCGATAATGTGGCGCGAAATAAATGTCGCGCCCTCGGCTGCTCCTTGTTCGCTGCTTTTGATGCAGCATTCCCATTCGAGCACGGCCCATCCGTCAAAGCCGTACTGCGTCAGCTTTGAAAAAATCGCTTTGAAGTCCACCTGGCCGTCTCCCGGCGATCTAAATCTTCCGGCCCGATTGGCCCAGGATTGAAAGCCGCCGTAAACGCCCTGGCGGCCGGTGGGGCGAAATTCGGCGTCTTTGACGTGAAACATTTTTATGCGGTCGTGATAGAGATCGATGAATTCGAGATAATCGAGCTGCTGCAAAACGAAGTGGCTCGGATCGAAGAGAATGTTGCAGCGGGGATGATTGTTCAGCCGCTGCAAGAACATTTCGAACGTGATGCCGTCGTGCAAATCTTCGCCGGGATGAATTTCAAAGCAGAGGTCGACGCCGACTTTGTCGAACGCATCGAGGATGGGCTTCCAACGCGCCGCGAGTTCGTCGAATGCCGTTTCGACCAAACCGGCCGGGCGTTGCGGCCAAGGATAAAGATAGGGCCAGGCGAGCGAGCCGGAAAAAGTGACGTGCGCTTTCATGCCGAGATTTGCCGAGGCTTGCGCGGCGAATAGCAATTGCTCGACGGCCCATGCCTGCCTTGCCGCGGAATTTCCGTGGACGCTTGGCGGCGCGAAGCCGTCAAACGCTGCGTCGTACGCGGGATGCACGGCGACAAGTTGCCCCTGCAGGTGCGTCGAAAGCTCCGTCGCAACAATTCCGTGCTGCGAGAGCGCGCCGCGCACTGCGTCGCAATATTCCTTGCTCTCCGCGGCGCGCTTCAAATCAAAAAGGCGCGCGTCCCACGACGGAATTTGCACGCCTTCGTATCCGAGATTTGCCGCCCATCGCGCGATGTCGTTCAAATTGTTGAACGGCGCGTGATCTCCCGCGAACTGCGCCAAGAAAATCGCCGGCCCTTTGATGGTTTTCATTCGGCTTCTTCTCCCGCTTCGCTGGCCGTGCCGGCTTGCTCCATGTATTTTTCCGAGGTGCATCATACCCGATTTTTACGAAGTTGAACTGTCCCGCGCGCGCCATTCGCTGCCATAATTCTTACCGCGATGCTTCGCAAACTAATTCCCTTTCTGACTTCGGTTTGGCTTATAGCGTCCGTTGCGTGCGTTGCGCGCGCCGGGTTTGTTTGGGATCAGCAGCGAAAGATTCCGCATCAGGTTCTTGCGGCGGTTCCGTTTGACAACGAAGCGGGAAACATTGCGAACGCGCTCGCGCAAGGCCGCGGCTTCAGCGACGTGTTTCGAAAGCCGACGGGAGCGACGGCGTGGCTCGCTCCGGTTTACCCGCTGATTCTTTCGGCGATTTTTCGGATTTGCGGCGCGTTTACGTACCCGGCGTTTCTTGCCGCGGTGCTGCTCAATTGCGCCTTTTCGGCGGCAACCACTTTTCCGTTGTTCCATTCGGCGCGGCGCATCGCCGGAGTTCCCGCCGCGGCATTGGCGGCGTGGCTTTGGGCGCTCTATCCGAACGGAATCATTCTGCCGTTCGAATGGGTTTGGGACACGTCGCTTTCCGCGCTGCTGATGACGACGATTTTGTGGGCCACGATTGCGCTGAAAACGACGCAAAGGCGGCGCGATTGGCTGGCGTATGGCGCGCTGTGGGGCGTTGCGCTGCTGACGAATCCGTCCGTTGGCATCTTGCTGCCCGTTTTCCTTTTGTGGCTCGCGCGGCGCGGGCGACCCGAAGCGAATTCGGTCCGCAAACTTGCTTGCGCGGCGTTTCTCGTTGCGATTGCGATCTGTTTGCCATGGACAATGCGAAACTATTCGAAATTTCACCGCGTGATTCCGCTGCGATCGAATTTTGCGTTCGAACTGTGGATCGGAAACAACGATATTTTCGACGAGCACGCGGTGGGCGGCATACAACGCATCACGCGCTATGGCGAGGTCCGGCGGTATACACAGCTTGGGGAAACGGCGTTCATGGACGAGAAGCGCCGCCTTGCGTTCGAATTTTTGCGCACGCACCGCGCGCTTGCACTTCGCCTGACGGCTCGCCGCATTGTGGCGACGTGGCTCGGCACGGAGCATCCCTGGCGCGATTTCTGGGCGACGGACGAATGGCTGGTTCGAACGATTTTTATCTTCAATGCGTTCACGGCGCTCGCGACGATTTGCGGCATTGCGATATTTTTGTGGCGAAAGAATCCGTTCGCCATTCCGGTCGCCGCGATTCCCGTTTTGTTTCCGCTGGTGTATTACGCGACGCACACATCGCTTCGCTACCGGCATCCGATCGACCCCGTCCTTCTGCTGCTCGTTGCCGCTGCGATCGTTTCGCTCGGCCGGACGAGATTGAACACGATTACGCCGCCGGCGCGCTGACGCCGGGATATTCACCAGTGATTTTTCGATGACAGGCCGCCGCGGTTCTGCAATACTTTCGCTTGTAAATCGATTCAAATCTGGCGAAAGGCGCGTTCCGGAAAATCCATGAAGCGACTTGCCCTCCTGTTCTTGCTCTCTTCTCCGCTTTTCGCACAAGAGAAATACGACCTGCTGATCAAGAACGCGACGGTGCTGGACACGAAGAATAATGTTCACGAAATTCGCGACGTTGCGGTGCGCGACCATAAAATCGCGGCGCTAGAAAAAAACATTCCGGCGAAAGACGCGGCGAAAACGATTGACGCGAAAGGTTTGTATCTGACGCCGGGTCTCGTCGATATTCACACGCACGTTTACGCGGGGACGGGGCTACGCGCGGCGTACGACGGCGACAACAGCCTGTACCCGGACGGCTACACGTTTCGAAGCTGTGTGACGACGGTTGCCGACGCGGGCAGCTCGGGCTACAAGAATTTTCCGGACTTCAAGGAACGCATCATCGACCGGGCACGAACTCGCGTTTTTGCGTTTCTCAACATCGTTGGCAGCGGCATGGGCCCGACGCCGACGGAACAAAACACGGCGGACATGGACCCGGCCGCGGCGGCCGCGATGGCGAAACAGTTTCCCGGCCTGATCGTGGGAATCAAGACGGCTCACTTCGAATCGCCGGAATGGACGGCGGTGGATAGGGCGCTCGAAGCGGGAGTCGCGGCGCAAGTTCCGATCATGGTGGATTTCGGGATTTTTCGCCCGGAAAGACCGTACGAAACACTGGTGACGGAGAAACTGCGGCCCGGCGACATTTCGACGCACATGTACATCGATTACGTGCCGATGCTTGATGGCGACGGGAAAGTGCGTTCTTATCTTTTCGAAGCGAAAAAGCGCGGCGTGATTTTCGACGTGGGCCACGGCGGCGGCAGCTTTGTTTTCCGGCAGGCGTTTCCGGCGGTTCATCAGGGATTTATTCCCGATTCGATTTCGACCGATCTGCACACGGGCAGCATGAACGCGGGCATGAAGGACATGACCAACGTGATGTCGAAATTTTTGAATCTCGATATGCCGCTCGAAGAGGTCGTGCGGCGCACGACGGCAAATCCCGCGCGGGAAATACATCACGAAGAGCTGGGGCAGCTTTCCGTCGGATCGGATGCCGACATCGCGCTGCTCGGCCTGGAAAAAGGCAAGTTCGGTTTTGTGGACAGTCTGGGCGGGAAGCTCGAAGGGCACGTCAAACTTGTCTGCCAGATGACGGTGCGGAACGGCCTTATCGTATGGGACCTGAACGGCCTGGCGCGGGACGACTGGCGCAAGAGTTCCGGATTTCATCCGGACCCGCGGTGGGAAGGCCAACTGCCGGCGAAACGCTGAGCGGCACAAAAATTTAATTTCACGGGAGGAAATATGTTGAAAAAAATCGCACTACTTCTGACGGCCTTCACGCTGTGCGGCGGCGCCTTGAACGCGCAGACGAAGCTCTCCGCCAAATGGGAAGAGCTGACGGCTTCGGATTTTCGCGACGCGATCGGGCAATCGAAAGGCGTGTGCATTCTGCCTTTCGGCATTCTGGAAAAGCACGGACCGCATTTGCCGCTGGGCACCGATCTGCTCAACGTTCGCTACGCTTCGCTTCACGCCGTTGAGAAGGAATACGCGGTGGTTTTTCCGGAATATTATTTCGGCCAGATATTCGAGGCAAAACACGAACCGGGCACGATCGCGTACAGCCGGGATTTACAACTGAAGCTGCTGCAGGAGACCACCGACGAGATGGCGCGGAATGGCTGCAAGAAGGTGTTGATTGTGAACGGCCACGGCGGAAACGAAAGCCTGATTCCCTACTTTGCGCAGTCGCAACTGGAAAAGCCGCACGACTACGTGGTGTATGCGCTGATGGGCGAGCGCAGCCGCGCGGGAGGCCCGGCGAAGAAATCCACCGGGGCCGACTTTCACGCCGGGGAAAACGAGACGGCGAACACGATGGTTTCGCATCCGGAGCTGGTGCACATCGACCGGGCCAAACAAGAATCGGGCGCGGATCAAGCGCACATCAAACTGCCCGGAGACGTCTATACCGGCATCTGGTGGTACGGCCGATTTCCGGATCATTATTCGGGCGACGGCTCGGTGGCGCGCCCGGAACTTGGGCAATGGAATCTTGAGGGATGGGAGGCGGCGATCGTGGAAGCGCTCGGCGCGATCAAAGCCGACGACGCCAGCCTGAAACTACAAAATGAATTTTACGAGAAGGCCAAGCACCCGCTGGATACAAAGCAATAGACGAACTGCACGCGAAGGAATTGCAAGCAACTTAGGAAGTTGCGGCGGACTTCAGCGGGATTGGCGAACTTGCTCGATCCACCGTTCGAGCACGGAATACGACGGCTGCTCGACGTCTAAAAACTCGACGCCCATGCCAATGCGCGGCTTGACGGCGCGGACGACGCCGAGCGCTTCGACCTTCTGGTCTTTGCGAGTGAGCGTGACGCGCACGCGGGACTTAAGCGCGAGCGGCTTGCTGGTGCAGACGAAGCATCCGCCAAAGGAAATGTCGGAAGTGACGCCGACGGAACTGGCACCCGATTCGAGGTCGAGTAAGTTCACGTCCGCGGCGAAGGGAAACCGAATTGCGTAACGACGATCCCGCACTGCCATCTTTCGGGATTCGCTGTTCGAGCCACGTTCGGGCATAGTTATAAGGTTCTTCACGGTGCTGGGCCGTGCTGCGGCCAAATCGACTTTCTGGAGCAACTGCCAAATACCCCTCTATTTTGCGGGAGTCTTGCGGGAAAAGCGGGAATTTTCGTGCGCCGCGGCGTCAAAAAGGCAACATGGCGACGGGAGCGGCGCGGCGATTGGGCCGCCTGGCTTGTTATTAGTGCTAACGACAAATGGGCCGCAGTCGCCCGATTCGGCTGAAAATCCGCGTGTTACGCTGGATGGAAGGCGGAACTTCGCCCGAACCATGACCACCGCACGCACCGAAACCGCGCGGCAAAGCGACCGGGTCGCTTTCCGGATGCCGATCGAGTCTTCCTGGCTCGATTCGAATGGCGTGGTGATAAAGGAACAGGCGGTTACGCTGCTGATAAGCCGCAATGGCGGCGTGATCCGCCTGCAGGAACGCCTGAGACAAAACCAGGAGATCACGCTGAAGCGCCAGCTTGAGGGCGACATGACAAAATCGGCGCGCGCGCGAATCGTTGCGGAAATCGACCACGAACCCGAAGGCTACCTCTACGCGATTCATCTGCTGGAATCGCGCTCCGATTTCTGGGACATCGAATTCCCGACGTTTCGGCCGGCCGACGAATCGATTGCGCGGCTGCTGATGGAATGCAGCTTCTGCCAGCGGCGAGAAATCGTGTATCTGAACGAATTGGAACTGAAATCGTTTGAAGTGCGGAAATGCGTGGCGCGGTTGTGCAAATTGTGCGATTCGCCGTCGATATGGACGGAAGTGCAATCCGAAATGCCGACTGAGCCGACGCCGGGCGCGCGAGCGCCGCTCGAAGAACGAGTGGTGCCGCGGCGGAATCGCACGCGGGTTAAAGCTCGCGTACTGGCGTGCATTCGGCGGCGCGGATTTCAGGAAGAAGTTGCCGTGTGCGAGGATCTTTCAAAGGGCGGGATCGCGTTTCGAAGCCGGAACGAATATCCGCAAGGAACGCGGCTCGAAGTGGCCGTGCCGTATACTCCCGGCAGCGGCGCGATATTTGTGCCGATCCGCATCGTGTTTTCGCAGCCCATTCCGAGCGCCGGTCTGTACCGGCACGGCGCGGCTTATCTTCGACCACCCGACTAGAAGCTATCTCAAAAATCGCCAAGCAATGCGTAAGTTGTTTCTTCAGGGGCTAAAGCCCTGCTTTTCCTCGCCTCACCGTGGGGGCTAAAGCCCCCACCTCCTAAAGAACCCACTTCTTAAAGCCTGCGCTTCTTGAAGCCCACACCACCTAAAGAACCATTTATTAGATGACTTCTTGTTCGCTGGCGTCGCCGAGGTTTGAAACTTTGGAAGGTTTGCGAGAACTTGCAAAGACTGCGGCGGAGTTTGGCCGGCGCATGCGCCTTATTTTTTTTCGAACGATGAAGCGTGTCCGCGCGGGAAGCGACGTTCGCGAGCAAACGGATTAATGGCCGCGCTTCGCCAGGAGAACCAGACAAAGAACGCCGGCACCGAGAAGGAGGAAGGTGGAGGGTTCCGGAGTGGCGACACCGGTTACGGCCGAGCCACCGCCGCCGTTGAAGCCGCCGCCGGTGGTTGCGGTGGAGTTTCCGCAGCCGATGGAGATCGTGTTGTTATCCAACGTGACGGCACCGGTTTCCGCAAGAGCGCGACCGCAGCCAATCGTTGCGCCGGTGTCCAGCGTGATGCTGGTGAGCGCGAGAATATTCCCCTCGAAGGAAGTGGTTGTGCCGAGAGTGGCGGAGCTGCCCACGATCCAGTAGACGCTGTCGGTGGGAAGGAGGCCGCTTACGTTGACGACCGAGCCGGAAGCCGTGGTGAGCGTGCTGGGCGAGTAGAAGATGAAGGTCTTGCCGCCGACGCCGCCGTCATTGAGAAAGATGGTTCCGGTGAGAGAAGCGGCGGGAGCAAAATAAACGCCGGGAGTATAAGTTCCGCTTAATACGCCGCCCGGAATCGCGGTCGCCGTCAAACCCAACCCCAAGTTTTGAAAATTTGTGAAGGCAATGTTGAGGTCGCTTTGCGCCTGCAAGGCGACGGCGTTGGTTTGGTTTACGGTTCCGGTGAGCGAGATGCTGCCGATGCCGGTAATTGAAGTGCCGGGAGAAACGCCAATATCTCCGGTGATGGTGGTGGGGCCCGTATTCGTGACGGCCTGGGCGCCGAGCACCGCAAAGTTGGCCGCGGTTCCGAGGCTGTCTGCCCACGCGGGAACGGCGAAGAATAATAGTGCGGAAAGAACCAAAATTGACGGCGCTGATTTGAAGAATTTCATGTCAGGTCTCCTGGGAGAGAGCGATTCACCCATTGGCGATGTTAGGCGCGGCGGAAAAAAGATGCTGTCCAATTGTGGACAACGAGCAAAACTATTTATTGCTGCGAATCGACGGGGAAAACGAAGGACTTAGGATTTTTTTGGACGATTGGCGGACAACTCGTCGGAAAAAGTGCGGCGAAGAATCGCGGATTGTGCGGCAATGGATCGAAAATCGGCTCAACGGCGACGGCGCGAAAATCGAGCGGTTCGCGCGATCGCGCCGAGGCGGCGAGTGTATTGGACGTTGCGGCCAAGAAAACCCAGGGAGGCAACCCCTTCTTGATTCACGCGTTGAGAATCGGAAGGCGAGGCGGTTGTGACCGCGGCAATTGCCGGCGTACCTCGATATGGATGCGCTCGAGAGAGTTCTGGATGCATAGGTTATAAGAGGAGATGCGGTGCGATTGCAGGCCGCTTCGCCGGACAAATCGCTACGCTCCAGGGCTTTTGAACGAGCAGCTGAAACAATTCGTGCTGGAAGAAAAACGCCCGGCGCGGAATGCCGGGCCGGGCGAAAAGCTGTCGGATTTTCGTGAAGTCAGCTTGCAACGGGAGCGGCGTCGCGTTCGGCGCGGCGGCGGGTGAGATGGCGCATGGCGATATTGAGGTAGATTTCGCCGCAGGGAGTTTCGATGGCGATGACCATCGCTTCGGTGTCGTGCGTTCCGCCGAGGCCTTCGTCGTTCATGTGAACTTCCGGCGGAAACACTTTGAAGCGGTAGCCCTGGTCGTTCAAGAGCGTGACGGAATTTCCGATGACCATGTTGGCGAGCTCGCAGACGGTTTCGCGGACGACTTGATCGCTGGCGGTGACTTCCGAACCGGCCAAAATGCTGGCCACGCGGACCGCGACTTCGGGCGAAAGATCGAGAATGATGCGGCCCTCGATATCGCCTTTGATCGCGATGAGCGCGGCGACACCTTTGCGGCGGTATGTATTCTCTTCCATGGTGAGGTCGCCGATTTTTGTCGGCGCGCTCAACGACTCCGCAAATACGGCATCCGCGGCGTTGATGAACGGCTGGATGAGTTCCATTCTCATGAGCGGTGTTCTCCTGCAAGAGCGACGGGCGCGCCGGCGGCATTGGGGTCGTCGCTCAAGACATAGCGAAGTATTTCGTACAAGACTTCGGGCTTGACGGGCTTCTGGACGAAATGTTTCGCGCCCTTCTGGAGAGCGGCGAGAATGTTCTCTTGATAGCCGACCGAGGAGACCATGACGATGCGCGCGTCGGGATGCTGACGCACGATGCGCTCGACGGCCTCGATGCCCTCCATCTGCGGCATGGTGATGTCCATGAGCACAATGTCGGGCGCGGTGCGCTTGAACTCGGCAATCGCGGTGAGGCCGTCGCCGGCTTCCCCGGCGACTTCACCGCCGAAGATCTCGATCATCTTGATGATGTTTTTGCGCGCGAAGACGGAATCATCCACGACGAGATAGCGAACGGGCTTGTCGTCTTTGCGAAGCAGAGGTGCGAATTGTGCCATGGCCTTCTCCTTGTTCGCGGCCGAACTGCAGCCGGCTTCCCATTGCACGGCTTAGGTGCGATTGGAAGAAACAGGTGTCCTTTCGTTTCTGTCGTGCTTGTCGTTCTTTTCGTGCTTGTCGGAATGCGATCTTTCCACGTGATAGTTCGTCACGAGAAAGCTCGCCAGCGCGTCAAGCGGAATTACTTTGCTGGCAAAACCTTTTGAGATGGCGGCGCGCGGCATTCCGCCGACGACGCAAGTGTCTTCGCTTTGCGCGATGGTCATACCGCCGGAATTCTTGATGGCGCCGAGGCCTTCGGCGCCGTCTTCACCCATGCCGGTCATGATGATGCCGACGGCGGACGGGCCAAATTCCTGGGCGACGGAGTGAAAGAGAACGTCGGCGGAGGGACGGTGGCCGTTGACGTGCGGCGAATCGGAAAGAACCGCCATGTCTCCGCGCGGCATGCGGCGAACCATCATGTGACGATTTCCCGGGCAGATGAGAACACGGCCGGCGAGGAGCAAGTCTCCGGAGCGCGCTTCCTGCACTTCGAGCTCGCAACATTCGTCGAGGCGCTTTGCGAACATTTCCGTGAAACCCTCGGGCATGTGCTGCACGACGACGATCGTGCCGGTGAACTCCGCGGGGATTTGCGAAAGCACGAACTGAAGCGCGTTCGGGCCGCCCGTCGAAATTCCAATGGCGATGACGCGATTGGGAGGATGCGGGTTGCGATTGGATTTTTTGGACGACTGCGGTTTTTCCTCGACGGGTGGAACCTGCAAACGCCTGCCGCCCGCGCGCTTGGCGACTTTCACTTTTTCGATGAGTTGGCCGGCGATGGCGTCCAGGTTGCCCGCCGCGGCGTCTTTCGGTTTGGCGACGAAATCGATGGCGCCGAGAGCGAGGGCTTTGAAGGTCGAGTACGCGCCTTCTTTCGAATGCGTGCTGAACAAGATCACGGGAAGCGGCGCGCGGCGCATGATGAGACGCAGCGTTTCCATTCCGTCCATGCGCGGCATTTCGAGATCGAGCGTGACGACGTCGGGCTGCAGCTCCTCGATTTTCTTCAAGGCAAACGCGCCGTCCATGGCGGTTCCGACGACTTCGATGCCGGGGTCGCGCGAAAGAATAATGGGGATCAGCTTCCGCATGAGCGCGGAATCATCCACAACGAGAACGCGGACGCGTTCGCTCATGCGATCGCTCCAAGCGGGGTTGCGCGAGAAAGGCGCGAGAGAACGGCGGGCACGTTCAAAATGAGAACGACCGTTCCGTCACCAAGAATGGAGGCGCCGCTGACCAAATCGCTGGCGACGATATCGCTTGGCAGCGCTTTGATCACCAGCTCTTCTTCGCCCACCATCTGGTCAACGAGCAGACCGAAGCGGCGCTCGGCGGCGCCGATCACAATGACGAAATTCTTTTTCTTTTTTTCCGGCGGATCGTCCACGGCGTGAATGCGGTCGAGGCGGTTGAGGCGGACGAGCGTGAGGATCTGGTCGCGGAGCCGCAAAACCTCGCGTTGATCGACGCGATGGATTTCCATGTCGTTGACGCGAGTAATCTCCACGACGGAAGAAAGAGGCACGGCGAAAAGCCGGCCGCCGACGCGGAACAAAAGGGTTTGAATGCTGGCGAGCGTGAGCGGCGCGCGAAGCTGAATGGTGGTGCCCTTGCCGGGGTGCGAGAAGACGTGAACGGTTCCCTTCAAACGGTCGAGCACGGTGCGGACAACGTCCATGCCGACGCCGCGGCCGGAAACTTCGGTGACTTCGCTGGCGGTGCTGAAGCCCGGCTCGAAAATTAAATTAAGGACTTCCGAATCGGGCAACCGGTCGACTTCGGCTTGTTTGTACAGGCCCTTTTCGACGGCGTGCTTGCGGACGCGAGCGAGATCGATGCCGCGGCCGTCATCCTTCACTTCGAGAACGAACTGAGTGCCTTGATGGTACGCGCGAAGGAGAATTGTGCCGCGCACGGGTTTTTGCGACGCGAGACGCTC
Organism: Candidatus Acidiferrum sp.; assembly: GCA_035310365.1. Classification (GTDB taxonomy): domain Bacteria; phylum Acidobacteriota; class Terriglobia; order Acidiferrales; family UBA7541; genus Acidiferrum. Next base: position 58,896 of record DATGEI010000039.1, read on the forward strand.
GTCGGCGGCTTCGATGCCGTGGTCCACGGCGTTGCGGACGATGTGCATGAGCGGCTCGCCGAGCGCGTCCAGAATTCCCTTGTCGAGATCGGTGTTCTGGCCGATGAGTTCGAGCGCAACGTCCTTCCCGCAGTGTTTGGCAACGTCGCGAACGACGCGCGGAAAGCGGCGAAAGAGCTGCTCGACGGGAACCATGCGAATCTTCAGCACGGATTTGTGCAGCTCATCGAGAACGCGCGACTGAAAAGCGAGCGCGTCGGCCATTTTGGCGCGAACGGGGTCGCGCGCGTGGCGTTGATCGAATTCGGAGAGCGCGCGGTGCAACATGGATTTGCCGATGATGAGTTCGCCGACGAGGTTCATCACGGCGTCGATGCGCGCGGCATCCACGCGCAACATGCTTTCCGCGACGGCGGCGACGGCGGAGCTTGCACCGCCATTTTTTCCCGAGCCGGTGGCGTCGTCGTGTTCCGACGTTGCGGCGGCAATTTTCACCGCCTGGGCTTCGAGGAGTTCACCGAGTAATTCGTGGTCGGCGGCATTCGCGGCGGAGGCGCGCTCGATCCACACTTCCGTGACGATCGAGGGAATTTTGCAGCGGCGGCGGAGAACCTCTTCGGCGGCGCCGCTCGCAAGCGCGGATTCGACAATTTCAACGGTTGCAGCGGCGGCATTGTCTTCCGGACGAAGGGCAATCACAGTGCCGCAGCCGTGCAAGACATTGCGAATGAGCTGAAACGCGGCCGCGCGCATGACGCTATTCGAATCGATGCGCATCGCGACGTTGTAGACGGCTTCGCCGCGATGGATGGCTTCGGAAATCATCAGACGTTCGTACTCGCTCCATTCAAAACGCGCGGCGCCGCCCGTGGCGGCCTCATTGGTTGCAGCCGAGTTCGCCGGACCGGAGAGCAGATTGCGAATCATCGCGCGCAAACCGTCCACCGAAGGCGGTTCGAGCTTTCGCTGGTACGCGGAGAGCATCGCTTCAAATGTGTCCGCCGCGGCAAGAACGATTTCCGCGAGGCCGGCGCCTTTTGCTTTTCCGACCTGCGGAGAAAGCACGTCTTCGAGCTCGTGCGCAATTTCGCTGAGCTTATGGAAGCCGCACGCGGCCGAATCGCCCTTGAGCGTGTGCACGGCGCGGCGAACGCTGCGAATGACTTCTTCGTCGGTCGGACGAGCTTCGAGCTCGAGGCCGGCTTCGTTGAGCGCCTGCAATAATTCATTGGCGCTCTCAAAGAAGAGAGCGCGCAGCTCGGAGCCGCGATCGTCGGACGGACGTTTCAACCATTCACCTCAATGCGCTGGTACGCGGTGCCGTTGTTTTCGTGCACCATGCGGAATTTTTGCGTGAGGCCGAACAGACTTTCGGCGTGGCCGACGAAGAGGTAACCGCCGGGATTCAAGCAGTTGTAAAACTTGTCGATGAGGCGCTTTTGTTCCGCTTCGTCGAAATAGATCATGACGTTGCGGCAAAGAATAATGTCGTTGCGGCGCGGCAAGAATTCGGTCTTGAGATTGTGAAAGTCGAACTGCACCAATTCTTTCAGCTGTGGTTTTACGCCGTATTTATCGGCGGCTTTTTCGAAATAGCGAAGGCGGCAGGTGTAGTCCACCGGTTCCATCTGCTGCTCGGTGTAAACGCCTTCCTGGCCGGCGCGCAAACTGCTGTAACTGATGTCCGAGGCGAGAATTTCGAGTTTCCACGGAGGAGGAATCAGCGGCTTCGGCGACGGCATATCGAATGGAAGCGGGTTGCGCAAATAGTAGTACGCGAGCGCGTCGCAAATGAGAATGGCGACGGAGTACGCTTCCTGTCCGCTGGAGCAGCCGGCGCTCCACACACGGAGAGTCCAGTCGCGGCGTTCCTGTTTTTTGCGAAGAATTTCCTCAAGGACGGATTTTTGCAGCAGATCGAGTTGCGGGCGGTTGCGAAAGAAACTCGTTTCGTTGACGGTCAAATTCTCGAGAAGAAGCGCGAGTTCGGCCTTGCCTTCGCGGCTGGTAAGAAGGCGATAGTAACTGTAAAAGGAATCGAGCTGGCAGGCCTTCAAGCGGCGCTGCAGACGATCTTTCAAGAAATGCGAACGGCGCTCATCGAAGAACATGCCACATTCCTGATAAACGAGCGTTTGCAGCAACTTCAGTTCAGCTTCGGTCAGTTGCACTTGTGCAGTCAGAGTTCCCATATTGTTTGCGTAGTGCGCTCAATCGCCAAAGGCTCAGGACGGCGTGGCGACGATCTCCGCGGCCTCCTCGAGTCGTTTGAACTCCGGGCGATGCAAGAGCTTGGAAATATCCAGCAAGATGATGAGGCGGCCGTTCAATTTTCCGACGCCGGTGACGTAAGACGATTCGCCGTCGGCGAAAACGGTTCCGGGAGGCTCGATTTCCGAAGGCGGAATTTTCAGAACTTCGGACGCCGAATTCACGATGAGGCCGAGGAGCTTGCCATCCAGCTCGACGACGAGAATGCGATTTTTCTTGTCGGAGACAATTTCGCCGGAGCCGAAGCGCTTGCGCAGGTCCATCACCGGAATGATTTTGCCGCGCAGATTGATGACGCCTTCAATCGTGTCCGGCGCGTTCGGAACGGTGGTGATCTCCGTGACGCGAACGATTTCGCGCACGGATCCGATGCGGACACCGAACGTTTCGTTGCCGATGCGAAAGCCGACTACCTGGAGTTCTTTTTCCATTTACGGATCCTCGAACCCTCAGGAACGCGACATCCCGGCGTATTCATATTCCTGGTTGCGCTCCGCATCGCGGCTGCGGCGGGAAGACGATTCCCGCTGCGGACGAGGATGATTGGCACGTTCCAGGACGAAGCGATCCATGCTGTCGAGCAAATTGCGGGAAAGCTTGAGCATCTGCTCGGCGGCGGCGGAAAGCTCGGTTGAACTGGAAGCGGACTGCTGCACGAGTTCGCGCATCTTGTCCATGGCGCGGACGACGGCCTGCGCGCCGGAAGCCTGTTCCTCGACGGCGGAATTGATTTCCTGCGTGATTTCGGTGAGGCGCGAAGTGGCTTTCGCGATTTGCGCGGAGCCGACGGACTGTTCGTTCGTAGCGGCGCCGATTTCCTGGGAGAATTTATACACTTCGGTGACGACGTTGGAAATTTTGTGGAGAGCGGTGCCGAGTTCGTTGCCGAGGCTCAAGCCCTCTTCGACGATGCGCGTGCTGCGCTCCATGTTTTCGACGGCCTGGCGCGCTTCGCGCTGAATGCTCTGGATGAGTTCCGCGATTTCCTTGGTGGATTGCGTGGATTTTTCCGCGAGCTTGCGAACTTCGTCGGCGACGACGGCGAAACCGAGGCCGTGTTCGCCGGCGCGCGCGGCTTCGATGGCGGCGTTCAGCGCAAGCAAGTTCGTTTGTTCGGCGAGGTCGTCGATGACTTCGATGATTTTGCCGATGTCGTCGGCGCGATGGCCGAGCACGTTGATGATTTCCGCGGAAGACTGAATCGCCTTGTTGGTGCGGTTCAAGCCGTCGGTGGCTTTTTCCATGGTCTGGATGCCGGTGACGACTTCTTCGCGCGAGCGATTGGCGATGTCGAGGAGAACTTTTGCGGTGTCCGCGACGCGCTGAATCGAAGTGACCATCTGATCGATGGACGCTGACGTTTCCGCGACGCTGGACGCCTGCACTTGCGTGTTCTTCACGACGTTCTGCACGTTGATGCTCATCTCGTGCATGGTGCTGGTGACTTCTTCAATCGCGGAAGAAGCCTGCACGCTGACTTTTGCGGATTCGTCGGCGGCGCCGGCCACTTGATTCGAACCGGCGGAAACTTGCCCCGCGGAATCGCGCGTGGTGCGAACGAGGTCTTGCAAACCGTGCGACATGCGCACGAATGCGTTGCCGAGCGTGTCGCGCTTCGAACGCGGCACGACTTCGACGGAGAGATCGCCTTCGGCAACGGCCATGGAGACGCCGGCCATTTCCTTGAGGTAAGCGACCATGTTGTTAAAGGTGGTGGCCAAGGCGCCGATTTCGTCGTTGCGGTGAATATCAATGTTCTGATCGAGATCGCCGGAGTCGCCGATTTCGCGCGCAACGGTGATCAGGTGCGTGAGCGGTTCGGAGATGGACTTCGCCGTTTTGAACGCGACAAGGCCGCCGAAGATGATCGCGCAAAGTGTTCCTACGGTGGTGAGCCAGAAACTGACACTGCCCGCTCTTTCGGCGGATTTTGTCGTATCGGAGCTGCATTGATCGAGAATCGTGGAGGATTTAGCCAACCACGATGCCGGATCTTTCTGGAGGTAGAAAATCTGAAGATCGGAAACGGTGGCGTCGCCGGAATCCACTTGATGGCGCTTGGCGAGAAGAGGCTTGGCGAAATTGTCGCCCCAGCTGGACTCGATGCTTTCGACCTGGGTGAGGGCCATCCGTAGAGTCTCGGTGCCGACCGACTGGCCGTGCTTGAGCGTGTCCGCAGTTTCACCCATGCCCTTGCTCACTTTCTCTTCGTCGCGGGGATCGCCGCTCAAGAGAAAATTGTTCAGGTTGAGGCGATTCTGCATGATCTGATAGCGAACGGCTTCGATGGTGCGAACGCTCTCGAGTGCCGAGCCCTGACGAGCTGCGGCAAAAAGATTCACAACAAACAAAATGAGCAGCACGCCAAGAATCATGCCGAACCCGGCGTAAAGTCTTTTTCCGATCGTCATTGCAAAATTCCTCTACTTTCCCTAAACACGGTGCGGACTGCGAGACTTATAAACGGCGCGGAAGGACAACTAGCTGGCGCCGTGAAAATCGAATTCGATAACCTGAGTGGTCTCTTCCGCCGCGGGGAAGAATTTCCATTCCTTCACGGCGTCCTGGCAAGATTGCACCAGCAAGGGATGGCCGCCGATGACGCGCGTGCTGCGAACTTTGCCGTCCGGCGTGATGATGACTTCGATTTTGACCTTGCCGGTCACGCTCATTCGTTTGGCAAGTTCCGGATAACCGGGAGTGGTTTTGCTTTTGATCTTGCGCTTCCCTTCATCCGTGGTCGATTGCTGGGCAATGACGAACCCAGAAGTGAAAAACGCCGCTGCGGCGGCAGCAACACCGATGCGAACCCAACGCGATCTCATTGACACTACCCCTCCTCAGGATTGGAGCGACCCCAGCAAAAGAAAGGCACGTCGGATGCCAGCACGGAAAAAAGTCGGGCTGGCTTGGAAACATGGCGAATTTCGGGTGCAAGTTATAGAAAGCGCAAGACTTGGAATAATCGCGACAAATGCTTCCAAGTATCGGCGGCGTGCTTTTTTGTCTCATCCTCTCTAGGCGAGGTGACCCGAGTTCTCACGCTGAGACGCGACGCGCGCGAACGAGCGGGCCAGTGACTTGATACGCAACCTAGCCCGGTAGTGGGATTGACTCAGAATGAGAATCTTCGGAAGCTTGGTCTTGCGTGGGTGCGCTCATCTTGAGACGGACCCCTTTCGCCATGCCAACGCGCAGAGCAAAACCCGGCTCCGCCACCGTCGCGACGCGCAAAAGCGCGCCAGATTTGGCGCGCTCCACTTCCAAACAAGCGGAAGAATTGATGGACCTTGCCGTGGATGCGGCGCGGTCGCGGCATTTGCCGGACTTTTTGAAGAGATTTGCCGTGCGAGCCGCGTCGCTGGCCAACGCGGACTGGTGCGGCGTGGTGGTGTTTGAAGAAAACGGCGAAGAATTTTACAGCGGCGCGGAATTAGCCGAAGGGCAGGACTCTCCGACACGAGAATGGCTCGTACGCAAAGCGCTGGAGATTAGCGGCGACGCGCAGGTTTGCATTCTGCCGCAGGAAAAAAGTTCAACGGGCGTGTTTGTTCCCATCCTGTCGAGTTCGAGAGAGCGAATGGGCGCGGTTTGCCTTTTGCGGCCCCCGCTCGCGCTTCAAGCGCATGAGCGACGGCTGCTGGAAGCGCTCGCCAGCCACGCGGCGCTGGCGATCGAGAATTTCCGGCGATTCCGGCAATTGGAACGTTCGAAGCGCAACTGGGTGCAGGACATCGACGCCATTACGGACTACATGGTGGTGCACGACAAGCGCTGGCGCATTTTGCGGACGAACCGATCGCTGGCGGCGCATCTGGGCGTTCCGCCGGTGGCGCTGGTTGGCGAAGCGGTTGGCACACTGCGGCAATTGGCCGAAACGGACGGGGCGCTTCCTTGCCCGTTCTGCGTGGACACTGAACAATCGCGCGAAGAACATATTATAACGGCGCGCGATCGCGTGTTCCTGGTTTCCACTTCGCGCACGACAGGGGCAACGGACGAAGAAGCGCGAACGATTCACGTGTTGAAAGATATTACGGACCGGCGCGAAGCGGAGCGGCGATACCGCGAATTGTTTGACAGTATTCAAGAAGGATTGTTTTTTGCGACGCCGGACGGGCGATTCCTGGACGTGAATGATGCGATGGTGCGAATGCTCGGCTACGGATCGCGCGATGAACTGCTGCGGAACGACGTTGGTGCGTACCTTTATCCAGCGCCGGAAGCGCGCGAACACATTTTGGATGAATTGAACGCGAAAGGCGTTTTGCGAAATTACGAAGAGACGCTGCGGCGGAAAGACGGAACGCTTCTCTATACGCTGCAAAACATCACCGGCGTGCGCGATGCGAGCGGGCGGATCGCGCAGATGCGCGGGCTGATGCTCGACGTCACGGAACAGAAAATGTTTCAGACGCAGTTGCAGCGCGAGCGCGACTTTAACCAGAAAATCCTGAACACGACGCAGAGCATGATCCTGGTGCTCGATACGGCGGGCCTTATCAGTTATGCGAACCGGCGATGCTACGAAGCGGGCTACCGCGAAGAAGAGATGATTGGCCGGCACCTGGTGGATTTGGTGGATGCGGCGCAAAGGGAGGAGTTTGAGGCGGCGCTCGAAACCACGGCGCATGGGCAACAGGTGGAGAATGTGGAGGCGCGAGCGAAGCGCGGCGACGGCACGCTCGGATACTTTTCCATCAGCTTGAGTCCGATGCGCGACGAGCAGGACGCGGTGAACAGCGTCGTGGTGGTGATGACGGACATTACCGATGCGGCGCTGCTGCAGGCGAAATTGGCGCACGCCGAACGCATGGCGACGATCGGACGATTGGTTTCCGGCGTGGCGCATGAAGTGAACAATCCGCTGGCGGCGATTCTCGGCTTTACGGACTTGCTGCTCGAGAATCCCGAGATTCCCGCTTCGGCGCACGAACCGCTCGGCATTATTTTGCAGGAGACGCAGCGCACGAAGCATATCGTGCAGGATTTGCTTAGTTTTGCGCGGCAACGCCCGGTGCAGCGCGAAGCGGTGAGGCTCAGTGCGATTTTGCGGCAGACGATCAAGCTGCGAAGCTACGATTTTTCCAGCCACGGCGTGGAAGTTGTCGAAGAGTTTGAGGAGAACTTGCCGGCGACGATTGGCGATGCGCAGCAGTTGCAGCAGGTTTTCCTGAACATCGTAAACAACGCGTACGACGCGATTCAGGAATCGGGGCGGCGCGGAAAGATTATTCTTCGCACGAGACACGCGGGCGATTCGATTGAAGTGACCTTCGTCGATAACGGCACGGGCATTTCGGACCCGGCAAAGATTTTCGATCCGTTTTTTACGACGAAACCCACGGGCAAAGGCACGGGGCTCGGTTTGAGCATTTGTTACGGAATCGTGCGGGCGCACAGCGGAGAAATTCAGTGCTGGAACAATGAGGACGGCGAAGGCAGCACGTTTCTGGTGCGGCTTCCCGTCGCGACGGAAGCCGCCATGGAGGCGACGGTATGAGCAGCGCCGCGGTTCGGCCCTCGCTGCCGATTTTGCTGATTGAAGATGAACCGTCGGTGACGGCGTTTCTGCGCGCGGCCCTCGAAGGCAAAGGCTACTCGGTGGTGCAGGCAAAGTCCGGATCGGATGGATTGGATCAATTGCAGCATCGATCGTTTGGCGGCGTGATTTCCGACATCCGGATGCCGGGCGCGGTGAACGGCGCGGAGATTCACGAATGGATTCAGGCGAATCGTCCGGCGCTGAAGTCGCGAATCATTTTAATCAGCGGCGACACGGCGAACAGCGAGACGCAGGCTCTTTTGGCGAATAGCGGAACGCCTTGCATCGAAAAACCATTTCGGGTCCGGCAATTGATTTCTGTGGTGGAGAAAGCTTTCGGAAAACCATGAGCGACGAACTGAAAACACGGCTTTTAGTGGTGGACGACGAGCAAAGCATTCGGCGATTGTGCATGACGATCGGCACTTCGCTCGGCTATGAATGCGCGGAGGCGGAGAGCGCGGAGATCGCAATGACGCGCATCGAAGCGGAGGCGCCGGATCTGGTGCTGACCGATCTGAAGCTGCCGAATGAATCGGGCGTGGATTTGCTCAAGCGGACAAAGGCGATGCTGCCGCGCACGGAGATCGCCATCATGACCGGACACGGCTCGATCGAATCCGCCGTTGACGCCATGAAGCTGGGAGCGTACGACTACATCGAAAAACCGTTTCGCGTGGAAAAGATGCGCTTGCTGCTCCAGCGAATGTCGGAAAAAGTGCGGCTCGTGACGGAAAATGAATTTTTGCGCGAGCGCGTCAGCACGGAAAACAATCTGGATGGGATTATCGGCGCATCGGCGAACATCCAGGACGTGCTGCGAATGATTTCGCGGCTGAAAGACACGCGAACGCCGGTCTTGGTGAGCGGCGAAAGTGGCACCGGAAAAGAGCTTGTCGCGCGCGCGATTCACTTCCGCGGCGCACTGGCAAAAACGCCGTTCGTGGCGGTGGACTGCGGTTCGCTGGTGCCGACGCTGATGGAAAGCGAACTTTTCGGCTACGAAAAGGGCGCCTTTACGGGCGCGACGAAGACAAAGGCCGGCCTGTTTCAAGCCGCGAATGGCGGAACGATTTTTCTCGACGAAATCGGCGAATTGCCGCTGGAAATGCAGGCGAAGCTGCTCCGCGTCCTGCAAGAAAAGGAAGTGCGTCCGGTCGGCAGCAACGACAAAGTGAATGTGGAGGTACGCGTGATTGCCGCGACGAATCGCGACCTCGAAGCCGCCTATCGCGCCGGAACGTTTCGCAAGGACTTGTATTTCCGGCTGAACGTCGTCACCGTGCATCTGCCTTCGCTGCGCGAGCGCCGCTCGGATATTCCGATGCTGGTGCATCACTTCCTCGATCGCTACGCGCCGGGAAAAAACATTCAGGTGACAACGGCGGCGATGAAGAGCCTGCTGCACTACGATTGGCCCGGAAACGTGCGCGAACTGGAAAATTGCGTGGCGCGCGCCGTCACGCTTGGCGACCACAAGACCATCGACGTGGAAGATCTGCCGCCCGCGATTCGCACCGAACAAAGCGCTTCCAGTTCACTTGCGCCGCAAGAGTCCGCTTCCCTTTCCACGACGGCGCTCGCCGAGATGGAGCGTATGACGATCCTGCGCGTCTTCGAACAAGCAAACGGCGACAAAGCGCTGGCCGGAAAAATGCTCGGCATCAGCCGCGCGACGCTCTACCGCAAATTGAAGCGCTACAACATTGCGCTCAAAGGCGAGACCGAGCAGGCTTCCGCCGCGACCCACTCCTGAGACGGTAATCGCGGTTGTCGCACGAAAAGCGTGAGACGAACATGTTTCACCGTGAGACAACGCGATTGTTCCCGTCGAACGGAAATCTCTAAGCCACTTTGTTTCAACACTTTCACGGACCTGAACGGGCCCAAGAATTTGGCGTCTTGCGTGCATAAATTGCTGCGGGACGTTGTGTCCACTTTGGATTCCGCTCGCCCGGGGAGTCCGCCGATGCGGAACGAAATGGACACTCGTCAAGGAACGGCGTGAAAACGATCAGCGACGAGCCAGCTATCGAAAGCAGTGAATGTTGCGCAGTGCAGCTTTCACGATTCTTTCAAGCGGTTCAACCGGTACGTATTCCGGTGGACGTGACCGCTCTTTGCTCAGGCAACTCGCAGCTTCGCGAAACCGCGATGGTGGAATTCTGCGGACGCGAGCACGCGATTTTCCGATCGGCATTGCCGCTCGAGTACAACGATGACGTCCGGCTGCGGGCGCGCGAAAGCGCGGAACAGTTGGATGCACGCGTCGTCGCGGTGCAGTACCACGAGGGTGTCAAGGCTGTGGCCGTGCGGTTCGAAAGCGGGCCATGCCATTGGGTGACAACGACGTGAACAAAACACTTACGACTACAAAGCCGCCGGCGAAGCAACGAGCCGACGGCAATCGCCAGGCGCAATGGGATGAATTGCGAGCCGTTTTTCCAATTTACCTCGCCTTGGCGAAACACCTCGAAGCGGAGATTCCCTTTCCGCAGGACAAGCGCGCGCTGCCGGAAGACGTTGACGCGGCGCGTTTCGCAAAGGTGCAGCAATGGCTCGACGCGCTGGACCAGCAGGTGCAAGTTCATCAGTTGCGCCAACTGCTGCAGATGACCACGCTCAACGCGAGCGAAAGCGGCTTGCGCGCGTTGATTCTTCGCCATCTGCGGAAAACGTCGAAGACGACCACCGACCGCGACAAAATCGACTTCCTGCTCGTCCAATACTTCGCGTTGTGCGCGCCGCCAAAGATTTACCACAAGCAGATCGAACTGCAAGATGCCGCCGTGGTGATGAAAAGCGTGCTGGGCGAGGTGGATACCACGCCGCTCGAATGGTGCGAACCGCTCGAGAAAATGATCGAAGCGCTTCGCGGCTTCCGCAGCTTGCGCGATCTTCTAAAGACGAATTTCATCGAGCAAGGCCGCAAGGTGAAGGAATCGGCCGGCGGAATGTTCTACGATCCTTCCGCCATGCTCGCGTTTATTCGCTTCAATTTCCTGCTTCGCCGGACGCTTATCGAATTGATGCATGCCGACCGCATTGCGATCCGCTCCGGCCTCGCGCAACTGGAATCCGCCGGCGTGCGCATCATCGATTGCCAGCACGTGGGACTTTCGACGTCGGAACCGCTCGACAAAATTAAAACGCTGGCCGACGAATGGAAGCAGCCGTTCCAAAAGGCCTACACGGAACGCACAGTGAATCAGGCGTTCGATAAGCTGCTTGGTTTGCGGACCGATGTGGAACGCGCGCTCGAGCGCGCCGCCGCAAAAAGCGCGGAGACTCTGCCCGCCCCGTCCGCGAAAGCGGGTGCAAAAACCCCGCTGGCCGCAAAGATCGCGGAAACAAGCGGGAGCCGAAGCAAGGCCGCGCAAGCCGCGGAAGGCAAAGAGAAGAACAAGCCGGTTTCCACCGATGTGCCGGTCATTCTCGATTTCGAATCCTGCATGGAAGCGATTTGGGAGCAACTTATCGCCGCGCCGCCGACGCGCGGACGTTCAATGACCACGATTCGCCTGGGCGCGGCGCGAATCCTGATGTCTTCCTGGGAAGTTTCGGCGTTCGTCAGCGAAGACGGATTTGCCGCGGAAGATTTGCGCCGCGCCGTCGTGGCGCGCGCGCTGGTTACCGCGGCGGTCGAATCCGCGAAAGAAACGGGCAACGCCACGAGCCTCGAAAAATCGTTGATGATCGCGCGCGTCGAAGTTTCGCGTTTGCAAGAACGCGTGGACGCGGCGAAGCAGGCGAAAGACACCGAAGCGGCCGTGAACCTCGGCATCAGCACCAAGCGGCTGCTCTCCGCGCTGGACGAAGCGGAAAAGCTGTAGCACACAAAACATCTTCTCCGTTTCCGACGGACGCCCTGGGAGCCGCACACCTTTGCGACACGCAAACCTCTTGATCCTGACCGACGACGCCGAGTTTGCCCGGCTGCTCTCGGCATGCTGGCAAGCGGAACGCCAGGCTCCGCGAATCACCGTGTTGAGCGGCGATTTGTGGGAAGCGAAGGGCCACGGCGCTTGCGACCTGGTTGTCATCGGGCCGCTTGAAAACGGAAAAATTTCTTCGATCCTACGCTCGATTGACCCGGCGTGCGCGGTAATTCTTTGCGTGCCGGCGGAAAGCGGCGAAGTCGGCCAGCTTCGCACTCGCTATCCGCGCCTCGTCCACGTGCCGTTCCGCGAAGATTGGGCGCAGACGCTGGTGCTCGTCGCCGGCGAATCGTTGCGGCGCACGGAAGCGGCAAAGCTGGCACGTCAGGCGGAATTGCGCGCGGCGCGCAGCGAGCAATACGCCGTGCTGGGCCGCTACATGATCGAGATGAAGCACAGCATGAACAACGCGCTCACTTCGGTGCTTGGCAACGCGGAGTTGCTTTTGCTCGAGCCGGGCCAGCTTTCCGCGCAGTCTTTGGCGCAAATCAAGACGATGCATTCGATGGCCTTGCGCATCAACGAAGTCATGCAGCGTTTCTCATCGCTTGCGAGCGAGATGCGGGAGTCTGAGAATGCTTCTCAAGCTGAGACGGAAGAGACGCCGGCCGCCCTTTCCCGCCGTTCTTAGACTTGCCTAAACTTCTCGTAACTTGCTGATTGTAAGACTCTTATATAAATTCGCAATCCCGCAGAAACTTCCCTCCGTCGTGGCGTTGGACGTGCATCTCCACTCCTCGGACTACTGTCTTGCTTGGAACTCTGGAGAACGTTGCCGTGCTGAAAAAGGTCCTGATCGTTGACGATTCGCCAGCCCAGGTGAAGCTCATGCAAGGGCTGCTGGAGCACGAAGGTTATCAGCCGGTGGGCGTAAACGATCCGAAGCGCGTGGAAGAAGCAATTACGAACGAACGGCCGAGCTTGATCTTGCTCGACGTGGTGATGCCCGACCGCAATGGATTTCAGGTTTGCCGGGAATTGAAAAACAGCGCCGAGTTCAACTCGATTCCCGTGATTTTGGTGACCAGCAAGGATTCTGCGAGCGACAAATACTGGGGCGAGCAGCAAGGCGCGGATGGATATGTGACCAAACCATTCACGCGCGAAGAATTGCTGCGCGCCGTACGACGCTTCGCCTGAGAGATTCGATGAACGACGAATTCCAACTTACGCCGCTTTCGCCCGACGCCGATACCGCCGAGCTGCTCGAAGCGCTCGGCCCGCTCGAAGATCGCGCGCCGGAAGCGCAATACTGCGTTTTCCGCAGCGGACGCGAACGCTTTTGCTTGCCGGTGCTGGACGTCGAGGAAGTTTTGGAATGGCCGAACACGACGCAGTTGCCGCTCGCGCCCGCGTACGTTGTCGGCGTATTTAATTTGCGCGGCTCGATCGTGCCGCTGATCGACATCGCCATGACGGAAGGCCGCCGCCCGGGTTTGCTGCCGAAGCATGTGGTGGTCGCTTCGATGAAAGTTGCCGGACAACACGACGATTTGCGGTTGGGCATTGCGGCGGACGAAGTGATCGGCACTTATTCGGTGGGATCGGAAGACATTCTTGATCGCTCGCCGGAAAGCGTGCCGCACTGCATCGGCATGCTTCGCCACGACGACCGTCTGGCTTTGATTTTGGATTTGAACCGGGTTCTGGAAGTTTATCCAGGCCCGGCGATTTGAGATTGCAAGAATTGGAACGCTGGAACGTTTCAGCAGAATTGGGTTGGAGGAAGGCATGAAATCGCGACTGAGTTCGACAATCTGGACGCTGGTCTTCGTAAACGGCCTGGCGCTCTTCATCGTACTGGGGCTGGCATACCACGCCGGGCGCGAATCCGGCGGCGTGTCGCTGTTTGACTTCGGCAATTTGCCGAGCGGCGCGAGCGGATCCGTGATGGGCGCGGCGCTGCTGGCGCTGGGCGTGGCGGGATTTCTCGCGTGGCGCCTTGGCAGCTCCGTGGTGACGCCCGTGCAGAACCTCACCGAATTTTCGGAGAGGCTCGCGGCCGGCGATCCTCGTGCGCGCGCGGAAGTCCATTCGGACGACGAACTCGGCCTGATTGCGGACAACCTGAATCGCGCCGTCTCCAAAGTTTCGAAGGCAACGAGCAATCAGGAAGCGAACGATGCGCTGCAGCGCAGCATCACGGACCTGCTGGCGGTCATCAATCAGGTGGCGCGGGGCGATTTGGCGCAGCGCGGCAAAGTGACCAACGACGCGCTCGGCAACGTCACGGACTCCATCAACTACATGCTCGACAACTTCACCAAGGTTCTCGAGCGCGTTCGCAAAGCCGCGATGGAAGTCACCGCGTGCTCGAACAACATTCTTGTCGCCGCCGACGAAATGCAGGCCGGTGCGACGCAACAGGACCAGGAAATTACGAACACGTCGAGCGCCGTCGAGGAACTTACGGTTTCGATGAAACAGGTTTCGAACAACGCCGAAGCGAGCGCAGAAGCGGCTCGCCGCGCGCTGGACGCCGCCGAACAGGGCAACCGCGCCGTGCGCGACACGCTCGAAGGCATGCAGCGCATTCGCGCATCGGTGCAAGCCACCGCAAAGAAGATCAAGTCGCTCGGCGATCGTTCACTGGAAATTTCGGAAATCATCAACGTGATCAACGACATCACCGAACAGACAAACTTGCTCGCCTTGAACGCTGCGATTGAGGCCGCACGCGCCGGCGATGCCGGCCGCGGTTTCGCGGTCGTCGCGGACGAAGTGCGCAAGCTGGCCGAACATTCCCGCAGCGCGACGAAAGACATCGCGGCGCTGATCAAGGCCATTCAGGCCGAGACGAACGAAGCGGTCGTCGTCATGGAAGAAGGCACGAAGGAAGTGGAAGGCGGCGCTTCGCTGGCCGACCAGGCCGGACGCGCTCTTGATGCAATTTCGAGCGTCGTGCGCCAGTCCGCCGAACTCGTGCAGGAAATTTCGCTCGCTTCGAAACAGCAGGTGCGCGGCACGGAAGGCGTCGCTCACGCCATGCAGATTATTTCCGGCATTACGCGACAGACCTCGCAAGGTACCCGCGGCACGGTCGCAACCGTCAGCCAGCTCGTTAAATTGTCCGATCAATTGAACGAAGCATTGTCCCAATTCCGCGCGGCTTCGAAGGCGGCGGCCAGCGCTGCAACGGAATCCGAGCGCCCCGTCCCGGCAGGCGCTCTGCGGTAAGCGGTAAGTTTCTATTCCGGCGGAGGCCGGCAACGCGAGCCGAATGACGATGAGCGAACGCCAGGGACACGAGATCGGTTTGACCGAGCACGAGTCGAGTGAGATCCGCATGCTGATTCATGAACGCACGGGAATCTCGTTTGACGAATCGCGCGAGCGATTCTTCTCCACGCGTGTGCGCGAATACATGAAAGAAAAAGGCCACAAACACGGCACGGAACTCTTGCGCGCCATGCGCAAGGCGACGCCGGATTACCAGGCGCTGCTCGAACGCCTGCTCACGCAGGAAACCACGTTTTTCCGGTATCCCGGCGTGTACGAAGCGTTTGAAAAGCGCATCTTGCCGGAATTGCACGTGAAGAAATTCTGGAAGAATCCGCGCACGTTGCGCGTCTGGAGCGCGGGCTGTTCGACGGGCGAAGAGCCGTATTCGATTGCGATTACCGTTGCGGATACCCTGGCCTTTTCCGACGCATGGAATGTCGAAATTCTTGCGACGGACATTGGACGGCAGGCGCTCGACATCGCGGAACGCGCCACGTATTCCGGGCGGGCGATTGGAAGCGTGAGTGAGAAACAACTTGCCGCGCATTTCGCGCCGGTTGGAAACGCTTTTCACGTGCGGCCGAAAATTCGCAAAATGGTGAATTTCGTCCAGATGAATCTTTCGAATCCGGTGTACGTCGGCAAAATGGACCTGATTTTCTGCATGAATGTGCTCATCTATTTTTCGGAAGAGCGGAAGCGCGAGCTCGTGCAGCGCTTTTACGATTCGCTCGAACCCGGCGGCTACTTGTTCCTCGGCCATTCCGAATCGATTTCTAAAATGCCGGTAAAGTTTCAAGCCATCGTGCTGAACGATTGCATTTTGTATCGCAAACCCACGGCCGAAGAGATTTTGAAGCCGGAACTTGTGGCGGAGGGACGCGCATGAGCGGACCAGACCGCGAAGCCGTGGAACTCTTCCTCCAGGAAGCCTCCGAGCACCTGCAATATTTGCGGGAATACGTCGGCGTGCTCCAAGAGATCGAGCCGAAGCGCGAGGATATGGAGCGGCTCTACATTGCGGCGCACACGCTCAGCGGAACGTCCGGCAGCTACGGCTACACGAAATTTTCTGAAGTCGCAGGCAAGCTCGCGCACGTTTTTCAATACGCCTTGAATGCGTCCCTTGGCGAAGATCTGCACGGCCCGCTTACCGAATTTCTTTCCGACGGCATTTCCGTGCTCGAAACCGACCTTCTTGAAATCAGCGACACCGGCAAGGAAAACGTCGAAGACATCGCCGCGTTCAAGGAACGGTATCGGTTTGCGTTTCCGGTTGAGCCGCCTCCGCTCAATCTTTCGGCGCCACGCAGCCACTCCGCCAATGCAATGCTTGGCGAACCCGAGCAGGAATTGGTCTCCGCCGCCACCGGCTCCTATTTTGACGCGTTGCCGCTCGACGACGAAGTTCCCGCCGAAATTCTCGAATTCTTTCAACCGGAAGCGGAAGAGCACTTGCAAATCATCAGCGATTGCCTGCTCGCGCTTGAAGGCAACAATAATCCGGAAGAGATCAACAAGCTTTTCCGCGCCATTCACACCGTAAAAGGTTCCGCGGCGCAAGTCGGCTTGAAGCGGCTCGGCGCCATCGCCCACCGCGTCGAAGATTTGATCGGCCGCATGCGCGACGGCGAACTCGAACCGACGCCGCAAGTCATCGATCTTTGCCTCATCTCCACGGACGTTTTGAAGAAAACGCTGCAAAAGCAGTGGGCGGACGAAGCCGACATGCGCAACGGCGTCGATTCCCTGCTCGCGCAAATCGCGGAATTCGCGCCGGTGGAAATGGAAGCGGGCGAACTTGTCCCGGCGGTGCAAGAGGAATCGGCGCAACCCGCGCCGGCAGAGGCTCCCGCCGCGCGCGTGAACGCGGGCGATAAGCAGCAGGCCGTAAACGCGGCAAAGTCCGTGCGCATTTCGCTCGCGCGGCTCGACCGCATGATGAACACGGTCGGCGAACTCGTCATCAACCGCACGCGCATGGTCGGCCGCGTCACCGAACTCGAACGCCTCGTCGAAACCCTCAGTTTTTCAAAAGAACGTTTGCAGGGCAAAGTCGCCGAGTTTCAGGAAAAGTACGAGTACAACAAGCTCAGCTCGAATTGGCCGGTTTCAAAACAACCGCAGCAGCCGACTCGGCAAATGTTGACGAGCGCCGCCGCCGGCGACACTTCGTTCCTCTCCGAATTCAGCGAACTCGAGATGGACCGCTACGACGACGTGAACATTCTTTCTCGCTCCATGACGGAAATTTCCGCCGACGTGAATGAAGTTCTTACGCAGCTCGGCGGCTTTATCGGCCGGGTCGAAGGCGACATCGACGAGTTCACAAAACTCGCGCACCACTTGCAGGACGAAATCACCGCCGCGCGCATGGTGCCCATCGGAACCCTCTATTCGCGCCTTTCGCGCGCCGTTCGCGACGCCGCTCATTCCGCGGACAAGATCGTCGAACTCGATCTCTTCGGCAGCGAGACCGAACTTGACAACAACATCATTCAGCAAATTTCCGATCCGTTGGTCCACTTGCTGCGCAATTCCGTCGCGCACGGCATTGAATTCCCCAACGAGCGCAAGGCGAGCGGCAAGTCCGACACCGGTCGCGTCACACTCCGCGCGTATCATCGCGGCAATCACATCTACATCGAAGTGGAAGACGACGGCCGCGGCATCGATTACGACCGCGTGCGCAAAGCTGCGATTGAGCGCGGCCTTGTTTCTCCGGAAACCGCGGACCGCCTCACCGAACGCGACCTTCGCGAAATGATTTTCCATCCGGGCTTCTCCACGGCCGCCTCCAAAACCGAACTTGCCGGCCGCGGCGTTGGGCTCGACGTCGTTCGCGCCAACCTGAACACGCTTAACGGCGAAATCGAAATTCACAGCACGCCCGGCCAAGGCACGAAGTTCACTCTGAAAGTACCGCTGACGCTGATCATCTCGCCCGCGCTCTTCGTTCGTTGTGGAACCGCCAATTTTGCGTTGCCTCTTCCCGTCGTCGAGGAAATTCGCCGCATTCGCGCCGACGAAATCGAAGACGTCGGCGGAAAACTTCTCACCAAGGTCCGCGACGTTGTCACCGAAGTCATACGCCTCGATACGCATCTCGGCTTGCCGACGCTCGAACCCATCAACGGCTATTTCCGCATGGTTGTCGCCAACGTGGACAATCGCCAGGTCGGCCTCATCGTCGAAGAAGTGCTCGGCAAAGACGAAATCGTTATCAAAAGCCTCGGCGAATATCTTCGCCGCGTGAAACTTTTCCCCGGCACCACCATCGCGCCAGACGGCAGCTTGATTTTGCTGATCGATCTCAATCGCATCGTTGCGTCCGAACCAAACGAACGCCGCGCCTTGCAAGCGAGCGCCAGCGCCGCCAGAATTTTTGCGCCAGGCTCCGCCGCCGTCGCCAAGGGCACCATTCCCACGGAAGCCATCGACCGCGTGCAGCACGAGCGCGTCATCATCGTGGCGGACGATTCCATCAGCGTGCGCAAATTCGTCGGACGCATGCTCGAAAAGAACGGCTACCGCGTGCAACTCGCCTCCGACGGCCTCGAAGCCGCCGAACTCATCGCGCAGCACGGCTGCCATCTCGTCATCACCGACCTCGAAATGCCGCGCATGACCGGTTACGAATTGATGGCGCAGATGCGCCAGAGCCCGACAACGCGGCGCATTCCGGTCATGGTCGTGACCTCTCGCGCCGGCGCGAAACATCGCGACCGCGCCATGAAGGAAGGCGCAGTGGCATTCCTCACGAAACCCGTTCAAGAAGATCAGCTCATCGCGGCTGTCGAACAACTTATGGGATCGGAGGTGACGCGTCCGGTCGTTCCCGTGGCGTAGGCGATTATGGCAACTATTCCCAGCAAAAAGTTCCGCGTGCTCGTCGTCGACGACTCCACCTTCATGCGCAAGGTGCTCGAAACGATTTTCAACGCCGACGAACAACTGCAAGTCGTCGGTCAGGCCAAAGACGGCCGCGAAGCCGTCGCGCTCGCGGAATCGCTCAAGCCCGATGTCATCACCATGGACATCAACATGCCTCACATGGACGGCTTGCAAGCCACCGCGCAAATCATGACCACCAATCCGCGGCCCATTGTGATCGTGAGCTCCGAATCGCGCGAAGGCGCTTCCAGCACGCTCAAAGCGCTCGAACTCGGCGCAATCGAATTTGTCGCCAAACCTTCCGGCGCCATCGATCTCGACATGAACAGCGTCAAGGAAGAACTTCTGCGCAAAGTCCGCATGGCCGCAAAAGTTCGCGTCGTCCGCACCGCTTCGCGCCTCGCCACCACTTTGCAATCGGGCAACGGCCAACCCGCCGCGCCCGTGAAACCCGCCGCGCCGCGCATTTCCGCGCCCAGCAGCAATTCGGATCAGCGCTTTCCTGTCGTCGTGCTCGCCGCTTCCACCGGCGGACCCGCAACGGTGATGCGCCTCGCACCCGGCTTCACAAAAGATTTTCCGGCGGCCGTAATTCTTGTGCAGCACATGCCGGCGGCCTTCACCACGCAATACGCCGCGCAACTCGAGGAATTTACCGGCATCAGCGTCAAAGAAGCCGCCGCGAACGACGTTCTGCAACCCGGCGCGCTTTACATTTGTCCGGGTGGCCAGCACTTGCGCGTTTCTCCCACCGCGCGTATACAGCTCGACAGCGCCACCGGCCGCCTCAACGGTTATCTTCCCAACATCGACGTCACGCTTGAATCCGTCGCCGCATTCGCCGGTCCCATGGCCATCGCCGCCATTCTCACCGGCATGGGCAACGACGGCGCTGCCGGCGCAAAAGCCATCAAGTCCGCCGGCGGCATCGTCTTCGCGCAAGACGAAGCCACTTCCGTGATTTTCGGAATGCCCGCCGAAGCCATCAAAACCGGCGCGGTCGAACAAGTTCTGCCGATCGACGACATCTACTCCGCAATTGAGAAGCGCGTGCTCAGCCTCTGCCGCGCCACTCCGGTGGGCGTGCGCTAATGCAGCCCGCACCGGCCGCCAAATCTCGTGCGCCGCGCGCCGAGCAAATCATCTTGTTCCGCATCGGCGGCCAGCTTTTTGCCATTTCCTCCGCGTCCGTGCAAGAAGTGCGCAGCGTCGACGGACTCACCGGAACGACGAAAGAAATCGCGCACGCCGCCATACCGAAAGTGCGCCACACCATTCGCCGCGGCGACACCACGCATTACGTCGTCAGCGGCACTTCGCACTTTGGCATTCCCGCCGCGTCGGCGTCGCTTATTTTTTTTCTGCGGCAGACTCCGGCCGCTCTCCTCATCGACGGCATCGACAAAATGACCACGATGACTTACCTCCAGGCACTTCCGCAAACCTTTTGCCACGAAGAACGCGAATGGTACCGCGGCCTCACGGCGCTCGATCAAACCATCGTCCCGGTCGTAAAGCCGGAAGGCTTTCTCACGGTCGAAGAATTGACGCTGCTCGACGGCGTCTTGCGCGCCGAGCGCCAGCAACCTTCCGCGGAGGCATCGGCCCCCGAATGACGATCGTCGCCGAAATCGCGCTTGAATCGTTCGTCCTGCTTCGCCTCGGCGAACGCCGCTTCGCCGTGCGTGCACGCCAAATCGTCGAGCTCATCGCGCCGAGCCGCGTGTTTCGCTTTCCGCACAATACTGCCGCCATCGA
Organism: Candidatus Acidiferrum sp.; assembly: GCA_035310365.1. Taxonomy (GTDB): domain Bacteria; phylum Acidobacteriota; class Terriglobia; order Acidiferrales; family UBA7541; genus Acidiferrum. Next base: position 79,524 of record DATGEI010000039.1, read on the forward strand.
AGGCGCCATTCTTCGCCGCGGCCGCATCATTCCCGTTTGCGACATCTCCGAGCAGCTTGTCGGCAAAAAATTGTCCGTACGCCGTTTTTATCTCATCGCCACGCGCGTCTTCGGCGCGCGCAAGGAACCGGTCGCGCTTCCCGTCAGCGGCGATTGCGAACTCATCACCGTGGACATGACGCCGCGCTCGGAATCCGACTCCGCGCACGTCGCCGGATGGCTCTCTCACGGCGGCGACGTCATTGAAGTCCTCGATCTCGAAGCGCTCACGCCCGGCAGCCCCGCCGTCCGCGCCGCTTCTCCCGCTCAAGTACCGGCGGAGGTCCGCGCATGATGCTGCCCGGCCGCCCCGCAAAAATCTTGTTGATTGACAGCAATGTCTATTTTTCCAAGCGCCTCGGCGACGCGCTCAAGCGTGAAGCTTTCGACGTGAAGTCCTGCACGCAAGCTTCGTTCGCGCTGACCACGCTCGAATACGATACGCCCGCTGCAATCCTTTGCTCCACCAATATGCGCGAAATGGGCGCGCTCGAATTGGCGCGCATCATTCATGCCGACGCGAAAAACGCCGGTCTCCTGATTATCGCCCTCGGCGACGGCAGCCAGCGCGCGCTCATGGAAGCCTTTCAGGCGGGCTGCGACGATTACATTGACCGCCACCTCGCTCCGCCCGTGATCGCCACGCACGTCAAAAACATCATCATCAGCAAAGCCAACGGTTTCCAGCCGACGCAGATGCTCACGCAGTCCGATACCAGCCTCAGCGGCAGCCTCACGCATCACGATCTTCCCGGTGTCTTGCAGATGCTCGGCCACGCGCACCAGACCGGCGCCCTGCACATCAATGCCGGCGAAACCGACGCCGTTCTTTTTTTTGACGCGGGAGAAATCTCGCACGCCGAATGTGGAAATCTTTTTGGCGACGAAGCCGTCATCCACATCATCAAAAATTGCGTCGACAACAATTCCGGCGTTTACAAATTTGCTTACGGTATGACGTCGTCTCAGCGCACCGTTTTGCGCTCGGCGACGGATCTCATGCTCGATGCCATGCGCGAGTTCGATGAAACCTCTCGCGACACGGCGGACAAGGAAGCGCTATGAGCGAAACGATGCCCATTCCCCCGCTGACGGACGCGCCGCCAAAGCAGACGCCCACCGTCTATTTCATCGACGACAGCGCCACCATGCGCGAAGTCATCAAAATCGCGTTCCGCCGCGAAAATTTCAACGTCATCACCTGTGCCGACGCCGCGTCGGCGCTCTCCCAGTTCGAACAAAATCCGCCCGACGCCGTCATCACCGACGTCATCATGCCCGATACCGACGGCTATTCCGTCTGCAGCCAGATTCGCGAGCACGCCCAATTTAGCGCCACGCCGGTCATTCTCATGTCGGGCGTCGTGAACAAAAGCGTCGCCGATAAAGCCGTCGCCGTCAGAGCCGACGAACTCATCCGCAAACCGTTTCAGCCGCAGGAATTGATCTCGCGCGTGAAAACGTTGCTCGAACCGAAGCGCGCGCCCGAAGAATCCGCCGCGCCCCGCCACGATGCTCCCTCAGCGTTATCCGGCTTGTTTGCGCCGCCGCCGGCTCCCGTTCCGTCACATTCCGCGCCGCCCGCCGCTCCATCGCATTTGCCGCACACGGGCGCCGACCCGGCCTGGCCTCGCGCCCTGGCCGATGCGTTCACGCCTCGTCCTCCGGCACCGGCCGTACCCGCTCCGTTCGCGCCCGCACCGCAACGCCCGGCGCCCACCGGCATCGACATGCAAAAACTTCGCGCGGAAATCTCGCGCCTCGAATTGCTCGTCAAAAAATTGCAAACCGAATTGCAAATCGAGCGCCAGTACAATCAAGCGCTCGAAGTTCACGTGCGCACTCTGACCGGCCTCGATCAGGCTTGATCCGAAGACGTTCCGCTGCATCAATCGGCGAGCCAAAAAATATATTCACCCATCGACACGAACTCTACCCTGTCATCCCGAGCGAAGCGAGGGGTCTGTTTTTCGCGGCGACCAAACAAAATGCGGAATCCAAGACCATCGCGCGTCATGATGGTTACATTCAAATGATCTTTCCGCGGATTATCGGGCAGGATCACTCGCTTTTGCGGCACAGAACCTGAAACTGCGTGCCCAGCGGCAGCCGGTAAACCAAATCTTCCAGCTTGCGCAAACCGCGCAGCGCGCGCGGAAAAATAAAACGAAAATCGGTTCGAATGACCTCGAATCCGGATTCCCTTAGAAGCGTCCGCGCCTCGCGCGGCGAAAGCAAAATTGCATCCTCATCAAACGCGCAGCGCGACATCACGTAACGCGTCGCCGGATTCCACGCGTTATTCTCCCAAAACGAAAAAAAGACTCCCCGCTTGAGCGCGCCACGAATCATCTGCAATGCTTCCGGCCGCGCTTCCGGCGCAATGTGATGAAACACGCCGTTGCAATACGCCAGATCCATCTCCCACCCGCTCTGCATTTCGCGGATAAGTTCAAATCGTATTCGCTCGTTTGCGTGCGACGCGCGCGCAACCTCCAACGATTTCGGCGAAACGTCCACGCCGACGCACGACTCCGCGCCCAAAATTCTCTGCAACATCGGCGTCGTCGACCCATCTCCACAACCAAAATCCAGCACCTGCAGCGGACTCACGCCCAGCTCCCGCAAACAACGCTGCAGCCACTTCACCCGCCCTTCCGCAAAATACTCGCGGCCTTCTCCCGACGGCGCGAGCGCACTCGAAAGCGCCGCGTCGTAGCTCTTCGCGTACCCGTCGAACAACTCTTGTCCAGATTGTGCCCGCTCGTCTTTTCCCGTCATCGTTTCCATTTTCCGCTTCGCACATCTTCCCATATCCGTTCACACTTCTCGCGATCGTGTTTCCCGCAGTCGGTGTTTTCCGTAGGCGCGCTCGCTCGAGTGTGAGCGCGTCTTGCTGGCCTATCGCCACGCTCGCCGTTTACTTCAGGCTGCCCGTTACGTAACGCAGCGTCCGTCCCGCAAGTTCGAACTGATATCGCGCCGACGTATCGGAAATGTCCGCTTCCGTTTTTTGCAATTCCGCCTGGCTGAATTCCACGATCGAGCTCAAACCCAGGTCGTAGCGCGATTGCGCCAATTCCAGCGCCAAATTCGCTTCTTGCCGAAGCTCTTGCGTCACGCTCAATTGCTCGTACGCGCGGTTTGAATCCTGCCACGCGATTCGCACGTCCCGCGCGATGTTGTTCTGCACATCCAGCAATCGCTCGTGACTTGCACCCGCCTGCAAATCCGCGGCCTTGGCGCGCGCGTTGTTCAAAAATCCATTGAACACCGGAATCTGGATATTCACGCCCACGGCTCCGTACCAGTTCTGAATATGATCGTCGCGCACCGGCGCCTCACCCACCACTCCCATCGCCGCAACCGTCGGCCGCCATAAGTCGTGCTCCGCTCGGCTGAATTTTTCCGCCGCCTGTTCTTCCAGGCGCATCGCATTGGCTTCCGGCCGCTGTTGCAACGCTTCTCGGATCAATGGCGCCGGATCGTCCCCCGGTGCCGCGCCCTCTCCCGCCTCCTCAATCAGCTCAAAGTTCTGCATTTCCGCATACCCAAGCAAGGCCGACAGCTCTGCCAGCGCGCTCTCCGCGTTATTTTTGGCTTCCAGTCGCAGCAGTTTCGCGCGCGACAAATCCACGTTCGCAAAACTCAAGTCCAGTTCCGACTTCAATTTTGCTTTCGCGAGCGCCGCCACTTTGTCTGCAAGCGATTGCCGCGCCTGCACCGTCTCTTGCGCAACTTGCACCAGCGCTTGCGTTTCCAGCGCGCCATAAAACGCGTGATCCACCGCCAGCAAAATCTGCGCCCGCGTCGCCGCCGCATTTTCTTCTTCCGCTTTCGCCGCGAATTGCGCGCTCGCAACCAGATTCGTCGTTCGCCCAAAATCCGTGATCAGTTGATTCAGCGCCACCCCTTCCGCCGCTCGCGGAAAAACAATTGAATTGCCCAGCGCGCCCGCCGCCACGCGGCTCCCGGCATTCGCCTCCACGCCCGTCAAATTGATGCTCGCAGTCGGCAATAGCGCGGATCGCTGTTCCCGTACGAATTCTCCCGCGATCATCGCTTTCAATCGCGCCACGCTGACTTGCGGATTGTTCTTCAGCGCAATCGCTTCCGCTTGCGTCAAAGTCAATTTCTGCCGTGTTGGCCCCGCCGTATTTGCCGCTTCCTGCGCGGAAACATTTCCGGCCATCGCCAGCAGGATTGCAAGACCCGCGCGCATCGCCCCGCCGCTCATTCCGTCGCTCCGCTCGCAGCCACCTTTGCTCGATGCACCAGCAAATACGCCGCCGGCACCAGATAAACCGTCACCGCCACCGACACCAGCAACCCGCCGATGATCGCCCGCGCCAGCGGCGCGTATTGTTCGCTCCCCGGCTCCGTTCCCAGCGCCATCGGAATCATTCCCAGTACCGTCGCGAGCGAAGTCATCAGGATCGGCCTCAGCCGCAGCCGCGATGCAACGCTCACCGCTTCCGCCAGCGGCTTCCCTTCCTTTACCAGATGTCGCGCAAATTCCACGATCAAAATACTGTTTGACACCACGATTCCCACCATCATCACCACTCCCATCAGCGACATCACGTTCAGCGTCGTTCCCGTCGCCAGCAACAGCAGCAACACGCCGGCAAGTCCCGGCGGCACGGCCAGCAAAATGATGAACGGATCTCGCCACGACGCGAATTGCGCCACGAGCACCAAATAGACCAGCACCACCGAAAGAATCAGCCCAATTCCGAAACTCCGGAACGATGCGCGCATTCCCTGCACCGACCCGCGCAAATTCACTCGCACTCCTTCCGGCAATTTTGTCTCGGCGATTATTTTTTCCACGTCCTTCGTAATCCGCCCCAGATCCTCCGCCTTCGGCGAAACATACAAATCCACCACGCGGAATAGCTGATAGTGATCCACTTCCGTCGGCGACGAGATCGCGCTCACCTTCACCACGCTGTCCAGCGACGTCGTTGCCGTGCTCCGCGCTCCTCGCAGCGGAATCTGCGCCATGTCCGTCACGCTCTTCACCTGGTTTTCCGGATATTGCACCGTCAGCAAATACGGATTCCCGCTCTTCGGATCGATCCAGTAATTCGGCGCGATCATTCCGTTTGACGTCAGCGCCGTAATCACGTTGTCCACCACTTCTTTTTGCGAAAGCCCCAGCTGGCTCGCTTTTTCCCGGTCCACGTCCAGTTCGAGCGCCGGATAATCCACATCTTGCGGAATCAGCACGTCGTTCACTTCCGGCAGCTTTCTCACCTTCGCCGCAATGTCCGCTTCCACCGCATACGCTTTTCTCATGCTGCTTCCGCTCACTTGCACGTCGATCGGCGCCGGCAATCCCAGGTTGACGACCGCGTCCACCAACCCACCAGACTGAAAATACGTGCCGAGCTGCGGCACCGCTCGGCTCAATCGCTCGCGCACCCGCCGCATATATTCATAACTTCCCGTCTTGTGCCCTTCCTTCAAACTCACTTGCACGAACGCCGTGTGCGGCGCGGAGTTCGGCGTATAAATCGCAGAAAAATCCGTTGTGATTCCGATGTTCGAAACAATCATTCCGAGGTCCGATTGCGGAATCACTTCCCTCACCGTCTCTTCCACTTTCTTCACATATTCTTCCGTCAACTCCACGCGCGTCCCCGACGGCGCCTTCACATTGATCACAAACTGCCCCGCATCCGTCCGCGGAAAAAACGAAACGCCCAGCAGCGGATAGAGCGACAGCGCCAGCAGCGATACGCCCGCCAGCCCCGTCACCGTCGCCACCGGTCGCAACAAAGCCTTGTTCACCGACAAATCGTATTTGTGCAGCATCCTTCCAAAATAAAAATCAAACTTCTTCGCCAGTTTTCCCAATCGCGCTTCGATGGCCCCTTCTCCCGCCGCCTCATCCGCCTGATGCAACCTCACCCATTTCGCGCAGAAGAGCGGCACCACCGTCATCGCCACCATGTACGACGCAAACAGCGACAAAATCACCGCCGTCGCCAGCGCAATAAATAAAAACCGGCTCACGCCGTACAAAAATACCACCGGAAAAAATACGATCGCCGTCGTCAGCGTCGCCGCCAGCACCGCCAGCGCCACTTCCTTCCCGCCCTTTTCCGCCGCCACTTCCGGCGCTTCTCCCAATTCCAGATGCCGAAAAATGTTTTCCAGCACGATCACCGAATTATCGATCAGCCGCGAAAATGCCAGCGCCAGCCCGCCCAGCACCATGGTGTTCACCGTTCCGCCGCCCGCGCTGATCGCCAGAAACGCCGCCAGCGCCGAAAGTGGAATCGACAGAAACACCGCCGCCGTCGCGCGCATGCTCCCCAAAAACAGCAGAATCATCAGCCCCGTCAGCACGAGTCCAATCGCTCCCTCGCGCATCAAATTGCCGATCGCCGTTTTCACAAACAACGATTGATCGAACACCACTCGCGTCATCAATTGCTTCGGCACGTCCACCAATCGCTTCAGCGCCTCGCGAATTCCGTCCACCACCGCAATCGTGTTCGTGTCGCCGCCTTGTTTCAAAATCGGCAGGTAAACCGACGGCTGCCCGTCCACCAGCACGATATTCGTCTGAATCGCCTGCGCGTCCACGGCCTTGCCCACGTCTCCCACCAGCACCGACGAGGCCCCAACCGTTTTCAGCGGCATCGTGTTGATCGCCGCCGGCGCCGGCGCCTGGCTGTTCGAATACAAGTTGTAATCGAACGGCCCAATCTTCACGTCTCCCGCCGGCAAAATCAGATTGCTCGCATTCACTTCCCGCACCACGTCCATCGCGCTCAATTGATGCGCCTGCAATTTCATCGGATCGACGTACACCATAATCTGGCGGTACTTTCCTCCAAATGGCTGCGGCACCGACGCTCCCGGCACGTTCGCAATCTGATTTCGCACCGTATACCGCCCAAGGTCTTGCAAATCCGTTTCGTTCAATCCTTCGCCTTTTAACGTAATCAAGCACACCGGCAAACTCGACGCGTCGAACTTCAGCACCACCGGAGGCAGTGTCCCCGGCGGCAGTCGCCGCAGATCCGCCATCGCCAGATTCGAAATCGTGCTCAGGTCCGCGTCCGCATTCGTCCCCGGTTGAAAATAGATCTTGATCAAACTCACCCCAGGCAGCGATCGAGACTCGATGTGGTCCACTCCGCTCGCCAGCGTAAAGAATCTTTCGAACGGATTCGTGATGTTCGTTTCAATCTGTTGCGGCGGCATTCCCGAATAAAACGTCGCCACCACCACCACCGGAATATTAATCGGCGGAAAAAGGTCCACCGGCATCCGCACCAGCGCCACCGTGCCCACAATCGTGATCATCAGGCACGCCACAATGATCAAAAATGGATTCCGAATCGAGAAGCCCGACATTATTTCTCCTTCGCTCCGCCGCCCGCTTCCGCGCCGCTCGGCTGCACTCGATCCCCCGCCCTGAATTGGCTCCTGCTTCCAATCACCACGCGGTCGCCTTCGTTCACTCCTGACACAATCTCGACGCGCGCGCTGTCTTCCATCCCCAGCGACACGTGGCGTTCCTCCAGCTCGTTCCGTCCATTCACCACCAATACCGTCCCCTCGCTTCCCGTTCGCGCCACCGCTTCCAGCGGCAACGTCAACGCGTTCGCTTTCCCGCGCAACACTAATTTCGCTTCCGCGTACATTCCCGGCAGCAGTTTCCCGTCTTTATTTTCGAAATCGATTTCCGTCTCCATCGTCCGCGTCTGCCGTTCCAGCGATGCCGCAAACCGCGCCACTTTTCCTTCGATGTCCGTGTGCAGCGCCTCCACGTGCACTTTCACCGCTTCGCCCAATCGAATCTGCGCCGCCGCCGATTCCGGAATCTCGACCACCAGCCTCAATTTCGACACTTGCGCCAGCTTCACCACCGGCATCGCTTGCGTGCTCGACGTTGTCCCCGCCGCCACCAGCGCGCCCGTGTCCGCATATCGGTTCGTAATCACTCCCGCAAATGGCGCCGCAATCCGCGTGTATCCCGCCATCGCGCTGAACTGTCTTTGATTCGCTTGCGCCACTTCCAATTGCTGCTTCGCGCCCGCCAGTTCCGCCTCGGCGCTCGCCACCTGCGCCTCCGCGCCAAGGTCCTTCGCCTGCGAATCGTCCACTTCCTGTTGCGCCACAAGCCCAGCGCGCGACGCCGCCGCCTGCTTCAATCGCTCGTATCCCGCATGCGCCGCGCTGTGCGTCGATTGCGCCCGTTGCAGCTCGCCCTCGGCCCGTCGTATCTGCTGTTGCGCCGCTCGCACCGCCGCATCCGCTCCCGCCAGTTGCGCCGCCATTTCCGGAATCTCCAGCTCCGCAATCGTCTGGCCCTCTTTTACGTGGTCTCCCACGTCCACGGAAATCCGCCGGATGTATCCCGCCACTTTCGCGTGAACGTCCACGTCTTGGAATGGCTTGAACTCGCCCGCAATCGTCAGCGTCTCGGCGAGATCCCTCCTCTCCACCCGTGCAACGGCCGCGGGGATCGCGCCGCCTTCCGTTCCCGCGTGCGCATGTTCTTCGGCTTCCGTCGGCGTCCGCGCCATCCATCGCCACGCGACAATTCCAAACGCCAAAAATACGACGACAACGATCCACAATCTTTTTGTAGTCATGAACACCTGCAGAATTTTCAAATGGGCCCGACTATTAAACACTCTGCCGCAAACGAGCGGCGCAAAACTTCTCTATTTCGATGAATTCGTTGCGAAAAAAAAGCGATCAGGCCGCGGGGGGCGGCCGAAAAAACAGATTACCTTGCGGCAAAAACTGCGCGGATACAGAAGAACTCGCGTCGATCTTCTCAAAGCGGGTTGTGTATTCACGTAAAGGAGAAACAGGCGGCGCCCAGCGAACATCGCCATCCGGAACCAAAGTCGTCTCGCGCTTTTCCTCCGGCGCGCTCTTCACCAACTCCAGCGACGCCACCGTCGCCCGAAAGCTCGGCAAATGGCTCACGTTGCAGCCGCCCAAACCGGTCGCCGCCACAAGAAACGGGTTGTACAAAAACGTGATCGCCACCAGCAGGCACAACCACGACCGCCGTCGAGAAAACAGCTGCCTCATGCCGGTTTGCGCCTTCTTATTCATATTCCGTACTTCCGACCTTAGTAGGATCGCCTCACCTCGTCAATAGGATGCTTGTCCGATAAGGTCGTGATGTAAACTCTCTCCTTCGTCGTGGTACAAAAACTCGCGTCGGTCAGCCGTCGCTTCTGCCCAAAAGCCGATCGACATGCCATCTCAACATGCCATCTATTTCGTTTCCGGGAGATACCCATGCGTTCCACCATCTTTCTCGCCTGCCTCGTGGTCAGCGCAGTTTTCTCGCCTGCCTTTCAAGTCAAAAATGAGCCCGTTGTTTTTGCCGGACCGGCGCATGGCTCGCTCGTGCTAATGGGTGGCGGAATGACGCAAGACGACATCTCGAAGCGGTTCGTTGAATTGGGCGGAGGCGCGCAATGCCGGCTGGTTGTCATTCCCTCCGCGATCGATTCGGAACGGCTCACGCCGGAAGGGCTGGAGCGGTTGAAGTCGAACGCACCAGGGATGTTCCATCTCCAAGAGGCGGTCATTCTTCATGCGCGTAGCCGCGCGGAAGCCGATTCCACGGAATTCGTTAAACCGCTCGAGACGGCGTCGGCCGTGTGGATCCTCGGCGGAGATGCGGACAAGCTGGCCGATCTTTACGTCGGTACGCGGACCGAGAAGGCGATTGCATCGGTAACCGAAAGAGGCGGAGTCGTTGGCGGCACTTCGGCGGGTGCGCTCATCCTCAGTCAATTCGTTTCCCACGTCGCGGCGGATACACAGGCGCAATATGCGCGAAAGTTCACTGGATTTGGTTTTTTTCGCAACACCACGCTGGCGCCGCATTGGACGGCGCGCGATTCCACCCGCCGGAAGATCCTCATCGCTTTCAACGCTCATCCCGAGGCGCTCGGAATCGCAATCGACGAATCCACTGCCGCCGTGGTGACCGGCAGCAAACTCGAGGTTGTGGGGAATGGCGCCGTCGGCTTGTATGATGGCAAGGAGTATAACGGCCAGCCGTATCTCTTGATTCCCGCGGGCAAGTCCATCGACATGAACACGATCACCCTCCCCGTGGCGAGAGCAAAGATGGCGGAAGAAAAGTGAAGTTTCTTGCCCGTATGGTCGATTGGATGAGGACGCCGGTTCCTAGCTCCAAGCAAACTTGGTTTGCCGACTACGAACAGATTTTTTCTTCACAATGCTCACGGAGAGCGGACGCCCTACGAAATCGCTTGTGAATTCGCGGCCAGCCGCGAACTCACAAGCACAAAAACTCAAAAGGGCGTCTTTTGTGGCCGAGAGTCGGGCTTGGTATGCTAGATAACGCGATGGGCAGTCTGAAGATTAATTACAGCTTTCGTGTCTTTTGCCTCGCCATTTGTTTTGCTGCGAACGCTTCTTGCCTTTTTGCTCAAGCAGAATCACCAGTTAACCTCTTCGATTTCCATAGCGGGTTCTGGATCAACCTACACCACTTCCTCTATCGACAAGCATTCCTTTCTCAGCCGCAAAAGGGACCACATTCATTGGCCCTAACTGGGGCCGATAGCGATGAGATGCAACATCTCTCGCCAGCGGAGCGCGAATCATGGAATGCTGCAGTAGCCTACTACTTAGAATCAATCACCAAACGCGACCTTCTTTTCGACGAGGGCCTCATAACCACTAAGGACAAGCTCGAAGATGCAGAAGTTTCTCCCGATCTGGCCAATGTTCAAATCGCCGCAGAATTGAAAGCCGTACTGCTGAGCGCCGCTCCCATCTACCGAAGACACTGGTGGCCGCGACATGATACAGAGAATCGGGAGTGGATTGGCTATCTCAAGCCATTGGTGACGCAGTACGGCTCGACACTATGCACGCGACTTATTCGGGTCTACGGCCAGCCGTGGCCGCAATACCCGGTACGCGTGGACGCAGTCGCGTACGCAAATTGGGCGGGAGCCTACACAACAGTGCATCCAACTCGGCCCACGATTTCGACCACAGACTCTGCCAACCAGGGGACTGCGGCACTGGAGATTGTCTTTCACGAGGCGTCCCACGGCATGATGGAAAAGGTCATGAATGCGATTCAGACTGCGGAGGAAAATCTGAATACGCATCGCTCGAATGGGCCATTCCATTCAGGCTCAATATGGCACGCGGTGCTGTTTTACACCGCTGGCGAACTCGTCGCTGAGCAGATCCCTAGGTACGTCCCGTACGCGGATAAGAATGGGCTATGGGTAAGAGCGTGGCCTGCTCCAGACCGTTCCCTGATTGAAAAGGATTGGAAGCCTCACCTAAAAGGTTCGGTAGAGCTTCAGCAGGCTCTTTCACAACTTCTAGACGATCTTGCATCGACGTCGTCGCACGAATGAAGAAGGCGGGTGGCGAACAGGTTTTTTCTTCTTCAACGAGACGCAAGATCAACGCACACCTAACACTCGAAGGCAACGTCAACCAGGGTGCCGCACCCTTCGGGGTTAAGGGTGCGGGTTTTGACGTTGATTTTTCTTCTCCGTCCTCTTCCGCCATCCATTCGAATACTGATAAAATATCTCTTGACTTAGTAAAAGACTCTATGCTACACTGTCGAGTGTAATCAAGCTCCATTCGAACTGTCCACCCCCACTTTTTCCGGAATCCCAACCCGGCCATCCTCCTCGGACCCCAATCTGCGTCAGTTTGGCTATCCCCTTTCTTTTCACAACGATCCCTTTTGCCTCTCCCCTAACCCCTTTCTTTTCACAACCATCTGGATTGCCTATATTCAGTTTTCAAAATTCGCCCGCCAACCCCATTTTCCGCCCGTAAGTCCTGCATTTGCCACTCTTACAAAAACAGCCGGGGTGTACCCAAATTCTTCCCAGAATGGCACGGCGGCCCAGCTTCCCCTTCCCAACCGCTCGTGCGCCACGCCCACAATCTCCGTTCCGCCGTTGACGCTCTTCCCCAGATTCAGTAGCCTCGCTCTGCACACTTTCTTTCCCAATTTCGGAGGCCAACGTGCCCACTGACCAAAAATCGCACTCCCGCCGCGAGTTTGCCCGCCGCGCCGCGCTTCTTTCCCTCGGCGTTCCTTTGGCCGCCGCCTCGCCGCTTCCGTCCGCCGCGCTCCCTTCCGCATCGGGCGATCAGCAGCTTCCCAAACTGCCTCCCGACTTTCCCAAGCTCTCCGAGCAAAGCCGCGCCGAGGTCGAAGCCCGCTTCGACTCCATCGTCAAGCAATACGCCGGCCGCTTCAACGACCAGCAAAAGGCCGAGCTCCGCCGCCTGTCTTTCCTCGCGCAGCCGGCGCTCGATAAACTCCGCGCCTACACCATCCAAAATGGCGACAGCCCCGCCCTCTATTTAAAGCCCGCCGTCGAGCGCGAAAAGAAACCCGCCAAGCCCGCCGCCCCATCGCCCGCCGCCACGGCGAAGAAGCCCTGAGCCGCCGCCATGATCAGCGAAGAAATTCTTCATCTGCCCGCAAGCGAACTCGCAAAACGCATCGAGTCCAAGAAACTTTCGCCCGTCGAGCTCACCAAAGCCTATCTCGACCGCAGCGAAAAGCTTGGGCCTCGCCTCAACGCGTACGCCAAATTGTTGCCGGACATCGCGCTCGAACAAGCGCAAGCCGCCGAAAAAGAAATCCAGCGCGGCCACTATCGCGGTCCGCTTCACGGAATTCCCTACGCCGCGAAAGATTTGCTCGCCGTCAAAGGCGTTCCCTGCGCCTGGGGCGCAAAACCTTACGCCAATCAGGTCTTTGACCACGACGCCACCGTCATCGAGCATCTTCGCCGCGTCGGCGCCGTCCTTCTCGGCAAAGCCGCCATGATCGAGCTTGCCGGCGGCATGGGCTATCGCTTTGCCAGCGCCTCGCTCCAAGGCGCCACGAAAAATCCGTGGGACACCAGGTGCTGGACGTGCGGCTCCTCGTCCGGTTCGGGCGCCATCGTCGGCGCCGCCCTCGCCGCATTCGCCATCGGCACGGAAACCTGGGGTTCCATCATTTGCCCCTCGGCCTATTGCGGCGTAAGCGGCCTTCGCCCGACGTACGGACGCGTCAGCCGCTTCGGCGCCATGGCTCTCTCGTATTCCATGGACAAGATCGGCCCGCTCGCGCGCTCCGCCGAAGATTGCGCGCGCGTCTTCGCCGCCATCGCCGGTCACGATTTTGCCGATCGCAGCACGCTGCCCATCGACAAAGCCGCGTTCACTTATTCCGCTTCGCTCGACCTCGGCGCAAAACCGCTTCGCATCGGCATCCTCACCAACGCCTGGAAAAAAATCGATGCGCCGGTTGAAAAAGTCTACGCCGCCGCGGAACGCGTTTTGCGAAAGTATTCGCCCGCGTCGCGCGCCGCCGTCTTGCCCGAAGGCCCGTGGGAAGATGCCGCCGGCGTAATCATCGGCGTCGAAGGCTCCGCCGCATTCCGCGAATTGATTCGTTCCGGCAAAGTGGCCGATCTCGCCGACCCGCTCGGACAACTTGCCGGATACGTCAACGAACAGATCGGCGGCGCCGATTACGTTCGCGCCCTCCAGGTGCGCGAAATCCTCCAGCGCAAAATGACGGAACTTTTCGACACGTACGACGTCCTCGTTTCCGCGTCGCAGCCCGTCGCCGCAACCACGCTCGAAACCAATCTCGAAACCGACGTCGTCTATCCCGACCCGCTCGGCGCCATCGGCAATCTCTGCGGCCTCCCCGCCCTTTCCGTCCCGTGCGGCTTCACGGACAAAAATCTTCCCGTCGGCCTGCACTTCATGGGGCGCGCGGGAAACGACGCCGCGGTCATCCAGGCCGCGCGCGCGTTTCAGCAGCACACGGACTGGCACCGCCGCCGTCCCAGGCTCGTCTGAATTTTAGGGAGAAAAAACGCGAACTTATTTCTTGGTTTTGTTTTGCAGAATTTCCCGCACCGCTCGCAAAATCGCCGTGCGGCTGAAAGGCTTCGTGAGAACGGCAGCCGATAGATCGGACTTCGTCGCTTCCGCCGCGGCCTGCTCGCTGTAGCCCGACATGTAAATTACGCCGAGCTCCGCCTGCCGTTGCCGCAGGCGTCGCGCCAGTTCGAGGCCGGTGATTCCGGGCATGATCATGTCCGTCACCAGCAAATCGATCGCGTCGCGATGCTCTTCCGCGCGCGCCAGCGCCTCGGCGCCGTTCGCGGCCAGCAGAACGGTGTAGCCGGCCGATTCGAGAAATTCGCGCGCCACTTCGCGCACGTCTTGCTCGTCTTCGGCAAGCAAAACGGTTTCCGTTCCGCGCATCACCTGCGACGAAGAAGGCGCATGCGCCGCATCCTCGAGGGCGGCGTCCACGCGCGGCAAATAAATCTTAAACGTCGCGCCCTTCCCCAATTCGGTGTAGACCCAGATGAAGCCGCCGCTCTGTTTTACCACTCCGTACACGGTAGACAGTCCTAAACCGGTTCCCTTCCCCTGTTCTTTCGTCGTGAAAAACGGCTCGAAAATATGCGCCTGCGTCTCCGCGTCCATGCCGATTCCGTTGTCGGAAACGGCGAGCAAAACGTATCGTCCCGGCTTCACCACCGGATGCGCGGATTTGTACGCGCTGTCGAGTTCTTCGTTCGAAGTTTCGATGCGCAGCTTTCCGCCTTTTGGCATGGCGTCGCGCGCGTTCACCGCGAGGTTCATGATGATCTGTTCGATCTGGCTCACGTCCGCGCGAATCGTTCCAAGGTCGCGCGAAAGGTAAATGGCCAGTTCGATGTCTTCGCCGATCAATCGCGGAATCAGCTTGCCCATCTCTTCCACGATGGAATTCAGATTGATGTTTCGCGGCTGCAAGACTTGCATGCGGCTGAAGGCCAGCAACTGGCGCGTGAGAGTCGTGGCGCGGTCGGCGGAGCGTTCGATCTGCTCGATCTTGCGCCGCGAAGAATCCTCCGCCGCGAGCGATCCAAGCAGCAATTCCGTGTGGCCCTTGATGACCATCAATAAATTATTGAAGTCGTGCGCGACGCCGCCGGCAAGCCGTCCGACTGCTTCCATTTTTTGCGCCTGGCGCAATTGTTCTTCCAGTTGCTGCCGCTCGCTGATGTCCTGCGCGACGACAAGCCGCACGCGCCGGCCCGCATAATCGAGCTCGTGCGCGACGAGCTCCACTTTGAAGACGCGGCCGTCCTTGCTTTCATGAAGCCACTGCCCTTGATGGAACGCGTCAAGCGAAGTGAATCGCCAGATTTCGCTCTTCGTGGCGCGATCGCGCGCGGGACGCAAATCGAGGACCGACATTTTCTTGAATTCGTCTTCGGTGTAGCCGTACTGCTTTACGGCGGCTTCGTTTACTTCGAGGAATTTTCCCGTTTCCGTGTCGAAGACCCAGGTGGGAAGCGGCGTGTGCGAAAACAAAAGGCGGAACATCGATTCGCTTTTGCGCAGCGCTTCTTCGCTGCGGCGGCGTTCGATGGCGAGAGCGATGTGGCCGCCGACGGAATCGAGAAATTCGAGGTCGCGCTGGTCGTATGCATTTTCATTTTGATAATGCTGGAGGACGAGCACGCCGATGGTTTCGGTGGGCGTTCGAAGCGGAACGCCGAGCCAGGCGGGCGAAGCGGAGCCGACGAGTTCGACTTCGCCTTCCGCGGCGAGGCGGTCAAATTCTTTTTGCGGAATCAGCTGCGCCTGGCCGGTTCGAAAGACGTATGCCATGCAGGTGCGGGCAATTTTTTGCGGGGGAGGAGGCGGATCGAACTGGTCAACGAAAAAAGCGAAATGAAACATGTCGGTTGCGGCTTCATGCAACGCGACGAAACAGTTTTCCGCGCAAACCACCTTGGTCAAAGCCTGATGAATCTGGCAAAGCAGTTGATCGAGATTGGAAGTTTGATTGAGCGCATGAACGACGTCGGAAATAACCTGGCGTTCGGCTTCGAGGCGGCGCAAATCCGTGACGTTGCGAAAGGAAACGAGCCAGCCTTCAATGCCCGGCGTGTGCAAATGGTTCACGAATTCGTAGTCGAACCAGAGCCAGGAGCCGTCTTTCGAACAGAGGCGGCAACGGCCGGCAATTTTTTGGCCCGGGATCGCCTGGTAGTTGCCAAACTGTTCGCGAATGGCGCGAAACTCGGCGGGATGGTGCAAGAGGTCGAGCGTTTTGCCAAGAAGACAAGCCGGATCGTACCCGAGGACGCGGGAAAAGCCGGCGTTGGCGTGGGAAACGGTGCGGTCGCGATGGAGAACCGCGAGCAATTCGCAGGACGAATCGAGGAGTGCCTTGACTGTGGCCGAACTTTTCAGCAAGCCTTCCGCTGAGCTGATGTCAATTGACATGAAAACGCAGTCCCAGGTTGCGACCGGTTCCATTCCACGGAATTGCCGGGTGCCGCCTGTTGCCTCCGCGAGATTGCCGAACCGGTCATGCCCGCACAGGAAAGCGCGACCGTACCCAGCGAGTGTACAGGGAATTTGACGTGAATATCTGCTGGCCCGCCGGGCAAGTGGTTCGAATGAATGACTGTACAAAGGGACAGGCGGGCGACCTTCAATCGCGGAGAGTGGCGTGTTACGCTGCCAGCGTTTGGCCAGCAAATCGATTCCAGCGGGGAGACGAATCTTCCCCGGGAAGGACAATGGCGCATGCACGATATTTGGAAGGATATGTTTGTACTGGCGGTGCCGGTCTTGGAGAAAATACTGCGTCCGATTGCGGTTTACGCGTTTCTGATTATCGGCTTGCGGCTGTCTGGGAAGCGCGAATTGGTGCAGCTGAATCCATTTGACCTGGTCGTGCTGCTGACCCTTTCGAATACGGTGCAGAACGCGATTATTGGCGACGACAATACGGTGACGGGCGGGGTGATCGGCGCGAGTTCGCTTTTGATCGTGAATTACCTCGTGGTGCGATTTCTTTACAATCACCGAAAGCTGGACCAATTGGTGGAGGGGCGCGCGGACGTACTGATCGAGGACGGAAAAGTGCGGGTGGGAAATCTGAAACGCGAATTGATTACGATGGCGCAGCTTGAAGCCGCGGCGCGGAAACAGGGATTTGAATCCATTCACGAAGTGCAACAGTGCGTGCTGGAGCCGGGCGGAACGATCACCTTCATCGGGAAAAAGCCCGGCACGGATGAATCGCGCCATCGCGAATTGCTGGATCGGATGGAAAAGATGACGGCGGAGCTGGCAAAGCTGCGAGAAGCGCGGCCTCCGGCCGGTGCGTGAAGGGAGCAGGGGCCGGCACACCTAGTGCAATAAAAATCCGGTGGTGGCGATGATCACGCCCGCGGCGCCGATGGCCATGCCGCCAAACCAAAAGGCTTTCTTTTTTGCAAGCAGCGTGATGGAACAAATCACGAGGCCAATTTCGAGCAACGCTTCGCCGCCGTCAAAACGATCGGCCTTTTTCGCGGCCAGATCGCGCTCCGCTTCCAGCTCTTTGGCTTGTTCGCTAACGTCTTCCTTGTCGCTGGCGTAGTGCTCGAGTTGTTTTTCGTATTTCTTGCGCAGCGTCTCGCCTTTTTCCTTATCCAAGCTCGCGACGAGATTCACGACGTCCGACGTATTTTCCGCCTCATGCTGGCGAATGCTTTTTGCCTGATATTGCGTCCAGCGGCTGGCGGCTTGCGTCTCGCGGGAAAGTTCTTCGGTGTGGGCGCGGTGGCCGAGAAGGGTGACTATCGCGACGAGAACGGCCAAAATCGAAATGGTGAGGGAAACCGGTACAACGAGAGGATCGTCGTCGTGACCGTGATGATGTTCGGGAAGTTCGATGCCTTCAGCCATGGCGATGCACTCTCTTTCTGGGTTTATTCCGCGTCGTTCGCGACTACGCGCAGACACGGCCCGGCGGCTTCGACCGCGCGGGCAACGTCTTCTTCAGAATGCGCCGCGGAAACAAAGGCGGCTTCGAATTGCGACGGCGCGAGAAAAATTCCGCGATCGAGCATTTCGCGAAAATACCGGGCGTAGCGTTTGGTATTTGAAGTTTTTGCGTCGTGGTAATTGCGCACGGGGTTTTCGGTGAAAAAGACGGTCGCGAGCGACGCGTAAGAATTTACTTGCGCGGGAATTCCCGCTTCCGCAAGAGCATTTTTTAATCCAGCAACCATTTTCGCGGCGAGTGAATTGACGCGATCGTAGAGGCCGGGCTTTTTGAGTTCCGTGAGCGTGGCGATGCCGGCGCGCATGGCGAGGGGATTTCCGGCGAGCGTGCCGGCCTGGTAGACGGGGCCAAGCGGCGCAACGTGGTTCATGATTTCGGCGCGGCCGCCGTAAGCGGCGGCGGGCAAGCCGCCGCCGATGATTTTGCCCATGGTGGTGAGATCGGCCTCGATGCCGAGAAGCTGCTGCGCGGCGCCGTTGTGCAAGCGGAAGCCGGTGATGACTTCGTCGACGATAAGCAAGGCGCCGTGTTTACGCGTGATTTCGCGCAAGCCTTGCAAAAATCCTTTTTCCGGCGCGACGACGCCCATGTTGGCGGCAATGGGTTCGACGATGACGGCGGCGATGTTGCGGCCGTGCGCGGCGAAGATTTTTTCGACGGCGGCAAGATCGTTGTACGGAGCGTTTAACGTGAGTTTGGCGAGGGCGTCCGGCACGCCGGGACATTCGGCGATGCCGAGCGTGGCAAGGCCGGAGCCCGCTTGCGAGAGGAAGCTATCGGCGTGGCCGTGATAGCAGCCTTCGAATTTGAGCAGCAAGTCTCGCTTGGTGAAGCCGCGAGCGAGGCGAAGCGCGCTCATGGTGGCTTCGGTGCCGCTCGAGACGAAACGAATTTTTTCGAGGAACGGAATCGCGTCGCGAATCAAGGTTGCGAGTTGCAATTCCAATTCCGTGGTCACGCCGAAGCTGGTGCCTTTGCTGGCCTGCTCCGCGATTGCGGCGGTGACGGCGGGATGGGCGTGGCCGAGCAGCATCGCGCCCCAGGAGCAGACAAAATCGATCAGTTCGTTGCCGTCCGCGTCGTAAACATAAGCGCCCTGGCCGCGCTCGACGATCAAGGCGTCGCCACCGACGGAACGAAAGGCGCGGACGGGACTGTTCACACCGCCGACGAGAATCCGTTCGGCGCGACTGAAGATTTCCGCGGAGCGCGGCCGCTTTTTGGCGGGTGACGTGTGTGGTGTGCTCATAGAGAGAATTTTGTTGAGGTCAAGACTTCAGCCATTTTGCGGCGTCTTTTGCGTGATAAGTGAGGATTATATCCGCACCCGCGCGTTCGATACCCGTCAGTATTTCAAGCACGACGCGCTTTTCGTCGAGCCAGCCTTTTTGCGCGGCGGCTTTGACCATGGCGTATTCGCCGCTGACGTTGTACGCGCCGACGGGAACGTGGAAGCGTTCGCGGACGGCGCGGATTACGTCGAGGTATGGGAGCGCGGGCTTGACCATGACGATGTCCGCGCCTTCTTCGAGATCGAGCGCGACTTCTTTCAGAGCTTCGCGGACGTTGGCCGGGTCCATCTGATAACTTCTGCGATCGCCGAATTGCGGCGCGGACGCGGCGGCTTCGCGGAACGGGCCGTAGAAGGCGGAACAATATTTTGCCGCGTAGGAAAGGATGGCCACGTCGGTGAAGGAATTTTCGTCGAGTTTTTTGCGGACGGCGGCGACGCGGCCATCCATCATGTCGGAAGGCGCGACGACGTCCGCGCCGGCGCGCGCGTGAGAAAGGGCTTGTTCGGCGAGAATGGCGAGCGTGGCGTCGTTTGCCACTTCGCCATTTTCGAACACGCCGCAATGGCCGTGATCGGTGTATTCGCAAAGGCAAACGTCGGTGATGACGAGAAGATCGAGCTTGGCCTTTTTGATTCCTTCGACGGCGCGCTGCACGACGCCTGTCTTGGAAAGCGAGCTTTTGCCCGTCGCGTCCTTTGTTTCCGGCAAGCCGAATAAAATTACGGACGAAATGCCGAGGCCGGCCACTTCGCGGCATTCTTCGACGATTTGATCGACCGATTGCTGAAAGACGCCGGGCATGGAACCGACTTCGTGGCGAACCTTGTTGCCGGGGCAGACGAACATCGGATAAACGAAGCCGGCCGCGCTGAGACGCGTTTCGCGCACGAGCGAGCGCAAGATTTCGCTGCGCCGCAAACGCCGGGGTCTTTGGGTGGGAAATGTCATTGTGTGCCCGCGCGGCTCGAAGATTGCCGCCGACGCGCCGTAAATGAGTGTGCCAGAGCCTCGATAATCCTCGCAACCGAGGGTTCCTTTGCCGCGGCGGCATTTACGATTCCCTTGGATTGCAGCGCGGCCAGCGTGACGGGGCCGCTGGCGAGGACAATTCCCTGTGCCGAAAATTCGGCAAGGCGCCCCGCGCCGCACACGCTGTCAAAACCTTCCACGGCCGAAGGACTGAAGAAAAGGACGGCGTCGGCCTTCATGGCCTTTGCAACGACGTCGCGGTCCTGCGCTTCCCCCGCGAGAGTGCGGTAAGCGACGACTTCAGTAACATGAGCGCCGAATTTTTCGAGGGCGACGATCATTTCGGGATTGGCGCGGTCGCTGCGCGGCAAGAAAACTTTTTTCCCTTCGAGACAATTTCCCAGTTCTTCCGCGAGCGCTGCGCCGAGCGGACGTGAGGCAACGTGGGCGACGCGGAAGCCGGCGCTTGCCGCTTCCGTGGCCGTGGCTTCGCCAACCGTGCCGGCGAGAAGAGTTTGCATGTGCGCCTTCGTTTCAAGTGGCGCCGCATCGAGCCGCTCGTGGACGATGCGAACGGCGTTTTGGCTGGTGAAAAGGATCCAGTCAAATTCGCCGAGACGGCGAAGGGCTTCATCGAGGGCGGCAAAATCTTCCGGCGGAAGAATCTGGATGACGGGCAGAAGAATCGGGACGGCGCCGGCGAATTGCAAAGCCTTGAGGAGGTCGAGGGCTTGGGCGGCGGCGCGCGTTACGACGATGCGCTTGCCGGCGAGAACGGATGGATCGGATTCAACCACGCTGGCGGCTCACTTGCGCGAGGATTTCGCCGGCGCCGGCGTTCCAAAGAAGTTCGGCGATTTGATGGCCAAGTTCGCGGGCCCGATCGGGCGGGGCGGATTTTCTTTCGCGCAAGATTTTTTGGCCGTCGGGAGAGCAGACGACGGCGTCCATGAGGAGTTCGCCGCGGTCAATGCGCGCCCACGCGCCGAGAGGGACCTGGCAGCCGCCTTGCAACGCGCTAAGAAGCGAGCGTTCGGCGACGATGGATTGGCGCGTTTCGAAATCGTCGAGGGAAGAAATTGCCGCGCCCATTTCCTCGTCTTTGACGCGAGCCTGCACGCCGATGGCGCCCTGGCCCACGGCGGGCATGAGCACTTCCGGTGCGAGGACTTCGGCGATGCGCGCGCTGAGGCCGAGCCGATCGAGCCCGGCTTTGGCGAGAAGAATGGCGTCGTACTCGCCGCTTTCGACTTTGCGCAAACGCGTGTCCACGTTGCCACGGAGTTCGCGCACGTCGAGGTCTGGGCGTGCGTGGCGAATTTGCGCCTGGCGGCGGAGACTGCTGGTGCCGAGGCGCGCGCCCTGGCGCAAAGTGGCGAGAGTGTGGCCGGGTTTGGCGACGACGAGGCAATCGCGGACGTCGTTGCGGCGGCAAATCACGGGGAAACAGAGGCGCGACGAGACGTCCGTCGGAACGTCTTTAATGCTGTGAACGGCGAGATCGATTTCTTCGCCGAGAAGCGCTTCTTCGAGCTCCTTGATAAAGACGCCCTGGCCGCCGATTTCGGCGAAACTTGCCTGCTGGAGTTTGTCGCCCGTCGTCTTGACGATCACGATTTCGGCATCGATGCCGGTGGCCTGCAAAATCTGTTTGCGGACGAAATCCGCCTGCCAGCGGGCCAGAATGCTTCCTCGTGTGCCGATTCGCGGCGCCCTCACGGTTTCTCCCGGTCGTTTAGAAAAAGATCGCGCAGGGCGTCCACGTTCTGGATTTTCTTGCGCAGGCTTTTTTCGCCGCGAAGTTGTTCGGCGGGACGCATCAGGAGTTTTTCGAGAAGCTCGTCCATGAGGAGCGCTATTTTTTCACGTTCTTGCGGCTGGAAGTGAGCCAACATTTCCATGCGGTCGCGGAGGAATTCGGCGCGCTCTTCGCGGACGCGGGCGCGGAGGACGCCGAGCATGCCCACGAGCTCGACGCTTGCCTGCCACGAGAGAAACTTTGAAACGTGTTCGTCGACAATTTCTTCCGCGTGCGGAATTTCTTCTTCGCGCGCGGCGCGGTTTTGGCGGACGATTTCGGTGAGCGCGTCGAGATTGTAAAGATAGACGTTGTAGAGATCGGCGAGGGAGGGATCGATGTTGCGGGGGACGCCGAGGTCCATGAGGAGCAGCGCGCGATTTTTGCGGGCCACCATGGCCTGTTTGACGGTGTCGCGGAGGAGAACGGGATCGTCGGAAGCAACGGAGGAAACGACGAGGTCGGGAAGATTGAGGGCTTCGTGCCATTCGCCCCACGGAATGACTTTGCCGCCGAATTCGCGCGCGAGCTGGCCGGCTTTTTCGCCGGAGCGATTCATGACGTAAAGATGGGCGACTTCGCGGTCGCGCAATTGCGCGACGACTTGCTCGCCGATGGTTCCCGCGCCGAGCACGAGCGCGGTGCGTTGATTTAATTTCCCAAAAATTCGTTCGGCCAGTTTGACGCCGGCCGATGCGACGGACATGGGCCGCGCGCCGAGCTCCGTTTCGGAGCGAACGCGTTTGCCCACTTCGAGCGCGCCCTGGAAGAGGCGGTTGAGCACGGGGCCGGTGCCGCCGGCGCCGTGCGCCAGGCGATAGGCTTCGCGCACTTGCCCGAGAATTTCCGCTTCGCCGATGAGCATGGAATCCAGGCCCGAGGAGACGCGGAAGAGGTGGCGGACGGCTTCGCGATCGTAATGATGATAGAGCGAAGGGCGGAGCGCTTCCGGCGCGACGGAATGAAAGGAGCTTAAATAGGTTGCGAGGGCGCCGGCGCTTTGCCGCACGTCTTCGGGCGGAACGCCGTACACTTCGCTGCGATTGCAGGTGGAGAGGACGAGCGTTTCTTCCAGGATTCCGCGATCGCGCAATTCCGCGGCGGCCTGCCGCGCCTGCTCGACGGTGAACGACACCCGTTCGCGCACCTCAACGGGCGCTGTGCGATGGTTCAGGCCGACGAGAACGATCTCCATACCGCCGCGAAGGCTCCCCTCAAAAATACCGGTGCGAATGCGAGAAAAACAGATTTACCGCGGTGAAGCTGAAAATGACGAGCACAAAATTGAACACGCAAAGTTTGGAGGCGCGAGCGCCGCGCCAGGCGGCGGTGCGCGCGAGGAAAAGATAGGCCGCGTACAGAACAAGCACGAGAAGTGTGGCGAGGTATTTTGGGTCGTAGTAAAGCATGGTGCCTTGCAAACGATCGACCCACAGGAAACCGAGCGCGGTGCCGATGACAATGGTGACGAGGCCGACGATGACGCTGCTCTGGCTCATGCGCTCGAGAAGTTCGAGCGGCGGCAAACGCCAGATGACGGCGCCCAAGTTTTGACTGCGGAGAAGGCGCTGTTCGGCGAGGAAAATTAAACTGAGGACGAACGAGAGGCCGAAGGCGGCGTAGGCGAGAATGCTGAGCGTGACGTGAAACGCGAAAGCGACGCCGCGAGCGGGCGTTTCTACAATTCGGCCGGCGGGCGCGAGATGCGCGACCAGGAAAAAAAGCAAGATGAACGGAACGACGAAGGCGCCAACGGAGCGCTGGCGATGATAAACCTCGAGGCCGAGGTAGGTGAGCGCGAGAAGCCACGCGAAGAGCGAGAGCGAACCGTAGAGATCGTGATAGGGGACGGTGTGCAAGCCGCGCGAGCGTTCGAGGAGAGCGAAATAGTGCGCAACGACACCGACGGCGAGCAGAATTGTGCCGATACGGCCGGCGGTTTCCTTGCCGGTCGAAAGGAAGCGGAAGTACGACGCGAGGCTCAGGCCGTACGCTGCAACCGTTAGAATGAGATAGAGATGTGCCACGGGCGTCAAAGGCAAGTATAGCCCACCGCGAAGAGGCGGGCATGTGGGCTACGTCACATCGGTCGCCTGCAAGGCACGGTATGATTTGCTATTCTCAATCTATTCAAATTCTATGAGCACGAATCCGGCGGCCATTTCGAAAAAAGAGTTGTTCCTTCGCGCTTGCCGCGGCGATGCGCTGCCGCGCGTGCCGGTGTGGATGATGCGTCAGGCAGGGCGATATTTGCCGGAGTACCGCGAACTGCGCGCGAAACACGCGTTTCTGGAAGTATGCAAAACGCCGGAACTGGCGGTGGAAGTGTCGCTGCAGCCGTTTCGAAGGCTGGGTGTGGACGCGATCATCGTGTTTTCCGACATTTTGATTGTGGCGGAAGCGATGGGGCTGCCGCTGGAGCTGGGCGATGCGGGGCCGAATTTGCCGAGTCCGGTGCGAACGGCGGCGGACGTTTCGAAACTGAACGAGTTTGATCCGGAGACGGAGACGCGGTTTTTGATGGATGCGCTGCGGATGCTTTCGCGCGAGGCGGGCGCGGAAGTTCCCGTGCTCGGATTTGCGGCGGCGCCGTGGACGCTGGCTTGTTACATGGTTGAAGGCCGCACGAAAGAGGGATTTGCTGCGACGAAAAGTTTCCTGAGCCGGGAGCCGCGCGTGTTTCGCGATTTGCTGCATCGCATCGCGCAAGCGACGATCGGATATTTGAAGGCGCAAATCGCGGCGGGCGCGTCCACCGTACAACTTTTTGATACGTGGTGCGGCGAGCTGGCCTTGCCGGAGTATGAATCGTTTGCGCTGCCGGCGGTGCAGGAAATAATTCGCGAAGTGATCGGCTTGGCGCCGGTGATTTATTACACGAAGGCGTCGCATCATCTGCTTACGGCGGTGGTGGAATCGGGCGCGAATGTTTTGAGCGTGGATTGGCGCGTGAATCTTGCGGAGCTGCGCAAATTGGCGGGGCCGCGCGTGGGCATTCAGGGGAATCTCGATCCAGCGCTGCTTTATGCCCCGCCGGACGTGCTGCGCGCGAAAACGGCGGAGATTGTGCAGCAACTGGGCGGCGCGGGCCACATACTGAATCTTGGTCACGGCATTCTGCCGACGACGCCGGTGGAAAACGCGCAGTTGTTTATTCACACCGGTCAAGAAGCGACTTTCGCGGCGAGCACAACCACGAGCGCAACCATTGTGCGTTAGGATAGCTCTGTGAGCAGAACCGATCCAAGCGTGTCGCAGATGCGCGAAGAGCTTCGCGTCAGCGAGGAATTTCTTGCGCGGTACAACCGGCCGGGGCCGCGCTATACAAGCTATCCCACCGCGCCGGTGTGGAACGATGCATTTGGCGTGGACGACCTCGAGAAAATTCACGCGGAAGCCGACGCCGCGCGAACGCCCGTTTCGCTCTACATGCACATTCCGTTTTGCGAAAGCTTGTGCCTTTTTTGCGCGTGCAACGTCATCATCCAGAAAGACAAAAAAGTTGCGCCGCCATATCTTGAAGTTCTGAAGAAAGAGATCGATCGCGTCAGCCTCGGCGTTTCGCGCTCGCGCCCGGTTGTGCAATTTCATTGGGGCGGCGGCACGCCGACGTATTTAACGCCCGAACAGATCGAAGATCTTTTCACGTACACGCGCGAGCGATTCACGTTTGCGCCGGACGCCGAACTTGGCATTGAAGTCGATCCGCGCGTCACGAACCGCGCGCACCTCGAAGTGTTGCGCAAGCTTGGCTTCAATCGCCTGAGCATGGGCGTGCAGGATTTTCATCCCGAAGTGCAGAAAGCCATTCATCGCATCCAGCCGTATGAAATTACGCGCGATCTGATCGCCGGTGCGCGCGAGCTGGGTTTTGACAGCATCAACGTCGATTTAATTTACGGATTGCCGCATCAGGACGCGGACCGCTTCGCGACCACGGTTAACCAGATTATTTCGCTGCATCCGGACCGCATCGCGCTGTTCAGTTATGCGCACGTGCCGTGGCTCAAAAAACAGCAAGGCTCGTTCGCCGCGTTTCTTCCGGAAGGCATGCAAAAATTTGAAATCTTTCGTACCGGGCTTTTGCAATTTGTCGAAGCCGGCTATCGCTACATCGGTATGGACCATTTTGCAAAACCGGGCGACGAACTGGCCGTCTCGCAGGAAAACCGCACGCTGCACCGAAATTTTCAAGGCTACACCACGAAGGCCGGCGCCGATCTGTACGGCATGGGCGTCACGGCGATCAGCGGCTTTCGCAACGCGTACGCGCAAAATCACCGCGACCTACCGAACTGGCAAAACTCGATTCACGACCGCGGCCTGGCCACCATGCGCGGCTATCGTCTTTCCGCCGATGATCACATTCGCCGCGCGGTCATCAGCCGCATCCTTTGCCACACGGTCGTTCCCAAAAAAGAGATCGACGCGGAATTCGGCATCGACTTCGATTCCTATTTCGCACCGGAGTTGCAACGGCTCGAAACTCCGCGCGAAGACGGCCTTCTGCTCCTTTCGAAAGACGAAATTCGTGCCACCTGGCTTGGCCGAATCTTCATTCGCAATCTCGCCATGATTTTCGATCCCTACCTCGAACGGCAGCATCTCGCCGAAAAGCCGCTTTTTTCGAAAACGCTCTGACCGTGAGCACATCTCATTCAGTTATCGTCGTGGGCGCGGGAATCTCCGGTCTCGCTTGCGCGTACGCGCTGAAAAAATTCGGCGCCGACGTTTTGCTGCTCGAATCCTCTTCGACGCCCGGCGGAATGATTCAATCGGTCGAAGACCGAGGATTCCTTTTCGAAACCGGGCCGCAAAGTTTCAGCACCACGCCGGCGTTAAACGCGCTGATCCAAGACGTCGATCTCTCCAACGAGTTCGCGCCCGCGCCGACCGGCGCGCCGCGCTACATTCTCGTGAACGGAAAACTCCAACCGGTGCCGCTTTCGCCGCCGGCGCTGCTCGCCACTTCCCTTTTGAAATGGCCCGCGAAGTTTTCCATTCTGCGCGAGCCGTTCCGCAAATCTTTTCCACCGAAAGAAGATGAATCCATCGCGGACTTTGTGCGCCGAAAATTTTCGCCGGAACTGCTGAACCTGCTCGTCGGCCCGTTTGTTTCCGGAATTTATGCCGGCGATCCCGAGAAAATCAGCATGCGTGCCGCGTTTCCGGCGCTTCATGAAGCGGAAGTGGCGGCGGGAAGCGTTATTCGGGGAATGAAGTCCGCGGCAAAAAAGCGAACGGGGCCGCGGGTAAAGATGACGCTGGCGAGTTTTCGAAGCGGCAATCAAGCCCTTGTCGGCGCGCTTGCCGGCAAATTGGGCGATTCGCTACGAACCGAGACCCGCGTGACGCAAATCTTGCGTGGTGCGAACGGCAGGTTCGAGTTACTTGCCGACACGCCTTCCGGACCAGCGCAATTCCAAACCTCTCAACTGATCGTCGCAACGCCGACGTACACTGCCGCTTCGCTGCTGAAGCCGTTGGTCTCTTCAGTCGCGGAGGCGCTTTCGCAAATCGAATACGCACCGGTCGCCGTTGTGTCGGTCGGTTATCGCCGCAATGAAGTCGGCCATTCATTGAATGGCTTCGGATTCTTGGTGCCTCGCGCGGCCGGCCTAAAAATTCTTGGCACCGTGTGGAGTTCTTCCCTTTTCCCCAATCGCGCACCAGCCGATCACGTTCAACTTACCAGCTTCCTCGGCGGCGCGACCGATCCGGACACCGTTTCTCTTTCCGATTCTTCACTCATCGATCTGACGCATCGCGAGCTGACTCCGGTGCTTGGCCTGACGTTGCGCCCCACCGTTACCCGCGTCACCGCGTACGAAAAGGCCATCCCGCAATACAATCTCGGCCACACGGCGCGCATCGCAACCATTCGCGCGGACATCGCAAAGGTGCCCGGCCTGCATCTCGCCGGAAATTATCTTCGCGGCCCCGCCATCGGCGCCTGCATCGAGCAAGCGCAAGAAGTTGCCGATTCCGTCCGCAAGGCCGGCCAGCCCGGCGTGTCCGGCGCTCGACCCGACTTCGGAGTTGCTCCGTGAATCACACTTCGCGCGAGCCAAGCGCTCCCGCAGGCGCGCCGTTCTGGATGTGGGGCGCCGCGGCCGCGCTGTTGCTTTTCACCTTGTACACCTCGTGGGAAACGGTCCAGCTAAACAAGACCATTCAAGAGACCAGCGCACTCGCACAAGCAGAAATCGCGAAGCGCCGGGAACTACAAGAAAAATTTGCGGTGGCACGGCGCGCAGCCGTCATCTTGACGGACCCGCATTCACTGAAGATCCCCATGCCCGCCAGCAGCAAAGACATGCCAAATCTAGAAGCCACGTGGCATGCGAAGATGGGCATCGTCGTCGTGGGACAGAACGTGCCAATGCCGGCGGGTAACCGAACGCTGCAATTGTGGCTGATTCCGAAAGCGTCCGGCGGAAAGCCGATTCCGTCGTTGATGTTGCGTCCCGACGCGGACGGAAAATTCATGCTGCTGGTGGCAAATCCACCGGACAACATGGAATCCACCAAAGCCCTCGCCATCACGGAAGAGCCCGCCGGCGGCAGCTCCACACCTACGACCAAGCCCATCTGGTTCGGCGCTATCAGCTAGGTATCGCTCAAGTCTAAGCTTTAGACCTACTCCGTCGAGCTTCTATTATCACTGCGCCGACAACGCACGCTATGGCCGGAAAAGCTGTGCCGACGGTCTGCGCTACGCGGTCTAGAAAAAGAGAAGGGCGTCCCCAGTGGTAACCAAAAAAGCCTAGGACCATGTACAGGAGGGCCGTAATGATAGCCCAACCAATCGGTCGTTTTGATTCAACTAACGAAGCCACTACGGCACCAGCTATTGCCGCAGAGACGGCGCGAGGCAAATGGAACACCATCGGTTGTAGCACACCTACGCCGAAATAGCCGCTGTAGATAACCCCTTGAGTTAGCTTTCCAAATCCAATCGCCAAAAGCAGGGTCAGCCAGCCCGACAAGTAATAGGCACCAGCGCACACTAGAAGGTTTCTAGCAGTAATCGCATTCTGGCCTGTCTGCACTAGCTATTCCTCTCTTTTCCTCTTCTTGAACCGCATTGCCAGGCGGTACTTTCTGCGTTCGCCGGCTTCTTTCCATCTCCGCTTTTCTTCCGCGGTCTTCACGATCAAAGGCGGCACGATCTTCGGCGTTTTCGAAAACTCATCGAGCGCCACAAACGTCACGTACGCCGTCGTCGTATGCTTCCGCTCGCCCGTCAAAGCATTTTCCGAATACACCTTCACGCCCACTTCCATCGACGTATTGAACACACGATTCACCTGCGACATCAAAATCACAATCTCACCGAGATTCACCGGATTGCGGAAATCGATGTAATCCACCGATGCCGTCACCACGTAACTGTTCGAATGGCGGCTCGCCGCCATCGCCGCCACCACGTCCACCAGATGCATCACGTGGCCGCCGAGCAATTTTCCGAGCAGATTCGTCTCCGCCGGCAGCACCACTTCCGCCATCTCCGACCGCGACGCAACGACCGGCTTCCCTTTCAACGCATCGCGCCGTGCAGTTGCCGCCGTGCCGGATTTCTTGCGCTTCATCCAATACCTCACTTTGTCCGCAACCAGTTCAAATTTGGGAGCCGCTTTGTCTCCCGCTATAATACGAACTCCACCATGACAGACCAAAAGAAAACGCGCCGCCAATTGCTCGAAGAGTTCGTTGCCAAAGAACCCAACGACGCCTTCTCCCGCTACGGCCTCGCGCTCGATTGCATGAACTCCGGCGACGCTGCCGCCGCCGACGCGCACTTCTGCCAGCTCCTCGAACGCAACTCCGACTACGTCCCCGCCTATCTGATGTACGCGCAATTGCTCGTTCGCGAATCGCGCACCGACGAAGCCAAACAAGTTCTCAACACCGGCATCACCATCGCCTCGCAAAAAGGCAACGCGCACGCCAAATCGGAAATGGAATCGCTCTTCTCCGAACTGAGCTGACCCGAACAATCCGCCATCCTGAGCGAAGCGGCCCGGTTTCTGCCAGCGTTCGGTTTTGGAACGCCGGTCCGCGGAGTCGAGGGACCTTGGCTCGATTTCACCGCGCCTACAAACCAGTGAGACGAAATCTCGCACTCTGCTATCATCAAATCTGTAAGCACCCATGCGGCCCGATCGTATTCCGTTGTTTCCCTTGGACGTCGTTCTTCTCCCCGGCGGCGACCTTCCCTTGCACATTTTCGAGCCGCGCTATCGCAAGATGGTGCGCGACTGCCTCGACCAGAAATCGGAATTCGGCATGCTGCTCGCGCTTTCCGACGGCATCGCCGGAACCGGTTGCACCGCGGAGATTCTCGAAGTCGTCAAGACGTACGACGACGGGCGAATGGACATTCTCACCGTGGGCCGCGCGCCGTTCCGCGTCGTGGAACTTTTTACGCAAGACCCGCTCCTCCACGGCAGCGTGGATTATCTAGAAGACCGCTATGCGCCGATTTCGCCGCAAACGCGGAAATCGCTCGTGGAAATTTACGAAGCGTGCCACACGCTGATTTTCGGAGACTATCCGCGCGACGCCGCCGCGCCCGAAAGGCAAGACAATCTTTCGTACACGATCGCCTCGAAGCTGCCCATGGACTTTCTGTGGAAACAGCGCATCCTCGAGCTTCGCACCGAGGCCGAGCGCGAGGAGCGCCTGCTCGCGTACCTGCGCGACTGGGCGCCGCATCTACAGAAGGTGGAGACCGAGCATCGCCGCGCCGCGGGAAATGGATTGAATTAGAATTTTTGTGCGGGCCTGCCGCACAGGGGGCTACATGACCACTGCAACGTCGCTGCACCCGTCGTCGTCTCATCCGCGCCCAAAAACGCTCGGCGAACTCCGCCGCGTGCCGGATTTCGACACGCGCTCGTTGCAGCGCTCCGTGAAGGACGAAATTCGCGCGAATTTGCTGCGCGCCATCGAGCGAAACGAGCCGCTTTTCCCCGGCGTGCACGGTTACGACGACACCGTCGTCCCGCAAATCGTCAACGCGCTGCTCTCGCGGCACAATTTTATTTTGCTTGGCTTGCGCGGGCAGGCGAAGAGCCGCATCTTGCGCGGGCTCGCCGGCCTGCTCGATCCGGAAATTCCGGTCATCGCCGGCTGCGAAATCAACGACAACCCGTTTCATCCCATCTGCCGCGCCTGCAAAGACCGCCTCGCCGCCGACGGCGACGAGACGCCGATCAATTGGATGCCGCGCGATTTGCGTTACGTGGAAAAACTTGCCACGCCCGACGTAACGATTGCCGACATCATCGGCGACGTCGATCCGATCCGCGCCGCGCGTGGCGGCCGCGATCTTTCCGACGAACTCACGATTCACTACGGACTGCTTCCACGCGCCAATCGCGGCATCTTCGCCATCAACGAATTGCCCGACCTCGCCGGAAAAATTCAAGTTGGCCTCTTCAACATCATGCAAGAGGGCGACGTCCAGATTAAAGGCTACCCGCTTCGCCTGCCGCTCGACGTGCTGCTCGTTTTCTCCGCGAATCCCGAAGACTACACCGCGCGCGGAAAAATCATCACGCCCCTCAAAGACCGCATCGGCGCGGAAATCCGCACGCACTATCCCGCAACCGTCGAAGAAGGCATGGCCATCACCCGGCAGGAAGCGTGGACGCGGCGCGATTCGCCGGTTCAAGCCGAGGTGCCGGATTATTTGCGGCAAGTCGTCGAAGAGATCGCGTTTCAGGCGCGCGACGACAAGCGCGTGGATAAACGCTCCGGCGTAAGCCAGCGTTTGCCCATCACCGTTCTCGAAAGCATCGTCAGCAGCGCCGAACAGCGCGCCGCGCGCACGCGCGAAAAATCCGTCGTCGCGCGCGTCGCCGATCTTTACGCCGCGCTTCCGGCCATTACCGGAAAGCTCGAACTCGAATACGAAGGCGAACTAAAAGGCGCGGAAACCATCGCGCGTGAACTGATCCGCACCGCCATCGGGCGCGTCTTTACGAAACATCTCAGCGACGTAAACTTCCAGCCGGTCATTCAATGGTTCGAACTCGGCGGCGAATTAAAAATTGCCGAGCTCTCCAGCACCGAGGACCGTTACCGCCAGCTCGCAAATATAAAAGACCTGCTTGCGCACGTGCATCGCCTCGGCGTTGCCGACACAAAGAATCGCGCCGCCGCCTCCGCCGCCGCGGAAATGATTCTCGAAGGCCTTTGGGCGCATCGCCGCATCGGCCGCAGCGAAGAGCGCGGTTTCTTCGCCGATAAACCCAAGCAACCCGAAACCCGCGAAACGCCGCCCCGCGCCCCGCGAAGAGGATACAACTGAACATGGGCGCGCGACTTACTGACCGTCATCCTGAGCGGAATGACACGGCTTTTTCTCGCGCGCGATTTTTGCGCGCCGGGTCGCGCAGTCGAAGGATCTCGGCGCAAACTTCAGGCATGCTACTGTCTTCCGCACAAGTGCAGCGGTCTCCACTTTCAACTCTCAACTTTCGACTGTCAACTCTCTTATGAAATTCACCAAATTCTCCAAATACACCGGCGAACCCGCCGACGCCATCGACCTCGAAGAACTCATCAAGAAGCTCGGCGATTTTTTCCTGCAATCGGGCTTCGAATCGCAGTTTTACGGCATGAACGAATTCGATCCCGAGCGTTCCATGGAAGCGCTCCGCGAAGCCATCCTGCGCGCGCTGCAGGAAGGCGACCTCTTTGACGAAAACTCCCTCTCCGAAGAGATGCGCCAGATGCTCCGGCAATCCGACGCGATGAACAACGAAGAGATTAGCGACCTCATCGATAAACTGATCGAGCGCATGGCGCAGGAAGGCTTCATCAATCCGCAGCAGCCGCCGCAAATCACGCCGCCCAATCAAGCCACCGCGCGCGGCAGCGTCGGCCAGCCGATGGACCGCAATCAGTCCGAGGTCCGCTTCGAAATTACCGACAAGACCGTCGACTTCCTCGGCTTCAAAACTCTGCAAGACCTTCTCGGCTCGCTTGGCCGCAGCAGTTTCGGCCGCCACGATACGCGCGATCTCTCCACCGGCATCGAATCCGGCGGCGTCTCGCGCGCCTACGAATTCGGCGACACGCTCAATCTCGACGTCAGCGAAACGCTTTTCAACGCCGTGCGCCGCGACGGCGCCAAAGTCCCCGTCGAAATTCAGTACAAAGACCTCATGGTCCACCAGTGCGAGTATCACTCCTCGTGCGCCACCGTCGTTCTGCTCGATTGCAGCCACAGTATGATTCTCTACGGCGAAGACCGCTTCACGCCCGCCAAGCGCGTCGCCATGGCCCTCTCGCATCTCATTCGCACGCAATATCCCGGCGACACGCTCAATCTCGTTCTCTTTCACGACTCCGCCGAGGAAGTTCCGCTCAGCGAACTCGCTCGCGTCCAGGTCGGCCCGTTTTACACCAACACGCGCGAAGGCCTGCGCATCGCCCAGCGCATTCTTCTCCGCCAGCGCAAAGATATGCGCCAAATCGTCATGATCACCGACGGAAAACCTTCCGCCCTCACGCTCGACGACGGCCGCATCTACAAAAACGCCTTCGGCCTCGATCCCTTCGTCGTCGGCGAAACTCTTGAAGAAGTGAACAAATGCAAACGCGCCGGCATCATGATCAACACCTTCATGCTCGCCACCGACTATTCGCTCGTGAATTTCGTCCAGAAAATCACGCAGATGTGCAAAGGCAAAGCCTACTTCACCACTCCCTACAACCTGGGCCAGTATCTCCTCATGGACTACATGTCCCGCAAAACCCGCACCATCCATTAGCCGGCTTCTCTCTGCTAAACTATCCGCCCATGAAAACAAAAATGTTTCGCACGCTTTGCCTTTTTCTTTTCGCCACAACCGTCGCCACCGCTCAGGACGTCATCCCTCTCTATCAAGGTACGCCGCCCGGCTCCGAGCCCGCAAACTATCCCGAAAAATCGTATTTCTCAAAAATTTGGAACACCGAAGTCGTCACGAACGTCACCAAGCCCACTCTCACCGTCTTCAAACCTTCTCCCGAAACGAAAAACGGCACCGCCATCGTCATCGCGCCCGGCGGCGGCTTCATGGCTCTCTCCATCGCCAGCGAAGGCACCGACGTCGCAAAATATCTCGCCGCAAAAGGCGTCACCGCTTTCGTTTTGAAGTATCGCCTCGCGCACACCGGCGAAGACGCCACGCAAGAATTCACTCAGCTCTACGCGGACAGGCAGAAATTCAGCGAAACCATCGGCAAAGTCATTCCTCTTTCCATCGCCGACGGCCTCGCCTCCGTCACCTACGTTCGCCAGCACGCCGCCGACTTCGGCGTTTCTCCCGATCGCGTCGGCATCATCGGCTTCTCCGCCGGTGGAACCGTCGCCGCCGGCGCCGCCCTCCGTTACGCTCCAGAAGGCCGCCCCGCCTTCGTCGCGCCCATCTACGCCGCCGCCGGCCGACTCAAAGACTCCACCGTCCCCGCCGACGCCCCGCCCATGTTCATCGCCGCCGCCACCGACGACAGTCTCGGCCTCGCTCCCGACAGCATCGCCCTCTACGAAAAATGGCGCGAAGCGCAAAAATCCGTCGAACTCCACATGTACGCCAAGGGCGGCCACGGCTTCGGCATGCACATTCACAACATTCCAACCGACCATTGGATCGACCGCTTCGCCGAATGGCTCGATCTCAACGGTTTTTTGAAAAGGTGATCACGATGCGCTTACGCCAAATCGTTCTGCTCGCTTCTGCAATTACTGCAATTACTTTCATCGTCTTTCCCGTTGCGCTCGCACAAGAGAAAAACGCGCAAGCCGACGGCCAAAAAGAGTCCTTGCGAAAGTTTCTCCAGGTTTACGTCCAGAGTCAGGACTACGACTACAAATCCACTCGCTTTATCGCCGCCTTTTCCGACTTGAAAGACGACGGAGTCCAGCGCGCATTTGTTTATTTCAACGATCCAGATTCCTGCGGCAGTGGCGGTTGCTCCGCGCTGCTTCTTGAGCCGCAAGGCGCAACCTTCAGAAAAATTGCGTCTTTCACCGTCGTTCGCCTTCCGATCCGCGTGCTCGCGGCAAAATCCAATGGCTGGCACGATCTCGCCGTTCGTGTCGCCGGCGGCGGCATTCAACCCGGATCCGAAGCCATTCTTTCCTTCAACGGCAAAACCTATCCGCGCAATCCTTCCGCGCCGCCCGCTCGTCCATCAAATGGCACTGAACCCGGAAGCATTTTGATTCCCGAAGCCGCCAAAGCCGAACCTCTCTTCCCATAGCTTTCGCGGGAGCGTAAAGGCAAACGCTTCGCCGCGGCCGGTCCGCCGCCTGGTGGTGCGTCAGCTCAAATTTCCTTTCTCGCAACGCAATACGCAGTAAATCAAACTTGAACGACTATAAAATCTTTTGCACTCGACAACTTCCCGTTTTTTCCGGTTAAAATACTTACTGTCCCGCCAGCCCTCGGAAAGGTGCGTATGTTCAGAATCTCGCGCAATCCCATCGTGGCCACGCTTTGCCTGTCGCTTCTCACATTTGCGGCCTCAGCGCAAACTCAGCAGGAAGAAAAACAGCCGCCCGCCCAGGCTCCGGATTCCACTCCCTCTTCCTCTTCGCCGTCCTCCGCTCCTTCGTCTTCTTCGCCTTCCTGGCGCAATCCCGCCAAATACAATCCCAAAAAACTCATTCCCCACGCCGCAAAATCCGCCAACGATCAACTCGCTTCGAGCGACGAACTCGAAATTCGCCTCACCAATCAATTGCAAACCCACGGCATTCTCGCAAAAGATGCCATCCTGCAGGACGCTTGCTCCTCCTTCAAATCCCTCGCCCTTTGCGTC
The DNA here is from genome assembly GCA_035310365.1 of Candidatus Acidiferrum sp. Lineage (GTDB taxonomy): Bacteria > Acidobacteriota > Terriglobia > Acidiferrales > UBA7541 > Acidiferrum. The sequence goes on from DATGEI010000039.1 coordinate 115,312, forward strand.
GCCGTCCTCCGCATCAGTCACGACCTCAAGCTCGAATTCGCCTGTCTCAAATGGGACGTCACCGGCGTCAAGCCCGCCTCCGTTTCCGATTCCTGCGCCGGCCCGTCCGACGGCAAAACCATGTCCCTTCGCAATTCCATCACCCTCCTCGCGCCCGCTGCCGACGCCAAATCCGTCGCCGACGACGCCCTAAAAACCGCTCACGACGACATCAAAGACGCCAGTTCCTGATCGCCGCATCTATGTCACTTCTTCCTTCTTCTCCGTGAATTCTGTGCTCTGGCCTCTGCGGCCTCTGTGTTAAATTTTCTCTTCGTCTCTTCTTCTCTTGTTTTCTTCTTCGCAATTCTTCGTCGATCCTTCTCCGTCACTCGCTTCTCGTGTTTCGTCTTTCCGCTTTCCGCCTTACGGCTCCAGAGTTACAACGGAAAACCCCTTTCGATTTTCCGTCTCTTTCATCTACACTCGTTTGGTGTCCATCTTCAGCCGCATCTCTCGTTGGTTCGGAGCTAAACCAAGCATGACCCACATCGTCGCCGGCAATCTAGCGCCAAACTTCTCCCTCAAATCCCTCGATGGCAAAGAATTCTCCCTCGCCGCCGCCCTCGAAAAAGGCCCCGTCCTCCTCGCCTTCTTCAAAATCGGCTGCCCCGTCTGCCAATTCACGTTCCCGTTTCTCGAGCGGCTCCATCAACGTTACAAAAATCCCAATCTCACCATCGTCGGCATCTCGCAGAACGGCCCGGAAAAAACCACGTCCTTCAACAAGGAATACGGCGTCACTTTTCCCGTCCTTCTCGATCCCGAAGAAAAGCGCTACGTCGTCTCCAACGCCTACGGCCTCACCATGGTCCCCACGCTCATCTTCGTCGGCGCCGCCGGCTCCGTCCTCGTCAGCTCCATGGGATTCGTCAAATCCGACCTCGAATCCATCGCCGGCAAACTTGCGGAGCAAGCCAGCATCGTCAAAGCCCCGCTTTTCCAGCCTTCCGAATCCGTTCCCCTCAATCGACCCGGTTGAGGCTCCAAAAATTAGGTCCGGTCCGGACCTGCCCGTTCATTCAGGTTCCTCTTTGAGCAATTCTTTGCTCTGTGCCCAACCTTCTATAGGCTCCCTCCGCGATATTTCCTAAACTTCTGTCTTGGGCGCGCCATTCGCGCCCGATGGGAGAAGCCGCATGACGCCAACCGACGCTCAAATGATGGTTCAGTCCGAGCTTCAGGCCGGAGAAAGCCTCGCGTGGACCGGCCTTGCCGATCCCGCCCGCTCCGCTCTCGCCGCTTTGCCCACACTCCTCGTCGGCATCCCTTTCGCGGGCTTCGCCCTTTTTTGGATGACCATCGCTTTCCGCGGCACCCACGCCGCTTCCCGGTCTTCAGGTGCCGTCTCCGGCGTGTTTTCCTTCTTTCCGTTTTTCGGCTTGCCGTTTTTGCTCATCGGGCTTGGCATCGTTTTCTCTCCGCTTCTCGCGTATTTCAAAGCGCAAAAAACCGCTTATGCCATCACCGACAAGCGCATTCTCGTCATCACTGATGGCCGCACGCGCACCGTCAAATCCTGCACTCCGTCCGACATCGTTTCCATCGATCACCGCGAGCGCGCCGGCGGCACCGGCGACGTCATCATCCGCACCAGCGGTCTCATCCAGCAGCGCAATTCCTATTCCCAGGTCAACATTGGCCTTCTCGGCGTCAACAATGTAAAAGAAGTCGCGCGCCTCGCCCTCAACCTTCATTCCCCGCGCGCCCAAGCCTGAACAAACACCATGTCCACCCTCGCCACGCCCAATCAAAAACTTCTCGTCGGCGTTCCCGCCAATAGTTCCGAGCGCGTTCTCGTCAATCACCCCACGCAAAGCGCCACCGCCATCGACGGCTGGAAGTCCGTCTTCTTCGGTCTTCCCTTTTTCGCCGCGGGCATTTTCATTGAGGCGGTCGCGCTTGACTTCGTCGGCGGCGCAAAGGACGCGCCCAACTGGCTCATTGGCCTCATCGGATTTTTCTTTTTCGCCGCCGGAGCGTTTCTCATCCTCCACGGCCTCCGCGGCGTTGTGCGCAAATCGAAATACGACCGCGAAGCGCGCAAAGCGCCCCACGAGCCATGGCTTTACGATCATCGCTGGCAGCGCGAAGGCATCTCGTTCTCGGCCTTCAACACCATGCTCCAGCGCTTCGTCGCCGCGCTCGTCTGGAACGCATTCCTGATTCCCTTTTTCTGGATTGGCCTCGCCCAACGCGGCGCGTGGGTCTTCGTCCTCTTCGCCGGCTTGTTCGCATTGATCGGTCTCGTCTTCTGGTTCCGCTGGGCGCAAATGCTCGCCGAGCTTTTCCGCTACGGCAACACCTTCCTCGATTACAACGCGTTCCCTTATTTTCTCGGCAACACGCTTTCCGCGCGCCTTCGCGCACCAAGCCATCTCGCCGACATCGACGAGCTCACCATCACCCTTCGCTGCGTCGAGGAGCGATACATCACCAGCGGCGCGAATAGCGACCGGCAAACAAACGTCGTTTGCTTCGAACTCTACTGCGCCTCCAAAACTTTTTCCCGCAGCGAACTCGCCGCCTATTCAAATCAAACCATCCCCATCGAATTCCCTCTGCCCGATTCGCAACCCGGGACGTCGCTCACCTCAACTCCACCCACCTATTGGGAAATCGAAGCCAACGGCAAATCCTCCCGCGTCAACCTCCAGGCCTTCTTCCTCGTCCCCGTCTACAAAGCCACCTAGTTACGTCCACAAATTTCCCAGGTAACTATTCTGCTCTCTGTGCGCTCTGCGTTCTCTGTGGACTCTGCGTAAAGCTTTTTGCATCTCCAAATCACGCCACCGCCCGTTTTTCGTCCTAGTACCCACTTGACTAACATGACGCTTTGTGCTACACTTTTCCGTGAGTCGCCCTCTCCATCTCGGTAACCCCTGCAGAATGAACACTTACAGAATTTCCGCCTGTAAGCCCTGTATAATCAACACTTACAAAACGTTAGACTTAAAGTCCTTTAGAATGAACACTTACAAAAAAAGGGGGAGGGGGGTCCCCCGGACTAGTACCACCTCGCTTCAGGACTCTGTGCCTTCGGCGGTCCAGTCCTTCTTATGTTTCGCCGGTTTCTTCCGCTTGTCCGGGATCACCTTCATGCTGCCCGGCGCCAAGCCCGCTTTTCGCGCCCTGCGCCGCGCTTCCGTCGCCGCGTCCAGCTTTTTCTTCTTCTTCCGCACGTCCGCACTCCTCGCGCTCCGCGTTTACATTCTAGCTACAAAGCGCAACTATACTGATCCCATGACACGACTATCTCTCGCAATTCGGCTGCTGTTCCTTCTTTTCCTGGCGTTTTTCATCCATTCAACTTCGGCGCAGCAGTCGCCGGTCAATCTGCCCAACGGCCGCGTCCTCGCCGAAGTCCCCGGCCATCCTCGCCCCATCAATAATCTCCCCACCGCCGCCGTTCTCTCTCCCGACAATAAATTTGCCGTGTTCCTGCACAGCGGCTACGGCTCTTACACTTCCGGCGAAAAGCAGTCTCTCACCGTTCTGAATCTCGAAACAAACGAACTCGCCGATTTTCCCGACGATCGCCTCAGCCACCGCGCCCACCAAACCTACTTCCTCGGCCTCGCCTTCAGTCTCGATGGCCATCGTCTCTATGCTTCCATGGCCTCTCTCAGCGATCCCCTCGGCAAAAATCCGGGTGACACCGGCAACGGCATCGCCGTTTACACTTTTGCCGACGGCCGCGTCACTCCCGAAAAGTTTTTCCCACTTGCGCCGCGCACCGTTCTGCCCAAGGGCAAACTCCGCCGCGAAGAGTTTAACGACGTCACCTATCCCGCCGGTCTCAGCGTCGCCAACGTGAACGGCGCCGAATCGATCCTCGTCGCATGCAACAATTCCGACGAAGCGATTTTATTGAGCGCGACCGACGGCAAAATCCTTCACCGTTTCGATCTTTCCACTTTCAAACGCATTCCCGCTTCGCTTCCGTACACCACCGTCATCGCCCACGACGGCAAACGCGGCTTCGTCTCTCTCTGGAACGCTTCTTCCGTCGCCGAACTCGATCTGCTCAATGGCCGCGTCGCAAAAATCATTCCGCTCGAAAAACCTTCCGCCCCTCTTGCCGGCGGCTCGCATCCAACTGCCCTCGTGCTCAATCACAACGACTCCATTCTCTATGTCGCCCTCACCAACCGCGATAAAATCGTTGCCCTCGACACAAAAACAGCAAAAACCGCGAAATCCTTTTCCACAAAACAGCCCGGTCAGACCTACGGCGGCAGCGACCCTCAATCCCTTGCGCTTTCCACGGATGAAAAAATTCTCTTTTCCGCCAACGCGATCTCCGATTCCGTGTCCGCAATCGATCTCGGCGGAAAATCCGAAGTTGGCTTCATCCCCACCGAATGGTATCCCACCGTCGTTCTCGCCACGCCCAAGCAACTCCTCATCGCCACCGCCAAAGGCCGCAGCTCCGGTCCAAATGGCACAGCGCTCAAGAAAAATCCCGACGGCTCTCCCCGATATCCTTACACTCCCGCCCTCATCCGCGGCTCGCTCGCGCAGCTTCCCTTTTCCGAACTCGACGCCAATCTCGCCGCCTACACCAAACAAGCCGCTGCCGCCAATTCCCTTCGCGGCAATTCCGATAAAATCGTGTTCTCATCCGGCGAAAACAAAATCCACCACGTTATTTACATCATCAAGGAAAACCGCACGTACGACCAGATTTTCGGCGACCTCGGCCACGGTGACGGCGACCCCTCCATCACGATGTACGGCGCGGACATCACTCCCAATCAGCACAATCTCGCCAAACAATTCGGCATCCTCGACAATTTTTACGACAGCGGCGACGTCTCCGGCGACGGCCACATCTGGTCCAACTCCGCCTCCATTTCCGATTACGTCGCAAAAACCTGGCCCATCGGCTACCGCGGCGCCGAACACACTTACGATTCCGAAGGCACCTTTCTCAATGGCATCTCCGCCGACGACGAACTTCCCGACGCCGGCGAACCCACCGGCGGCTATCTCTGGAAAAACTTCGCCACGCACGGCATCACTTATCGCCATTACGGCGAATTCATCGTCACCAAGTGGTGCAACGCCAAGGCCGAAAACAAAGCGCCCACCTGGGGACCGCCAAAAGTCTCCGGCGTCACCTGCAATCGCTCCGTTATCAAAAAAGGCGAACCGCTGGAAAAAAACGTCGGCGAACCGCGCGGCGGCCCCAGCCCTTATCCGTGGGACATCCCCGTCATCGCCAAAAATATCGCTTCCGAGGTCGAACTTCGCGGCCACTTCGATGCGCTTTTCCCCGATTTTGAAGTCGCTTATCCCGATCAGCTCCGCGCCGACGAATTCTTGAACGAATTCAATCAGTTCGTCGCCACGCGCAAGTCCGGCAAAGACGTCATGCCGCAATTCATTTCGCTTCGTCTTCCCAACGATCACACCGCCGGCCTCCGGGAAAATCAGCCCCGCCCCGCCGCCAGCATCGCGGACAACGATCTCGCCATCGGCCGCGTCGTGGACGCCCTCTCGCACAGCCCCTATTGGGACGACACCGCCGTCCTCATCCTCGAAGACGACTCGCAGAACGGCCCCGACCACGTGGACTCCCATCGCAGCATCGCGCTCGTGATCAGCAAATATTCCCCGCTTCCGCAAACGCACGAAGCCATCACCGTGCCCTTCATCGACCACGCGTTCTACACAACGATCAACATGGTCCGCACCATCGAAGTGCTTCTCGGCGTTCCACCGATGAATAGCAACGACGCCCGCGCCGCCGCCATGGCGCCGCTCTTCGCCGGCCCCGGCACGCAGCCGCCCTTCACCGCCGATTATCGCAATCGCGATAACGGCCAGATTTATGAAATGAATACGAAGGGCTGGAAAGAAGGCGCCAATCTGGACTTCACCCACGCCGACGCGGTGGACACCGCGTTGCTAAACAAATTTCTCTGGCAAGACCGCATGGGCGACGCGCCCTTGCCGCCGCCGCAGCACAACGTATTTCCAGCGGAGCCGCCTGCGGCCCATGCAAAGAAGGCAATCGACCGAGATTAGCGCGCGGCTAGAAGCCGAATGTGACTTGCAAATCGAAGCGGCGATTAAAGGAGCTCGAACCGAAGGGCCCGCCCGCGAGAGAGTTGCTTTCTCCAAAAATCGGCGAGCTGATCACGCCGACCGGATTGCCCGCGTTCACGTGGTTAAAAATATTTCGGCCGGCCACGGCAAACGTGAGGCTGTATTTCTGGCCGGAACTGTCTCCGCCAAAGCCGCCACGCCCGCCCGGTCCGCCGCGGCCGCCGCCCGGGCCACCCGGTCCGCGACCAAAGGTTCCGCCGCCCAATCCGCCGCCCGCGGCCGCGCCCGCGGATTCCGCTTTTTTGCCGAATCCGATGGTTTTGCTCAAGCGCAAATTAAAAGTGAATCTTCCCGGCCCCGTGGCGCAATTGATGGGGACGAGCGTGTCCGCGCTCGGTTCGTTGCATTCGAAACTGGCGTTCTGCGTAACGCCCCCTTTGGCCTGCGCGGCCGCGAGCGCTTGCGCGAAAGCGCCAAGCGTTGGCCGGTCGTTGAAAATGGAATCTTTGTTCGAATCTTGGCCGCTGGTGACGTTGAAGGGCGAACCCGAACTCGCAATCACGAAGGGACTGAGCCGGAATTGTTTCGGCAAGGAAATGCTGCCGCCGAGAAAGACGCGGTGGCGAATATCAAACGCGGAGCGGCCGTAATCCTGCGCGACGTTGAATTGATTGGTGGGAAAACTTCCGGCGCCGGCGGAATCGCCGTTGGCGTAATTCAGGGTGTAGTAGCCGAAGAGGGAAACTTTTTGTCCGACGCGAACGCTGCTGTTCACGATGAACTGGTTCTGTTTGAAAATTCCCGCGCCTTCGTACTGGTAAATATTGTTGGTGCCGCCGAAGGGCCGGCTGGCGTCGTCAAAAGGCGGAGTTTGCGGCGCGTTGATATTGCGGGTGAGCAAAGTGTGAATGCCGCGCGAATTCAAATAGGTGACGGCGACGTTCGCGCTTTTTGAAAGCTGGCGCTCGAGCGTAACGCCCGCTTGCATGGTGTAAGGAATTTTGAGGTTCGGATCGACCCGATAAATCGTGGGCGAATTCAAGGAATTGGCGAGATCGGCGGGCGTGGGCAGATTGGGGAAAAAATTTGGATCGGTGACGACGAAGCGCTGCTGCGTCGTTCCGTTCAAGCGCTGCGCTTGCAGGAGCAGATCCTGACCGAAGCGGTCGTAAAAAATTCCCCATCCGGCCCGAAGCACGGTTTTCGGCTGGCCTTTTTTTCCGGCGTCGATGCCCCAGGCGATGCCGACGCGGGGCGCGATGTCGGCGTTGAAGTTGATTTCGTTCTGCGTCTCGATGCGCAAGCCGTAGGAGAGCGAAACGTTGGGACGGATTTTCCATTCGTCCTGCGCGTAAAGGCCCCAGTCCAGCAAGGTGTTTTGCGCGCTCGGCTGGCCGGTGACCACGGAAAATTGCGTCGGACCGAGACCGGTTTGCGCGCGAACTTGCGCCGCGGTCATGCCGTTCGCAATTCCCTGCTGCACGATCTGAAATACCTGGAGTCCGGTGAGGGCGGCGCAGTTGGGGACGGAGGAAGAGGCGCAATCGGCGGCGGTGGGCGGGCCAAAGACGAAGGAGCCGTTGAAGCCGGAATTTTCCACGTTGATTTCCCTGGTCACGCGGAGACGCGAACCGAGTTTGATGAAATGCGAATTGTGCACGATGGAAATATAGTTTTGCAGTTCGTAGCGGTCCTGCACGTCGTCGCTGAGCCCGGAACTATTGCCGCCGCCGGTAAAAGCGCCGTTGACGTTGACGGTGGGCGTAAAGTCCAGGGCATTGCCACGGCTTTCTTCGCGCACAAAACGGAAACGAACTTCGTTGATCACTTTCGGGCTGACGACCTGCGTGTCGGAAAACTGCACTTGATGCTCGGAGTTGAGATTGTTGGTGGCCTGGGACGGGAGGCTGAAGATTCCGAGCCCGTTATTCGTTTCGCTTTCGCGTTCGAATTGGTAGCGGAGAGTGACGGTGTTGCTGGCGTTGAGCTGGTAATCGAGGCGCGGGCTGAAGCTGGTGCGGGTGCGCGGATTCGGAACCGAATCGGTGAATTGAATGGGATTCAGATTGGCGTCAAGCGCGGGCGTATCGATGACGGAAAGTTCGTTGATGTTCCGACGATTGAAGTCCACGAAGAACGAAGCTTTTTTGCCGAGCGGGCCGCTGAAATTGCCGTTGTAGAACTCGGAGTCGTACCCGGGGATTGCGCCGGTACCGGAAAAAGGATTGCGCGAATTCAAGCCGTTGAAATTTCCGTTGACCATGAACTGGCCGTGGAATTTATCCGTACCGGGTTTGGTGAAGACTTCGACGCGGCCAAAGCCGAGCCTGTCGTACTCGGCGGAGAAAGGATTCTGATTGATGCGGATTTCGCGGATGGAAGATTTTGGCGGTAACTGTCCGCCGGTAAAACCGTCGATATAAATCTGACCGCCGTTGGGTCCGGCGGACGGTCCGGCGAGAGCCAAGAGCTCGTCTTGCAGTTCGTCGGGATCGTCGGAGAGAGCGTCGAGATCCTTGCCTTTGAGGACGACGGAGCTGGCGTTGCCGGCGGCGGAAACATCGAGTTGCGTGCCGGAATCCTGCACTTCGACTTTTTCATTCTGGACGGCAATTTCGAGCTGCATATTGAGGCTGAGGGGTTTGCCGGCTTCGATCGCGACGCCCGCTTTTACGAATGGCTCAAACCCTTTGGCGGTGGCGCGAAGGGTGTAAAGGCCAGGCGAAAGCGCTTTGAACTCGTACATACCGTTCGCGTTGGTGCGCGAGTTAACCGGCTGACCGGATGCAGGGATGGCAATGACGCGAGCGTTGGGCACGGCGGCACCGGAAGGATCGGTGACGACGCCGGTGAGCGCGCTGGAAGCGTCCTGGCCGCGCGACGCGCAAAGGAAAACGCTCAACAAAAGGAAAAGAGAGAAACACTGCACAGATCGCTTGATCGACAAACTCAGGCACTCCTCATTTTGAAATATAAGTTTCGGTTGACGGCGTTGCACATCACGGCGTTGCGCCTTCGCCGCCGCCACCGGCGCCGAGACTCCACGGCGACAGAATCATGTCGGGCGTGGCTTTGGACGACGCCTGCAAGATGGGCTCGACGCCGCCGAGCAACGTGATGATGGTGCTGGGGGTTGTGGCCGAGCCTTCCGTTGCGACGATCATTAAGGCATCACCCTTCAATAAATCCGAAATCGACGCGGCCGGAATGCGCGCAATCATTTGTTGAAAGTCGCCTCCGCCGCCCCGCGCCTGGCCATTCGCGCCGGGAATGGCACCAGCGGCGCCGCCCGAGGGAGGCGTTGCCGGCTGGCCCGGGGCGGCGGCGGAAGGCGCGCCGGAAGCGCCATTCGATCCGCCCGGAGCGGCGGCGGCCTTGATGCGCATGGCGATTCCCTGGGCCAGAGAGGGCTGCAATTTGCGCAACTGCGAATCGGCGCTGATGCGCAAGGTGACGGGCTGTTTCGTGGCCAAGTCCGTGACGGTGATCGTTCCGGCGGCACCATCGGTGCTAACTAGAATTCCCGCAATACTGCGAAAAGTTCCCGAAACAATTTCATCGGCGGCAACTTCCTTGCCGTCGGCGCTTTTTTGACCGCGGGCGCGGAGCTGATCGCCGGGATTGATCTCGGCTAACGGCGCGGGCCTGGCATCATCGAATTTGACGGAATTCACGGCGTAGCGGCGGAGCACGGTGGATTTGCTGGTATGGACCGAGATCTCCCGCGTCGTGCCGACCGCGTTTGTGGTGATGGCAATGGTGCCGGAAGCGGGATCGACGGACTTGACCAGACCGCCGACGCCGTTGCGCTGCCATTCGGCCCGATCGCGCGCCTGCTTATCGGCGATATCGGTTTGCTTCATGGCGATGACGGAAGTGGCCTGCAGCTGCTTGCCGTCGGCCGAGGCTGCGCCGCGAACAAGAATGCGGTCGGCGGGTTTGAGATCGGAGAGAGCGAGCGGCGAAGCGTCTTTCAAATCTTTTTGGCCGGGCTTGAGCCCGAGAAGTTTGGTGGAGTCCGCGACGACGACGACGACCATTTCCGCGCCAGCATCGGTCTTGAGGGTAATGGATTGGCCGGAAATCGAGACGATGGTGCCGACGGCGCGCGTTGTGGCGGGCATGAGGGCGTTTTGCGGCGCGTCCTGGGCAGAAAGAAGTTCGAAGCGCGGAAAGGCAAAGAGTGCCGACAAGAAACACAACCGCAACAGCGCTTTGCCGATCATCTCGAGTTCCCCCGGTGTGAAAGAGATTCTATACCCAACGCGTGCGGCAATGGCCAACGCGCAGAAAGGCAGACTGCCATTTAGACGCGGGAAAAGGGCGAATTCGGTACAGTAGTACTTTTTGAGAAGAAAACGGAAAAACGCAGCTAACGTATTTATTTACATGCACTTGTGCGTAGTACGGATTTTTGTTCGATGTTGCAATATGGGTCTGGGTACAAGGGCGCCTTTCGGAGTGCGAATCGGAGAGAATTGGAGAACGGCAAGGATTTGAAACGAGTTGAGAAAGAGCGGGACACAGCCATGGCGGAGAATCGAGCGGCACGGGAAATCGGGCAAGTGCAAGAGCGGGAATTGAGCGCGAGGACGCTGCGTGTGACGCCGATTCTGCTGACGATTGCGGTGTATGGCGGCGCACTTTGCATTGGCGAATGGGCTTGCCTCAACCTCATCCACTGGTTTTGGCGGCAGTTGTAACGATCGTGCCGCGCCGAACGAATTGCGACCAACCTAAGCTGGCGCGAGAAAAGAAAAATTGGGCGGAAGAGCTACGTTTACCTGAACCTTAGAATTCTTGCTATTTCTTGAGTGAAAAGAGCGGACGGCGACGGACATTCCGTCATACCTCGCCGCGCTGGCGAGCCGCATACGCGGCGACCTTCCGGCGATTTCCGCACAGCTGCATGCTGCACCAGCGTCGCGTTCCCTTCTTGCTGACATCGTAGAAATGCAACACGCACTGGGCACACTTGCGGACGCGGTGCGGATCGAGCGCGGCGAATAAAGTGGCCGCACTGTGCGCGAGCGGTGCAAAGAGATCTTCCAATTGGCGAGGTTCGAACCAAAGCTCGGTTGCGAAGGATTTGCCGTGCCTGGCCAGCCGGGTACGCATGGGGTGGCGGGCCATCAGGCGATTGAGTTCGTCCCTTGTGGAATGGCGAACCCGACCGCTGCGCTCCCAGGCGAGGACTTCGTGCCGGAGGAGCTCGCGGAAGCGCCGCACGGCTTGGGTAACGCGCCTGGCGCGGGACGAACCGGCCCAGCGGCGATCGAGAATGCGCGCTTCGCGAGAACCTAATAGACCGGCGGCGTGAAACCAGCGCAAGAGCGCGTGGAAGTGCTGGAGCAACTCGGCCGGTTTGCCGTTTTGCACCGGGCGCGTGTTGAGAAAATCGAGCGCGAGCTGGTTTCCGACAAACAGGAAGCCATGATTCGAAACGGACGGACTCGTCTCTTTGTTCATGCCAAGGCCGCAGAAAAGTAATACACCGATAATGTAACATTTTATCGGTTAGTGCGTCAAACGACAGAGAGACCGGAAGGCCGAAAAAGGGCACCTTGGCCGACGGAGATTCCCCCGCACGCAAGGAGAGGCAAAATGATCCGCTACAAATATTCGGCCGTGGAAGGCAAACGGATTTTTTATCGCGAGGCCGGACGAGAGACCGCGCCAACGATTCTTTTGCTGCACGGCTTTCCGACTTCGTCGCACATGTTCCGCAATCTGATTCCGGCGCTGGCCGAGCGCTACCACGTGGTGGCGCCCGACCTGCCGGGTTTTGGCTTTTCCGATGCACCGAGCCGAAATGAGTTTCGCTATACGTTTGAGAATCTGAGCAAAACCATCGAAGGCTTTACGCAATCCATTGGACTTGCGCGCTTTGCGATTTACGTGTTTGATTACGGCGCGCCGGTGGGCTTCCGGCTGGCGCTGGCGCATCCGGAGCGCATCACGGCGATTATTTCGCAGAACGGCAATGCGTATGTGGAAGGCCTGAGCCGAGGATGGAGCCCGATCGAGAAATATTGGAAGGACGCGACGCCGGAAAACCGCGAGGCACTGCGCGGATTCCTGAAGCCGGAAACGACGAAGTGGCAATACGTGCATGGCGTGCGGGACGAATCGCTGGTGGCTCCGGAAACGTATGAGCTCGACTCCGCGCTATTGGCACGGCCCGGGAACGACGAAATCCAGCTCGATCTCTTTCTGGACTATGCCAGCAATGTTGCGCTCTATCCCAAGTTTCAGGAATATTTCCGCACGAAACAACCTTCCCTGCTCGCGGTGTGGGGCAAGAACGATCCTTTTTTTCTGCCGGCCGGCGCGGAAGCGTTCAAGCGCGACAACGCGAACGCCGAGGTGCATTTCTACGACACGGGCCACTTTGCGCTGGAAACGCACCATGAAGAAATTGCCGGTGCGATAAAAGATTTCTTGAGCCGCGCGCTCGAATCGAACGCCACGGCCGCCGGAGCGAAGTGAACACCGAGGCCGGACGGTTGCCGATTCGCGACCGCACGGCACGCTGGGGCCTGGTGGCCGGGATGAATATGGCGCGGTAGAATTTGGCGAGGGAAACTTTACTCGAATGAAAATCTATTTTGGATTCACCGTTGCGGGGGACCGATCGGGAGTGACGGTTGCGAGGAAGATTGTGGACACCCTCGTCGAGATGGGTCACGAAGTGCTGACGCGGCATTTGGTGCAGGACAATGCGTGGCAAGCGGACCGGCGCATCACGGCCAAAGAAGTCTATTTGCGGGATATGAAATGGCTTGCGGAGTGCGAGCTGTTTGTGGCGGAAGTTTCCGGTTCATCTTTTGGCCTGGGCTTTGAGACGGGCTATTTGCTGGGAGGAAGCACGAAGAAGGTGGTCTTATTTTATCGGCGAGATGTGGAGAGCAAAATATCGCTGCTGATTACGGGGCTTGCCCATCCGAATTGCCGGCTGGCGCCGTATGCGGATCTGGACGAAGTGGAGAGTTGGATCAGAAACAACTTGTTCCAGTAAGAATGCGTTTCGATAGCAAACGGTTTTGTGTTGGCAAAAGCGTTTTGGTTGGTTTTCGGGATGGATCGTACCTGCGAATTGCTCGCCGCGCCGAATGAATCAGGAGCGGCCGGCTGCACGGCCGGCAAAGACCGCGGAGAGTTTGGGAACCGAAGGCCGGCCGGCGAGCGCACCGGATTCCGCCGTGGTGATCGCGCGACGGACGGCAGCGAGGGTGGCGCTTTCGTCAAAGTGGACGCTCGACCCATCCGATTGGACACCAAGCTCGGTCCACAAGCTTGGAAGGTCGACGTTGACGGGCGCATCTTTCATTTTTATGTAAAGCGGCTCGAGAACATTGACGCCGACGGCGCGATCGCCCGCTTTGAGTGCATCATCAAGACTCCATTCCCGGCGGATGTCGCCGCCGGCGTCGAGAATGCCACGAAGGGCTTGCTCAAGACCCTTTGCATTATTGGTTTGGCGGCGAATCTCGACATCGGCCAAGAGGCAAAACAACGCGCCGCCCCAATAGGTTCTGCCCCAAGTGTGGGTGTGATCAAGGCCGCGGTCGCCGGCCTGGGGAAGGCCCTGCGGCATGTCGCGCACAAGATCGACCCACATCTGGTCGGCCTTGAAATGGCCGGCTTCGATGCGGGCGATGGGCTCGACGTAAGTGGCAAGGCCTTCTTCGATCCAATGGTGATTGTCGTCGACGGAGGGAAAAGCCAAGTGGACCATTTCGTGGGTGAGCATCCAATCCGAGGCGAATTCCGAAGCGCCCGTTTTGTTGCCGACGCGAATGGTGATTCTTCCGCCGTGATCGCCAAACGTGATGCCGTTGCGAACGCCGCGCCCTTCGAACGGAGTGATGTGAATGGAGACGCGAGGCAAGGGAAAGCGGCCGTAATAGGCGGCGACGGATTCGGCGGCCGACTGGACCCAGTGAAGGATGTCGTCAGCGGGGACGCGAAGAGTGCCGCCTTCGACGGTGATGTCGATGCGGGAGTTTCCGATCAAAAGACTGGAAGTCATCTGGTCTTTCGCGGAAACCGGGGAGAAACAAGGAAGCGAAAGCAGAGCGGCGAGAGCGGCTCTTGCAAAGAAGCTGGCGGAAAAGGTTCGGAGCATTGGGTGACCATGAGAACCGCCGTGCGGAAGAAGCGAACGATCAGGCTGAGACTGAATTCGCTTGTTTCGCGCGCGAAGAACCAAGAAAAAAGGAAAGTGCCGTGTCCAGCGAGAGCTTGCCGGCGCCGAAGATGAGTACGAGCAAAGCGACCACCAGAAACGCAAAAGGGGCAGCGGCGACGAACTTATCGGGATCGGAGATAAAAGAGAACAGGGCTTCGTGATCTCCGAAGACGTACGCCATGATCATGTTCACGGTGAGCACGAGACCGGTGATGCGGGAGGCGAGGCCGACGGCGAGGAAAATGCCGCCAAAGAATTCGACGCAGGCGATGAATACGGCCATCTGCGCGGGCATCGGCAAGCCAAGCGTGCCGAAATACTCCGCCACACCGGAAAGATGATGGAGCTTGCCCCAGCCGCTTTGGGCAAGCTGCCAACCGAAATAGAGCCGCAGGAGCAAAAGAAGGGGCGACTGGAGATACGAAACCAAACCGAAAAAGCGGTCGTGCAATTGGCGAACTTTCGCGAAGAGTTTACTCATGATTTGGTGCTATGCCCTTTTCTTGCGGCGTTTATCGCCGCGAACTTTGTGCTCTGACAGGCAGAACCAGCCAAGCGCCGCCCAAGCGCGGAATGAGCGCTGCACGAACGCCGGGCGATCCGCCGCGGGAACGGAACTGTTGCGGAAAGCCAATTCGATGGCGCGCTCGATGGTTTTTCCGGCGCGCAACGCGGTGAGGAGGGCAAAGTCTTCCGGTTCGATGCGGCGAAAATAGACGGAGAAATCCAGCCGATGAACGGCCAGGAAAATTTGTTCGGGAGCAAGCTTGGCCACCGCGCGCACTTTGCTGCGCCGGCTGCGTTCCTGGATGGCGTTGCTGGCAAAACCGGACGTGTCGTCGCCGTGTTTCACGGCCAGGAGCAGGTCGTCCACTGGATAGCGCAACGCAAGCAGTTGCACATAGGGTTGAAGGCCGAGGCGGAGCTGGGGCGACTGCAACTGCTGGAGATGCTCTGAGCGGAGGGGCGGACGGGCCTCGCCATCGAACGCTTCGATGTCGGCCCATTCGAGGCGAACCATATCGAGGGCAAGCGCCTGGCGGTCGCGCATCCAGCTGGGATTCTGGCGCAGCCAGGATTCCAAACGCGCGCCCAAATTTCTGAGCGTGAAAGAGCGCGAGGGACACGCCGTAAGATAGGCTTTGGACATGGATTCGAAACGCTGGCCGCCTAAAATAGCGCGCAAACCGGGAAAATCTTCGGCCAATGCACCGAGAACGCGCAGCCAGTATTGGCGATTGTAGATTTCGAGGCGCTCGAAGGAGGTCAGGCGGTCGTTGGGCTTGATGTAACGGGCCGCGTAAGCGCTCATGCGCCCACCGCCGGGCGCGCTGCGTTGCATACGTTCGGAGGGCGTCAGCGGCTGCATGACGGCTCTGGCGACGGCGCGCTGAAGCGCGGCGAGCTTCATACCGCGACCGCCAGAGATGAATCGGTGAGGAAGCGCTTGGCCTTCAAGGCTTCGCGGTGAACTTCCTGAAAGGAAGGGATACTGTCGTCCCACTCGAGCAGAGTTGCGGTATGGCCGGCGCGCTGAACGGCGCGTTCATAAAGCTTCCAAACCGGATCGATCACCGGATGGTCGTGCGTATCGAGAATGTATTTTTCGAATTTCGAATGGCCGGCGATATGGATTTGGGCGATGCGTTCGGCGGGAACGCTGTTCACGTAGGCGAAAGGATCGAAATTATGATTGCGCGAGGAGACGTAGATATTGTTAACGTCCAGCAGAATGCCGCAGTCGGCGCGCTCGGCGACTTCGTTCAGGAACTCCCACTCGGTCATTTCCGATACGTGAAATTCGGCGTAACTGCTGACATTTTCCACGGCGATGGGCACTTCCAGAAAGTCGCGCACCTCGCGAACGTTTCGCGCCGTAAGACGGGCCGCTTCAAACGTGTAGGGCATGGGAAGAAGATCGTGGGTGTAACGCCCGTCGACGCTTCCCCAGCACAAATGGTCGGTGAGCCAAGGCGTTTTCGTGCGCTTGACGAGGTCCTTCAGCCGGCGCAGATGCTCGCGGTTGGGCCTTTCCGCCGAGCCGAAATACATCGAGACCCCGTGCTGCACCACTTTGTATTGCTCGAGGATTTGATCCAGGATGTGCAGCGGGCGGCCGCCGTCGATCATGAAATTTTCGGAGATGATTTCGAACCAGTCGACAACGGGCTTGCGCGAGAGGATGTGATCGTAGTGGGGGGAGCGCAGGCCGATGCCAATTCCGTAATTCGTGAATCCATTGAACTTACTTTCAGGCACGAAAACCTCCAAGCAGATGAGATAAGAGAGGGCCGGAACGATCGGCCCCCTCTGCGGAGAGAGACCTCCAACCGAAACGCAGGTCAGGCTGGCTTTTTCCCGCCGTCGGTGCGGCAACCACCCTTGCCTTTGCAGGAGTTTTTGCCCTTGCAGCCGTTGTCGCCGGACTTGCATGCGCCCTTACCTTTGCAAGAGTTTTGGCCCTTACAAGCATGCCGGTCCTTCTTGTCCTTGGCCTTTTCCGACATCTGATCCTTGCTTTGGTCCTGATCCTGCGCGCTGAAAGACGTCTTCAACGAGGTGAGCAGGGTCGAGGCCTTGACCGCCGAAGTGGTTCCGGCGAACAGACCTGCGAACGCCGCACCTGCCAGTAAGGCCTTTGTCGTCTTCGTCATACGGTTAGTCTCCTGTCGATTAGATTGAAGTACCAAACACCATCCGGACGCCCCGTCCCGCTGAGGAGATCGCAAATCTTGCTGCTGGGTTTGAACAAAGTTGCATGTCCCGCGACATCGAGGCGGCTTGGACACCCTGGAAGGCATCCGGTACCCCTAGTTAGAGTCATGAGCAACTAAAAGGTTTCCCGAATTTTTGGCTCAGGGTGCCAGGAAGATTCTAGAAAGGAGCGGGACGAGATGCAAGATGATTGCCACTTTATAGGCGACTGGAAGATACATTGGAAGCTGGAATGCTCAAGGGGCCTAGGGCGCTTCGGGGGCGGCCCCGATTGCTTCGCCCAGCATGACGAGATCCTTGATTAAACAAAACACTAAGCCATGAACTGCATGAAATGGTTGCGGCGATTTTTCGGATCTGAAGCCGTGTAGTACCTCTGCTTGAGTCTCGAGAGAGCAATTGTTCACCGTCTTTATGGTCGCCTTGCGTGTGGAAAAATCCTCGAGAAAAAGACATCACGCCAGGCGGAATCGCACCTAAATTACATTCCGAAAAATCGCGCGCGGCAGATTTGATTGCCATGTATTCGAGATGGCTCTCACGCGAGCCGTCTCATTCATTTGGCGAAGAGCGCGTTGGCGATGATGCGCTCATGGAAGCGCGCCCGCCGAAATCGGAGAATAGCTGAAGCTTGGCGCGTTTTCCCGGCAGCAATGACCAGAGCGCGGTTGGTCTACTGGTGCATGCTCTTCAGTAGAGCTGCGTAGCGTGAGTCGCGGCGGACGGAATCAAATAGTGGGTCCACGCGGATGAGAGCCATATGGAAGCAGTGGCTGCCGAGCGCGTGCTGAAATGAGTCGAAGGCATGGTCGAGGTCGTTGACGCGGAGATCATCGACGCCGATCTCGTAAGCCGTGCAAGGGCGGGCTGAGGCAGTGAGAAGAGTTTGGGTACGCGCGCGCCAATAGGATTGCCATCCGCGCTCCTTGTAGACGCCAAGAAGAGCGCCAGTATCGAGGTGTGGCTGGGATTCGTGCAGCGCGATCAGATCGTGCTCGACGGCCTTGTCGCGATCACCCTTCTGCTCGTAGATGAGACTCAGGTAATTGTCGATGGAACCTGGCTGGTGCTCCATCTCGGCGGCGCGCTGCATTTGAGAAAGCGCAGCATCGTACTGTCTGGCAAGGTAGAGAGTGGCGCCCATTCGTCGATTAACGAGGAAAGAAAGCGGATCGAGCTCAAGTGCGCGGCGCATGTGCGTAACGGCGTCCTGCGGGCGGCCAACGGCGTCGAGGTAAACGGCGTACTTGAACTCGGCAATAGAGTCGTTAGGATTGAGCGAAATGCCGCGGGTAAGGTTCTGTTCGGCTGCAATCCAATCCCACGAGTAGATAGTCTGAACGCTACCTAGTTCGGTGTAGGCTTCGCCGTTTTGTGGGTCGAGCTGGATGGCGCGCTGAGCGGCGGCAATGGCTTTTGGCATGAGCTGTTCAGACGTATCAATGTTGAAGGTGGTGGCGGCATCGAGCGCATCGGCGTAGCCGGAGTAGGCGGAGGCGTAGTTGGGATCGAGTGCAATGGCTTGCTGAAAGGAATCGAGACTGTGAGCAAAATCCTGCTTATGGAAGAAGTAGCGTCCGCGGAGATAGGCGTCGTGCGCGGCGGGGATGACGGGGGCGCGCGGCGAAGGAGGTGCCAGGACGACACTCGCCTGAGCGGCGATCTGCCGTGCGACGCTGTCCTGGAGGGAAAGGACATCGGATACTGAGCCTTCAAAGGACTGCGCCCAGAGGTGGTGGTCCGTGCGCCCATCGATGAGCTGGGCGGTGATGCGAATCCTGCCTCCGGAGCGGACAATGGATCCCTCGATGATGGCATCGACGCCGAGCTGGCGGGCGATGTCTGGAAGTGAGCCGCCGGTACCTTTGTTGGCCATGACGGAGGTGCGCGAGACGACGCGAACGTTGGGAATGCGCGCGAGCTCGGTGATGAGCTCGTCGGTCATGCCGGCAGCGAAGTATTCCTGGCCTGGGTCGCCGGAGAGATTTTGCAGAGGAAGAACGGCAATCGAGCCGATGGCGGCGTGACTGTCTCGATGAAGGAAGCGGGCAGCAAGTGGATGAGGGCCCAGGGTGAGAGTGAGGATTGCACCGAGCACAAATGCCAAAAGTGCGCTGACCAGCAAAAAACTGCGCCGATTTGGGCCTGCCGACTTGATCGGCGGCGCAGAAGAGATCTCCAGCGGAGAAGGGGGAGACGCGATTGATGAATCAGAAGATTGGGTCGGCTGGATATCGTCTGGCTCCACTGCGGTAACGGTTGCAATGAACCGGTAACCAGTGCCGGAAACTGTCTGCACATAGGTCGGCAGGTCCGAGCGGTCGCCTAGAGTCTGGCGGATCTTGCGAATCGCCGTGTTGATTCCGTGTTCGACATCGACGAAGACCTCCCGGTCCCATAAGCACTGGACAATTTCCTCCCTGGTGACAACCTGTCCATGTTTCCTGACCATGAGGATGAGGAGGTCGAGAGGCTTCCGCTCGAGTTTGAGCCTGCGGCCTTTGCGGCAGAGCTCAAATTTGCCGCAATGAAGGCTGAAGTCGCCGAATCGATAAACGTCAATGGGCACCGGTTCCCCCCGAGGGTGGCTGAAGTATAGCATTCAGTCGAATAACCAAACACATTTCCCCTTTAGAGTTAGTTACTTACGTCTCCACCATTCTTTACCTCTTACTTTACCTTCCTCCATTGTTCGCGCACTCGAATTTGCGCAGTATCGAGCGCGAGCCGTAAGTTCCCGCGGTACCAGGAGGAAGTAATGAGATCAGGAATTTGGAGATTTGTGCCAATGCTTAGGCAAAAACTGATGAGACTGTCTACGATGGGGTTTGTTTGCGCGTCCCTTTTGTTGATGCCGGCACTCGTTCAGGCACAGGATTGGCAAGTGCAAGTGGGCGCGCAGAGCGAGGACAAGGGACGGCAGGTTATCGCTTTCCTGCCGAATGAACTGTGGATTCATGCGGGCGACTCCGTCGATTTTAAGGTTGCGACCGACGAGCCGCACACCGTGACATTTTTGACCCCCAACCAGTTGCGACCGCCTTTTCCGGTTGGCTGCCCAGGCACAACGCCAAGCGGCAGCGCGGAGGATGGATCGACCTGCGTGAATAGCGGACCGCTGACCAAGGGGCAGCACTCCTTGGTGACGTTTCCGACGGCGGGAAATTACAAACTCGTTTGCCTGTTCCACCAGAATCACACGGCGATAATCCACGTTCTTGACGTCTCTCTGAAGCTACCGCATGACCAGGCGTTCTACGGTGCTGAAGCCGCCGATGTGGAAAAGGACATGCTTTCTTCCGCGGGCCACTTGGCAGATCACGAAACGGGCAGTTCAACCGATGAGGTGACCGCGGGAACAGGCGCGATCCTGGCGACGGGCGGCGGTTCCGAGACGTTGTCGGTGATGCGCTTCATGCACCCGGACAAAGTCGTGCATGTTGGAGAAACGGTGGAGTGGACAAACGACGATCCCGTAACGCCACACACGATCACCTTCGGAGTTGAGTCGGGCAACCCCATCCCGCCTTCTGGGAATGTAACCATAGATGCGGATGGAGCGCTGCACGCTACCGTGAGTTCGACAACCGACAACGTGCATTCGGGCTTCATTGTTGCAGCTCCGCAGGACCAGATCTTTTTACCGCAACCGCAGCCGGGCACAACCCGATTCCGGGTGACATTCACGAAGCCGGGAACCTTTCCATACAGGTGCGTGCTGCACGACGGCCTGGGGATGCTCGGCAAAGTGACCGTTTTGCCGTGAGCTGAAAAAGGATTCGAAAATGTTGCGTAAGGCGAATCCTGGTTGGCAAACGCGGGTCTCCTTGATGCCGCAACCGCCTGCGCGGTGGATGTGAGTGCGATCGGCCTTTGGATCGAGCAGGAGTTCGCCGCCAAGGAAAACCGAGGCTCACCAAAAAGCCACCAAAGAAGGCCGTTGCAAAAGCGCAAACTAAACCCGCGAAGAAGGCGAAGGCCGCAATCGCTTCCGCAAATTCACGATGGGAGTCTGCCGCATGGCGGACTCCCATTTTCGCGCGCTCGCCTTCCCACCATGAGCGCCTTATTTCTGTAAAACGGAAGCGACTACATCCGCTCGATGGGCTTGTGTTGTGAGCTCTAACTCGAGCGGGACTGCTTACGGTGACGGTCGCGAATCGGCGGCAGCACGGAAGGGAAAGTGTGCGCAAGCATTCCCTCTCACTACAGGTCGGAGTCGATGATTGCAGGAACAATGCGCGAACATTAAGAGTTCCCTTCCCTTTATTGCTGAGCTTCTTTGTTCTTTCGGTCGCCCGTAAGTCGTTGAAATTCGAAATCGAGGTGCTCTGACACGGCAGGGTCGCGATTCGCACGTTCCCAGAAGCGGACTTCTGGAAAGTCAGGGGAATTTCACTTGTACGTCGAGCGCATTTACCGGAATTTTGCGCAACTATTTACGAGAACGCAGTGGTCGCTGACGTGACGGAAGCCGCCGTCCGAAGTGATCGCCGAGAAATCCGAGGCAGGGACTAACCGCAACTGGAGCTCATAGTCATCTTTGTGGCCAGCAGTTCCTTATCAAAGTCTGCTTTGGCCGCGGACAGGTTGGTGAGCCGATCGTGAAGATTTTGCGCCTCCGGAATAGTTAGGCGAATTGCATTTTTCAGCTTGCCGTATATTGCCCGATAAACCGGCTTGAATTCCTCCGAAACGTCGGTACTTCCTCCCCAGTTTAGGCGCGCACCAACTGCCAGCATGATTTGGTTCGCTTGCAGGGGTGTCATATCTCCCTGCAGGCCGCGTTTGACCCATTCTTGAACTGCGCCGAGTTGCTGAATGGCCGCGTCCTTTTCCGAGTCGCTCATCGAGCCATTGCCGATGATTTCAAGCATCGCTTGTTCGAGTGGCTTATCTATGGTCTCTGCCACGCTGATTTTTGCTTTTGATTCTGAAAGGACAGCATCCAGGTTGAGCGCATAATCGTCGATCTTTTGATGGATCACGGCCAACTGTCCGCCCGCAGCTTGCGCTGCTTCTCTTGCGGATTTCCCTTGCTGCAGTGCCGTCCGGTAAACCTCGAAGTCTCCTGCCGCCAAATTCCAAATGGCTTCGTCGACCATAGCCTTCGCTGAATCTCCGAATGTGAGGTCGCGGACGCGGGATCTGGCGGATGCACCGGTAACGGCTCGCGCGACCTTGGTTTCTGGGTGATTGCCTGCAGCTTCCCGCGAAGCAGGGGCGTACACCTTTGTCTTGGTGACGATGGGGGTTGCGCTTCGATCGTCGTCGCGCTTGATCGGAGTGTCATTCGGTTTGGATTCGGCCGTTAGGACGCGGGCTTCCGGGCCGTGGTCGCGAGAGGGCCCCAGTTGCTTCGCGTGACTCTCGCACACGTAAATGGGCTCATTGCCGCCCTTTCCCCAGCAAATAACGACTTCGGTTCCGTAGTCACAGTCGAGCCGGTAATGGGGAGAAAGAGCCGCCGCAGGCTTGCCAGTCTGTAGCCGCCACTCCGCTTGGCTTGTGCAATTCCGTTTCGGCACACATTGATTTTAGCGAAGGCGTGCCTTGAATGTAGAGGAGCCGTGGGACGGCGTGCCGGAACATGTACGCTGTACATTGGAACAGGTGGAAATTCACAGATTCGATTGCGAACCGAAATAATTTGACCCTCATAAATCGCTAAATGGACAAGTGCCGATGGCTGGCCAGAAACGGGGTCTTGGGCTTTTGTTAGCTTGTTGTTTTGGGTGCGTTGAGGGTCGCGGTAGGACTCACACTTGTCTTGACTTTGTCGCATCGAGGAACCGGTTGTCACTCGCGCCGCTGAAATGCAAAACAAAACCGGTCACTCTGCGTTAATGCCGCCATTTGCGGCCTCTTTTTTTCGCAACCACGCTCGTTCCAATGAGATATGGCGGAAGCGTGTGGGAGTCGAACCCACCATTCGACCCGCGAAGGGCCGAAACGCCGGCTTTGAAGGCCGGGAAGGTCACCGGACCAAATTCGCCTCCGGAAGCAGTATAACGAATGACGGCAAAATGGAAAAATTCCGTGAAGGAGTGCGGGATTGGGCGTGAGAGGCGGACGAAGCAATGATTGTGTGCGTGAATCGAAGACGGCGCTTTGATCGAAGAGCGCAGGCAAGAGTGAGTACGTTGCTTGGCGACCTGATTGCGATTTTGCATTGCGGTAGAAGCGGCCGGCTTCCCGCCAAGGCGGGCCGGCGAAATGCCGGCGATACAGGTCAGGAGCGGACGGATTCGGTGGCGGCGTTTTTGGTGCGGAGAAGAGCGGCGACGAGGTCGTAGAGTTTGGGAGCGGTGCAGACTTCGTAGTAGATGTGAGTGGAGGGCGCGCCGATTTTTCCGTCGGAAGAAAGTTCGCGGGCGAAGCCCTTGCGAAGCACGAGCAACTCGACGGATTCACCCATGGGAACTTCGCCGTAATAGAGCGTGACGGTTTCTTTTCCCCAGGGAAGATCGAGCTTGGTTTCGATACATTCGAGCGAGATTTCGTCGTAGAGCTTGAGGAAGCCTTCTTCGTTTAATTCGATGCCATTGCGATTGTAGCGGACGAGAAATTCGTCGAGTTCTTCGGCGGACGCGCCGACCATGGTCTGCAAAAACTGGAACAAGCCGAAATGAGATTTCTGGCGGTCGAGCATGCGACGGGCGAGTTTGGCGCAGCCGGAGAGACGGTCGGAAAGATTGAGCGCTTTCGAAATCATGACGCGCGATTCGCCGTCGGTCCAATAAGTGGGCGCGTCGCCTTGATGCGCGACGCCGAGGCCGAGTTCGAGCGCGGGAAGATCGGAACTGGCCGCGCCGTCGTTATAGGAATTGCAGACGGTGAGAATTTGGCGGGCGAGGACGCAGGCCTTGGCAACGGACCGCGCATAGGTGCGGCTGGATTCGGTTTCAAAAATGGCGAGGATGATGGCGTCGCCTTCGATGAAAACTTTTTTCGCGCCGTAACGATCGAGCAATTTCTTTACCGGTTCGTGCAAATTCAAGCTGAAGTGAGAAGCGGGACTGAGGCCGCGAGAGAGCAAGTCCTGCGTCATCTTTGTGGAGCCGCGCACGTCGGCTTTGATGATGACGTGGCTGACGACGGGGTCTTGCTTCGTTTTCGCTTCGTCGGGCAGAACGCATTCGTAAAGCTTGTTGTTGAGGCGGGAAAGGTCGCGGGCCTGCTCGGTTTCGACGAGGCTGACGCGGTCCATGCAGCCGGCGAGGTGTTCCGCGTCGCGCAAATCGCGGTGCAAGCGGAAAAAATCGGTGGCGAAGCGCAGAACCTGGGCTTGCAGCTCGTCGCGGGAGTAGCGGCGAATCTTGCGCGAAAGTTCCTCGATGGGCTTGGCAGAAAGGCGTTTTGCGGGAACCTGCTTCAAGACCTGTTCGACACGCTGAAATTCATCTTTCGAAACGAGGGCTTTGCGCAACTGCTGCAAGTGAACCGGCGGATGATACGTTGCGGAAATGGCGCGGATTTCGTAGCTGGCGAGGACGTGATAGAGCACGTCCTGCTGTTCGAGGCGTTCGAGAAGCTGGGCGAGGAGCTTCGCGCGCTGAGTGCGCGTGGCTTCGGGTTCGGCGGCGGGATCGAAAAGGCGGCGAGCGTTTTCCGGATCGTTCAGATAATCGCCGAGCTTGCCTTTTTGATCCTTCTGAAAGTAGTCGAGTTTTTGGCGAGCCGCTTCGAGCACGGCGCCGAATTCCTCGAGCTTGAACTGTTGGTGCTTGAGGCGCAACTCAACGTCGTTGAGCGAAGCCTTCAGATCGGCGGGATCGGCCGGCGCGCGAAAACGATTCAAAAAGCTGTCGCTGCGATCGAGCCGTTTGCGGAGCAGCTCTTTCTGCTCTTCGAGGTTGGCGATTTCGTCGCGCATGACCTGCGCTTCGTGCATGGCTTCGGCACAGGCCTTGTCGGCTTCCTGAAAAGCGGGGTCCTGCTGGACGACGACGCCGGCGTGGCTTAAAAATTCCTGGAAAAGCGCGTCCATGGCTTCGAAGCGGTCGGCGTCGCGCGCGTAATTGCCGAGCAGGACGTAGTGCTCCAAAAAATGGGTGTCGTCTTTTCCGCCGTCGAGAAAAATGAGTCGATTCTTGAGCAAATCGTAAAGCGGCGTGAATTCTTCGCCAAAGAGGGCTTTGCGCGCCTTGGCGATGATGTTTTCTTCGACGTCGATCCAGCTTTGCGCCACTTGCTGGCCGACGGCGCGGATGACGGTGCGACGCGCGGACTGCAATTCGGAAAGGCGCGCCTTGATGACGTGCGCCTGCTGGCTGCGTTCAAAATGTTCGCCGCGCTGGCGAATCCATTCTTTGCCTTCGTGAATCAAATTCGCAAACTGGCTGCCGAGTTCGGTGGTGAGAAATTTGAGAATGGCCACGCGGAAGAGCAGGTCCAATTCAATATTTTTGTGGTATTTGGCGTTGGTCAGCGAGCTGTGCAGAACGTCCGCGAGCAATTTGCGAAACGTGGTGCCGTCGGGCGCCTTGGCGGCGCGGAGCTCGATACCGGGAAGATAGTTTTTGCTGGCGTTCTGGCGGATGAGGTCAAAAATGAAATCGCGCGACTGCTGAAGGAATCGCGGGCTGAGATAAACGTCGTGATGAATATTATCGACGCCGATGGCGAGCGACGTCATCGGCAGCGTCAGGTTGTAACTGCCGAGAGCGGCGCTTGGCGTTTCCGTTGCGGCGGAGAATAGTGTTTCCGTAGGCATTCGCGCGCCCAGCGGGCGCTTTCTTCAACCTATCAGCCGGCGAAGAGGGCGGCAACAGAACCGCGGTTTGGGGGTTGCTAGAGAGTTAGCTGGCGCAATGGACTGCAAAATCAGGAGGTTACGCGGATGCGGCGAGCGTCGCCGCCGGCGTGTTCGAGCCGGATGCGGATTTGCGGCCAGGGCGAAGGCAGCGGAAATCGTTCGGACCATTCGAGGATGACGATGGCGGGCTTGGCGAAAATGTCTTCCATGCCGAGCGTTTCGAAATCGTGGAATTTCTCGATGCGGTAGAGGTCGCCGTGGAACACTTTTTGTTCGGAGTTTTCCGGGCCGTAAACGTGGAGAAGCGTGAAGGTGGGGCTGGTGACGTCTTCTTCGGCGGCGGCGCCGAGACCGCTGACGATTCCTTTGGTAAGAGTGGTTTTGCCGCTGCCGAGATCGCCGGAGAGAAGAATCATGAGCGGGGCTTTTGCGCGGGAAGCGAATTCCCTGCCCCAGGCGATGGTTTCTTCGGCGGAGTGAGTGAGGATTTCTTCAGGCACCGAACTGAATCTCCCGGAGAAGTTTGTGCCTGGCCATTGGAATTGAGTAGGCAACGCCGCTCGAAAGAACACCCGACGGATCGGAATACGCGGCGGAACTTTGACTTGCGGCGCCGTGCAGATACGCACCGAGCGCGAGAACTCGGAGCCAATCGCCGGTGCCGAACTGTGCGGTGAGCGCGGCGAGGACGCCGGTGAGGACGTCGCCGGAGCCGCCTTTGGCGAGGGCGGGGCCGCCAGTGGTGTTGACCCAAACTTGGCCGTCGGGCGAAGCGAGAACAGTGTGAAAACCTTTGAGGATGACGTGGGCATCGGCGCGCTTGGCGGCTTCGGTGGCGGCTTTGACGCGGTCGGCTTGCACGTCCGCGTTCGAAATGCCGAGGAGGCGCGCCATTTCGCCGGGATGCGGCGTGATGCAAAGGAATTCGGATTTGCGATTATGAAGGGCGTCGAGTTTGCCGGCGAAGGCATTGAGACCATCCGCGTCGAGGATGATGGGGTGCGGAACGTTCTTAGCGAGATGCCGAATGACATCTTGCGTTTCGGAATCGGTGCCGAGGCCGGGGCCGATGGCGAGAACGGTTTTTCCGGGAAGAATATTTTCGAGGCGGCCGGAGGCGAGATTCGAACGAGCGATGGAGCCGTGGCTGGTGGAGGCGAGCGGCTCCGTCATGTATTCCGGATGAGCGGCGGCGATGATGGGCTGGACGACGTCGGGGCAGGCGACAGTCGTGAGTCCTGCGCCGCTGCAGAGCGATGCGTAGCCGGCGAGGACGGCGGCGCCGGATTTGCCGGTTGATCCGCCGAAGACGAGAACGTGGCCAAAATTGCCTTTGTGCGAATCGGCGGCGCGGATCAAGGGCAGCGACACGAATTCATCCGGCCCGGCCCAACGAAGAGCGCCTTTTCCTGTTTCTTCCACGAGGCTCGCGGGAGAACCAATCCATTTCACTTGCAGTGCGCCACAGCAAATTGCGTCGCGCGAAACGAGCTGGCCGATCTTCGGAGAAGTAAACGTGATTGTTTCGTGCGCGCGAACGACCAGACCCGAAGCCGGTTCGCCGTCGGATGGCAGGCCAGTGGGAGTATCGACGGCAAGAATGAATGCCGGTGCCGGCAACGTCGCGTTTCCCGAAGCGACGTTGAGGTCTGCGATCGCTTGCGCGGGCAGGCCGCTAACGGGTCCGCGCAAGCCCGTTCCGAATAAAGCGTCGACGACGACGTCGGCCGCCGCCATTTGAGGCCGCGCCTTGTCCCATTCCTTTGTCGTCAGAATTGTGGCAAGCGATCCACCGGATTTCTTCCAGCGTTGTGCATTCTTCAGCGCGTCTCCGCGAAGTTCGCTTAATTTTCCGAAAAGAAAAACTCGAACTTCAATGTTGCGCGACTCCTTTGTCAGCCGGCGCGCGACGACAAACCCGTCTCCCCCGTTGTTTCCCTTGCCGCAAAGAATAACCACGCGACGTGGACGGTCACACGACCAATGCGCGAAAAAATCTTTTATGCGGCTGGCAACTTGGCCGCCCGCATTTTCCATGAGCTGCAAACCGGAAATGCCGTGGCGCTCGATGGTGAGCCGGTCAACTTCGCGCATTTCGGCTGCGTTGAGTGCTTTCATTGGCTTGGCAAAAGCGGGCTACAACATCCAGCCGCCGCTGACGTTGATAACCTGACCGGTAACGTACTCCGCTTCTTCGGAGGCAAAAAAGGAGACGGCGGCGGCAACGTCTTCGACCGTCGGCGGGCGGCCGATGGGAAACCGCGCGTCTTTGATGCGGCGCGCTTCGTCGAGCGTCAATTCTTTTTCGTCGATGCTGGAAGGATTGACGACGTTCACGGTGATGCCGTTTTTCGCTTCTTCGAGTGCGAGCGAACGAGAGAGCGCGACGACGGCGGCTTTGGCCGAGGCGTACGCGGAAATTTTTGCCTGACCGAAAGCTCGTTCGGCGCCGACCGCGCCCAGATTGACGATGCGGCCCCAGCGGCCGCGGCGCATGTGAGGCAGGGCGGCGCGGCTCATGAAAACGACGCTCATCAGATTGGACGAAAAAATATTTTGCCAATCGTCGAGCGAACCTTCGGCGAGCGTGCCCCAGCGAAAATCGCCGACGTTGTTGACAAGCACATCGAGCCGGCCGAACCGATCGGAAACGGTTTGCAGGAGTTGTTCCGCGCCGACGGCGCTGGTGATGTCCGCTTCCACGGCGACGCAATCCGCGCCGGCCGCCTGCAATTGGCGCAGCGCGCCTTGCGCGGCGGATTTATTCGAACGGTAGCCGATCGCCACGCGCGCGCCATCTCGCGCCAGCCGCAGCGCGATGCCGCGGCCGATGCCGCGCGTTCCTCCGGTAATCAGTGCGACTCGATTGCGCAACGCCATTCGGATCCTCGATGTGGTTTGATGCAGAAGAGACAGTATAACGCAGGCTTTTCTCGCCAACTATTCCATCCGCGCAACGATTACCGTCATATCGTCGGCCTGTTCGGGAGTGCCGGCCCATTCGTCGGCCGCCTGCATCAAGCCGAGCGCAACGGTACGCGGCGAACCGGATTGCAGGCGAATCGCCGCCTCGCGCAGGCGGTGAATGCCGAACTCTTCGCCGTAGACGTTTTCCGGCTCGATCAAACCGTCGCTGTAGCCGACGAGCGTGGCGTGCTTTGGTACGAGATGTTTCCCTTCCGCATATTCGTAGTCTTCGACGACGCCAAGCACCATGCCGCCTTCTTCGAGCGCGACGGCGGCGCCTTCGCAAATGCAAAAAGCGGGCAAGTGGCCGGCGTTGGTGTAACGCAAAATGCGGGAAGAACTGTCGTAAATTGCGATGAAGAAGGTGGCGAAGCGGTCGTCGCCGGTGTTGCGAACGAGGTGGTTGTTCAAACGCGAGACGAGTTCGGCGGTACTCAGCGCGCTATTGCCGGGCGCGAGCAATTGGCTGCGCAACGCGGCCTGCAAGCTGGCCATGAGCAGCGCGGCGGAAATTCCCTTGCCCGAAATATCGGCCACGGCGATGGCGATCGTCGTGGCGTTCAATTGGATGAAGTCATAGTAATCGCCGCTGACCATGCGCGCGGCCTTGCAGATCGCCTCCAGCTGCACGCCCGGCATCAGCGGAAGCTTTTGCGGAAACAATTGATTTTGCACTTCGCGAGCGATGGAAATTTCATTTTCGAGCCGTTGATGCTGCTTCTCGTCCTCGATGAATTGGTTGATGGAGTCGGTCATCTGATTGAACGATTCGCCCAGCAAACCGAGCTGATCGCGGCTTTCGACCTTTACGCGATGGGAAAAATCGTTGGCTTGCACAAACTGCGTCGCTTTATACAATCCGTCCACCGCGGATGTGATGCGCCGCGTGAGCACAATTCCCGTAATCAGCGCGGCGATTTCAAGCAGGAAGAACACGGCCGCAAGCAGGCCGAGGGTGTAGACGTAAACCAGTCCGAGATCGCCGACGGAAGAGAACATCCGAACATTCAAATGAGACGGACGCGTGGTAAAAACCGCCACGACCGGCCGCATCGGGTCCACATTGCCGTCGGGGTATTCGTATTTCGCATCAAAACGCGTTACGCCGGTGACGTCGGTATCCCAAAAACCCTGCGGCGCGCGCAGAACGCGGCGGCGGTCCACGACGCTCGCGGCAACCTGGAATTCGCGTCCGCTCAATGTGTATCGCAGGGATTGCTGGTTCGCCCCGTCCAGCGGTTGGAGCAGCTGAAACTCCACCGGCCCGAGTTCCGGAGCAAGCGAAGAAACAAACGAAGCCGAGACCGGCACGCGGATATGCACATAGCGTTCGCCGAACGGCGTCTTCACCGAACGCAGCCCGACGAGATACAAGTTCTTGTCTTGCTGAATGAAGCCCGCAAAGCTTCGCTTTGAACCCTCGGCTACGCGTTCGAGCAGCGGCAGGCGCTGATTGATCTCGATGCGCATGCCGGGAAGTTGCGCGTCATACACGGCGTGTTCCTGCGCCATGATGACGCGGTCCAACGCCTCTTCCTGCATGGCGGGAGCGACGCTTTCAAGCGCCGCCGCAATCTGATCGGTTCCCGCGGCGACCATGTCCACCCGGCGCTGCAAATCCTGATAGAGGATGTAGCCGCCGAATTGCCGGTAAAGAATTGTGGCGGAAACGAAAGCCAATACCGCGGTCAGGACGACGGGGACGAGCGCGATAAATAGGTAGGCCACGATGAGGCGATTGCGCAGGCTCCACAGGAGCCGCGAGCGCCACCAGCCGATAAAACGCACCAGGAGATAGCCGGCGCAAAGCAAAGCGATGAACGTCAGAAAATTGAAAATGCGGCCGGATTTTCCCAGCACAAGCACAACCGTTCCGACCAGCACCATTCCCGCCGCGAACAGGTCGGGGAGAGAGAGCCGCTTCCAGAACTCTTTGAGTTGGACTTGAAGGGGACTCATGTGTGCGAGCGAGAGAATACTCTACCCGAAGAGAAGAGTTGTGACGAGAGCGGCGATGGAAAGCAATGCGGGGCGATAAAGAAGAAAGGCAGGGCGTTGTGTGCCCCGCCTTTCTCGATACAGAAACACCAAATCTCGAACTGTTCGCGTGCGGATTACTTTGGCTGCGCGTTGCGTACCT
Organism: Candidatus Acidiferrum sp.; assembly: GCA_035310365.1. Lineage (GTDB taxonomy): Bacteria > Acidobacteriota > Terriglobia > Acidiferrales > UBA7541 > Acidiferrum. The sequence continues at coordinate 146,176 of DATGEI010000039.1, forward strand.
TGCTGTATTTCACGCTGTACGTGAAATAGATGACCATGCCAATTGCAAGCCACACGACCAACCGAACCCACGTGACGCGATTCAAGCTGGCCATCAGCCCAAGTGAAACAACAATGCCAAGGATTGGAACCAGCGGAACCAGTGGCGTCTTGAACGGCCGTGGCAGGTCCGGACGACGCTTGCGCAATATGATCACCGCGCCGCAAACGATCACAAATGCCAGCAGCGTACCGATGCTTACCATCTGGCCGAGACTCCCGATCGGAACGAGTGAGCCAAAGATGGCCGCGCCAAATCCGGTGACCGCCGTGGACTTCCACGGCGTGCGGAATTTCGGATGAACGTCTCCCGCCCACTTCCAAAGCAACCCGTCGTGCGCCATCGAATAGAAAACGCGCGATTGGCCAAGCAACATCACTAGCATCACCGTGCTCAATCCCGCCAACGCGCCGGCGTTCACCACGTAGCTTCCCCACCGCACACCGGTTTCACGAATGGCCAGGGAGACGGGAGCGCCAATGTTCAAACGCGAGTAGTGCACCGTCGCGGTAAGAAGGCCGGACACGAGGATATACAAAATCGTGCAAACGACGAGTGAACCAAGAATGCCGATCGGCATGTCTTTTTGCGGATTCTTGGCTTCCTGCGCTGCTGTGGAAACGGCGTCGAAGCCGATGTAGGCAAAGAAGACGACGCTCGCCCCTCGCGCCACGCCTGACCAACCGAACTCGCCAAACGCCCCCTGGTTCGGCGGCAAAAACACTTTCCAATTGTCATGAGCAATGGCCGGATGCTTAAGAACGAACGGCAGCGCGACCGCGATGAACGTGAGCACCGCCGCCAGCTTTACGAAGACGATCCCGGTATTGAAGTTCGCGGATTCTTTGATGCCGATGATCAGAATGATCGTGACCGCCATAATGGCGAGAAATGCGATCAGATTGAATCTCGCGGTTACGTGCGGTACGAGGGCCAATTGCGCCGCCGATATGCCAAACGAACCGGCCGGTCCCCATCTGCCATCCACCAGCGCCCAATCCGCGCCCGGAACATCGCAAATCTGCGGCGGCAGACTGATTCCGTAATCCTGCAAAAACGCCACGAGTGTGCTGCTCCACCCGCTGGCAACCGTCGCGGCGCCGAATGCGTATTCCAGAATCAAGTCCCATCCAATAATCCATGCAACGATTTCGCCGAGCGTCGAATAGCCATAGGTATAGGCGGAGCCAGCAATCGGAATCATCGAAGCGAATTCCGCGTAACAGAGGCCGGCGAAGACGCAGGCCGTTCCGGCCAGCACATACGACAAGATAATGGCGGGGCCGGCGTAAAGAGCGGCGGCGGAACCGGTCAGCACGAAAATGCCCGCGCCGATCACCGCGCCGATGCCCAGTGTGACGAGGTTGATGGGACCAAGCGCGCGCTTCAAGCTGTGCTCGCTGGTATCTCCGGCTTCCCGCATCAATACGTCCAGCGACTTCGTCGCAAACAAGGGGTTGCCCATGCAACTCCTCCTTCAAAAAGTGGTCTTCAGTGTCTATCCGAAATCAGCCAAATTGGATGCCGCCATTGTAGTGGCGGACGCCCTTCCGCCCTACGAAATAATTCTCACGTCGTGGAATTTTTTCGCGACCAGAGCAGATAGACCGGCACGCCAAGCAGCACGATAACCAGGCCGGGCCACGCGGTCTGCGTCCGGTACAAAATCAGAACAAACATGATCGCGAGCGCGGAGACGATGTACAGCGCCGGCAGCACCGGATAACCGAACGCACGGTACGGACGCTCCGCGTTGGGCCGCTTCTTGCGAAGGACGAAAAGGCCGGCGATGGTCAGCACGTAAAAAATCAGGACAGCGAAGACGACGTAATCGAGCAGGTCGCTGTAGAGATTGCCGTAGGTGCCGTCCGGTTTGCGTGTGCGAAGTAACAGCAGCACGGTGATCCAGACGCTTTGAAAAACGAGCGCCGTTCCGGGCACCGCGCGCGAGTTTAGTTTGCCGGTTGCGCGGAAGAAGAGGCCGTCTTTGGCCATGGCGTAAGCCACGCGCGAGCCGGCGAGAATCAGCCCGTTGTTGCAGCCGAACGTGGAAATGATGATGGCGATGGCCATGACCACCGCGCCGTTCTGGCCCATGATTGCGCTGAGAGCGGCGGTCGCGACGCGATCGTCCGGCGCATGCTGAATCTGCGAAAGCGGCAATGCGAACAGGTACGCAAGATTCGCGAGGCAATAGAGCACGGTGACGATGACCGTTCCGAACGCCATCGAGAGCGCCACGTCGCGTTTCGGATTTTTCACTTCGGCGGCGGTGAAGCCGATGTTGTTCCACGCGTCCGAAGAAAAAAGCGAACCGACCTGAGCGACGCCAAACGCGACGAACAAACCGAAAAATCCGCCTGCCGCGGTCACGGTGGGAATGAACCCGCGCAAGAAATTCGCGCCCGGCTCAATCGGCTGCGCGTTGCGGACGGCCCAAAAATGCGAAAAATTGTCGGCAATGGCCGCATGATTGCGGCCGACGAAAACGCCGAGAAAGATCAGCCCGACAAGCGACAGTGTTTTTGCCGATGTGAAAATGTTTTGAATCCACTTGCCGAGCTGCACGCCAAGCGTATTCAGGAACGTGATGAGGACAATCATCAGAATGCCGACGAACTGCTGCACGCTCAAACTCACGGCGTACTTCGAACCAAGATTGATGGGATGGATGATCCAGGCTTGCGGCGAAATCGCGGGAAACAGCACGCCGAGGTAGCGCGCAAATCCGATGGCGACGGCGGCAATGGTTCCCGTTTGAATGACCAGGAACAAAGTCCATCCGTACAAGAATCCCCACAGCGGCGAATACGCTTCGCGCAAATAAACGTACTGCCCGCCGGCGCGAGGAAAAAGCGCCGCAAGTTCGCCGAAGGAAAGCGCCGCTGCAATCGTCAGAAAGCCCGTGATGATCCAGGCAAAAATTACGCCGGCGGCCGAGCCCGTCTGCCGCGAGATGTCCGCCGCAACGATAAAAACTCCGGACCCGATCATCGAGCCGACGACGATCATCGTGCCGTCGAAGAGTCCGATCGCGCGAACAAAACCCGGCTCTTCCCTGCCCGGCGCCCGCGCCGGCTTCGTTTCGAGTTCAGCCATAAACGATTCGCCTCATTTTTTCGCCGCCCCCGTTTTTGCCGAATGAACGAGTGGTTGCAACAAATCCAGGAACTGCCGCGCGCGCTTCGCCGGGTCTGGCGCGCCCAAAATGTCGCTGATCACCGCCACCGAATTCGCGCCTGCTTCGATCGCTTCCCGCGCGCGTTCGAGCGTAATGCCGCCAATCGCCACGATCGGTTTTTCCGTAAGCTTGCGCGCTGCTCGAATCATATCCGTCCCCACAACCGGATCGGGATTTGCTTTCGAGCCGGTTGCGAAAATGGGACCTAGCGCGAGGTAGTCCGCATCCGTTGCCGCGGCCGCCCGGAATTGCTCGAGATTGTGCGTGGAAACGCCGAGGTACTTCCCTTGCCCAAGCACCTCGCGCGATTCCGCCACCGGCAAGTCGTGCTGCCCCACGTGCACGCCGCTGGCGCCGGAGAGAAATGCCACATCCGGACGATCGTTGACGAACAACGTTGCGCCCGCGGGCACAAGTTCCGCCGCCAGCGCAGACGACGCCTGCAGCAATTCGCGCGAGGACCCGCGTTTGTTGCGGTATTGAAACAGCCGCACGCCGGAATCACGCAATTTTTTCGCGACGTCCAGTTCGGAGGAGGTGAGCAATGCTGCGTCTAATATCACGTACAGCGGCGGCAGCACAAGGCTCATGGGCGCTATTTTCCGTTGGTTCCGAGGAGGCGCTCGATAAAGTGCGTATCGATCTTTCCGGCGGCGAAGCCCGCGTCGGCCAGAATTCGGCGGTGCAGCGGAATGGACGTTTTGATGCCTTCGATGACAAACATTTCCAGCGCGCGCTTCATGCGGCCAATCGCTTCGGCGCGGTCGCGGCCTTTCACAATCAATTTCGCGATCATCGAATCGTAATACGGCGGAATCACCGCGTCCGCATACGCCGCCGAATCCACGCGCACGCCGGTGCCGCCGGGCGCCTGAAACGTGGTGATGCGTCCGGCGGACGGAACGAACGTCACCGGATCTTCCGCGTTGATGCGGCATTCGATCGCATGCCCGGAAAACATGATTTCGCCGGTCGCGTCTTCCATTTTTTCGCCGGCTGCGATGCGAATCTGCGCCTTGATCAGGTCCACGCCGGTAATCAATTCCGTCACCGGATGTTCCACCTGAATCCGCGTGTTCATCTCGATGAAATAAATTTCGCCGCTCTGGTCCATTAAAAACTCGACCGTGCCCGCGTTGGTATATCCGATTTTCTCGAGCGCTTTCACGACGCGAGCGCCCAATTCCTTGCGCCGCTTCGGATCGATTCCCGGCGAGGGCGATTCTTCAATCAATTTTTGGTGGCGCCGCTGAATGCTGCACTCGCGTTCGCCGAGATGAATCACCTTGCCGTGCTGGTCGCCCAAAACCTGAAACTCGATGTGCCGCGGGTGCTCCAGAAATCGCTCCGCGTAAACATCCGGCGTGCCAAAGGCCTGCTGCGCTTCGCTGCGCGCCGTCTCGTACGCGGAAAGCAACTCTTCCTGCTTCCGCACCACGCGCATGCCGCGGCCGCCGCCGCCGGCCACCGCCTTCAAAATCAGCGGGTAGCCGATCGTTGCCGCTTCCTTGCCAAGCTGCTCTTCGCCTTCGATCGCGCCGTCGCTGCCGGGAATCGTCGGCAGACCCGCGGTCTTCACTTCCCGGCGCGCGCGGTCCTTCTCTCCCATCATTTCGATGATTTCCGGCCGCGGACCGATAAAAGTGATCTCGCTCGCTTCGCACACTTTCGCAAAATTGGCATTTTCGGAAAGGAAGCCGTATCCGGGATGAATCGCGTCGACGTTGGTGATTTCCGCCGCGCTGATCACCTGCGGAATATTCAAATAACTTTCGCTGCTGCGCGCCGGGCCGATGCAGACGGCTTCGTCGGCAAACCGCACGTGCAACGAATTCCGATCGGCTTCGGAATAAACGGCCACCGTGCCGATGCCCAGTTCCTTGCAGGCGCAAATCACGCGCAGGGCGATTTCCCCGCGATTGGCTACGAGAATCTTCTTGAACATAGAGTTGGGAGACGCCTACTTTTTGCGGCTCGGCCGGATGCCAAACAGCGGCTGCCCGTATTCCACGGGCTGGCCATTATCCACAAACACGCGCAACACTTCGCCGCTCACGTCCGATTCAATTTCGTTCATCAACTTCATCGCTTCCACGATGCACAGCGTCTGGCCGGTGTCCACGTGGCCGCCGATCTTCACAAATGGTTCCGCGCCCGGGCTCGGCGAGCCGTAGAAAGTCCCCACGATGGGCGATTTTAAGAGGTGAAGATCTTCCGTGGGCCGCGGTTCGGGCGCCGCTGCCGGCGGCGCGGCCGGTGCGGCCGGCGCTGGAGCGCCCGCCACGATGATCTCCGGCGCGGCCAGGGTTCGCGGCGCCGCAAGCACCACGCCCGCCGATGGTTTCTTCACGCGAATGCGCAGGTCGCCGCGCGAATACTCAAACTCCTCGAGATTATGCTCCGCCATCGTGCGGAGGATCTGTTCGATCTGCTCCAACTCGGGAGTCGATGCTTGCTTGGATGCTGCTGACTTCGAAGGATTTTTGCGTTTCATGCCTGTTTTAGGTTTTAGAGCTCGATGAAATCCCGCGGAGAGCGGGTCAAGATTTCACTGCGATCCTCATGAACTGCAACGTCATCTTCGATTCGAATTCCCCCATCCCCTGGCATGTAGATCCCGGGCTCGATCGTGATCACAGTGCCGGGTTCCAGCCTTGTTTTTTGGCCGCGTGCCAGCCTCGGGTCTTCATGAACTTCCAGACCCAGCCCATGCCCCGTACTGTGCACGAAGAACCGGTCCAGCTTGTATTTCGCCAGGGTGGAACGTGCGGCGCTATCCACTTCTCCGGCAGTTACCCCCGACCGAACCGCCGAAATCGCCGCCGACTGCGCTTCCAGGACGGCTTTATACCACTCCTTGACCCGTTTTGGAGCAGTTCCTATGTAAACCGTCCGTGTAATGTCGCTGCAATAGTGGCCGAGTATAGCACCCAGGTCCAGGACGACCAACTCATTTTTCCCTAATCGCTTGTCCGTGGGCCGGGCATGCGGCAAAGCGGCGCGCTCTCCGAAGGCCACAATCGATTCGAATGCGGCTCCCGACGCGCCACGCCGTCGCATTTGAAACTCAATTTCGGCCGCGACCTCCAATTCGCGCACGCCCGGTTTCAACAATCCAATCGCGTGTTCCACCACTTCGCTCGCCAGGATGGCCGCCTTTCGCATCTGCGCCAGTTCCAGCGCGTCTTTTCGGATGCGCAGCCTCGCAACAAGCCCATTTGTCCGCTCCAGCTTGCATCGCCGTCCGGCCGCCTTTCGCAAGGCGCCGTGCTGCGCAACGCTAACTTGCGTCGCGTCAAATCCCGCCCGCCGCAGGCCCGCGCTCCGCAAAAACTCTCCCGCCGCCGCGAAAACCCCGGCTTTGTGCTGCAAGATTCGAACGCCGGCCGTCTCTTCTTTCCCCTGCACAATAAAGCGGCCGTCCGTAATGAGGGTCGCCTTTTTTCTCTCGACGATCAACGCTCCCGCTTCGCCCGTAAACCCCGTCAGGTAATACCAATCCGGTGGGTGGGTAACCAGCAACGCGTCCAATTTCTGCGCTGCGAGCAAATCCCTTAATTTAGCCAGCCGAGCGGCAAATGGTGTCGTCATAAATGGAATCGAGGAGGCTTTCGCCTCCTCGATTGTAGTGAATTCCGATCCGTTTGTCTTTTTACCGCGTATTTCCGGGGAAATTAGCTCGGGAGAATGCGCGGCGTCAGGAAGAACAGCAGTTCCTGCGATTGCGTATTAATGTTCGTCCGCCGGAAGAGGTTCCCAATCACCGGCAAGCTTCCAACGATGGGCACCTGCGTGATGTCCACCCGTTGCGACGAGATGATGATGCCGCCGATGACCACCGTTCCGCCGTCTTCGACGAGAACTTTCGTTTCCGCGGACTGGGTATCCAAAGCCGGCGTGCCCTGCACGCGAGGAATACCGGCATCGATCTGCGTATTTTCGACGAGCACGTCCATGAAAACCGTGCCATCAGCCGTGATTTGCGGTGTCACTTCCAGCTTCAGCACCGCGTCGATGAACGTGATCGAAATCGTATTGTTGATCGTGGTCTGAATCGGAATCTTCGTACCTTGCTTGACCACGGCCTTTTCGTTGTTCTGCGTTACCACGCGAGGCTTCGAGAGCAATTTACCGACGCCACGCGCTTCCGCCGCCGAGATGAAGAAATCCACGGCGAAGTTTGGCGACCGGTGGACAAAACCGAGGCCGCTCGTCGGAACGCCGGCGGCCAAATTCACCGCGAGAGGCAAAGCGTTCGTTCCGGCGACGACAATCGGTGGGTTCGGAAATCCTGGAATGTTCGAGGTTGTCGGATTTACCTGGCTCGTACCCACATCGGAGTTGCCGCCGAAAATCGATCGTCCGCTGGTCGTCGTCGATCCGAAACCCAGTTGCGTGCCGATGTCCTGTGCGAACGAACGCGAAGCGGACACGACGCGCGCTTCAATCTCCACCTGTTGCGACTTGCGATCCAGTTGGTGCAGCAGGTTGTCGATCACCGGAATCACCGACGGAATATCGCGAATGATCAGCTGATTCGAACGCTCGTCGGCCAGAATTTCGCCGCGTCCGGAAAGAAATTTCTTCAAGGTCGTGGTCAACGAACTGGCTTTGCTGTAGCTGAGCACGCGCGTCACGGTGACCGGAGGAACCGCGTCGGACTGTGCCTTCTCGAGAAGCCGCACGGATTCCGCTTCCTTCGTCAACGTCTCGTGCGTCGCGACGCGCAGCACGTTTCCATTGAGCTGTTTGTCCAATCCATTGTTCTGCAAAACGATGTCCAGTGCCTGATCCCATGGCACTTCGTCCAGCACGATCGTTAGCGAACCCTTCACGGCCGGGTCCAGCACCACGTTCAAGCCGCTGATTTCATGAATCAGCCGGAAGAAATCGCGCAGGTCCACGTCCTTCAGGTTCACGGAAATCGGGTCGCCGGTATACTTCGCCGACGTTGCCTGAGTCGGCGCGCCCGCCATCGTCGCCGCGGCCGTGTTCGCCTGCTGCGCCGCTTGCTGCGCCGCGGTTCCATCCGGACGTGCCGGTTCCCGCTTCTCTCCATACGCTGCCAGGGCCACTGAGGGCTGCGTCAGTTCGCTCGGCAACGCGAAGCGAGGAGCGGAAACCTGCAAGTTCTTCAAATGAGAAGAGGCCGCGCGGGGAGCGCTTGCTTTGTACTGGAAACTCGCCGGAGACGCATTGTTCTCCGTGGAAATTTTTGCGGCGCCGAGGCTTGCGGGCGTCGCGGGCTGCGATTCAAAGAACACCACAAGCGCGTTGCCGTCCCGCGAAATCTGGTACGGCGTCGTCTCCGAAAGATCGATCACCACGCGCACCGTGTCTGGCCGGAACTGCCCGAGCCGCACGCCGCGAATTGGAGCGGAGACACCCGGAATCGTCGTCTTTTGCACGGCGAGCCGCGTTCCCGCGAAATCCAGCACCAGGCGGTCCGGATTCTGCATGCGCGCTGCATGCGCGTCCAGGCGTCCTTCGCCTTCGACGCGTACGCTGCTGCGCTGCGCCCCTTGCGTGATCGCCACGCTCGAGATGACCGAAGCCATCGCCGAGGGAACGGCGGGCTCCTGCGTCTGGGCGAGCGCCGGCACCGATGCAAATGCCACGCTTGCGAGGATCAGGCAGCCATTTCGAAGGGCCGGCCAGTTCGTAATCATTGCTGTTCTCCTGCCATGGAGTAAATTC
>DATGEI010000040.1:0-167103 GCA_035310365.1 Candidatus Acidiferrum sp.
GCGCGTTCGAACGAAATATTTTCGTCGTGCCCGCTCGTGGCTTTTGTCGCCGGCGTAAAAATCGGCTCCGGTAATCTGTCCGATTCCACCAAGCCCGTTGGCAAGGGAATCCCGCAGATCGCGCCGGTGGCTTTGTAATCCTTCCAGCCCGATCCGCTCACGTAGCCGCGCACCACGCACTCAATCGGCAGCGGCTCGGTCTTCTTCACGACCATGGAACGGCCCGCAAGTTCCTCGCGATGCACGTCAAACGGGGCGGGGAAGTGCGTCGCGCTCAGCACATGATTCGGAATCGCGTCCTTGAGAAGGTCAAACCAGAAGAGCGAAAGCTGCGTGAGCACTTTGCCCTTGTCGGGAATCGGCGTCGGCATCACGACATCGAACGCGGAAAGGCGGTCCGTGGCCACGATCAGCAGCTTTTCGCCCAAATCGTAAATGTCGCGCACTTTTCCGCGCGCGCTCGGCGTCAATCCGGCGAACTGGGTTTCCCGTAAAGTTTTCATGACAGGCGCAGACGACACAGACAACAACCCCTCGACTGAGTTCGCACATTCTAGCGCACGCCGCCGTCCCCGCCAAGCCGACCCCAGGGACCAGCCTGTGAAAATTTCTGCAAAACTATTAGATGGCCGCTACTCGCATCCCAAAGTCTCCGTCTCGAAGATCTTTTCCCACTGTTTTCCATTTCTTGTCATTCGATAGACCTGGTAGCGGTAGTTCTCGAAAAAGGTACGTTCGACGATTAGATTGTCCTGGCCCACATCAAACAAGTCGCCCTGGTCAACAAAGGTCAGCATCTCATTCTCAGTGACAGTCGGAGATATTTTTAGGACGCTCAATGTGGGCGCAAGCACCCCGCCTTCATAGTTTGCGACAAGAAATAGGCTATGGATCCTCACGTCTCCACCCGCAGGTGGCTCTTCGATGGAAAAGCTACCGACGAAACTCTCATCTGTTTGCGGCAAAAAGACTGTGCGAGTCAGCGATTCCACTCTGATCCTTCTTGCGGATGTCTCGGGTAACCCCCCCTGCTGAAACAAATGGCGCGCAAGCTCCATCATCGCCTTGCGGTCAGCTTCGGACGCTGTGGCTCTCTTGCTTTCTCGTCCACTTATTTCTGGGATGTCCGATGCCAGCCCCCTTACTCCTTCATGAATAGGGGCGTCTCCTCGGTAGCTTACTTCCGTATTGCCAAACAGATCTGATGAAGGCTTCAAGACGACTGCTCCGGCCGCAGCCCCTCCGAACCTAACTTTGTATTCGGTGCCGGCTCTTAGGTAGCTTGCAACGAAACGCTTGTACTCAAGATCTTCTGGGTCGCAGCCGCTCGAAATCGTTAACGGCTTGCCGCTCCTCATCGTAAGTAACGGATCGACGCTCAAATGCCCCTTTTGCGATTCACTTACCACAAACCACACTGTATTTGGTGCTGCATCCTGCGGGAAGCTAAACGGAGGAACAGTGCCAGAAAAGAGGAGAAAAATAGACGTCAAGCAGGCCCTGCATACTTTGATATTCACCAGACACCCAATCTCCGCCATCGGTTCATTCTACCAAAACAAAAAGGAGCGCATCGTTATGCACTCCTTCGTGGTTCTTGATTGAAAACCTATGACTGCAAACTGACGACTGACGACTTTCTCTACGCCGCCGCGGTCCGCGCCTTTTTCTTTTCCGGCGCCTCATCGCCTTCCCACCGCACGCTCACAATTTTCGAAACGCCCGGCTCCTGCATCGTCACGCCGTAAAGCACGCTGCCCGTCTCCATCGTCTTGCGGTTGTGCGTCACGACGATGAACTGCGTTTGCGCGCTCATCTCGCCAATCAAACGCGTGAAACGTCCCACGTTCGCCTCGTCCAGCGGCGCATCGACTTCGTCCAAGATACAGAACGGGCTCGGCTGATACCGGAATATTGCGATCAGCAGCGCCAGCGCCGTCATCGCTTTTTCGCCGCCGCTCAGCAGGAGCACGTTTTGCAATTTTTTTCCGGGAGGCGAAGCGACCACGTCAATGCCCGCGTCGCCGCTGCTGTCCACTTCGGTCAAGCGCATCTCGGCCATGCCGCCGCCAAAGATCGTATGAAACGCCGTGGAGAAATTCGCGTTGATCGAATTAAACGCCTGTTCAAACTTCTCCCGTGAAATCAGATCGAGCTCCGCGATGGCCTGCTGCGTATCCGCGATCGATTGCAGCAAATCGTCGCGCTCCCGCGTCAGGAACGTGAAGCGCGAATCGCATTCGTTGAACTCTTCAAGCGCCATCATGTTCACCGCGCCCATGTTCTCGATGCGCTCCTTCATCTCGCGGTAGTTCGTTTCGGCCAGCGCCAGCTCTTCGCCGCTCATGAACGCCGTTTCGCTCGCAATCAAGTCTTCCGGCTGCGCATTTACTTCGCTCATGCACGTCTCGCGCAAGTGCTGCCAGTCGCTCTCGTTCTTCGCGCGTTCCACTTCCGCATGGCTCCGTTGCTCGCGCATCTCTTGCAGCGATTGCCGCCCAAGGCGCAGATGATCTTCCATTTGCGTCAGCCGCGTCCGCGCCGATTCCCATTCCCGCTCCAACTCCTGCTGCCGCGCCGATAGCCGAGTCTTTTCCGCGACGAGTCCTTCCAGTTGCCGCGCCAATTCTTCGCTCTGCGCCGTCAACGTCTCCGTCTCCGCCGCAATCGACGTCTCCTGCTGACGCAGCGCCATTTCGCGGCGTTCCAGTTCCGCGCGCTCTTCCGCGAGCCGCGTGGCCAGCGCTTCCGCCGCGCTCAATCGCTCGTTGCGCGCCGCAAGTTCCGCCCGCCCCGCCGCCAGCTCATCTTGCTCGGCCTGAACCGACCCGCGCAGCTGCGCCAATTCGCCCGCGAGCCGCGTGCTTTCGGCTTCCGCCTCGGCACGAGTCGCCGCGGCCGTCGCATGCTGGCTCTTTGCGTTCGAAGCGCGTTGCTCCGCGCCCGCCACTTCCTGACGCAGCCGCAAAAGTTCGCTCTGGCAAATCGTCAACTCCAGCCCCAGCCGCGCCAGCTCGCTTTGCGTTCCCTGGTGCTTGTGCGTCGCGCTAATTACTTCGCGCTCCGCCTCGCGCTGCTTCGCCGTCACGCCGTCAATGCTCTCTTCCGTCTCTTTCAGCGACGTGGCGATGCGTTCCATCTCCGCGTGCATTTCTTCCATGCGCGCTTCGAGATGCATCACTTCCGCGTCCAGCGCGCGCAACTCGCGCTTCATCCCCAGCGGTCCCGCTTCATCCGCTCGTCCGCCCGTCACCATTCGACCTTGATAGCAGGTTCCATCCGGCGTCACGAACGCGTATTGCGCGTTCTCGCGAGCCAACCGTTCCGCCGCCGCCACGCTCTCCGTCAAATACGCCGCGCGCAATCTCGGCAAAAATTGCTTCGCCGCCGCTCCCAGTGGATCGCGGAACTCCACCAGCTTGTCCATCCGCGAAACCACGCCGTCTTCCATTCGAAATGGAATAATCGGCTCGTATTCCTCCACTTTCATGTTTTTCGTGGAGTCCACGAAAAACGTGGCGCGCCCGCCCACTTCGTCGCGCAACATCGAAACGCCGGCCCGCGCGTGGTCGAACGTTTCCACCACCACGTATTCCAATTCATCGCGCAAATACTGCTCGATTGCGTTTTCGTGCGCTTCCGGCACTTCGGCATAGTCGGCCAACACGCCCACGGCGCGGAAATCCTGCCCGCCTCCGCGCTCATTGGCCGCAAAAAGCTTTTGCACCGCATCCGCCGTGTACGAGCGGTCGTTCAAAATCTGCGTCAGCGTTGCGTGGCGCGCGCGCACTCCCGCCAGCGAATCGCGCAAAGTCTCCGCCTGTTTCGCCGAGGCCTCTCGCTCCGCTCGCAAGCCCACCATCTTTGCCTGCAGCTCGCTCGCCTGCTGCTTCAATGCACTCAGTTGCAAGCTCGCCGCTTCCAGCTCCAGCGCGGCTTCTTCCGCGTGTGCCCGTACGCCCAGCGAACTTTCGAGCAGCTCATGCTCGCTTGCTTCGCGCCGGCGCAGCGCCTCGCTCTGGTGCACCAGCGCTTCCTCGGCTTGTTTCTGCTCGCCGTGCAAACGCAGCAAACTGTCGCCCGCTTGCGCCGCCGTCATGCGCAGCGATTCGATGCGCGTTTCGGCGCCGGCAATTTGCGTCGCTCGTGTTGCCGCCCGCGTCGAAAGCTCTTCCACGCGCGCCGCCAGGCCCGTCGCTTCTTCCTTCAACACCGCCACGGTCTGTTGCTGCGAAGCGCTCCGCGTCTGCCATTCGCTCGCCTGCGCGCTCACCTGGCTCATGTCCGCGCTCAATTGCCCGCGCCGCGCCGCCAGTTCTTCCGCGCGCTGTGTGTTGAACGAAATTCTGTTTTCCGCGCGATCCGCCTCCAGCGCCGTCAAGTTCAGTTGATTCTGGTTCTGCCGGATTTCCGTATCCAGCTCATACACGCGCTGATTCAGCCGGTCCTGCTCGCCTTCCTGCTGCTGAATCGCCGTCGCATGGTGCAATTCCGCCGCCGCAAATTCCTCGAGCGCTTTCGCAATTCGCGCCGCCTCCGCCTCCATTTCGCGCGCTTTGCCGGCAAGCATCTGCCGCACGATGCCGCGCATCTGCTCGCGGATTTCCGAATACCGCCGCGCCTTGGCCGCCTGCCGCTTCAGCGAACCGAGTTGCTTCTCCACTTCCACCACGATGTCGTTCACGCGCGCCAGGTTAAGCTTTGACGATTCGAGCTTCGCCTCGGCCAGCCGCTTTTTCGTTTTGAATTTCGTCACGCCCGCCGCTTCTTCGATAATCGCGCGCCGTTCCATCGGCTTTGTCGAAAGGATCTGCCCAATGCGGCCCTGTTCGATGATGGCGTAGGAATCCGGCCCCAGCCCGACGCCCATGAACATTTCCTGAATGTCGCGCAAGCGAGCCACGCGCCCGTTGATCAAATATTCGCTTTGCCCGCTGCGATATAAACGCCGGCTCACCACCACTTCGCCCGGCTTCATCACCACTTCCGGCTTCTCGGCCTTCTTCTTTTTCTTGCCCTTCAAAAACGCCGGCTCGCCGCCGGGCGCAACAATCCGCGCATCCGAATCCGTCGCCTCGGCCGCTTCCGCCGGCGCCTCCGGAATCGTTTCCTCCGTCCGCTCTTCCGTCAGCGAAATAATCTCTTCGTTCGGCGCAAGCGCAATCTCCGTGAACTCTCGTTTCTCGGTGTGCTCCGAGCCAGTTTGTTTTTCTTCGTTCGCCGCGCTTTCCATCACAAACCGCGCCGCCTCGGCCAGCTCCGGGTCTTCCATCGTGATCGTCACTTCCGCCAACCCCATCGGCGGGCGCTTCACCGTTCCGTTAAAAATGCAGTCGCTCATGCGCCCCGCGCGAAGACTCTTGTGGCTCTGCTCGCCCAGCACCCACGAAATCGCGTCCACCACGTTGGACTTCCCGCAGCCGTTCGGTCCGACGATGCACGTCGTGCCGATTCCGCTGAAGGTCACCACCGTTCGCTCGCAGAACGATTTGAATCCCGTGATTTCCACTTTTCTTAGCTTGAGCAAGGTATCCCCTTTGGTCTCTTCACGCCTTCCATCTCACAAGGGGCCGGGCACGCGCGCGCGAAGAGAGACGACTCAGTATTCCCCAGTTGGAGGTGTCTTTTCGCAACATCCCAACCGGGTTCCGGTTGGGCGTCCGCTTCAACCCTAACTCGTTGAAGGGACACACGTTTGGCAGGTTCTCGTTCAGAGGCCCAGCCGCCTGGCGCTTAGATGGCGGTACGGGTAAAAAATGTATCACTCCTCCCCATCCCTGTAAAGCCCTACTCTACCTGTTGTGGCCTTTTTTTGGACCGCCGCAAGCCACTTTTCCTCCTCTTTTCTTCCGTCCTTTGGTTATCCTACTCCCGCCACGGCACACCAAGCCTTGCCCATGCTTCAGGTCTTTACCTGACAACGGAGCAAGGGATTTACTTGATTGAGCCGTAGGAGTTTTCCTTGCACTCTCGTCTATAAGTACTATGCGTTCGCCCGCGCGGATGTCTTTTACCGTCCGCGTGTCTGGAGAATTTGTACATGGCTAATCGTCAAAATCCACCTCGTAAGAATATGGAACCAGAACTCGGACCGCCCGAACTTCCGCGCAATGAAGCTCCGGAGCTTCTACGCGAGCTTGTCGCGCACCTTCGGCAAAACCGTACGCAACTTCGCGAAGAGTGGCTCCGCAGAATTTCCGAAACGCGGCTTCTCACCGCCATGACCAAGGAGGAAATCTTCGCCGAAGCCACGTCGGTCTACGACAGCTACGTCGAAGCCCTCGAGACGGGCACGTTCGAAGCCCTTCAGGCTTATGCCCGCAACCTTTCCGAACGCATCATTCCGCGAGGCGTCGAAACGCACGAAGTCATCGGTATCGTTCTTCTCCTCCGCGACGTTCTCGCCCGTTCTCTTTTCGCCAAGTACCAGGCCGATTTCGAAAAACTCAATCGCATTCTCGATGCCTACGAACCCGCCGCGAACCGCATCGCCAACACCGTCGCCGTCGGTTTCGTGCAGGAACGCGAACGCGTCATCCGCCAGCAGCAGGAAGCCATTCGCGAACTCTCCACGCCGGTTCTCCAGGTTCGCGAACGCTTGCTCATTCTTCCGATCATCGGCGTCATCGATCCTCAGCGTGCCCGCCAGCTTACCGAACAGTTGCTTCGCGGCATCCGCACCAATCGCGCCAAGGTCGTCGTCATCGATATCACCGGCGTCGCCGCCATGGACGTCACCGTCGCCAACCACCTCGTCCAAACCGTCGAAGCTTCGCGCCTCCTCGGTGCAACCGTTATCGTCACCGGCCTTTCGCCGGAAATCGCCCAGACCCTCGTCACCATCGGTGTGGATCTTGGAAAGATGAACACCGTCGGCGATTTGCAGGGCGGTATCGAACAAGCCGAAAAACTCTTGGGATACAAAGTCGTGCCTGTGGCGGAACCGCGATAGGCGGTCTGGAAGAAGGTTCATTTGGAAGTTCCGATTCTCAAGCAGGGCGAGTTCCTCATCGCCACCATTCAAGCGGCGCTTTCCGACGCCGACTTGGAGCATCTTCGGCTCGCCCTCGTTCAGCGCGTCGTCCGCTTCCGTGCGCGCGCGGTCATCGTCGATGTCACCGCCATGGACGTAATGGACTCCTTCGCCTCCCGTACTCTTCGCGAGATTGCCCTCATGATCCGTTTACGCGGCGCGGAAACGGTGATCGTCGGCATCCAGCCGGAAGTTGCTTTTGCAATGGTCCAGCTAGGTCTCACGTTGGAAGGCGTTGGCACTGCCCTCGATCTGGAAGAGGGGCTCGTGTACTTGAATCAAAAATTCAAGGCATTGAACTGAAAGAGAGCTGCAGTGTTTGCCGGGGAAATTAGGGTGCCCATCAATTCAGATCAAGACATCGTCCTTGCTCGGCAAAAGGGCAGATCCTTGGCCTCTGAGGCGGGGTTTTCTCCGGTGGACTGCACTCTCGTTGCGACCGCCATTTCCGAATTGGCCCGCAACATCGTTTCGTATGCCAGGAAAGGGGAAATCGCGCTGCAGTTGGTGCGCGATTCGCGCCGAAGCGGAATTCTTATTACCGCCTCCGATGAGGGCCCCGGCATCGCCGATCTGCGTTTGGCGCTCCGCGACGGCTTTTCCACTTCCGGTAGCCTCGGGCTCGGCCTTCCGGGCGTCAGGCGCCTCGTCGACGAATTTCAGATTTCCTCTTCGTCAGGTCACGGTACAGTTGTAAAGGTAACGAAATGGCGACTAGACCATCGCGAAAAGTAGCTCCGGTCGATTTCGGCATCGCCTCGTTTGTGCAAGGCGACCAGGCCGAGTCCGGAGATCTGTCCGTGGCCCACTGCACGCCGGAATACGCGCTGATTGCCGCCATCGACGGCATCGGCCACGGCAAGAGCGCGGCCCACGCTGCGCGCATCGCCGCCAATGTTCTCGAAACCAATCCCGGCGACTCCCTGGCCACGATCATTCAAAAGTGTCACGAAGCCCTGCGCACCACGCGCGGCGTTGTTCTCAGTCTTGCGATTGTCGATTTTCGAAGCAACACGCTGACGTGGCTCGGCGTCGGCAACGTCCAGGGCGTGCTCATTCGCTCCGCAGGCGGCGAACGCGCCGCATTGGACGCGCTCCTCTTGCGTCCCGGCGTCGTCGGTTCACAACTTCCGAATCTCCAGACCGCCACGCTTTTATTTTCTCCGGGCGACACCCTTGCCTTTGCCACCGACGGCATCGGCAGCGACTTCTCAAACGATCTTTTCCCTTATGAATCTCCGCAAAGGTCCGCGGATCGAATTCTCAGCAAGCATTGCAAAGGCAACGACGACGCACTGATTTTTGTCGCGCGCTTTACGAGGGATCCCCAATGAAATCCGCTTCCGCCGCCTCGCGAAAACGCACGCCACCCTTTTCCGAAACCTATTCCTCGGCTCTCGCGGCGTATTTGGCCCGTCCGGATGAAGCCGCCCTTCGCCAGGCTTACGAGCTCGGCCGCGATTCGATGACGAGTGGCACAAGCCTTGTCGAACTGGCCATCGTCCATCAGGAGGCTTTTGCCGCGCTGTTGCGCAAGAGCCGCGCCCGCTCGCGAGAGGACCGCCTGGTTCCTCTCGCCTCTGAATTTCTCGCGGAAGTGTTGTCGCCGTACGACATGGCCAATCGCGGATTTCAGGATGCCGTCTCCGCTCTTCGCAAAATGAACGAATTGCTCGAGGACGAAATCAAAAGAATTGCTTACGCCGTGCACGACGAGGCCGGCCAGCTTCTCGTCGCCGTTCATCTCGCGCTTGCGAATTTGCAGCGTCGCTCGTCCCCGCAGCTCCATGAAGATTTTCAAAATGTCTCCCAGCTCCTCCGCCAGGTCGAATCGCAACTTCGCCAGTATTCGCATGAGCTTCGCCCGACCATCCTCGACGACCTCGGCCTTGTCCCCGCCGCAAAATTCCTCGCCGGTTCCGTTTCGAAGCGCGCCGGTTTGCCCATTCGCATCACCGCCGAGTTCGAAGGCCGCCTTGCCGCCGACGTCGAAATCGCGCTGTATCGCATCCTTCAGGAAGGGTTGAACAACGCCGTCAAACACGCGCGCGCCTCTTCCGTTTCCGTCCATTTTCTCGGCGAAAAGAATTTATTTGTCTGCAAAATACAGGATGACGGCGTCGGTTTCGATCCTTCGATCGTGCAGAAACCGGGCCGCATGGGTCTTGGCCTCGTCAGCATGCGAGAACGCATCAATGCCGTCGGTGGCGCATTCGAAATTGAATCCTCCTCCGGCCGCGGCGCCTGCCTGATTTTCCGTGTCCCCATCCATTCACTCGGGGTGAAATAATGTCTACACGAATTCTGCTCGTTGATGATCACGCTCTTGTTCGGCAAGGCCTTCGCTCCCTTCTCGTCCAGGAGGGCTTCACTGTCGTAGGGGAAGCCGCCGACGGCCTCGAAGCCATCGAGAAAGTCCGCGCCCTCTTGCCGGAAATCGTCGTCATGGACATCAGCATGCCCGCTCAGAATGGCCTCAACGTCGCTCGCGAAATCCACAAATCCTTCCCACTCGTCAAAGTCATCCTGCTCAGCCAGCACACCGAGGACATGTACATCGCCGACGCCCTCGAAGCATGCGTCGCCGCTTATGTCCTCAAGTCACAAGCATCGAGCGATCTCGTCCACGCCATCCAACAGGTTTCGAGCGGCAAGGTTTACTACAGCCCGGATATTTCCGCCTCCGTCCTGGCCGCTTACAAAGCGAAGTCGGACGACAAGCCCGACGCTCTCACCCTTCGCGAACGCCAGGTCCTTCAACTCATCGCCGAGGGCAAATCGACCCGCGACGTCGCCTCTCTTCTCTTCATCAGCGTAAAAACCGCCGAAACCCACCGCACCAGACTCATGCAGAAGCTCGACATTCATGAAACCGCGAGCCTCGTCCGCTATGCCATTCGCCGCGGCCTCGTCCAGCCCTAGTCTTGTGTCGGGTCTTTACCCGACCGCGAGCTACTCCCTTATCCTCACCCACGTATAAAGCGATGCCCCGATTTTCTCTATTACTGCCTTTGCTATCTTTGCTTCGAGCATCGCCGGGACTTCCTGGAATTCGGTTGGCCATCGAACGCATGGGCCTGTACAACTTCCAACCGGCCAGGACTTTCCGGCGCTGCGCAGAAGCGAGGTGATATGGCTTCGACGACTTTTTCGGAATCGCCAAACGGCAATTCGCTACAAAACGCAGAGGGCGCGCTCGCCGGGCGCCGCCCGGCTGCGCTCGCGCCAGCACTGTGGCCGTCGTCCAGCGAACTGTTTGGCGACGACTTTCTGACCGATTCTTTCGAGCAAGACCCGGATGAGATTTCGAACCTCATGGCGCAGGTCAATGCCTTCTCCGAGTCCGAACAGGCTGGCCCGGCGGAACTGTTCAAATTTCGCGAGCTCCTCTTGGACGCGGCGCACTCCGTGTTCGCGCGCTGGAAAGTTCTTCATGAGCTGCGCACCATCGCCCTCACCGATGAACTGACCAGCCTCTATAATCGCCGCGGGTTTCTGCTTCTCGGCATGCACTATCTTCGCGTCGCGATTCGCAATTCTCAGCCGCTTTGTCTCTATTTCGCCGATGTGGATGGCCTGAAGGCCGTCAACGACTCCTGCGGCCACGTGCAAGGCGACGCGCTCCTGGTCGCTTGCGGCGAAGTCTTGAAAATGACCTTCCGCGAATCGGACATCATCGCCCGCATCGGTGGCGATGAATTCGCCGTGCTCGCTCAGGGCGGCACGAGCGAATCCCGCGACGCGGTTCTAAACCGCTTGCAGTCTTCCGTCGATATTCTGAATCGCAGCGTGCTCGCGCCGTCTCAACTCTCCGTGAGCGTCGGCGTCGCCAGATTCGATCCGTTGAATCCGGTCGCGCTCGCCGAACTTCTGTCTATCGCCGATCGTGAGTTAATGGCCCGCAGACGCGTGCGTCGCGGCGTGGAAGTACAGCGTCCGCGAGCCAAGGCCGCGCACCACGGCGCGTACGGCAAAATCTGATTGATCGAAATTTCCCGCGCCCCGCTGGCGTTCAACGTTCAAATCTTTTCTGCGGTTATTCGCAATCTGCGGTAGTCCAGCACCCAATCCCCGTCCTGGAAAAGCTCCGCCCGGCATTGCCGTTCCACTTCGCGGATCCACTTCGCCGCCGTCTCTTCTCCCAACTTCTCCACGTACGTCTGCCGGAACACGCGAATCCAGTTCTCGAGTCCTTGCGAACCGTCTTCCAGCGCCGTTGGCCGCTCAAATAATTCCGCAGACCGCACTTCCAGGCCGTTCTTCTCCAGGATTCCCGCATACTCCGCAATCCCCGGATAAAACCACGGAGTCACGCCTTCCGGTTCGCTCATTCCGAGCGCCGCGAACGCGCGGTGGAACGCTTTCACCAGCCGCTCGATGTTTCCTTTGCCGCCGAATTCCGCCACCAATCTTCCGCCCGTTTTCAGCGCCCGCGCCATTCCGGCGGCCACTTTCTCCGCCTCCGGAATCCAGTGCAGCGCCGCGTTCGAAAACACCGCGTCAAACTCCGCGTCAAACGTCATCCGCGTTGCGTCCATCACTTCAAACGCCAGGGCAGGGAACTTCCTCCTCGCTTGCTCCACCATCTCCACCGACCGGTCAATTCCGAAAACCTTCGCGCCGCGCGCCGCAATTTCCGCCGCCAGTGCGCCCGTTCCGCATCCCAAATCTAAAATCCGCTCGCCCGCCTTCGGCGCCAGCAATTCCACCAGTCCTTTCGCCTTTTCGTACACAAACGCATGTTTCGCGTCATACGTCTTCGCGTCCCATTGATTTGTCATCTCTGCCGAAGCCCCATCCGTCCCCATTTCACTCGCTCTCTCCATTGTAGCCAACCGAAGCGCCGCGCCCTTGTAGGGGCCGCTTTCCGAAGCGGCCCTCTTCGATCTATCCGCATCGAGCCCGTCTAATGCCTTCCTGCCGCCGCCGCGGAATTCAATGTCGCGCCGCTCTTTTAGCCGGCCATCTTGCCGGACGCATCGGCAACGCGCAACGGCCGCCTAAATTTCTCGACCCGCCTCACTGCCACTTCCACCAAATTCCGAAAATCTCTCGCCAGATTTTATCTCCCACCTTTACCGCTCCCGCTCCAAAAACCAACGCGCAAACCAGCGCACCCGTGAACCCCTCGATGTCGTTCCACAACAAACTCCTCATGAAAATCAGCCCCACAAAGGCGCCCGAAAGTATTCCACAGAGAATTCGCACGGCGTATTCCGCACGCTTCTCGATCAAAGCGGCTTCTCTGTCGCTCAAGGACTCCAAACTGCGCTTCTCTCTCGCACGCGGGCTTCGCGTTTGCGGCGATACGTTCGCCGCCCTTCCGCCCTCGAAATAGCGCAAAGGCGCATTCTCGATCAAGCCATACGCCTCGTTGATCAGCTTCGTCATCGTCATCGCTTCCGCCGCCGTCGCCGCGCTCGTCGCCGGCCGGTCCGGATGCCACCGCTTGATCAATTTTCTGTAATTGGATTTTATCGCCAGCGCAGACGCCGTTGCCGGCACATCCAGCACGCGGTAGGCCTTCTTCAGCTTCTCCATCGGTTGTTCATCGCCTGGCATGCTTCTGAAGAGACCTGTTTTCTGTAATTTTCCTTAAACCGAGCGCGCCATTTAAATTACGAGGCGACAGTCGCCAATCGCTAATCACCAGTCACTTCCCGCCGTCCTTCACATATTTCTCCAGCCACGCCACCATTCGCTTCTGCACGTCCACCCGGTGTTTCGCTTCCTGAAATCCGTGCGGCTCCCGCGGATACAACACCAGATCCGCCGTCACGCCGTACCGTTTGAGCCCGCGGTAAAGCTCTTGGCTTTGCCCCACCGGATCCACCGTGTCATTTTCCCCCTGCAAAATCAGCGTCGGCGTCTTCGCCTTGCGCAAAAACACAAACGGCGAATGATTCAAAAATCCCTCCGGCTTCTCATACGGCACGCCCCAGAACCATTCGTCGTACGCCGGCCCGCGTTCCGTTCCAAATTCCGAAATCAAGTTCGCCATTCCCGCGCCGCTCACCGCGCCCTTAAATTCATTCGTCTGCGTAATCGCCCACTCGCTCATGTATCCGCCGTACGACCATCCTGCGATTCCCAAACGATTCGCGTCGGCAATTCCGCGATTCACCAAATCGTGCACACCCGCCATGACGTCCTTGTAGTCCGCTCCGCCCCAGTCCGCGCGATTCATCTCCACAAACTTCTGTCCGTATCCGACCGACCCGCGAATATTCGGCATGAACACGGCAAACCCGCGCGCCGCCAGCAATTGCGACCACACATCCAGCGAATCTCCCCACGCTCCCGTCGGCCCGCCGTGCACGTACGCGACGAGCGGCAATTTCGTTTTTCCGTCCCAGTCCGCCGGCTTCAGCAGCGCCGCTTCAATTTCCAATCCATCGAACGATTTGTATTTGTAAATTTCCTGCTTCACCAGCGCATGCTTCGTCCATTCGTCGTTCAGATGCGTCACGCGTTCCGGCGCGTCCTTCTTGTTCCAAATCCAAAGTTCCTGCCCTTCCGTCGCGCTCTCGCCCACAAACGCAATGCCGCCGCTCGCGCTCACCGCGATTTGCCGCGGGTTCGTCGCGAACGCGGGAATATCCGTCCGCGTTCCGTCGGTGCTATAAATCGCAAACCGCGAATGGAATCCTTCCAGTACGTTCACCAGAATCGTTCCGTCGCGTTGCCAGCGAAAATCCTCCGCCGGCCGGTCCAGATTTCCGCCGGAAAGATTTTGCGCCGCCGGCTCGCCCACGTGCAGCACAAACAAGTCCAGCGGATTCGGCCCGTCTTCGCGGCAGCCTCGAAACGCGATCGCCGTGCCCGACCCGGCAATTTGTATGTCGCCGAATCCTCCGCGCGGCGCCAGCAATTGCTTCATCTCTCCGTCCGCCGCGGCCACCGCAAACAAACGATCCGTCTCGCGGTCCGATTCCGGCTTGTCGGTCGCGACGACGATCAGTGTTTTTCCGCGTGGCGACCACTTCATCTCTTTCACTTCCCAATTCGCCGCCGTCAGCGCGCGTTCCTTCTTCGTCGCAAGGTCCAGGATCCGCAGCCGCGCGTGCCGTTCATCTTTATCGGCAACGTGCGAATCGTCCTTCTCTTTCTCCTTCTTTTCCTGCTCTTCCGATTTGGCATCCGCCGCCAAAAACGCAATTTGTTGCCCGTCCGGCGCCCATTCAAAGCCGCCGATGCTCTCTTTGCTCTTCGTCAACGCCGCCGCTTCGCCGCCGTCCGCGCGTATCACAAAGATCTGCTGCTGCTCGCCGCCGCGCCCGGAAAGAAACGCCAGTTGCTTTCCGTCCGGCGACCATCGCGGCGAAGTCTCCGACTTTTCCGAATATGTGAATTGCCGCGTGGTCTTGCTCCTCGCGTCGTACATCCAGATGTGCCGCGTCCGCCGCTCGCCCGTCAGCGGGTCGCTCACCACAAACGCCACGCGCATTCCATCCGGCGAAAATTGCGGGTCCTGGATTCCGCGCAATCGCAAGAAATCCTCCGGCGCAAGAATGTTGCTGGCCTCTTCCGCCTTCTTTTCTTGCGCCGCAAGCGCTCCGCTTGCCACGAGCGCCATCGCCAGTCCGATTAACAATTTTTCGCGCATTCTCGCCAACTCCTTCTTTTTTCCGCCAAAACGACTCTAACCATGCCGCGCCGCACCGTCAATTGCCTTTGCCGCGCGAAATTTCGCCGCAATGCGTTTGCCCCCCTTCCCGCGCCTCGGCTACAATCATCCACTTGTTTGCTTCGTCGCAAACCTGACAAACGGCTCATGAACGAAATTCGCCTCCACAATACGCTCACCGGCAAGACCGAACCCTTCGTCCCGCAAACTCCCGGCGAAGTGAAAATGTACACTTGCGGGCCCACCGTCTACGATTACGCCCACATCGGAAATTTCCGCACCTTCGTCTTTCAGGATATTCTTCGCCGCTTCCTGAAGTTGCGCGCTTTCAAAATGACTCACGTCATGAACCTCACCGACGTCGACGATCGCATCATCGCCAACGCCGCCGCGGCCAAAATCAGCATCCGCGATTACACCGAAAAATTCGCCCAGGCTTTTTTCGACGATTGCAAAGCGCTGAACGTCCAGGCGCCCGAACACTGGATTCGCGCCACCGATCACATTCCGGAAATGGTCCAGCTCATCGAGCGCCTCCAGAATAAATCCTTCACGTACGATAGCGAAGGCTCGATCTATTACCGCATCGCGAAATTTCCGCAATACGGAAAACTTTCCAAGGTCGATCTCACGGGAATTCAAGCCGGCGCACGCGTGGACAACGATCGCTACGAAAAAGAAAGCGCGCGCGACTTCGCACTCTGGAAAGCGCCGAAACCCGGCGAACATTTCTGGGAAACGGAAATCGGCGCGGGCCGTCCCGGCTGGCACATCGAATGTTCCGCCATGGCCATGAAATATCTCGGCGAAACGCTCGACATTCACACCGGCGGCATCGATCTGGCCTTTCCTCATCACGAAAACGAAATCGCGCAAAGCGAAGGCGCCACCGGCCGGCCTTTTTCCCGTTACTGGCTGCACGCCGAACATCTCCTCGTCGAAGGCGAGAAGATGTCCAAATCGCTCGGCAATTTCTACACCGTCCGCGATCTTTTCGCCAAAGGCCACAAGCCTTCTTCGTTGCGCTACGCGCTTTGCAGCGTTCCGTATCGCCGCCAGCTCAATTTCACCTTCGACGGCTTGCAGCAAGCCGCCAGCTCCGTCGAACGCCTGCGTACGTTCGCCGGTCGCCTCAAACAAGCAAAATTTCCGGCCGGCAGCAACGCCGCAATCGCTGATCGAATCGCCAAAGCCGCGAACGATTTTGATGCCGGCCTTTCCGACGACCTGAACACCGCCGTTGCGCTGGCCGCAATGTACGACTTCGTTCGCGAAGCCAACATCGCCATGGACAAAGGGGAATTCCAGCAAGCCGAAGTCGCCGCCGCGCAGGAATTCCTTTCGAGCTTCGACCGGGTTTTCGCCGTCATTCACGACGACGACGCGGCCAAACTCAAAGCCCTCGGCTTTGGCGCGGGAGACGGCGAACTCAGCGACGCCGACATCGAAACACTCGTCGCCGAACGCAACGCCGCCCGCGCGCGTCGCGACTTCGCCGCAAGCGATCGCGTCCGCAACGAACTTGCGGATCGTGGTATAATCCTTGAAGATTCTCGGGACGGCAGCGTCCGCTGGAAACGCAAATGACCAATCTCCATCGCCCACGCATCTACGCTTCTCCCGCCGAAGTTCGACCCAACCTCTACGGCGTCGATTAATAAACTCCAAGTTGGCAGAGCGCACGAGGGATTCGTCCGCCCGCGCGCGCGAAAAAAGTCTGCCCTGCGGCCCTTACACCACAATAACCGCTTACTAATCAACAACTTGGAGGATTTCATGATCGCCGCAACGGAAACGAAAACGCCCCGGCTCCTCACCGCTCTGCCCGGGCCCAAAGCAAAAAATATCGTCGAACGCGACGCCAAATTCATGTCGCCCTCGTTCACTCGCGATTATCCGCTCGTCGCCAAGTCCGGACGCGGCGCCATGGTCGAAGACGTGGACGGCAATGTCTTCCTCGATTTCGCCGCGGGCATCGCCGTCTGTTCCACCGGCCATTGCCATCCGAGCGTCGTTGCCGCCATTCAAAAGCAGGCCGCGGAATTGATTCACATGTCCGGAACCGATTTTTATTACGAAAGCCTGCCGTATCTGGCCGAACGCATCGGAAAAACCGTCGCCGGCGCGGAAGACAAAAAAGTTTTCTTCTGCAATTCCGGAACGGAAGCGATTGAAGGCGCGATCAAGCTCGCGCGCTACGCCACCAGGCGCGACAAAATGATCGCGTTTTATGGATGCTTCCACGGCCGCACCATGGGTTCGCTTTCGCTCACCGCGTCGAAGTCCACCCAGCGCAAACAGTTCGGCGCTCTGCTCGGCGGAATCGAACACATTCCGTATCCTTACGCGTATCGCTGCACGCACGGCCACGGCCCGGAAACCTGCGGAGAAGAAATTCTCGAGCAACTCGAAAATCAGATTTTCAAGCGGCTTTTCGATCCGTCGGAAGTCGCCGGCATTATCATCGAGCCGATTCAAGGCGAAGGCGGCTACGTTCCCGCGCCGAAATTTTTCCTGCAGGAACTGCAGCGCATTTGCCGCCAGCACGGCATCATGCTGATTTGCGATGAAGTGCAATCCGGCATGGGCCGCACCGGAAAAATGTGGGCGCACGAATATGCCGGCATCGAGCCCGATATTCTTTGCAGCGCGAAGGGAATTGCCAGTGGCATGCCGCTCGGCGCCATCATCGCGCGCTCGAGTGTGATGAATTGGAAGCCCGGCGCGCACGGCACGACGTTCGGCGGCAATCCCGTTTGCCTCGCGTCCGCAATCGCCACGCTTGATTTACTCGAAGGCGGGCTCGTTGCCAACGCCAAGAAAATCGGCGACCACATTTTTGCAAAAACCGCCGATTGGACGAAGAAGTTCAAAATCGTCGGCGACGTCAGAGGACGCGGCTTGATGATCGGCGTCGAAATCGTGCGCGACCAGCGGACCAAGGAACGCGCCGCGGATTTGCGCAACGCGATTGTGGACATGGCCTTCCACAAAGGCTTGCTCATTCTCGGCGCGGGCGAAAATACGATTCGCCTTTCGCCGCCGCTCGTCATCGACGAAGAACAGGCCGATTTCGCCGTTCGCACCCTCGAAGAGTGCATTCGCGAAGCGGAGAAACGGATATAACGGCGAGAAACCATAGAAGCGAGATTTGCCACAGAGTCACAGAGGACACCGAGAAGAGGAAATGCAGAAAAAATTCCCGCGGAGGCGAAGTAGGGCTGGCCTCCGCGGGAATTGTGTTTTATAGTGCGAGAAGTTGCAGGAGAGTAAAGTCGTGCCGGTGTTTTCCGAACTCGCGTATCGATTCATCCGCTGGAAATCCCGTCGTGGCCTGCGCGACGAGCGCGATGCTATTGACGCAAACAGGCGCACGCGCAAACAACGGACGGGAGTACGCGGCGAGACGTTCGCCTATTGGTATTTGCGAAAGCTGGGTTACGTTTTCGTCGCCCGCAACTACACGCCGCGCGGCGGCGCCAAGGGCGAAGTCGATCTCATCGGCTACGACGGCGAAACTTTGGCATTCGTGGAAGTGCGCACGAGAACGGTCGGGGCCGAACTCACCGCATTGCCGGAACTCAGCGTCACGGCCGCGAAACAGCATGTCGTCGCGCGCACCGCGCAGCGCTTCCTCGCCGAACGCCACGTCAAAAATATTCCGCTGCGCTTCGACGTCCTCGCCATCGACAACACTCCCGGCGCGCCGCCGGAGGTCCGCCTCCACAAAGACGCCTTTAGTCCGCAGATTGACCGTAGGTAATTACAACCAGCTCGAAAACAACTATTAGGTTATTTCGTCTCACTGCTCGGTTTCTGATTTTCCGCGCTGATGTAAATGGCCGCGATTTTCACCGGCGATTCCACCTTCGGTTGCGACGGTTTTCCGTCAATCAGGATGCCGCGCGGAACGAATGTAATATTCCATCGATCGCGATTCGACTTGATTTGAGCCCCGCCGGCAGCGCACGGTGAATGGGGAAGGCGAATTCTGCCGGTTCGAACTTTTCCCGGTCGTGCGATTCTCCGTGTATCCCTTGGACAAACAGGGCGATCGCTCCGATCAAATAAGGACAGTCGTCCGCCGCCTCCTTGCCCGGATCAGCAACGCGAGCGAAGCCACACCGGTCGTTACGCAAAAATTCCCGCGGCTGAATTGCGAAGTCATGAATTCACCTCCAGGTGACGCAAGAGGTGGCGCGGACTCTGCCGCGAGAAAAGCCATGGGTGACGCGAAAATTGGGCAATTGGCAGAGCAGTGAGGCGTCGAGCCGTTTCGTATCCCTTTTCGTGCCCGAATTTGCTCCGCGCCAAAAAAATCTTTTATTTGCGCCAGGTCGAAACGAGGAGAAGCAAAATCGGCCGTTGACTGCAATGCCGGCCACATTTGAGATTCCTGTAAACCGGCCGAGCGCGGCGACAGGATTCCGATATTTGCGAGCGGCGTCCGCTCCATGCTTCTAAGCTCGCCCTGCACCGCGAAAATAGTATACTTTCGCTCACATGCCACTGGTTTCCGGAACAAAACTGGGACCGTACGAAATCCTTTCGCCGCTCGGCGCCGGCGGAATGGGCGAAGTGTATCGCGCGCGCGACTCGCGGCTCGGGCGCGACGTTGCCGTAAAAGTTTTGCCCGCGGCGACGGCGGAAAACGCGCAGGCGCGCGAGCGGTTTGAACGCGAGGCCCGCGCGGTTTCAAAGCTCAATCATCCAAACATTTGCACGCTCTTTGACGTCGGCGATGAAGGCTCGACGCATTTCCTGGTCATGGAAATGCTCGAAGGCGAGACGCTCGAGCAACGCGTCAAACGTGGAGCGGTGCCGCTCGATGCGGCCCTCCAATTCGCGCAGCAAATTGCCGATGCGCTTTCCAAAGCGCACCGCGCGGGCATCGTTCATCGCGACCTCAAGCCGAGCAATATTTTCCTCACCAAGCAGGGCGCGAAGATTCTCGATTTCGGCCTCGCGAAAGATCGCACGGTCCTGCAGGCCGATTCGGAAAGCGGGCAAAGCGGATCGCCAACAACCGTGGTCGCAAGCGATACAGCGGCCGGCACGATTCTCGGCACGTATCCGTACATGTCTCCCGAGCAGCTCGAAGGAAAGCCCGCGGACGCGCGTTCGGACATTTTTGCGTTCGGCGCCGTGCTCTACGAGATGTTGACGGGGCAACGCGCTTTTGCCGGCCGGTCGCAGGCCAGCGTGATTGCGGCGATTCTCGAGCGCGATCCGCGCTCGATTCTGGAATTGATGCCGGTGTGTCCAAAATCATTGCACCGCGTCGTGCGGCGATGCCTTGCGAAAGATCCCGACGAGCGATGGCAGAGCGCCTTCGATTTGAAAATGGAAATTCAACAGATTGCCGGATCGAGCGCGGAGGAGAAGGACAGAACTCGTTCGCAGCCAACTCTCGCCAATCCTTGGCTGACCCGCGGTTTAATCGGAGTCGCGTTGCTATTGGCCCTCGCGGTCGCCGCATTGTTGATTCCGAAACGTGCCACGAAAACGCCCATGTTTTCGTCTCTTGCCCCGCCACAAGGCACGTATTTCGAAATCGAAGGAGACCTCGGCATTCCGCCCGCGCTGGCGCCGGACGGCAGCGGCGTTATTTTCGGCGCCGGCGGCGCAATCTGGTATCGCTCGCTCCGCGATGGAACGGAACGCGAGTTGTCCAAAGGAAAAAACGAAGTCTATCCGTTCTGGGCGCCGGACAGCAAAAGCATTGGACTTTTCAGCGACGGCAAGTTGCGAACAATGGACATCGGCACCGGCGCGACAAAGACTTTGTGCGACGCGTCGAATCCGCGCGGCGGCTCCTGGGGAAGCAGCGGAATCATTTTGTTTACGCCGACGACGCACGACATCATTTATCAAATTCCCGCAACCGGCGGAACGCCGAAGCCGGTCACACAGCTCGACGTCAATCTGCACTCGACGCACCGCTGGCCATTTTTTCTGCCCGATGGACAACATTTTCTTTACATGGCGGCGAATCACGTCAAGCCGCTCGGAGAACAGAACGGCGTTTACCTCGCTTCGCTCGATGGAAAAATGAATCGGCCGCTCGTGACCACTCCGGCTGGCGCGCAGTTTGGTTCCGGAAAAATTCTCTACGTTCACGATGCAAAGTTGATGGCGCAGGCGCTCGATTTGCGCAAGTTCGCGCTTTCCGGAAACGCGACAACCATCGCGGAAGGAGTCGTGACCGATTTTGGCGTCTGGCACGCAACCTTCAGCGTTTCGGGCGCCGACACGCTGATCTATCAAACGGGAACGGCATCGGGAAAATCGAGACTCGAATGGGTGGATCGCAAAGGCAAACATCTAGACTTTGTCAGCGAGACGGATATTCTTTTCGGCCCTCGCCTTTCGAAAACCGGAAAACAACTTTTGGCGGCGATGGGCGATCCGGGCGCCGATATTTGGAAACTCGATTCCTTGGGACAACAAAAGGCGCGGCTTACTTTTGACAACTTGTCCGTTTCCGAAGCCGTATGGTCGCCGGACGAGACGCGGTTCGCTTACAGTTTGGGGCAACCCGGAAAGCGTTTCACGCTCAACGTGAAGGCTTCGAGCGGTTCGGCCGCGCCGAAAGTTTTGGAAGAGACCACGGACATCAACTCGCCGACCGATTGGTCGCCCGACGGGAGATATTTGCTTTGTGAAAGATTTGTAAATGGCTCCTCGCAGATCTGGGTTGTGGACCTCGAAGGAAAAGAGCCGACTCACGCGTTCGGTGCAACCAGCGTGTCTCCGGATTTGCAGTCGAGCGGGCAATTTTCGCCGGACGGAAAATGGCTGGCGCTCGTCTCTTCCGTCACCGGCCCGCAGATTTTTGTCGTGCCGTTCAAAGGCGGCGGCGGAAAATGGCAAGTGTCCACCGACGGCGGGCGCTGGCCGAGATGGCGGCGCGACGGCAGGGAACTTTATTTTGTGAATAATCGAAACGAGATGATGGCGGCGCAAATCGCGCAAAAAGGAGAAGGCCTCGAAGTTGGCGCACCCGAACGGCTTTTTGCTTTCCGGCCCGCTTTGCGAATTTTTCGTTCCGGCATGATTAATTACGACGTGGCCGCGGACGGAAAAAAGTTTTTGCTCGATGTCGCGGCGGATACGAACACGCGCCCGATCACGCTCGTAAGCAACTGGATCGGCCTCGTCGAAGGCGAATAAGAACGGCGTTGGCGCCGGTCGCGGTGCTTGGGCGGAACAAGTCGCGGTACAATGCTTTCCTGCCATCAAGTGATCGTTGCCGTCGGTAAAACGTGCAGGAGGAAGAATTGCCGGAGTTGAGGAAAGACCCGATTACCGGGCGTTGGGTGATTATTTCGACGGACCGCGGCAAGCGGCCGATGGATTTTTTGCGCGACGAAGTGAAGCCGGGCGACGCGAAAAACTGCCCGTTCTGCGCCGGCCACGAAGCCAAAACGGCGCCGGAGCTGCTCGTGTACGGAAGAAACGGCGGCGCGCCGAATTCGCCCGGCTGGTCGATTCGCGTCGTGCCCAACAAATTTCCCGCGTTGAAAATTGAAGGCGAGCTCGACCGCGAAGGCGAAGGCCTCTTCGATAAGATGAACGGCGTCGGCGCGCATGAAGTGATTATCGAAGCGCCGGAACACACCGCCTCTCTTTCCACCATTCCCGAGCGCGCGCTGGAAGACGTGCTGTGGGCGTACCGCGACCGCATGCTCGATTTGAAAAACGACAAGCGCTTCCGCTACGTGCTGATTTTCAAAAATCACGGCGAATCCGCCGGCGCCACGGTCGATCATCCGCATTCGCAATTGATTGCGTTGCCCATTGTGCCGCGCCGCGTGCGCGAGGAAGTGGACAGCTCCTGGCACTACTACGACGAAAAAGAGCGGTGCATTTTTTGCGACATCATCCGGCAGGAGATGGACACCGGCGAACGCGTCGTGGCGGAAAACGATCATTTCATCACCATGACGCCGTACGCTTCGCGCTTTCCGTTCGAGATGTGGCTTTTGCCGAAGGTGCACGGATCGTCTTACGAAAACAATCAAAGCACGATGTACGCGAGCCTGGCGCGCATGTTGAAAGACGTCTTGATGCGAATGGACGCGGCGCTGGACCGGCCCGCGTTCAACTTCATGATTCACACTTCTCCGATCGGCGAAGAAATAAACGACCACTACCACTGGCACATGGAAATCATTCCGAAGCTGACGAAAGTGGCGGGCTTCGAATGGGGCACGGGCTTCTACATCAATCCCACGCCGCCGGAAGAAGCGGCGCGTTTCCTGCGTGAGGTAAAAATCGCGGCGGAAGCGAAGAAATAAACCACCAAATGTCGCGGTTGGCTGACAGCCCTCCTCGAATTGGCTATAATTTCAGATGGATGGCGCGGTACCCAAGTGGTAAGGGAGAGGTCTGCAAAACCTTTATGCGTGGGTTCGATTCCCACCCGCGCCTCCAAGATTTGCGCTGTAAAATAAAGAAATTGCCGGCAACTGATTTTTCGTGTCCCGCGCACGTACCTTGTTACCAGTTAAAATCATTTCATCGTTCTTTCACGCGCTGGTTTGATCTTCTTCGAGTTCCTATTGGCGAGATGTACCCAACGCGCATAGTGCTTCTCGGTCAGTCGCACGCTTTGGTGTTCCGGCAAACATCGCAGAGGGGCCCAACACCAATCTCTGCGATTCGTCCATAACATGGCGTTTCCAAATCCAGCGGGCAGTCTGCCGAGAGTGGCAATGCAAAGGCCATGGAAGACCCACTTGACAGGAAATATCTGGCCGCCATTCCGGTGGCCGTCAGGCGCGCAACGCAGGCGGCAATCCTAAATATGGATTAGTTTGTGCAATGAATGGCGGCGAGTTACGAACTGATCGCAAAGCCGTGCGCGCGAATCGTTTCTACCGCCTCACTTCGGCTTCCGGCATCCACTTGTTTCAAAATCCGATGGATATGATTCCTTACCGTAAATTCGGAAAGATTCAGGTGGGATGCGATTTCCTTATTTGTGAGACCTTTGGCGACGAGAGTGACCAATTGCTGCTGGCGCAAGGTAAGATCCGGTTTTGAAGCCGAATTCTGAAAAGTCATATCTGCGGCCGTCTGCGAAACGATGCGAAAAAGTGCCGAACAAAAACGCGGCGGGCATACAGCTTGGCCGCGATGAACCGCTCGCACAGCGTTTACGGCATCCGAAGCAGAAGCGTCTTGCAGCAGGTATCCGAGTACTCCCGAACGCACCGCCGTCAAAAATTGTTCTTCATCGGGATCCATGCCAACGAGCAGAATTTTGCAACCGCTCGTCTTTCCGCCATTGCCTTCGAGTGTCGAAATCGCCCGATTGACAGTCAAGCAATCGCCCACCAGCACGTCGCATTCATCCTCAAGTACCTGGGTCTGTGGTTCTTCCGCCAAAGAAGTCTGACCCACGACGCACAAGTCCTGCCGTTTCCGGAACAATCGAACTAATGCCTCACGCAGAAGACGGTTTTCCACCAACAAGTACACTCGTACCGACGAATTGGGGACGCATTCGCTCATCAAATACCCAGCCCTTAGAGTAGTGAAAGCAAACAAAGGATGTGGAGAAGGCAATCCGAATATGTCTTGGCCATCGCTTTCGCGGCCAAGCGTAAACTACACGTGTGGTATATGTCAACGGTAAATCGTTCAAATATCCTAAATTACGTCCGTGGAAAGTATCGGCCTGTCCGCTTCGAAGACGCGCACCTTACGATGGTACGAACTCGGTACTTCGACCGCAATTTTACTAAAAACAAATCAAATTCTCATCTTTTGCGCCTTCCGTAGCGCCTTTCGAGCTCATTTCTTCTGCGGGGACAGGAAAATCTGACATGGTACATGCTTGGTACAAATATCCTAGTCCGTACTACTCCCATCTCCAGTTCGCCAGTTCATCCATTTGGATGCCTTTTGATACTTACTTTATTCCGCTCGAGAAACGAAACTTGTCCCACATGGAGTATGCCATGGAAAAATCCATTCGGGTCCTCGTGGCGAATCGCCCTCGCCTCATGCGCGAGGTGATTCTCAATACCTTCGCAGACCAGCCGGACATTGAAATCGTGGGTGAGGTTGAGGACGAATCGTCCATTCTGGCGGCAGTGAACAAGACTCTGCCAAATTTCGTGGTCATCGCACTCGAGCGTCCGGGAGAACGGCCGGAGATCTGCGACGATTTGCTTCGCTTACATCCAAACATACGGATCATCGCGGTCGCGCCCGCGAACAACTCCATTGTTTATTACTGGGCTTCGCTCGATATCCATTCGAGCAGTATCGAGGCGTCGGAAGAAGGAGTCCTGAACGCGTTGCGGAACAGGCTAGTCAAGAGTGGAATCAATTGAAGGGATTCGGGCCCAGCACCAGGGTGAAACTATGTTCAACTTCGGGAAATTGAAGGAAATTTTCTTCGCGGTTATCGTCGCTCACTTGTTTTGCGGGCCGGTGTTTGCCCAGCAACCGGCAGACAGGCCGCGACAAGTCAGCGAACAAGACCGAAATGAATATGGCACGGAACAGACTCCGGACCTAAGTCAGGAAAACCTTCGCAGGGTTGCAGCTTCGGCAATTCAAATTCGCGGCGTCCTGGTTAAAGATGAAGGGCTGCTGGTCGAACTGAAGCGGTGGGTCGCGAAGGAGTCGACGGAAAACGGCCAGGTCGTTGAGGATGCAAAGCTGACCGACCAGGCCATTTTCGACCGTTTGGAGCGCGACATTGCGTTTCGATCCATTGCGACGCGACTCTTGCAGCGATACGGATACCTCGTGCCCACGACCAATCCGGATTCGGACTTTGCCAAGGAAAAACAATTTGTCCTTCAAGAACGGGCGCGACGTCTGGTTCAGATTGAGACACAGGAGGATACGGAATCACTCCGTTCGCAAAAGAACGATCGAGATTTCGAACGCACGGGGACTTGCGATCCACGTCGCGATCAGGATTGTCCGCCGCCGGCGCCGGCAAACCGCCAAAATAATCGCGTTCCCAACGGCACATCCGCGCCCGAAACGAATCCGCAGGCGACTCCAGAGCAAACGCCCTCCCAGCGCCAGTCGCAAATTTTGCGAGCCGACGGACTCCCCACCGATGCCGACCCCCTGGGCAGTGCCGACGCCGATGGTTTGGCAACAAACGTCCAGTTGGCTTCTGGTTTGATGAAGCGCGAAACGAACCCCGTCGCAAGTTCCCAAATTCCGAGTCAGGGACTAATCGACACATTGCCGCTCACAAGAAACTTGCCCTCCACCCCTGGCGATCGCAACGCAAGCATGGGCGTTTCGACCGGCAAGAACGGGATCGAGCAACCGATGCGAGAAAGGTATCCACGGGGGCGCACGGCGGAAGAAGAAATCGCGCCGGTCAGAATGGTTCATCGCGCGAATCCTTTTGCCGACATTCCGTCGCTCTACGACCTGTACGTGCAAGCATCGGTTCGCCAGCGCCCCACAGAGCGTTTTGGTTTGGATATTTTCCGCAACACCACAAATGACCCGCTTGCAATTCCCATGGATCTCCCCGTTGGACCCGATTACGTTCTCGGTCCAGGCGACAGTCTCGAGATCGATCTTTGGGGTGGAGTTTCGCAGCGGTTGTTCCGCGTCGTCGATCGGCAAGGCCGCGTCTCCCTTCCCGAGGCCGGGCCCTTGCTCGTCAGCGGACGAAATCTTGGAGACGTGCAGCAGGCCGTGCAACAGGCGCTACGGACCGAATACAGGGACGTTTCCGCCGATGTCTCCCTTTCGAAGTTAAGAACCGTGCGTGTGTATGTTGTCGGAGACGTTGCCGAGCCCGGCGCGTACGACATCAGCTCTCTGTCAACTCCGCTAAACGCGCTTTTCGCGGCCGGTGGAGTTACACCGCGTGGCTCGCTACGCTCCCTCAAACACTATCGCGGCAAAGAGCTTGTGGAAGAGGTAGACGCTTACGACTTGCTTCTGCGTGGAGTCCGGTCCGACATGCATCGGCTGGAGAATGGCGATACTTTGCTCGTCCCTTCCATTGGGCACCAGGTGACCGTTGACGGAATGGTGCGCCGACCGGCCATTTATGAGCTGAACGGCGAGAACTCGCTCGCGGATGTGCTCGAACTCGCGGGCGGAATCCTGCCCACGGCCACACTGAGACATGTAGAGGTCCAACGCGTTGAAGCCCACGAAAAGCGCACGATGCTTGCACTCGATCTCTCGCCTGTGGGAGACGCCGATTCAAGCAAGAAGCAGCTGGACGCATTCAAGGTCAGCGACGGCGACGAAATTCACATCTTTCCGATCGCTCCCTACAACGAAGACGCAATCTACCTTCAAGGACATGTCCTGCGTCCAGGAAGATATTCTTACAAACAAGGGATGACTCTCTTGGACCTGTTTGGGTCCTACAAAGACCTTTTGCCGGAACCCGCGCCACATTACGCCGAAATCGTCAGGTTGAACGCGCCCGACTTTCATCCAAGCGTGGAGAGTTTCGATTTGACGGCGGCACTGGCAAATCCAGACTCAGCGCCGAAACTCCAACCGCTGGACACCGTTCGCGTATTCAGCCGGTACGATTTTGAGCCCGCGCCCGAAGTTTGGGTTGGTGGCGAGGTTCGCGTGCCCGGCAAATACCGCACTTCGGGTCAGGCGCGCCTGAAGGACATTGTCTATCTGGCGGGCGGCGTAACTCCGGACGCGTCTCTTGACTCGGTGCAGTTATTCCGCACACAGCCAGACGGAACAATGAAAATCATCAGCGCCGATCTGCGCAACGCCCTTGCCGGGAATCCGGTTGACGACATTTTGATCCAGCCGCGTGACCGCTTGCTTGTGCATCGCAATTCGGCCCGGGTGGATCCGCCGACCGTGTATATCAACGGCGAGGTAGCCAAGCCGGGACGTTATCCGCTCACCACAAACATGCGCATCGAAGACTTGGTCCGCGTATCCGGCGGACTCAAGCGAAGCGCGTATACCGAAAAAGCGGATCTCACGCGTTTCGACCCGAATGCTTCTCGAACGACTCCGAGCGACAGATTGGATGTCAACGTTACCGCGGCAATGGGCGGAGACGAAAAGAGCGATGTTCCCTTGCGCGACGGCGACATTCTTACCATTCGGCAACTTCCTCGTTGGAACGATATCGGTGCGTCCGCAACCATTCGGGGAGAGGTCTTGCATCCCGGCACGTACGGTATCGAGCCCGGAGAACGCTTGAGCTCAGTTTTGCTGCGAAGCGGAGGATTTGGTCCAGAAGCCTATCCTTATGGTGCGGTGTTGGTTCGAAAAGAGGTCCGCGACCTTCAGGTGAAGTCGCATGTCGAACTTGTCCTGCGGCTCAAAGCCGAACAAGACTATCTCAGGTCGTTGCCTGAAGGCGATACGGATCAGAAAAATGCCAAGCTGACTGCGATTTCACAAACGCAGTCTACGCTCGATCAGCTTCAGACGTCCGCTCCGATTGGGCGAGTGGTCATTCATGTTCGATCGGACATAAGGTCCTGGCGGAACACCCCCGCGGATATACCGATTCGGGATGGCGACACGCTCATCATTCCGAAAACCGCAAACTACGTGACGGTTTCTGGCCAAGTCTTCAATCCCACTGCCGTCGCGTACGTTCCGGGCAGAAGCGCCAAGTGGTACCTCAGCCAGGCCGGTGGACTCACTCAACTCGCCAACAAGAAGGCCGTTTTCGTGGTTCGAGGCGATGGATCGGTGCTGGGCGCCAAAAACAATTCAGACGGCTGGTGGTCCGGGAATGCGTTGAACCAAACGTTGCGGCCGGGTGATTCGATTGTCGTGCCCGAACTCGCGCCAAAGATCGGGGGGCGCAATTGGGCGATGTTGATTCAAACAGCGCAAGTGGCCTCATCCGTCGCTTTGGCAGTGGCATACATACATCCGTAACCGGGAATGATCATGAGGCGGAGCTACTTCATCGCGCTGGCGTTTACCTGGGTGGCGTCGAATTTGACGCTGACGGTGCCCGCGTCTAAGCCCGCAACGCCGCAAGCACAGGAACAAAACGGGGGCGACGCCGAGCACGACACCTCGCGGAAAATAGCACAGGAAGCAAAGGGAAAGACCACGGTAAAGAAACCCGCAATCGACCCGCAGCCCGATCCAACACCTCCTTCGACGACGAGTTTCAAGGGGTTGGAAAAACGATTCTTTCTGGACCAGGAACAGATTTGGACGAGTCCCGCCAAAATCCGATTTTCCGATACGCAATGGCTCGTGCCTTTGAGTGGCATCACGGCCGGACTTTTCGTCACCGACTCGAGCGTCAGCAGACATCTTTCTTACGGACCCAACACCATAAGCCACTACAAGACTATTTCCGACGCTGGAGTCGGAGCGCTCATTGGCGGTGCAGGGAGCATGTGGCTGCTCGGCCACGTTCGTCACAACGAGCACTGGAGCGAGACCGGGTTTCTCGCCGGCGAAGCTGCCGTGAATAGTTTGGTTGCAGTCGAATCATTTAAGTACTCCCTGGGCCGCCAGCGGCCTTTCCAAGGAGATGGCACCGGTCCGTTTTTTCAAAGAGGTTCAACCTCCTTTCCTTCGGAGCATGCGGGCGCGGCCTGGGCCGTCGCCGGAGTGGTCGCGCATGAGTACCCGAATCCATTCATGAAAATCGCGGCGTACGGTCTGGCTTCGCTCGTGGATTACTCTCGAATTCGATCCCGCCAGCATTTTCCTTCCGATGTTCTCGTCGGCAGCGTTCTCGGCAATCTCGTCGCGCAGAATGTCTACAGCAGGCATCACGACCCGGAATTGGGCGGCGATGCGTGGAGATCGATCAGCCAAATCTTTCGTGGCGATGGTGCGTACTCTCCCGAAAATCAAGGTTCCCCCTATGTTCCGCTCGATAGCTGGATTTATCCGGCGCTTGATCGCCTCGCGGCCATGGGCTTGATCGACAGCGGATTCGCTGGGATGAAACCCTGGACGCGAAACGAGTGCGTTCGCCTTTTGGGCGAAGCGAGTGAGCGTGTCGACGCCGGCGTCGGTGGCGCGGAAGCCGAGCAGACGTATCAACTCCTCGAAACGGAATTCCGCGGCGAACTTGATCGAGCGGGAGGTCCAGACCGCGCCCGCGCCAACTTGGAATCTGTCTATGCCCGCGTGACCAATATCTCTGGCCAGCCACTCACCGACGGCAATCATTTTGGTCAAACGATTACGAATGATTTCGGCAGGCCCTACCAACAAGGGTTCAACTCAGTCGAGGGCTTTTCGGCGTGGACCACATCCGGGCGCTGGGTTGGCTATGTGCGAGCTGAATACCAGCATTCGCCTTCGGCACCCGCGCAGTCCGACGAGGCGCGACAGTTCATCGGTTCGGTCGATAACATCCCAGGCATTCCCCCTGCAACTCCCTATTCTTCCCTTGATCAAGTTCGACTCCTCGACGCTTACGTGGCGACGACGTTCGAGAATTGGCAGATTTCTTTCGGGAAGCAGAGTCTGTCGTGGAGCCCAATCGAGAGTGGGCCTCTGATGTTTAGCAATAATGCCGAGCCCATAAATATGTTCCGAATCAGTCGAGTCTCTCCATTTAGCCTCCCGAGCATTCTGGGATTGCTGGGGCCCATCCGTGTCGAATGGTTCCTCGGGCAACTCGACGGCCACCAATTCGTCTTTCAGACAGACACTGGGATTGTCGGCCAGTTTGGCAGATCACTCGATCGCCAGCCCTTCCTGGAAGGGCAGAAAATCAGTTTGAAGCCGACGGCAAACTTTGAATTCAGTGTTTCGACCACAACCGTTTTTGCCGGCGGCCCTGGCCCCCTCACCTGGCACACATTTCTTCGAAGCTATTCTCTTGGCAATACGGCTCATCAGGGCGGCGCGGGAGACCCCGGAGACAGGCGATCCGGCGTCGATTTTAGCTACCGGATACCCGGGCTTCGACGGTGGCTCACATTCTACGGCGATGCGTTCACCGAGGATGAATTCTCCCCGTTGGCTTACCCACGCAAATCCGCGTTTCAAGGCGGCATTTATCTGCCTCGTTTTCCCGGAATCTCAAAGCTGGATCTTCGCGTCGAGGGCGGATCGACGTCCCCGGTGGATTTCCCTGGTTGTAATGGCTGTTTCTACGTCAACGCTCGCTACCCGGATGGATCCTACACGAACGACGGAAACCTTCTCGGAAGTTGGCTAGGTCGCGGCAGCCAGGGCGAACGGGCTTGGAGCACGTATTGGTTCACACCGCGCGACAAGATTCAATTTCAATATCGGCATCAAAAGGTCGACGGAAACTACTTACCCGAAGGCGCCACGCTGAACGACGGCAGCGTAAACGCCGAGTTTCAACTCCGGCCCAGGGTTACCGTTTCGGGGTCGGTGCAGTACGAAAAGTCGAATTATCCACTGCTCGATGCGGGCAGGAAATCGAACTGGGTGACCAGCGCCGGGTTCACTTTTTGGCCGAAAAATTGGAAATAAGCGATTGAAGTTTCTGCAACGCAACGAAAGGACGGAGCGGGAGACGTGACGCAGACAGCCACAAAACAGCAGCCCGAGGAACAGCTTCCGCCGGTTGCTCGAGAAGCTTCGCTACTCGAAACGCCGCTCGAGCCGCAAGCGGATCACCTGCGTCTGCTTTGGGAACGTCGCCGGTTCTTTTTCCGGGCTGGATTGGCCGGTCTTTTGTTTTCGACTCTTCTTGCGTTCCTGATTCCGAAGTCCTACACGTCGACCACGCAGCTCATGCCGCCCGACCCACAATCTGCCTCAAGCACGGCAATCATGGCAGCAATGGCGGCGAAGGCGGGAGGCGGATTTGGCGCTATCGCCGGAGATCTGCTCGGCCTAAAGAGTTCGGGCGCACTTTTTATCGGTGTTTTACGCAGCCAAACTTCGCAAGATCGGTTGATACAGCAATTTGATCTGAAGAAAGTTTATGGGTCAAAACTCGTTGTCGATGCACGCATCAAACTCGACGAAAACACATCGATTTCGGAAGATAAGAAGAGCGGCATCATCACCATCAGCGTCACGGACCGCAGTCCGCAGCGAGCAACCGCGCTTGCCGGCGCCTATGTCGACGAATTGAACGCGCTTGTTTCCGAGCTCTCCACTTCCTCTGCGCATCGCGAACGCGTGTTTCTCGAGGACCGTCTCAAAGTTGCCAAGCAAGACCTGGACGATGCCTCCAGCCAGCTGGCGCAGTTCTCCAGCAAGAACAACACACTGGACATGCAAACAGAGGGCAAGGCGATGCTCGAAGCCGCCGGCACCCTCGCCGGCCAATTGATTGCCGCGCAATCCGAGCTCGAAGGGCTTCGCCAGATTTATACGGAAAACAATTCGCGTGTCCGAGCCTTAAACGCCCGCGTCGGCGAGCTTCGCAAACAGCTCCAGAAACTTAGCGGCACGCAGGAAAGCGCTCCAGCCGGAAATGCTCCCATGACGAACAGCGCGAATGGCACTGCCCCGGCCGCTGCCGATCCGTTGCCCACGCAGGTTGCCGAGCCATCCCCTGGCGGCAAGGTCGGGGGACTTCCGTTTCCTACCATCCGCAATCTGCCATTGCTCGGCGCGAAATACGCAGACTTTTACCGCCGCGCAAAGATCCAGGAGACGGTATTCGAACTGCTGACCGAACAATACGAGCTTGCAAAAGTGCAGGAGGCAAAAGAGACCCCCAGTGTCAAAGTGCTCGATCCGCCAAGAATTCCCGAAAAGAAATCGTTTCCGCCACGCTTGGTGATCATGTCGCTCGGCACATTTCTGGTCTTCGCACTGTCCGTGGTTTGGGTATTGGGTTTGGCGCGATGGAGCGAAGTTGACGCGCAAGATCCGCGCAAAGTTCTTGCCAAGGAAGTCGCCAGCACGGTGATGGCGCGGATGCCTTGGGCTTCTCGAAATGGTCACGCTTCCGGCATGGCCGGTCCGAAGACTGACAATATCTTGGACAGTCAACGGCCGCCGAGTGGACGGGCTGAGCTGTAAAGTTGTCTGTAAGTAGTTGTGGATTAAAGGGTTAGGTCACATATCGCCCTGTGAGTGACGGGGCGAAGCTGTATCTGGAGTTTTAACTTGGCATCTCCGACGAGCACAATCGCAGCAGGCCAGCCAGCCAGTTCTGCCGGCTTTGCCGCGCCTCCTGTTTCCATGTCCGAGCCGCACTGGTACGCCGTCCACACCTGTGCCAATCACGAAAAGCGCGTGGCGGGCCAACTCCTCGACCGCGAAGTGCAGCACTTTCTGCCGCTGTACCATTCCGCCCGCCGCTGGAGCGACCGCCGCGTGGAGCTCGATCTGCCTCTTTTCCCCGGATATGTTTTCGTCCGGCTTGAGCTGACCGCCCGGTTGCGCGTGCTGCAAATCCCGAGCGTCGTTCGCCTTGTCGGATTTGGCGGCTTGCCCGTTGCCCTGCCGGACGCGGAAATGGAAATCCTGCGCGCGGCGCTTTCCAAGCGTCTGCCCGCGGAACCGCATCCGTTCCTTACGGTCGGCCGGCGCGTACGCATCACTGGCGGAGCGTTCGCAGGACTCGAAGGCATATTGAAAAAGAAAAAGGGCAGTCTGAGGGCGGTGGTTTCCCTCAGCCTTATTCAGCGTTCGGTGGCCGTGGATGTCGACGTCGCGGATGTGGCGCCAATTTTCTAGCAGCCCAAGGAATTTCCGCCAAAGCCCGCCAATGACCGAATCGAGAAAAAATCATAACGGACACCTAACCAGCGGACGCCTGCTGGCAAGGAATACCTTATGGAACCTGCTCGGCAGCGGCGCGCCGATGATCGTGGCCGTCTTCTGCATTCCGATTCTCCTTCGCGGATTGGGCAAGGAACGCTTCGGCGTACTCACCCTTGCTTGGGCCCTAATCGGTTATGCCAGCCTGTTTGACCTTGGACTCGGCCGCGCGCTCACGCAACTCGTGGCGCAAAAACTGGGCGCGGGCGAGGAACACGAGATTCCGCGTCTGGCCTGGACATCTCTTCTACTAATGCTAATGCTAGGACTTGCCGGAACTGCGGTGGTATTTCTGATTTCGCCGTGGCTAGTCCACGGCGTCTTAAATGTTCCCGCCGCGCTGCAGACAGAGACGTTGCAATCGTTCCGCCTGTTGGGAGTTTCGCTGCCTTTCGTCATCACCACCGCCGGCTTGCGCGGATTGCTCGAAGCGCACCAGCGCTTCGGCCTGATCAACGCGTTGCGCGTGCCGATGGGCGTCTTCACCTTTGTCGGCCCGCTCTTAGCCCTGCCCTTTTCGAAAAGT
This sequence comes from Candidatus Acidiferrum sp., assembly GCA_035310365.1. Classification (GTDB taxonomy): domain Bacteria; phylum Acidobacteriota; class Terriglobia; order Acidiferrales; family UBA7541; genus Acidiferrum. The sequence goes on from DATGEI010000040.1 coordinate 33,871, forward strand.
TTAGTTCCCGTCGTGGGCACCCTCGTCGTTGGGCGGATCCTGGCTTGGGTCGCTCATCTCCTTGTGTGTGTGCGGGCGGTCCCCGAATTGGGCAGTTCCGTTATATGGGATCGCTCGACGGTCGGCCCGCTCCTGCGCTTCGGCGGTTGGATGACGGTGACCAATGTGGTCAGTCCGCTATTAGTCTCATTGGATCGTTTTTTTATCGGTGCGTTCACTTCCATGACGGCTGTAGCGTACTACGCGACGCCATATGAGGTCGTCACTAAATTCTTGCTCCTCCCCGGCGCCCTCACCGGGGTGATGTTCCCCGCGTTCGCCGCAAGCTTTGCGCAGGACGGTCAACGGGCTGCAATCCTTTTTGGCCGCAGTGTAAAATCGATCTTTCTTGTCTTATTCCCCATAATGTTGTGCACGGTTGCGCTGGCGCAAGATGGCTTAAGCCTTTGGCTCGGAGCCGAATTCGCCCAGCATAGCTTTCGCGTCCTCCAGTTGTTAGCCGTGGGCGTCTTCCTCAACAGTCTGGCATATGTCCCTTTTGCGCTCTTGCAAGGTGCCGGGAGGCCGGATCTGACCGCCACGTTGCACCTCATTGAGCTTCCTTTATATATCGGGTTGCTCTGGTGGCTTATCCGCGCGCGCGGCATCGAGGGTGCAGCCATCGCCTGGTCCGTGCGCGTATCTTTTGACGCGTTGTTGCTGTTTGTTCTGGCGAAACGCTTTCTGCCTGGCAAGAGCCGGGTACGGTTGCGAACAGTGCTCCTGCCGGGTACGGCTCTGCTGATTTTGGCTCTGGCAACGCTAGTTCAAGGCCCCGTCCAGAAAATCTCTTTCTTGTTTGGAACGATCTTATGTTTTGTGTTGGTCACGTGGTTCCGGATTCTCACTCCGGAAGAACGAACGCTAGCTCAAAGCTACCGGTAACGAAGATCCATGGTCCTTAACAAATGTCTGGCGCTGTTATTTAGCGTAATGATCCTTGGGCAGGCGTATTTGGTACGGCGGCACGTAGGAACGTGGCTCTTTCCGTCCTGCATTTTTGGACTTTTCTGGTTTGGTTACACATTCTTTCCACTCGCCGTTTTGTTTTGGGTGCCGGTGCAACCTTACGGTGTTGCCTTCATATTTATTTGCACAGTGGCCTTTTCGATGGCTGCCATGGTCTTCGACTGGAAAACGGCCTTCGAGAGAAATGCACAAAAACGCGGGACTGCTACAGTGGTGTACGGCAATTCCTTTCTGAAGGCCCTGTTTTACATATCGACCATCTCTTCGTTACTTTTTCTTGCCCTCAATTCGTTCGCGCAGGGCTTCTCGCTCCGTGACTTGCTTTTCGATTTATACGCGAGTGCCGCAGCTTACGCGGAAATGCGTTATTCCCAGGACCTTAGCAGCAACGCATTCAACCCGTTAAGCATTATTTTTACATATATGGGGGTAATTCTAGGCGGATTGCTGTTTCCTTCTATGGAGACAAAAATAGGTCGGTGCATCGTACTAGTTTTGTCTTTTCTACCATCAATTCTCGTGGCCGTTACACAGTCGGCAAAAGGGCTTTTGTTTTTGTGCGTCGTATTTTTTTATGCCGGACTATTGGTATATCGCGCGTCGGAAGGCACGCTCCGCCTGTTTAAGAAAGGCAACATCAAGTGGTTAATGATTTTTATGGCCGTCCTGATTTCAACTGTCACCATTTCGTTCGTATCCGGGGGACTATACAAGATTGAGGATGTTGAGTCGTTAGCCGGCGAATTAATTTCTCGCTTCGCAACATATGCTTTGGGTCACTTATATGCCTTTTCCGACTGGTTTGCTTTCGTCGTCGGAATACACTCAGACGTTATCTACTCACATGAGGGCGCGACGCACGGTTTCTACACCTTCGCGCCTCTGTTCAAGCTATTGGGTAGTCACAAAGTGCTACCGCTAGGCAATTTCGATGATATCTATTCATTTGGTGACTTAATAAATACGAATATTTTCACAATGTTTCGCGGGCTCATCCAAGATTTCGGAATCATTGGGTCCGTGTTGTTCATGCTCCTGACCGGTTTTTTATTTCATTGGGCCTTCCGCACTATGTTACTCAAGAGAGTGCCTGTCTTTACAGTCGGAATTTTCGTGCTAATGATGGGTTATTTCTACCTTTCTTTCGGTATCAGCTTACTAATCTCGAACAGCATCTATGTAACGTTTTTTCTAACGTGGATCATATTACAGAGCAACAAGCTCATTGCCGAAAGAAGCGGTCGATTACTGCCCAGGTCGCAAGTGCCTACCATTGCAGCGGCGGGTCACGGGATCCTGCAGTCTTAAGTTTCGAGGCATCTGCACATGATCCTTGGTTACGTTTGCACAAACTACAACAACTCGGCCTACACGCGGGAAGCAGTGTGCTCGCTGCTGAAAAATGGCGGGGATGAGTATCGAATTGCGGTGGTGGACAACAATTCAGATAGCAAAAACGTCGAGGCACTAAAAAACCTGGCAAGCGAATTTACGCAGGTTGAATTGATATTGAGCAAGGAAAACGTGGGTTATTTCCGGGGCCTTAACCTTGGAATCCGGCACCTGAGAGCCAGTCAGCCGGATATCAACATCATGGTTATCGGAAACAATGACCTGATCTTCCCGGCCGATTTTGGCGAGTCCATCCGGAAGAACTTGCCGACGCTGGAGAAGTATGCGGTGGTTTCACCGGACATCGTGACGCTGGAGGGCGTACATCAGAATCCGCATGTCATCCACAAAATCAGCAAGTTTCGCGAGTTCATTTACGACCTGTACTATGCAAACTATTTTCTGGCGATCGCCGTCCGAGAAGTGGCGAAGCTAACGCGGAGGTTCACGGAGAGGCGGGACCAGACGCAGCACGAGATTGCGCAGGAAATCTACCTGGGGCTGGGGGCGTGTTATGTGCTGGGCCCCGCGTTTTTCCGCCATTTTGAAGAGTTGTGGGCGCCGACATTCCTGATGGCCGAAGAGTTCTTTCTAAGCAAACAATTGAGCGACAAAGGTTTGCGCATTTACTACGAGCCCTCCATTAAAGTGCTGCATCACTTTCAAGTGTCCATGGGGGCACTTGGTCATAAGAAAGCTTGGCACTTTGCGCGCGATGCCCACAAGGTTTACCGGCAATATGTAAAGGTATTCGATTGAGTCTTAGCATTTTCCGTTGATCACAGAAAACGAATTTATTCTTTCCCCGGTACTGAACTGCACCTGGAGAAACTTCGAATCATGTGTGGGATTGCAGGTTTTTGCGGACGACCAGCGATTAACGATTCGGACGCGATACTCGACGTAATCGGCCATCGGGGTCCGGATGGACGCGGATGCTACCACTCCAGTTGTGGTTCGGTTTCGCTGTTTCACACTCGGTTGGCCATCTTGGACCCGACGCCGGACGGTGCGCAGCCGATGGAATTGGCCGATCGTCAGGTGGCGATCACTTTCAACGGCGAAATTTATAACTTCCGCGAATTGCGGGCCGAGCTTCAGGCTCGCGGATATGTTTTTCGTACGCGCACCGACACTGAAGTTCTCTTGGCCCTATATCTGGAACATGGCACAGCGGTCCTGGAGAAGTTGAATGGCATATACGCTTTTGCTCTGTGGGACGCGCGTTCGAAATCACTCTTCGTGGCTCGTGATGGACTGGGTGTCAAGCCACTCTACTTCAGCGAAGCCGGCGGTGCTTTTGCATTTGCCAGCGAGATCAAAGCGTTACTCTGTTTTCCGTGGGTGCCGCGCACCCTCGATCGGCAAGCGTTAGCGCACTATGTCCGGTACCTGTGGTGCCCGGCGCCTCGCACGCCGTTGGCTGATGTACACAAACTAGAACCCGGCACGGCGGTGGTGGTGCGCGAGGGCCGCATCATCAAGCGTTGGAGACATTACGCGCTTCCTGCCCCCGGCGCCAATATAGCACCTTCCATTGCGGACTGGACCGGCGAGGTGCGGCGGGTTTTGGCTACTGCCGTCGAGCGGCAGATGGTTTCCGATGTTCCTCTGGGGGCATTTCTATCCGGCGGACTGGATTCGAGCGCAATAGTCGCACTTGCGCGCCACCACACCAAGGAAAGACTTCAGTGTTTTACCATCGATTTTGGTGAGAGATTAGCCAAGGAGGAAGGCTTCGAGAGCGATCTTCCTTACGCCCGCCGCGTTGCCAGGCACTTGGACGTGGATTTGCACGTCGTGCGCGTGGATTCCGAAATGGCCGCGGAACTTGCGCACATGGTCTGGCAGCTCGATGAGCCGCAGGCCGATTTCGCCGCGCTCAACGTACTTTTCATCAGTCGGCTGGCCCGCCAACATGGCATAAAAGTTTTGCTGTCAGGTGCAGGTGGCGACGACCTGTTTACCGGATATCGGAGACATCGCGCGCTTGGCCTCAATGCGGTTTGGGAGGGAATGCCTGGGACATTGCGCGGCTTTTTCGGCGGGGTGGGGCGACGATTGCCGAGGCGGTCACCACACCTTCGACGTTTGTCAAAATTGCTCATAGCAGCTGAACTTAAGGGCGATGCAAGAGTGGCGTCGTACTTTGATTGGGCGCCGACAACGACTGTGCGCAATCTCTTCCTGCCGGAAGTCGCCCGGACGTTGCTTGAAGAGCCGTTGTTGGGGGAACTGCAAAGCATGTCCCAGATGGTCACACCATTGCAGCGCATGCTGCTGCTGGAACAGCGCTATTTTCTAGCCGATCACAACTTGAATTACACCGATAAGATGAGCATGGCGGCAGGGGTAGAAGTGCGCGTGCCATTTCTTGATCCGGAAGTAGTTGCGTTAGCCGCAGGGATTCCCGACCATTTTCGCCAGCATGGAGCCGAGGGCAAATGGATCCTAAAAAAAGCCATGGAGGGAGTCCTTCCGAACGATGTCATTTATCGGCCAAAGATGGGTTTCGGCGTGCCCCTGCGCACATGGTTGCGCGGACCACTAAAGACCTTGCAACAGAATCTCCTATCGTCTGAAACTCTCCGCAAACGTGGACTCTTCAATCCTGAGGCCGTGTCGCGGTTCGTGTCCGACAATGAAACCAACCGCGCTGACAACGCTTATAGCATTCTCAGTTTGATGTGTATCGAATTGTGGTGCCAGGCGTTCATCGATAGGGATGCTGGCCAACGGTCTCATTGCAATGAGGCCGGTGTTCGAGTCAACGATGTTTGTAACGCGCCGGCTTCGCTCGTTGCGGAGCCGCGTCCGACACCGATCCCCAATTAATTCCCCGTTCGAGGTCCCATGCAACAAGTCCTACTAAACGTGGCAACAGGCGCGACAACGCTCATTGAGGCTCCCGTGCCATCGCTCCAACAAGGCCACGTCCTCATCCGCACCAGGTGCACGCTTATTTCCGCGGGCACCGAGCGCATGTTGGTCGACTTCGGCCGCGCTTCGATGATCGACAAGGCGCGGCAACAGCCAGACAAAGTCAAAATGACTCTCGACAAGGTGCGCACCGACGGCATCATGGCGGCAATAGAGGCAGTGCGCAGCAAGCTGGACCAGCCGCTCGCACTCGGATACTGCAATGTGGGTACCGTGATCGAAACGGGGGAAGGTGTTGACCAGTTCCGTCCCGGCGACCGCGTCGTTTCGAACGGCAGCCATGCACAGGTTGTGAGCGTGCCAAAGAACCTGTGCGCACGCGTCCCTCACAATGTTGACGACGAATCGGCCGTGTTCACCGTGTTAGGTGCCATCGGCCTCCAGGGTCTTCGCCTGGCCGAGCCCACGCTGGGGGAAACCGTGGTCGTAACCGGTTTAGGGCTGATCGGATTGATGACGGTACAGATGTTGCGCGCCCAGGGGTGTCGTGTCCTCGGTATTGACTATGATCCGCGGCGCGTGGAAATGGCTAGAATGCTCGGCGCAAATGCCGTTGACGCTTCGGAGAGTCACGATCTCGTGCAGCACGCCCTGGATTTCTCTCGCGGCCGAGGCGTGGACGCGGTGATTATTACGGCATCCACAACAAGCTCCGAGCCGGTTTCGCAAGCCGCCAATATGTGCCGCAAGCGTGGAAGAATTGTTTTAGTGGGAGTCACCGGACTCAATCTCTCGCGACAAGATTTTTACGAGAAAGAGATCACGTTTCAGGTGTCGTGCTCGTACGGTCCCGGGCGTTACGACACGACTTACGAAAAAAAAGGTCAAGACTATCCCGTGGGTTTCGTCCGCTGGACCGAGCAGCGCAACTTGGAAGCAGTTCTCGATCTCATGGCGTCGAACGCCTTGCACGTGGCGCCGCTCATTTCCCATCGCTTTCCCATTGAAAGCGCGGTCGAAGCGTATTCCGTCTTATCGGGCGGCGAAGCCTCTCTTGGCATCGTCCTGCAATATCCCGAAGTATTGCCGAACGAGAAAACGGACTCTCGAACGGTGACGCTTGATCGCGCAAAGTCTTTTTCCGCGGGAGTCGAACCTGTTGTCGCTTGCGTTGGCGCCGGCAGCTACGCAGGACGCGTCCTGATTCCCGCGCTGGCGAAGGCCGGGGCCGGCCTTCATACCATTGTTTCCACAAATGGTTTAAGCGCCGCCCACTTTGGAAAGAAATTTGGCTTCACTAATGCAGCCACAAGCATCGAGCAGCTTTTTGCCGCGAAAGAAGTGAACACACTCGTTATCGCCACGCGACATGACAGCCACGCCCGGCTCACGTCGGAGGCTTTACGTAACGGGCGTCATGTCTATGTCGAAAAGCCGCTGGCCTTGAACCTGAAACAGCTCGAGGAAGTTGAAACGGCATACACCGAAGCCCTGGCGAAAGGCGTTGCACCGGTTTTCTTTGTCGGATTCAACCGCAGGTTCTCTCCGCATACGCAAAGGATGAAGGAACTGCTGAGGGGGACGCAAGGACCCAAGTCGCTGAGCATGTTGATAAATGCCGGAGCAATTTCTTCGGATCATTGGACGCAGGACCCGCAAGTGGGCGGCGGACGCATTCTTGGAGAAGCTTGCCACTTCATCGATCTTGCCCGTTTTCTCGTCGGCGCACGGATAATCCGCGCGAGCGCGGGCGCAATGCGCGGCAATCACGACGCTCAACCCATCCTTGATACGGCCCAGGTTTCATTGGAGTTCGACGATGGGTCGATTGCTTGCATTCAGTACTACGCCAATGGGCACCGCTCGTTTCCGAAAGAGCGCATCGAAGTGTTTGCCTCGGGTCGAATTCTTCAGCTGGAAAACTTCCGCTCGTTGCGCGGTTTTGGCTTTTCGGGCTTTCGTCGGTTTAGGACCTGGCGGCAGGACAAAGGCCACACCGCCTGCGTACAGGCATTTCTCGCGGCGGTTGCCTCGAGGGGGGCCTCGCCGATTCCTGCGGAGGAAATCTTCGAGGTTTCTCGGGTTGCAATCGAAGTGACGGAAGAGCTGGGTGGGCGTAACTGATCTCCCTGCTACGAATCTTGCCGGTAGTTTTGATTGGCACAGTCTACGGCTGCGAACCGACCACGCGATGAAGGCAACACTCCGCACCGCTGGCTCGGTAACAAACATGTACCCAAGGGCCAAGCGCGGCAAGCAGTCACTATTCGATGAAGGTTTCTAGGTATTTTCACACCGTTCGGCACTTGAGACCAGTGCAAGTGTACGCCAGGCTGTGGCGTTACATCTATCGCCCACGGCCGGATATGCGGCCGGCGCCTCCGCTCAGGCAGCCATTGCGTCCGTGGTCCATGTGTCCCGGACATCGACAGCAACTTCTGGGGCCTCAGACATTCCGATTTCTCAATGAAACACGCAATCTCGCAGTTGCAGCGGATTGGAATTCTCTCTCGTCGGATCGTCTTTGGCTGTACAACCTCCACTACTTTGGCGATCTGACAGCCGAAGAATTCAGCACGAGGTTTACTTGGCATCGACAGTTGTTGGAACGGTGGGTCGCGGAAAACCCGCCTGGCTCGGGAGTGGGTTGGCAGGCCTATCCGCTCTCGCAGCGCATCGTAAATTGGATAAAGTGGGCTGTCGCCGGCGGCGATCTGAGTCCAGCACTGGTGCACAGCCTGGCTGTACAAGTCAGATATTTATCTCGCCGCCTTGAGTATCACCTGCTGGGGAATCACCTGTTGGCGAACGCCAAGGCATTGATTTTCGCGGGTACCTTCTTTTCGGGACGGAATCGTTGGTTGCACGCTGGACTAAAACTGCTTGACTCGGAAATGCGCGAACAGTTTCTTCCCGACGGTGGGCACTTCGAGCGATCCCCCATGTACCACAGCATGGTCACCGAAGATCTGCTCGATCTAGTGCAGCTTCGGAATCTGTATCCGGAGGTTCTGGGGGACGCAGGCAGCGGCGTACTGCAAGCCCTGGACCCACGGCCTATGCTGCGGTGGCTGCAAGTAATGACGCATCCCGATGGCGCGATCGCGTTCTTTAACGATTCAGCGTTTGGCATGGCGCCCTCTTACGCGACGCTGGCTGCGTACGCACGAAGTCTCAGCCTCGGCTTGACGGATCGGCCACTAGCTGCCATTGAATCCTTGCCGGAGTCTGGGTACGTGCGTCTGGAAAATGGTTCGGCTGTGCTGATTGCGGATATTGGTGCGATAGGGCCCGACTACCTGCCGGGTCATGCACATGCTGGCACGCTGAGCTTTGAACTTTCGCTGTCCGCTCAGCGCGTGATTGTGAATTCGGGTGTCTCTTGCTATCGCGAAAGTGCCGAACGCCTGCGCCAGCGCGGTACGGCCGCTCACTCAACTCTCGTGTTGGACGGCCAGAATTCCTCCGACGTCTGGGGCAGTTTTCGTGTGGGACGTCGTGCGCGAGTCCTGCGGCCGCGGACTTGGCGGGAAAATAACATGGTTTGCGCTGAGGCAGGTCATCATGGATATCGACGGTCTTCCGGCCGGCCAATTCACTGGCGCCGCTGGCGGATGGACAATCACACGGTCTATATCGAGGACAGTGTGGAAGGTTCTGGCGAGCATCTTGTGGAAATTTTCTTTTACCTTCATCCGGACGTGCGCGCTTCGTTTGTCGAGAACGGTGCTGTTTCGATCGAAAATAAGGTTGGCGGAAGGATATGTCTTATTAGGATGGCAACTCCGGAAGCCTTGGCACTTGAGAAAAGTACGTGGCATCCGGAGTTTGGATGTTCGATTCCGTCTTTCCGCATTGCGTTGAGAAGATCGCGATCGCTTCCGGCCAACTACCTGTTCATGGTCGAACATTAAATGGGTAAAGGACATTTTGTAATTGTCACGTCTTATCCAGTCTTCGATGAGCCGGTAATCCGCAATCGGATGACCGCCTACGTCAACGTCCTTTCGAATGCAGGCTGGAAAATCACAATCGTTGCGCCAAATTCCCAGAAAATACCGGACTCCGCTGTTGCAGATCATCTTCCAGGATGCGAAATAAAGTGCATAGCGAAGGAAGATTGCGACCGCAGGAACTTCATGGTTCGCGGTTTCCACGAATTGCGACAATCATGGAGGCTATTGAGGATTGCCGCCAGCCTTCGCCCGGACGTTGTGATGACCACTATTCCGACGATTTTCTTGCTGCTTTTTGCTTTGCGCCCATGTGCGCGCGTGCATGTTGCCGATGTGCGAGATTTGGTATGGGAGTATCTGCCCCGGCGTCCATGGTGGAATGGGATTGTGCGTGGCGTGTTGAGGATGGGTGCGCTCTTGGCCTTGCGCCGCGCCGCAGTGATCGCAGTCTCAAATCCGTATCAGCTTCGTTACATGCGGCGGCATGTGCGTTCAAAACGATCGGTGCTCGTTTCCAATGGCATCGGGAGGAAGCAGTTTAACCAAATAAATAGCCTCAAACATGAACCAAGGTCAAATGGCGTCTTGCGGGTCACCTATATAGGCAATGTAGGAATCGCTCAAAATCTCACCACACTGGTGGATGCCGTAGCTGGCATCGCCCAGCTGCACGTGAACATCATTGGCTGCGGCACTGATTTTGAGCGAGTTCGTACAGCCGTAAAAGAGCGCGCCGCTTCTAACGTTTGCTTGCACGGTCCCATGTTATGGGAAGAAGCGATTCATTGGTATAGCAGGAGCGATGTTTTATACGCGCAGCTTCAGCCGGCATTTAGCACAGCTATGCCTTCCAAACTCTACGAATACCTGGCCACTGGATTGCCCGTCGTCTATGGCGGGAATGGAGTTGCCGCTCAACTCTTGACCGGCTTTTCCGGCGTCACAATCGTTGAGCCAAATTCGCCCGAGCGCCTTCGCCTGGCGCTATTGAAAATGTCGGAAGAGCATGCGGCAACAGAACAACTTGCGGCCAATATTGATTGTATCCAGTCCAGTTACATTAGAGAAAATCACGTCGCCGCGATTGAAAACATCATCTCAGAGCTCAGTCAACCATCGGCATGATCTTGGTTAGCGGCGCAAACGGCTTTCTTGGCCGAGCAGTGGTCAATCGAGGAGCGTCGGATGGCCTACGATTGCGAGCGGCTTCCCGCCAATCGGGTAAGCACTGGCCTTCGGGCGTCGAGTCCGTGCTGAGCGGGGATCTTGCCGCCGAGGGCGATTGGAGAGCGGCCCTCGATGGTGTGGACGCCGTCGTCAATTGCGCTGCCCGCGTCCATGTAATGCGCGACGCCTCACCGAATCCGCTCGCTGAATTCCGTCGAGTTAACGTCGCGGGCACCTTGAACCTTGCGCGCCAGGCGGTCGACGCGGGTGTGCGGCGCTTCATACATATCAGCTCAATCGGTGTAAATGGCGCGGAAACGTTTGCCAAGCCGTTCACCGCTGAGGACAAGCCAGTCCCTCATTCCCCCTATGCCATCTCCAAACACGAGGCTGAATTGGGGCTGCGGCAGATGGCACAAGAGACTGGGCTCGAAGTGGTGATCATTCGGCCGCCCATCGTGTTCGGGCCGGGTGCACCGGGGAATTTCAATAAACTGTTGCTGATATTACATCGCGGCATACCTCTGCCCCTGGGTGCGGTTCACAATCGGCGCAGCCTTGTGGCGCTGGATAACTTAGTGGATCTGATTTTGATCTCTCTGCATCATCCCGCGGCCGCAAACCAGACTTTTTTAGTCAGCGATGGAGAGGATCTTTCCACTTCGGCACTTCTACGACGAATGGCAGCGGCGCTCGGTAGATCCGCACGTCTTATTCCCGTGCCGGCCCCTGTGTTGCGGACGACGGCGCGCTTCTTTGGCATGGCGCGCATGGCGCAGCAGCTTTGTGGTTCCTTGCAGGTAGATATCAGCAAGACTCGGGCTCTGCTTGACTGGACACCGCGAGTGAGTGTGAACGAAGCGCTGGAGCAAACTGCGCGGCATTTTCTGGCTGGTCGGCAAAATTGAACCGACTCGCCGTGCCGAGCTGGCTCGTCGGTGTCTACCACGCCGCGGTCCTCTCCGAACTGCTGCGATTTCACTAGAGGAAGCCTGATGCTACGACAGTTGGCACAACCGCCTGCTCAAGATGCGAGGACCTCCACTACTCAATTTAGGCCGAATTCACGCGTCGCAGCTTATGCCAAGCGAACGTTCGATCTCGTTGTCGGGTCCCTCCTATTGCCAATACTCTGCATTCCGATGGCGGTAATCGCAATCGCGGTTAGGCTTACTTCCAGTGGCCCCATTCTGTATTGGTCCGACCGAGTCGGACGGAATAACAAAACATTCCGTATGCCAAAGTTTCGAACCATGAATCTGGGAACACCAGAGGTTGCCACCCACCTTCTCGACGACCCGAAGATGCACCTGACCACAATCGGCGCATTCCTTAGAAAAACGAGTCTCGACGAGTTGCCACAAATCTATAGCATTCTCAAGGGAGACCTTAGTCTCGTGGGCCCGCGTCCCGCGCTTCATAACCAGAACGACCTTGTGGCCTTAAGAACCGAACGCGGAGTGCATGAACTCGTTCCCGGGCTTACGGGTTGGGCTCAAGTCAATGGTCGAGATGACCTGCCCATTCCTCTAAAGGTGGAATACGACTTCGAGTATTTGCGAAAGAGGACTTTCCTCTTCGATTTGAAAATTCTTTGTCTAACCGTTCTAAGAGTGGCGCGCAGGGACGGAGTTGCACACTGACTTCGTAATTATCGATGAATGGCCGGTGATCCGATAACGGCGTTTCAAGTGCGCGCAAACCGATGCCATTCTGCCTGGATTCTTTTTTGTGTGGTCCAGTGCGCTCGAACGGGCACTGCCCTCACAGATTCGAAGAAAATCTCACGGAAGTAGTTAACTCCTCGGGGCCCAAAAGTTAACCCAATGTTAATATCCGCTTACAGAAAATCAAGAATGCCGGGTCTGCTCCTGCTGCATCGCAGAACCGCGATTGTGGTCGTGCAAATAAGTCTTGTTTGTTTTTCGCTTTTCTCAGCTTGGCTCTTACGATTTGATTTTTCTTTGCCGTACCGCTCACTTCTGCTTTCAGCGATGCCCATTCTAATTCTCATCCGGCTCGGAGCCATGGCCTATTTTGGGCTCTTCCGCGGGTGGTGGCGGTATACCGGGATCAGAGATGGAATCGATATTTTGAAGGCTGTCGGGACGGGTTCCATCATCTTTTTCGTTATCATGCGGTTTGTTCTGACGGCAACAACTTTCCCGCGCACCGTCTATGTGCTTGAAGGACTTATAACAGCGGCGTTGCTGGCAGGCGTTCGTGTGCTCTCACGAATTATTGCCGAGTCGGCACGGGAAAACATTTCGTTAGGCAAAAGAGTGATCCTAATCGGTGCAGGTTTCGCAGCGCATACCATCCTTCGTGAAATCCGTCGGCCGGGAAGCCCCTACGTTGCTGTCGGGTGCGTCGATGACGACCAGTCCAAACAAGGCATTCGCATCGAGAATGTCAGAGTTCTGGGTAATGTCGATCAACTCCCTGAAGTGCTCTTATCGGAGGCCGTAGATGAAGCGCTAATCGCCGTCCCTTCGGCCACTGGAGCCCAGATGCGCAGATTCGTGGAAATCTGCACTCGGGCCAAAATCACCTTCCGTACAGTCCCCGCACTCAAAGATGTCATTGCCGGCCGAATTACGATTAGTCAACTTCGCGAAGTCAGTCTAGAAGACCTCCTTGGCAGGGAACCCGTCCAGGTAGATCTTGAGATCGTACGGAGACAGATCGCCGGTCGATGCGTTCTTGTAACCGGAGCCGCCGGTTCCATCGGCTCGGAACTCTGTCGTCAAATCTTGGATTATTGCCCTTCCCAACTTATCTGTCTGGATCAAAGTGAAACCGGACTCTATTTCCTTCGCTTGAGCCTCCTCGACCATAAGAATGGCTCCCAGCTCGCCTTTCGCGTCGCCGACGTCTGTGATAGTGAGCGAATACGAGCTCTGCTGGCCGAATATTCCCCCGAAATCGTTTTCCATGCCGCGGCATACAAACACGTGCCAATGATGGAATCAAACGTCCAAGAAGCTGTGAAGAACAATGTTCTCGGATTCATGAGCCTTTTGAATTTGGCCGGCGAAGCAGGCTGTAAGAGTTTCGTTTTGATTTCGTCGGACAAAGCGGTGAATCCCACCAATGTGATGGGTGCTACCAAACGAATCTGCGAACTGATCATCTCGGCCAAACCGCTCAATGGCATGCGCTGTGTTTCTGTGCGCTTCGGAAATGTGCTGGGTTCCAGCGGCAGCGTCGTGCCTGTTCTAAAACAGCAGCTTTGCAATCACCAGCCGCTTACCGTCACCCATCCGGACATCAAACGATTCTTCATGATCACATCGGAAGCAGTGGCCTTGGTCTTGCAAGGTTTTGCCATCGGCTCCCATGGCGACATCTTGGTATTGGACATGGGCGAACCGGTGAAAATCGTCGACTTGGCGCGCAGCCTGATTCGGCTTTCTGGCAAATCCGAAAATGACGTCGAAATCCGGTTTACCGGTTTGCGCGACGGAGAAAAGCTGAAGGAAGAGCTTTTTTACGAGCAAGAAAATGTAACGCCCACGTCATGCGACAAGATCAAGCGGACAAGCGGATTGTTGAGCGATTGGACGAGCTTAAGCCGCCAGCTCGAGGAACTGCGCGCTTCTTTGACAATCGATGGCGCCGCGCCCATTCGCGCCAAGATCAAGGAAATCGTTCCCGAGTATATTTTTCAAGAAAACGATCCACAGCAAAAAAGTAATGAGGTTCTTGCTGGCCGCCAGTCTCGCGCAGCGGGCGGTCACGATTAGCTGGTCTCTATATTTTTGTCGCGCGCGCTCGTTAGATTTCCTTCCAACCGGCTTGGCGGAACTCCAGTGTCAATCTTTGTCCGCCTCTTAAGCTGTCGCGCCATTGGAATCTAGTGGAAACGACTCGTGGAAATTCGCCTTAAAGCTTGGCGTGCAGAAACGAACTAAGGAGGTTCAAATGAAAGGTGTTGTCCTCGCAGGTGGAACAGGCAGCCGGCTTCATCCATTGACAAGGGTTACCAACAAACATCTGCTGCCGATCTACGACAAGCCGATGGTCTATTACCCCTTGCAGACGTTGGTGGACGCCGGAATCCACGACATTCTGCTCGTGACCGGTGGCAATAGCGCCGGAGACTTTCTGCGGTTGTTGCGCAACGGCAAAGACTTCGGTTTGCAGCGCTTGCACTTTGCCTATCAGGAAGGCGAAGGCGGAATCGCGGACGCGTTGCGGCTCGCGGAGCCTTTCGCGGCGGGCGAAAAAATCTGCGTAATCCTCGGAGATAACATCCTCGAGAACGACATTCGAAAATCACGAGAAAACTTCGAGCGGCAGGGAGAAGGCGCGCGCATCCTGCTCAAGGAAGTGCCGGACCCGGAGCGATTCGGTGTGCCAATTCTCGAACGCGGAAGAATCACACAAATCGAAGAAAAACCCAAGGTGCCCTCTTCGCCGTACGCCGTAATCGGTGTGTATTTTTATGACGGAACGGTATTCGACCGCGTGCGGTCCCTGCGGCCGTCGGGACGGGGAGAATTCGAAATCACGGACGTCAACAATTCCTACATTCGCGAACGTCGGCTGGAACACGAGATCATCGAAGGCGGTTGGACCGACGCGGGAACGTTCGAGTCGCTTTGGCGTGCCACGAAAATGGTCCGCGAAAAAGTGTTGCTTGCCGAGGAGCAGAAGCTGGCCGCGGCTTCCGCGCGCTAGGCGGAATCAGCTTCGCGAAAGCCGTCGATTCGAATTAGGGCTGGCGGCGCAACGAAAAGTCTCAAGCGGAATATTGTCGCAGCGGTAGTTCACGAAACGGAAATCGTCAGATGTGGAGAGGATCTCGATGAAGGTTTTTGTCACAGGCGGCGCCGGATTCATTGGTTCGAACTTTGTTCGACACGTCCTGGAAAACAGAAGAGACGTCTCGATCGTTAATTATGACAAACTCACCTACGCCGGCAATCTCGCAAATCTTGAATCCGTGGCGGACAATCCCCATTATGAGTTCGTGAAAGGAGATATCTGCGACGCAATTGCAGTAGAAGCGGCAATGCGCGGTTGCGATGCCGTGGTTCACTTCGCCGCGGAATCTCACGTCGACCGAAGTATCTACGAGCCGGCCCCGGTGATTCAAACCAATGTCACCGGCACGTTCACTCTGCTCGAGGTGGCGCGCAAAACCGCCGTGCCTCGATTTGTGCACGTCTCCACCGACGAAGTGTACGGCGACATCGAGCAGGAAGTTTTTGCCGATGAGAATTTTCCGCTGCGGCCGAGCAGCCCATACTCCGCTTCAAAGGCTGCCGCCGATCTCTTGGTTCTATCGTACGTCCGCACTTACAAATTTCCCGCGTTGATCACGCGATCCTCGAACAACTACGGCCCGTACCAGTTTCCCGAAAAGTTTGTGCCGCTCATGATCACAAACGCGCTCAGCGACAAGGCTCTTCCTGTTTACGGCGACGGCAAGCAGCAACGCGATTGGCTCCATGTCGAAGACAACTGTCGAGGAATTCTCGCCGTCCTGGAGAAAGGCCGGATTGGAGAAACTTACAACATCGGCGGACTTGATCTCGAGGAAAACCTGGCGCTGGTCCGGCGCATCCTCCATCTGACGGGAAAATCCGAGGCCCTGGTCTCCTATGTGCAAGACCGCCCGGGTCATGACCGTCGTTACGCTTTGAACTGCCAGAAAATGGAAATAGAGCTGGGCTGGCGCCCGAACATCGCGTTGGAAGATGGCCTTCGCGGAACGATTGATTGGTACAAGAAAAACGGCGATTGGCTTGCCGGCGTTCGCAGTCACGAGTACCTTTCGTATTACGAAAAGTATTACGAAAATCGCGAGAAGTCTCTTCGCGCGATTGCCCGGTCTGGATCAATGGGCTCAAATTGATCTTCCAATAGCCAACTGTAAAATTTGTTGTCAATGTGCGAACAAGCGAGCCTGAGAGAAAATGCAACGAATCGAAACATCCCTTCCCGGCGTGTTTGAGCTGCGCCCCGTCATCCATCGCGACGCGCGTGGCTTCTTCCTCGAAACGTATCACAAAAAAAGATTCGCCGGCCTTGGGATCGCCGATACATTTGTTCAAGACAACCATTCGTATTCCACCAAAGGGACGCTTCGCGGTCTTCACTACCAACTACGGCATCCGCAGGCAAAACTCTGCCGCGTGATGGAAGGCGAAGCCCTGGACGTCGCAGTCGATATTCGAGTCGGCTCGCCTCATTTCGGAAAATGGACAAGCGTGCTTCTTTCCGCGAAAGAGCAAAATCAAATTTATATTCCGAGTGGGTTTGCGCATGCCTTCCTGGCCCTCACGGATACCGTCCAATTCCTCTACAAATGCAGCGACTTTTACGTCCCGGAAGACGAGCATGGCATCGCCTGGAATGATCCGAACCTGAAAATATCCTGGGGCGTGAGCGCTCCGATTGTTTCCGAAAAAGACGCGAAGTACTCAATCCTTGCGCAAGTTCCTCCGGAACATCTGCCGAGGCATCCGGGGAGATGAAACCCACAATCCTGCTGACCGGAAAGAACGGGCAAGTTGGCGGAGAACTCCTGCGTCTTCTGCCGCAAGTGGGCGAAGTAGTTGCGTTTGGCCGTGACGAGTTGGACCTTTCGAATCCCGCCGACATCCGCCGGTCAATTCAAGAAGTTCGGCCGCAGCTCATCGTCAACGCCGCCGCCTATACTGCCGTGGATCGCGCAGAAACGGACGAATCGATAGCTCGAGCCGTAAATGCAGAAGCTCCTGCGCTGATTGCCGAGGAAGCCAGAAAAATTGGAGCGGCCCTGGTTCATTATTCGACCGACTACATATTTGATGGGACGAAACAAACACCCTACGACGAAATGGATTCCGCAAATCCTATTAACGTTTACGGGAAAACCAAACTCGCCGGTGAGCAAGCGATTCGCGATTCAGGTGCGGACCACCTTATCTTTCGAACTTCCTGGGTCTATGCCACGCGAGGCCGCAACTTTCTGCTGACGATTTTGCGCCTTGCCACGGAACGCGAAGAACTGAAAATTGTGAGCGATCAGACTGGATCTCCCACTTGCGCTTCTGAAGTGGCGTCGTCGACGATCAAGATTTTGGCCGGAAGGCGCGCAAGGAATAGCGGCGCGTTCGTCTTTTCCGACGCAGGCGGCACCTACCACATGAGCGCGGCAGGTCAAACGACGTGGTATCACTTTGCCAAAACGGTACTCGAGAAAGCCGAAAACAGTTCGCACACTCCGGAGTGGCTTGTTACCGCGACTCAGGGACGCCGGCTCATAACCCGGCGTGTTATCCCCATTTCCACAATGGAATTTCCGTCTCCGGCAGCACGCCCGGCTTATTCAGTTCTGTCCAACGCTCGTTTGAATAAGACCTTCGGTATCGTCCTGCCGGACTGGCATAATCAACTGCAACATTGTTTTGGTTGCGAACGTGTTGTGGCACGGCGCGGTGCGGATTAGAACCTTCCGCACCCGTCGGTTTCGCGAAGTCTTTCCCTCCCTGCAGAAGTCCGCAACAATCCTCAGCACAAACTTCTAAATAGCCCGCCGCTTTTTCCTCACAATCCCATTCTGCGTTGCTTATTACACGCGTGGCCCGTTCCGCAGGATAACTTCCACTATCCGCTCGGCGGCATGGCCGTCCCAAAGCGGAGGCATTCGTCCGTTCTTGCCCTCTCCTGCCAGGATTCGCTGCGTAGCCGCCATGATTTTGGAAGGGTTCGTTCCCACCAGTACATTTGTGCCTTGCGAGACGGTGACCGGACGTTCCGTGTTATCGCGCAGCGTCAAGCAAGGTACTCCAAGAGCGGTGGTTTCTTCCTGGATGCCGCCTGAATCGGTCAAAACCAAAGTTGCCTTGCTAAGCAGGCAGAGAAAATCGAGATATCCCAGGGGCTGAATGCGGCGGAGCTGGGCGTGATGTTTGATGCCGGTCTGGTTAAGTTGGTGTTGAGTACGAGGGTGTACCGGAAACACGATCGGAATCTTCTCGGCAATCACATCGATAACGCTGAGGATCTCGGCGAGTTTTTCCGTGGAATCCACGTTTGCAGGACGGTGCAACGTCAGCAGGCCAAAGGGTTTCCAGCTTTTGCCGTTGCGGAGTCCAAGCTCATCACCCACGCGAGATTGCTCGGCGAAGGGAAGGAAGTGAAGAAGCGAGTCAATCATGACGTTGCCCACAAGATGAATAAATTCACGCGGTCGTCCCTCTCTGAGCAAATTATCGACCGCGTCGGCTTCCGTCGCGAAAAGGTAATTGGCTAGAGCATCCGTCAGGACTCTGTTTATTTCTTCTGGCATGGTGCGATCAAAGCTTCGCAGGCCAGCTTCCACGTGAGCCACGGCGATGCCGATTTTCGCGGCCGCCAGGGAAACGGCAATCGTGGAATTAACATCCCCCACTACCAGAACCAGATCGGGCCGCTGTTTGAGAAGGATAGGCTCGATCTGGCTGAGAATTTTCGCGGTTTGTTCCGCGTGGGTTCCGGAGCCGACTCCCAGATTCAGATGGGGTTCGGGGATGCCCATCTGACTGAAAAAGATTTTCGAAAGCGTTTCGTCGTAATGCTGCCCGGTATGTATGAGGATGGGCTCGATCTCTGGGTGACGTTGCATCTCACGAATGAGTGGAGCGATTTTGGGGAGGTTCGGACGTGCGCCAACAATATTTGCGATTCTGTAGCGTCCATTCATCAACTGTCCTTTTGTTAACTAAGAAAGTATAACATCGGCGGGATTACGCCTGCGCGAGGGGCAGAACCGATCTGTGTCGTAAGGTCTTTCGTTTCACAAGGGAATTCTCGGTCTGGTTTTTATATGTTTTTTGTCCGGTTTCCCTTATCGTAGAACCAATGACTTGCGTGTCTTCAACGTTCTCGACAGTTCGATTCCCACCCGCTCCTCCAAAAAATTCTTGCTCTTCCCTGAATTTCCGCGCATGGCGGCGTGTGTTTTTTTCGTTCGCGAGTCCCTTTTTTGCCTTCCCCGCTTATCGGCGGAGAAAGCGGCAAGAAAAGTCCAGCCGGTGCCGACGGCGCAATCCCGGAAACGATCACTGCATCGAATCTTTTTTCACTCTCAAGCACACGCGCGAGCGAAGCCCCGCGCGGTTCCAAAACCGGAGAAACGGGAGCGCAGAATGACACGCAGAATTATTCTTGCCTTGTTCGCCGCGGCTTTGCTGCTGCCAATGGGCGCATCTTCTCCGTCGTTTTTGAAGCGGTACAAAGGCGCGCCTTATCGCGACGATCGCTTCCACGGCGCACCGCAGAAAATACCAGGCCGTGTATTGTGCGCTTACTACGACCTGGGCGGCGAAGGAATCGCGTACCACGACAGCGATGCGAAGAACCACGGCAGCGGAGAATTGAATCCGGCCGATGGGAACTACCTCAACGAATTTCGCATGCGAGAGGGCGTGGACACTTCCTACACGAAGTTTCAGCGGAAGCCGGTTCCCGTGGACGACAACCCGTTCAACAAAGTTGTTCCCCCGGCGGACCTGCTCTATGTCGGTTGGACCGAGCCGGGAGAGTGGTTCAACATCACGGTCGATGTGGCCCACACAGGAACCTACGCAGCCGATTTTCTTTACACCTCGAATCGCGGCGGAACAATTTCTCTCGACGTGAATGGAAAGGATGCGACCGGAACCGTACAGATCGCGTCGACAAATGACCCTGCCGACCCGGTGGCCTGGCGCCAATGGCATCACTGGAATCTGGCTTCGCCGCTTTTCAAAATGCGATTCAGTAAAGGGAAAAATGTCGTTACCGTTCACATCTTGACGAACGGAAACATGAATCTGGCCTATTTCGATTTCAAACCGACGCACGAATGAACTGTAAGCGCATTTGGTGGCGCCATGCGGAGTTTGGCTGTATATAGTATGGATATGAACATCCCGCGCGGTGTGGCAATCGTTTCTCCCCTTCGCAAGTTTTTCGCTTTGCTTGTGCTGTTATGGCTGGTGCATCCGCTCGTGAATCGATCGCGGGCTTTTGCGGCGAATCCCGACGAGGACGCGGCGCTCGCCGGCTCGCGCCAGCGCATTGAGAAAATAGACTACCGCGCGAGCGGTCGGCTCATCCGCGTGGACGCGAATGGCAAGCGCACGAGCTACAAATTTGCCGCCAAGGCGCATTGGTTTCCCGATGGTCTGCGACTGCTGTGTGAAATCACGGGGCCTGGCTCGGAGAAGACGAGCCTGCTTTTGCGAATGAACGCCACGGGGCAGGTGACCATCGAAGCGGTGCTTCCCGGCGAAAAGACCGCCAGCGCGCTGCCCTTCGAGCGTTGGAACGACGCGCTTGTGGGAAGCGACTTTTCGTACGAAGACATGCTGGAGAACCAGTTCTTCTGGAAGAATCAGGAAACGCTTGCGCCGGAGAAATATGGCGCACGCGATTGCTTTGTCTTGAAGAGCAAGCCCGGCGCGCAAGACCGAACGCACTACGATTCGGCAACCTCGTGGATTGACCGCGGCATTTTGTTCCCGGTGCATGTGCTGAAGACGCTGCACGCGACGCAACAGCAGAAGGAATTCATTTACTACGGGCTTCGGCAGAACGGCGGCGCCTGGGGCGCATCGAAAGTGGAAGCAAAGCTTTCCGGCAAGGCCGGCTACTCGATTCTTGAAATCGAAGGCGGCTCGGGAAAAGCAAACCTTGGGAAGAAGGATTTCGATCTCGGCCAGTTCAGCCCGCAAAGCGAGAAAGCGAAATAGAATGATTTATTTCGCGGTTTGTACGTACAAACCGCGAACCACGGCGCTTACTTGGCCAGAATGTTCGGTGCGCGATTTTCTTCGGGTGTTGCGGAAGCTCCATGCAAGCCAAGCGGCCACCAATTCCAATCTCCTGCAAGTTTCAAAAGTGCCGGCCCGACAATCATCCGCACCACTGTCGCGTCAATGAACACCGCCACGGCAAGCGTAAAGCCGAGCATTTGCACGACGAGAAAACCTCCCACGGTGAAGGCGGTGAATACGGCAATCATGATTGCCGCGGCGCTCGTGATGAGCCCGGCCGTGTGCGCAAGGCCCTCGATCACCGCTGAACTTTCGCACAGGCCGCGCCGCCGCTCTTCCAGCACACGCGCGACCAGAAAAACCTCGTAGTCCATGCTCAATCCGAAGACGATGGCAAACGAAAGAATCGGCACGATCGGATAGACGGTGCCGGTCGGACCATCGAGCCCAAAAAGTTTGCTGCCGTGGCCTTCCTGAAAAACAAGAACCAACGCGCCGAAGGAAGCGCCAACGGAAAGCAGATTGAGCAAAATCGCTTTGACGGCCGCAAACAAAGAACGCAACCCGATGAGCAGCGCCAGCAAGCTCCCTAATACGACGCCGAGAACCACACCCGGCAACCGCGCTTTGACGACCGAATCATAATCCGCGTCGAGTGCGGCAATGCCGCCGACGCGCAGCACCGCGCCGGGCACGCCGGTTATGGCCGCGATGTCGGAAGAACGCACCTCGCGCACCCATCGTATCTGTTCGTTGGGCGGAAGCGTGGCGGTGGGCAGCAACTCAATCAACGTCATTTGGCCATCGCGACTGAGAAAACTTTCGCGGATCGGCTGCGGCACATCGGCCACCGCGTCCGCCGTGTCAGACATTCCCGTGAGGGTTGGAAGTGACAAGACTTCTTCCGCACGCGGATCGCTTTGGAAGTGTTCCGTCAAGCGACGAACGGCCTGCCAGCCCGCCGGCGAAAGCGGCTGAGCCTGCGGCGGCAACTCCAAAACCACGCGAAGGGATTGCACGATGCCCGATCGCCCCATGCCTTGCAGCGTGCGCAGCGCTCGCACGGACTCCGCCGCGGCCGGAAGCGAATTGCGGTCGGGAATTCCGGGCGAGATTCTTCTTGCCTGAAGTGCAAGGAGCAGCAGCGGAATGCCGGCGACAAGCAGTGCGGTCCACGGCCAGCGAGTCAGGATGCCGCCCCATCGAATCCACCGCACACTTGCCGCGCCGAAGCTCTTGCGCGGTTTGAAAAGTTTTCCCGGAAAACGCACTCGCGCGGCGTTGATGCGATGCCCGAGCAGACCAAGCACCCAAGGCAGAATGAAGGTACAGAGCACAACGCTGAGAATCGTGACCAGCAGGCCGGCGATTCCGATGGAGCGCAATTCGCTGATGGGCACCGTCAACAGCGCGGAAAATCCAATCGCCACCGTCGTGGCCGAGATGAGCAGAGTTTTCCCCGCTTGCGCCGCGGCAAGATCGGCGGCCTGGCCGTGATCGTATCCTTCGGCCAAGGCTTCGCGAAAGCGGCTCACGATCAGCAAGGCATAGTCGATGCCCAAGCCAAGGCCGAGCATCGTGGCCAGATTCTGCACCAGAATGGAAAGGTGCAGAGAGCGCGTGAGCAACGCCGCCGCACCCAGCGCCATCGAGATGGAAAGCATTCCAATTCCCAGCGGCAAAAGCGCGGCCACAAAACTTCCGAAAGCGAGCAACAGAAGCAAGAGCGTGACCGGCATTGCACGTTCTTCGGCGTGTTTGACGTCGTCGGCGCTGACTTTGCGAAGATCGAAGGTAAGCGGCGTTTCCCCCGTGATTTCCAGTTTGATGTTCGGGTATTGCGCGCGAAGCCGGCCTTCCATCCAGTCCGCTTTTGCTCGCAGGATCGGGACCAATGCCTCAACCGCTTTATCGTGCGGATCTAACCCGACGATAATCAGCGCTCCGCCGTTGTTCCCGGTGAACAGAGGATCGGGCCAATCGAGACTCGAGATCGCGCCCGACACTCCGGGCACATCGCGCAATGAACTGGTGAGAAAGCTCAATGCATCCGCGCTTTCGGCGGAATCCGGATCGGGAATGCCGCTGATCACCAGAACGAGGCGGTGGGCGTAAGGAGACCGAAAACGCTGCGTCAGGTCTTCGGCAACTTTTTCTGATTCTCCGGCCCCGATGTGAGCGGCCGTCTCGAGCCGGCTTTCGACTTTGTAGGAAAAGGGCATCAGGGCAAGCGCCATGACAAACCCGGACATCGCCAACCAGAATCGACGGCGAGCGGCACCACAGCCATACTTCATTCTCGGCGTTACCATCGAAGGTTTGGGTCGTCTCCTAATCCGCCCGAGTGAAATGAAACGACTTCGGCGATCGGACACACCAATCATATAGGTCCAAAGTGGATATTCACGCGGATTCGGCGTGGCTGGTTAACGAGAGAGCAATCTGGGGGCGTCGGCGCCGAACGCGCGGCTGTTCGATTCCGGCAATCGCCTATCGAGGAGAAAAGGGCAAAGAGGATATTCTTGCCGAAAATTTATTCGTGGAGTCCGTATAGCGTCGAGACTAAACGGCGGTGCATGCCGCGTGGACCTTGCTTCGGCGAATGGGGAGAAGAGTTGCATGCCGTTTGGTGGGTTAGTCTCCGAAGTTCAGTTTCTTTTTTAGCCACCCCGAGGTGTCTTGCGGGAAGCGCAGTCCGATGGCAAAGTGCCCGTCCGAAAGCGGCTGGCAATAAACAACGCGCGCCTGCGTTTCGAGTCCTCCATCGGAAGAGTTGACGAACATCGGCTCATTCAATTGCCGGCGCTGGCTTAGCACGACGCGGATGCCCGACGAGCTGACGTTTTCCGTGGTCGTCCGCTCGATAACGGACGGCTCCCGCGAACTCGAAACTCGCACGGGGATGGCCAGCGGTGTTCGTTTTTCAAGACGTCCAGAGCGCATTGGCATTTGTTTACTCGCCTTCCAACCTTCTTTTGCTTGCGCAGCGCCGGACTGGGGTGGAGCCGAAAGCAAACGGAAATCATTGCGCGCTGCATGCGCGATTGTGCCCCGCGGCAACAGAAAATGTTTTCTGCCGCGAATTTTCGTCGAGGGGCGAAATCGTTTGGGCCGGTTCATCGGCAAGAATTGTGTGGATTCCCGGTGGTTTTTGTTCTGTGGACGTGTGTGAACATCCTGAAGATTTATGGTGTCCCATGTACTTGGCCTTTTTGCCTTTCGGCCGCTCCGAACGCCGATTGGCTTCGTGCGATCGGCAGCCGAAACTCGATTCTGCGCGGCACGAATCTAGTGCTCCCTATCGCGTTTCAGTTGGGCCGCGAGCAAACCCAATTGCCACATCTCGTCGTACGTGAAATAGGTGACTTCTTCGTTTCCGGCGCGTTCGATGTGGCCCAATCCCGCGTCGTGCGAGATTTGCCGGATTTCTTCTTCCGGAATGGCGAGCAAGTGGGAAACGCAGGCGCGCGTAACGAATCGGGGAACTTTGTTGCGCTCGGCGCCGGATTCGCGCGCCAAAGCTCGGGGATCTTCGCCGACGGGCTGCCGCTTGGCGCTTTGCTCGCTCAATCTTTGTGCGCTGTTCATTGTCCTTCCGCCTTTGTCGTCCTTCCGCCCTATTCCGTATTGAGGTAGACCGCCTCCGCGCCAGTGGTGTTCGCAACGGGGTCTCGGAGGTGGGTTGGCTGCTCGCGGAGGCGGCCCACTCTCTTGCCAGCAGGATAGCGTTTCGGCGTCGCGACTCAATCGGGTGAATCACCCAGTTATGACGAGGGGGTTTACTGTAGTGTTTTTGCGCGATGCGCGAGCTATGTGGTTGAAAATAAAATACTTAACTGCTTTTGTGTTTCTCTTTGTGGCGGGGGTGGACTGGCGGCGCTAGGGGCGGCGGGCGTCGCGCACGAGATCCACGAAAAGGCCGGCCAGTTTGGTGAGGGCGCCGGCGTCGCGCGCTTTCAACGCGTCTTTGGCGATCATTTCTCCGCCGACGCCGAGGGCGGAGGCGCCGGCGCGAATGTAGTCGGCGGCGGTTTCAAGATTGACACCGCCGGTGGGGACAAAGGGGATTTGCGGAAACGGACCGCGCAGCGCCTGAAGGTATTTCGGTCCGCCCATGCTTGCGCAAGGGAATACTTTTACAAAGTCGGCGCCCGCGGCGGAGGCGGCCATGATTTCCGACGGCGTAAGCGCGCCCACCATGATGAGCAGATCGCGTTCACGCGCGGCGGCGACGGCGGAGGCGTTGAATCCCGGCGTGACGAGGAATTGCGCGCCGGCGTCGGCGCACTGGCGGGCGGCGGCTTCGTTGAGCACGGTTCCGGCGCCGACGAGCACGTGCGGCATGGCGTGCACAAGTTCGCGAATGACGTCGACCGCGCCGGGAACGGTCATGGTGATTTCGACGATGGGAACGCCGCCGGTGGCGACGCAATCGGCGGCGAAGCGGGCTTCTTCGGCGGAAGACGCGCGAATGACCGGCACGATTCCGATTTTTTCAATCCGTGCGCGAACTTCGTCTTTCTTCATGAGAGAGTGGCCTCGAGTTCAGCGAGAGATGCGCGCGCCGGCGCCTTTCATCACCTGCAAAACTTCTTCGAGCGTGGCCATGGAGGTGTCGCCGGGAGTGGTCATAGCCAGGGCGCCGTGAGCGGCGCCGCACTCGACGGCCCACGCGGCGTCTTTGCCGGCGAGAAAGCCGTAAATGAGACCGGAGGCGAAGGAGTCTCCGCCGCCGACGCGGTCGAGAATTTCGAGGTTTTCGCGGTTGCGCGCCTGATGGAAATTTCCGTCGGAGAAGCAGATCGCGCCCCAATCGTTGCGCGTGGCGGTGGTTGCCTTGCGAAGCGTGGTGGCCACGACTTTGAAGGGAAAATCGCCCACGACTTTCGCAATCATTTTTTTGAAGTTTTCCGGATCGAGGGCCGAGAGGTTTTCGTCGGCTCCGGGAACTTCGTAACCGAGGGCGGCGGAAAAATCCTCTTCGTTGCCGAGCATGACGTCGACGAAGGGAGCGATGCGGCGGTTCACTTCCTGCGCGCGCTTTTTTCCGCCGATGGATTTCCACAACGAATCGCGATAGTTCAAATCGTAGGAAACGATTACGCCGTGCTTTCGCGCGGATTGCATGGCTTCGAGCGCCACGTCCGGCGTGGATTCGGAGAGAGCG
This sequence comes from Candidatus Acidiferrum sp., assembly GCA_035310365.1. GTDB lineage: Bacteria > Acidobacteriota > Terriglobia > Acidiferrales > UBA7541 > Acidiferrum. Next base: position 60,174 of record DATGEI010000040.1, read on the forward strand.
CAAAATATGCCGCCGGTGTGGAACCAGCGGGCGCCTGCGCGGCCGAAAATCGCCTCCCAATCGATTTCGCCGGGTTTGAGCGCGGCAATCGCGGTGTGGCCGCGGTCGGAGCAACCGAGAGCGGCGCGGACTCCGAAGCCGCGTTCGGTAAAGTTGAGGCCGTTGCGCACGGTGCGGCCGACGCCGTCGTAGTCCGCCCATTTTACGAGGGAGGAATCGACGCCGCCCTGATCGATCAAATTCTGAAGGAGCGAGCCGACGGGATTTTTTGCGAACGCGGTGACGATGGCGGCGTCCAGACCGAAGCAGCGATGGAGGCCGCGCGCGACGTTGTATTCGCCGCCGCCTTCGCTCACGCGGAATTGGCGGGTGGTCCAGATGCGGTATTCGCCGGGATCGAAGCGCAACATGACCTCGCCGAGGCTGACGACGTCCCAGCGGCAGCCTTCTTTTTTTCGCACCGTAAGCGTCATGGTTTCCTCACCGGGCCAGCAAACGTTTGTCGAGCGAGTTCATGATTGCGCGAGTTCCGCGGGCGCGAGTTTCGGGCTGAGCAGATGAATCACGAGCAGAGCGACGAGGTACGCGGACGCCGCGATAAAAAATGGAATCATGTAACTGTTCGTCCATTGTAAAACGTGTCCGACCACTTCGGCGATGAGCATGCCGCCGACGGCTCCGGCCATTCCGCCCAGGCCCACGACGGAGCCGACGGCGCGAGTGGGGAATAAATCGGAGGTGAGCGTGTAGAGATTGGCGGAAAATCCCTGATGGGCGGCGGCAGCGAGACCGATGAGCAAAGTTGCCGGCCACAAACCGGAGACGCGATACGCGGCCGCAATCGGCAAAACGCCGATCGCGCAAACGAGCATGGCCGATTTCCGCGAAGCGTTCAGGGAAAGGCCACGGCGGAGAAGGAACGAGGAAATCCATCCGCCGGCGATGCTGCCAATGTCGGAGATGAGATAAATGGCGAAGATCGGCGGGCCGATTTTGGAGAGGCGCAAGCCGTGCTGGCGCTGCATGTAATCGGGAATCCAGAAAAGGTAAAACCACCAGATGGGATCGGTCAGGAATTTTCCGGCGGCGAAGGTCCACGTCTGGCGGTAACCGATGAGCCGGGCCCACGGAATTTTTTCGGCGGGCGGTGCGGCGTCGCTTTGAATGTATTTGCGTTCTTCTTCGCTGCAATGCGGATGTTGTTCGGGCTTGCGATAGACCGCCATCCAAAGGGCGAGCCAGATGAAGCCGAGCGCGCCGACCAGAACGAATGCCCAACGCCAGCCGATGGTTTCCGCGATGCGCGGGACGAGAAGCGGCGTGACGATCGCGCCGGCGCTGGTGCCGGCGTTGAAAATTCCGGTGGCGAGGGCGCGCTCTTTTTTCGGAAACCATTCGGCGACGCTTTTGATGCTGGCGGGAAAAACGCCGGCTTCGCCGAAGCCGAGCGCGGCGCGGGCGATGGCGAACGTCCAGAAGGAATTCGCGGCGGCGTGGGCCATGGAGGCGATGCTCCAGAAGATCATGGCGACGGCGTAACCCACGCGCGTTCCGAGGCGGTCAATGAGACGGCCCATGCACAACATTCCGGCGGCGTAGGCGAACTGAAAAACGGTGACGAGGTGGCCGTAACGAATTTCGTCCCAGCCGAAGGCGAGCTGCAAGGGCGCTTTGAGAACGCCGAGAACGCCGCGGTCCATGTAATTTTTGGTGACGCCGAGGAAAAGAAGGCCGCAGATGACCCAGCGAAAACGGCCGGCGAAAAGGCCGGCTTGGCGCAAGGCGCCAGTCGGCGTGGCCTTTGCGGAATGTTGATCCGTGCTCGCGTTAACTTGCTGCATCTGCTCCGTTGCCTTGATGCGAAATGTGAGCGGCAAAGCTATCGCACTTTGGCGAACTTCTCCAGTCTTCCGTGCGGTTCGCCGGCGGATTTGTTTTGTGCGCCAAATCGCTTTGGCAGGAGCGGGCTAGTAGCCGAGTTTTTTGTCCACTAAATTAAGCAAAGGTTCGCCTTTGCGATAACGATGGAATTGTTCGATGAAAAAATCGGTGGAGTTGTCGAGCCAGTCCGGAGTGTGGTCGGCGGAATGGGGCGAGAGGAGAACATTTTCGAGCGAATAGAAAGGGTGGCCGGCGGGGAGGGGTTCGTGGTCGAAAACGTCGAGCGCGGCGCCTTTGATGCGATTTTCTGAAAGAGCGCGGAGGAGGGCGCTTTCGTCGATGACCGGGCCGCGGCCGACGTTGATGACGACCGCCGACGGCTTCATGGCGGCGAACTCCGGTTCGCCAATCATGCCGCGGGTTTCGCGGGTCAAGGGCGTGGCGACGGCGATGTAATCGCAGCGCGAGAGCATTTCGATGAGGCGGGCGGGCGCGAAAAATTCCTGCGCGAAAGGATCGGTTTCGCCGGGAAGCGGAGCGCTTCGTTTGAGGGCAAGAACGTTCATTCCGAGTGGGCGCGTTCTTGCGGCGATGGCCTTGCCGATATCGCCGTACCCGACGATGCCGAGGGTTTTCGCTTGCGCCATGGTGACGTCAAAGGCTTCCCATTTCCGCGCCGTTTGCTGGCGAAGCAAGCGCCGAAAATCCTTTGCGAAATAAAGAATCGCGCCGAGAACGAATTCACCGAGCGCGGGGCTGAAGACGCCGCTGCCGTTGGTGAGCGGGACGGCGCTGGCGATGAGTTCGGGAAAAAGAGATTTGTCGAGCCCGACCGAGCGGGAATGGACCCAGCGTAATTGCGGGCAAAGAGTGAACACGTTGCGGAAAAGTTCGGGGGAGCCGGACCAGTGGGAGAGGACGGTGGCGCGGGCCGCGTGCGCGGCAAAAGAGGCTTGCGAATCTCCGGCAAGGATTTTCACGCCGGGAAGATTTTTTTTGAGGCGCTCGAGCTGCGGATCGTGTGGCGCGGTCAAGATCAGAATTGTTTCGTCGGTCATTCTTTTTTTGCCGCGTCGCTCAAGCGCCGGCGGAGCCCGGGCCGACGGCGACGACGAAGTACGTTGCGGGCACGGCGCCGACGTTTTTGATGCCGTGTTCGTCGTTGGAGCGGACGAAGCCGACGGAGCCGGGGCCCATTTGGGTGCTTTTGCCTTCGACGGTGAGCTCGACGGTGCCTTCGCGGATGAGCCACATTTCGGAATGAGTGTGGCGGTGAGGCGGATGCGGCGCGGCACCGGGCGGAAGGGTGGTTTCGTGAACTTCGAGCGCTTCCGAGGTGGCGAGATGACCTTTGAGGACGTCGCGAATTTCGGCGGCGTTCGATTTGTGTGGCGTGAGCTTCTCGAATGGATACATGGCCGACGGCAAGACGCTGGCTTCGCCGGCTGACACTTCGGCGGGAAGGAGAGAGGGAAGCAGTGCGGCGGGAAGGATGGCGCACAAATTTCGTCGTGAGATGGACATGAAGGTCTCCTCGGGTGTTTCTTGTCGCAGAGAGGACCGCGCTCGTGCCGTAACTGCGGCCTCGAAAAAAAACGGACCGTGCGACTGCGACGGAAACAATATATAGGATGTTGAGTTGGGCTTGAAGTGAGAGAGGCCCCCCTCCTGCGATTTTGCGTAAGTGTTGATTCTAAAGGCGGTTGAAGTGGCGTGTTTTGATGCACTTCTGTAAGTGTTGATTACAGGTGAGTTAGGCGTGGGAGAAAGATGGCTATTATTCGGCGGTGGAAGTGGCTGGCTGGGCGGGAAGAGCGGGCTGTTTGGGAGAGGCTTGTTCGACGGCGAAGGAGGAACGCACGGTTCTGCGCCAATAGTCGGCGCCGAAGGCGTTGATGTATTCGTGCTGGGCGATGGGGAGCGTTTGGACAAGGATTTGGCCGAGATAAGCGAGGGTGGCGGCGGTTTTGGGTTCGACGTGGCCCTGGGCGACGGCGGCAAACAGGCGGCCAAGGGCGGAGCTGACGTCGCAAGCGGAGACGAATTGGCCGGTGAGAAAGCGAGCGATGTCTTCGCCGGCTTCTTCGCCGGCGAGAGCCTGGGCTTCCTGGCGAGCATGGCTGGCGCAGAGAGAGGGATGGCCCGGACGGCGAGGGATGCGGCAACGGCGGCCGTCGGAGAAGGTGAAGGTACAGAGGGACGCGCGGTCCGTGGAACGAATAGTGGACATGGAAGTCTCCAGAAGGAAATTTTTGATGTTTAGGGAAAGACGAGAAGCAAGACGGACTACTGAATGAAAGGATTATAAACGAGAAGAAGGAAGTTGTCAAGAGGATTTCTATACTAAACGATACATTCGAACGGCGGCGCAAGTGGTTCAATTGATGAGGGGTTACGGGCGGAAGAGATCGTTGCGGAAATTTTGGGTGGCGGATAGGGCTAAGGATCGGCGCGAGGCGGTTTAAGCGAGGCGAGAGGGGCGGAGGGGGAAGTTCGCGAGGACAAGGGCGAAGCGGAGAAGAACGGAGAGGGAAGCGGAAAAGGAAGCGGTGGTGTCCCGAAATGAATCTACCTAAACGGAGTGTTCCTTTGCGGGAAGGTAGACGGCGCGGCCGATTTTTCACTCGCAGATAAACCTTGGATTATTAACAACATACAAGACAACTGAAGCGCGCGGCGTGGCGCGGGACTTGCGGTGACGGTCGGCGAGGAAGACGTGTCTGCCGCAAAGCCAGAAGTGCGCCGCAAGAAGCTGGAGAGGCGGGTGTGCGCGATTTTGTGCGGCTGGGCGCTGATCGTGGCACCGGCGCATTCGTTTGCGGCTCCTCAGGACGGCGCGGCGAGCGAAATCGTATGGAAAGCGAATTTTCTGGCGAAGTCCGCGGCATTTATCGATTGGCCAGTGGATTCGCCTGTGCGTACGGCGAACACGTTTCGGTGGTGCGTGTACGGGACGTTTACTTTCGGGACGACGCTTGCGGAGAAGACGCGAGATCTGACGATCGAAGGCAAGCGGTCGGAAGTGAAGTGGATCAAGAAGGAAAGCGAACTGGCGGGATGCCAGATCATTTTCGTGACGCGCTCGGAGGAAAAGAATTACGCAAAGGTGCTGGACGCGGCGCGAACGGGGCGCGGGCTGACGGTGGGCGAGACGGCGAATTTTCTGGACGCAGGCGGAATGGTGGCGCTTTTCACGGAAGGGACGGCGCCGGCGTTCGAAGTGAATCTGGAAGCGGTGGATGCGGCGAAGCTGAAGCTGAGTTCGCGGATGCTGGCGCTGGCGAGGCGGGTTGTAAATCACACGATGGCGGCGAAGAGTTAGCGTGTCGACCTGGCTGAGACCGAGGGACCTCTCGCTTCGGCGGCGCATCCTGCTGCTGACGATGATCACGACGGGTGCGGGACTGGTGCTGGGCAGCGCGGGATATCTTTTTTACGACACGCGGACGGCGCGGGAACAGAAGCTGGAGCAATTGGAGCTGGCGGCGGATTTGATCGGCACGAACGCAACGGCATCGATCGCGTTCGACGATCCGGAGAGCGCGACGAAGTATCTTTCGGCGTTGCAGACACGCAGCGGCTTTCGCGGCGGAGTGCTGTATACGGACAAGGGAAAAATACTGGCGACGTACGACGCACCGGAGGGCAATGTGTTCGTGCCGCCGCGGCAGGTGGCGGACGGGGCGATTTGGGAGCCGGAGCGGCTGAAATTTACCGGGCCGGTGATGCAAGGGACGACGCGAGTGGGGACGCTTTACCTTGAATCGGATTTAAAGGATTTGCACGAGCGAACCAAGCGCATCGGATCGCTGACGTTGAAGGTTTCGCTGGGGATGCTGGCCGTCGTTTACCTGGTGACGTCGCTGTTGGTGCGCTCGATCACGCGGCCGATCGAGCAACTTTCGGCGCTGACACGGACGATCGCCATTGCCAAGGAATACAGATTGCGCGCACCGCTGTATTCCGGCAAAGAACTGCGGATTCTGGCGCTGGATTTCAATCAGATGCTGCAAGAGATTCAGAAGCGGGAACGGGCGCTGGTGGAAGCGAACGATACGCTGGAACTGCGCGTGGCGGAGCGGACGCGCGAGCTGGAACAGGAAATTGCGGACAAGCGCAGGGCGGAGGGCTCGCTGCGCGAAAGTGAAGAGTTGTTCCGCGCGGTGAGCGAAGCGGCGCCGGTGGGAATCTATCGCAGCGACCTGAACGGGAACGCAAGTTTCATGAATCGCGCGCTGGTTGAACTGCTTGGCGCGAACGGCGAAGAACGGCTCGGCAAAGGCTGGGCGGAGCGAATCCACCCCGAGGATCGCAGCCGTGTGGTGGAAGGGCGAAGCGCGGCGATGAACGCCGGGGAAGACTTTGCGACGAGCTACCGGGTGCTGCACCCGGACGGAACGATACGATGGGCCGAGAGCCAAGCCAAACCGCTGCGAACGGCGGACGGAAAGCTGCTTGGGTACGTGGGAGTGGTGCAAGACGTTACGCAGCGGCACAAATCGGAAGAGCAATTGCGGGAGCAATCGACGTATCTGACGACGCTGCTGGCCGCTTGCCCGATCGGCATCGTTGCCGAGAACGCGGAAGGCAAAATTGAAATGAGCAACCCCGCGTTTCAGGAATTGTTCGGCTATTCCACGCTCGATATGCAGGGCAAATCGATCGACATGCTGCTTTCGCCGGGGGAACTGCGTGCGGAGGCGGAGGGGATAACGCAAGAGGTGCTGAGCGGGAACGCGGTGCGGCTGACGGCGGTAAGAAAACACAAGAGCGGTATACCGATAAACGTGGACATCTATGGAGTGCCGTTTGTGATTGACGGAGTGTTGCGGGGGCAATTCGGCATTTACATGGACATCACCGCGCGATTGGAGGCGCAACAAGCGCTGCGACAAAGCGAAGAGATGTTTCGCACGCTGACGGCGGCGGCGCCGGTGGGAATTTTTCGCGCGGACGGCGACGGCCGAGCATTGTATTTGAACGAGAAATGGCAAGCGATGACCGGATTCAGCGCCGAGGAAGGAATGGGTGACGGATGGATACGAGCCATGCATCCGGACGACAAGCAATGGATTCTCGATCGCTGGAGCGAGGCATGTGTGCGGGAAGAAGAGTTTCGCGAGAGCTTTCGGTACGTTAATCGCGACGGTCAAACGGTTTGGGTCGATACGGTGGCGCGACCCGTACTCGGGAACGGGGGCAGTTCGGGAGGATTTGTCGGCGTGGTGCAGGATGTGACCGAACGGGTGAAGCGCGACGCGGAATTGAAGCGGAGTGAAGAGACATTCCGCACGCTGAGCGCCGTCGCGCCAGTGGGAATCGTTTTGATGGACGACGAAGGGAAATTCACCTACATCAACGAGCAGTATTTGCGCATGACGGGCTTTACCGAAAAAGAGGCGCTCGACAATGCGTGGCGAACGGTGATTCATCCGGACGATTTCGAGGAGCTTGAACGGATCCGCGGCGAATCGCTGGCCAACAATCTGGACTACACGATGAGCTATCGCTATTTGCGGCGGGATGGTTCCGTCGTGTGGGCGCATTCGGTTGCGCGCGGGTTTCGGCAAAAAGAAGGCGGCAAGCGGGGCTACGTGGTGGTGATACAGGACGTGACGGAACGCCACCTTGCGGAAGAGCGTTTACGGAATGCGAAAGAAGCGGCGGAAGCGGCCAACCGCGCGAAGAGCGAATTTCTGGCGAACATGAGCCACGAGATCCGCACGCCGATGAACGGAATACTGGGCATGACGGAACTGGCGCTGGAAACGGAACTGCACCCGGAGCAACGCGAATATCTAGGAATGGTGCGGTCTTCGGCGGAGGCGCTGCTGGGCATCATCAACGACATTCTGGATTTTTCGAAGATCGAAGCGGGGAAAATGGAGCTGGAGGAAACGGCGTTTTCCCTGGAAGACTGCATCGAAGAGGCGCTGGGACCGCAGGGAGTCCGGGCGCTGCAGAAGGGACTCGACCTGACGTGGACGACGGAAGGAAAAATTCCCGGTGCGCTCAAAGGCGATTCGACGCGGCTGCGGCAGGTGCTGATCAATCTGGTCGGCAACGCGATAAAGTTTACGAAAGAAGGCGAAGTGAGCGTGAGAGCCTCGCGGTTGCCGAACGACGGCGCGCGGGCGGCCATCCAGTTTGTCGTCTCGGACACGGGGATCGGCATACCAGCCGAGAAACATCAGCAGATATTCGACGCGTTCTCGCAAGCGGATAGTTCGACGACGCGCGAATTTGGCGGCACGGGGCTGGGGCTATCCATTTCGGCGCGGCTGGTGCGGTTGATGGGCGGACAGATTGGACTTGAAAGCACGCCGGGGAAGGGCAGCAAGTTTTCGTTCACGGTTCACTTTGACATTGCGAACGAAGAACCGCGAGCGTTCCGCCATGCGGCCGATCTGACGGACAAACCGGTGCTGGTGGTGGACGACAATGAGGCGAACCGACAGTTGCTGGAGAAACTGCTGCTCACATGGGGGATGAAGCCGGTGCTGACGGCGGAAGGCAGCGAGGGGATTGAGGAATACGAGAAAAGCGTGAGCCGAGGCGAGGCGTACCCGCTGGTGCTGCTTGACGTGAACATGCCGCGGATCGATGGCTATGAGGTGGCGGCCAGAATGAGAAAAATCGCGCCAGCGGAGGACACGGCGATTGTGGTGCTGTCGTCGAGCTTGACCGCGCCGAAACACGTGTCAGCCGAGCAATTGCAAATTGCGAGGAAGCTGAGCAAACCGATTCGCCGCGCGGAACTGCATGAGGCGATTGCGTCGGTGCTGGGGAGGAATTTGCGACGAAGCGATTCCGAGGAACGGGAGATGCAGTCCGCGGCAAGGAACCTGCGGCTTCTGCTGGTGGAAGACAACGCGGTGAACCAGAAGCTGGCGATGCGCCTGCTGGAAAAAATGGGCCACCAGGTAGAGCTGGCGGTGAACGGGCGCGAGGCCGTCGATCTGGCGGCGGCAACACAGTTCGATCTGATTCTGATGGACCTGCAAATGCCGGTGATGGGCGGGCTTGAAGCCACGGAGAAAATTCGAGAGCAGGAAGCGCGCACGGGCCGGCACACTCCGATTTTGGCGATGACGGCGCACGCGATGAAGGGCGATAAGGAAAAGTGCTTTGAAGCGGGAATGGACGGCTACGTTTCGAAGCCAATTCGAACCGAATTGCTGAAGCAGGAAATCACGAGACTTACGGTAAGAGGACGGAGCGAACCGCCAATGAGCACAACACCACACGAATCGAGTTCGAACGGACAGGAAGGCGCAGTGAGTTTGCCGGAACTTCTGGCGCGGGTGGAAAACGATTGGGACCTGCTGCGGGAACTGGCCGGGATATTTCGCGAGGAATTTCCGCGTTATACGGCCTCGCTCCGCAACGCGATTGATGAGGGCAATTTGGAACAGGCAAGAGAATCGGCCCACGCGCTGAAGGGCATGCTGGCGAACCTGGCCGCGGGGCGCGCCGCGGAGGCGGCGAGCGAAATGGAACAGCTGGCGAAAACCGGGCAACAGTCGGCGCTGGCGTGTTCACTGGCCAAATTTGAAGCGGAGACCAAGGGAATGCTGGGCGAACTGGAAGGGTATATGGCGGGAGCGGAGAAATGAAGCTGAAAATACTGATTGCCGATGACGATCCGTTGTCGCGGCGGATGCTGAAGAGCACGCTCGAACGCGCCGGCTACGAGGTGATCGCCGTGGAGGACGGTACGGCGGCGACCGAAGCGCTGTGTGAGCCGAATGGTCCGCGGCTGGCGCTGCTCGATTGGATGATGCCCGGGGTGGATGGCCCCGGCGTGGTGCGCATGGTTCGCGTGCGGCGCGGGCAGCAGTACGTGCACATGATTCTGCTGACGTCGCGCCAGGCCAAAGAAGACATCGTGGCGGGGCTGGACGCGGGCGCCGACGATTACCTGACCAAGCCGTTCAATCCGCAAGAACTGAAAGCTCGATTGCGAACGGGCGAACGAATTTTGCACCTTGAAGACACGCTGGTGGAAGCGCGGGAAGAGATGCGGTATCGCGCAACGCACGATTTGCTGACGGGTTTGTGGAATCGCGGCGTGATTTTGGAACTGCTGCAGCGGGAATTGCAACGCGGGCGACGGGATCAGCAATCCGGAAGCGTGACGTTGTTGCTTGGCGACATCGATCACTTCAAGAATGTAAACGACACGTTTGGCCACGCGGCCGGGGATGCCGCGCTGCGTACGGCGGCGAAATTGCTTACCGACTCCGTGCGGAATTACGACGCCGTGAGCCGGTATGGCGGCGAAGAATTTTTGATGGTGCTGCCGGGATGCGACGCCAAAGTGGGCGCCGATCGGGCCGAGCACATTCGTCATGCCATCGAGTCCACACCCGTTGTGGCGGGCGATGCAAGAATTCCACTGACGATGAGTCTCGGGATGGCGAACAGCGCGGACTGGCCCGCGCTGGAAGGCGAGGCTTTGATTCGAAAGACGGACGAGGCGCTCTACCGGGCGAAATCGGACGGCAGGAATCGCGTGGTGATTGCGCGGCCGGAAGGATTTGCGCCGGCACGGGTCACGAGCCGCTTAAGCCTGGTGTGAGCAGAGCTTTCTTTGCGGTTAGGCTTTGGGACGGGACTGTTCCATCATTTGGCGCATGGCGGCGTTGGAACCGGGCGCGCGCTTTTCGCGCCAGGCTTCAAATCGTTTGCAGACGCTTTCGAGATTGCTGAAGACAGTGGGATTCTTGAAGGCGGTTCGCCAGGTTGGAACGACGCTTCGAATGCGGTCCCACACGACCCAGATTTCGCCGTTGCTTTCGAAAAAAAGTTCGTCGTTGATGAGCCCGCGATTCACGATGCTCGCCACCATTTCCCAATAACTGATCACCATGCGAATGTTGGTGTATTCGTCGGTGCCGGCCGGATATTTTTGTGTGAGCTCATCGACGCTGGCGGGATGGAAATGGTCCACGAACCAGTTGCGCGCTTGCCTCAGACGCATTTCGCGCCGCATGTCGTAGAGGCGCAGCATCAGGTTCACTTCTTCATAGGTGACGTTGGACATGGGCGGGCTCCTTGCGTTATCTCTCGGTTTCGGAAAGGGAATTGGCGGCTTCAGCGGCAACGTCGCCGGCGCCTGCAAGTTCGATGCGCTGCACGGTGGTTAAAGGTATACCGCGCTTTTGCAGCTGAACGTGGATGCGGCGGCGCAGTTCGCGCGCCACTTCGTCTTGGCGCGCGGGCGCGGTGCGCGCCTGAAGGCGCACGACGGTTGCCGAGCGGTCAAACGATTGAACGCCAAGAATCCGCGGCCCATCGACGAGGGACTGCGACCAGGCGGGATCGGCGCGAAGCTCGGCCGACGCGGCTTCGAGCGCGGCGAGCGGGTGATCGAGAGCGATTTCGGGTGCGAGCGCGACGTCGACAAAAGTTTGCGACCAATCGCGGCTCAGATTCGCCACGGTTCGAATGTCGCCGTTGGAGATGGTGACGAGCGCACCGCGCGCGTCGCGAATTACCGTTCGGCGCAATGTTAAATGCTCGACGCGGCCGGTTGTGTCGCCAAATTGAATCGTATCGCCGACGACGTACTGATCTTCCAATACGATGTAAAACCCGGTGATTACATCGCGGACGAGATTTTGCGCGCCGAAGCCCACGGCGACGCTGGCGAGGCCGGCGAGCGTCAAAGCGGGAGCCGGGTTGATTCCGAAAAGATCGAGCGCGGTGATCAACGCAACCACCCAGACGACTTTGCTGATGGCGCTGTAGAGGACGCCGGCGAGGGTCCGCGTCTGCTGCTCGCGCACCTGCGCCGCGCGCGATTGGCTGCCGGCCGGCTTGATGATCAACTGCGTGAGAATTTTCAGGAAGCGATTGATCAGAAGCGCAAGAAGGAGGATGCCGAGAAGATGGAGCGCGGTGGAGAGCGTGATGCCGGAAAGAAAATTGAGAACGCTGGACATAGGTATTTTGCAAGGCGAGTATAACATTGAGGATATGGAAATCGCGCGTTTGCCGAGATGGGCCATTGGGGGAGGAAATATGAAGCAGGCGAGAAGAGAAGCGCTGAAGGCGATGGCGGGCGCGGCGGGATTGGCCACGCTGGGAGCGTGGTTTGCGCGCGCGCAGGAAGCTTCGCAGCGGAATCCGTCCACGGCCAGCGGGGAAGCGGCGCCCGATCCCGGCATCGATTCGAAGCGGGCGAAAACCATACTCGAGCAAAATCAGAAAGACATTAAGAGGAATATCGAGAAACTGTTTCAGCTGGCGTCGGAGTTGAAAGACGAAGTCGAGAAAACGGATTCGGTGACGGTGCTGTCTCTCGCCATGTTGCGAAAAACGGAGGATATTGAAAAACTCGCGCGGCAAATCCGCGACAAGACCAAGGGATAAACGGCTGATTTTATCGCTTGCGGAATTCGCAGCAAATCGGCGCCGAACACGCTAGAATAGAAATATCGCTGGCATTTTTCGCAGCACGCCGTCGCGCCCGTAGCTCAGCTGGATAGAGCGTGTGCCTCCGAAGCACAAGGTCGAGTGTTCGAATCACTCCGGGCGCACCATTTTATTTTATGCACGGTTCCTTGGTATGAACCCAGTCTTTCGTTTTTGCCTCTCCCCGTGCCACTTTCGCCTTCTTCGTGATAGCTTGTTTGCACCAAAAATGAGCGACACTTCATGGCGAGTGAAGTTTTTCGGTTTTCGCCGCGCGGGCGAATGCCAGACTGTCCGTGTGGCCGTGTGGTTGGTCATGGCGCTCCTGGCCGTTGAAACGTCGGCCAGTTTTTCTCGGGCCGGCGGGCGCGCCGGGCAAGCGGACAGTTCCAAAACGCCCGTGGTGGTGCAACCGGGCGCACCGGGAAAGCCGGGCAAAACGCTGCCCGCTGCGACGCACGCCACTTTGCCGCCGCGGTCGCCGGCCGACGTGGCGTTTATGCAGGGCATGATCATGCATCATTCGCAAGCAATCGAAATGACCGCGCTGATTGCGTCACACACGGAAAACAAGGATTTGCGGCTGCTCGGCGCGCGAATCAGCAGTTCGCAAAACGATGAAATCAAGTTCATGAAGCGGTGGCTCGCGGCGCGCGGCGAAAAACTTTCCATGGCGACGGAGCAAATGCCGGGGATGTACATGGCGCACGACGCGATGCCGCTGATGCCGGGAATGCTCTCACCGGCGCAAATGGAAGCGCTGCGAAGCGCGGCGGGCGCGGAGTTTGACCGGCTCTTTTTGAGCGGTATGATTCAGCATCACAAAGGCGCGCTGACGATGGTGAAAGAGCTGTTCGACACGGCCGGAGCGGGGCAAGACGCCGAGATTTTTAATTTCGCGACCGATGCGGATAATTCGCAACGCGCCGAAATTCGCATTATGGAAACCATGCTGGAGAACAAAACGAAAGAGGAGAAACGATGAATCGATTGTCCGTAGTTGCCTGTCGTATGGCCTGCGCCGCGCTTATATTTTTTCCCGGCGTGAGCCGGCTGCATGCGCAAGCGCAGGCACCGGCCGCGACTCCGCCGGCGGAGCAACCCGCGGCGAAGGAGAGCGACGAAGAGGAAAATCCCTTCGCACCGGAACCCGCTCCCGCGCTTTTGCTGGGAATGAAGGGATCGGACGCGAACGATCCACGCGCGAAATTGACGCCAGGGCTCTACGACGCGGGCGAAACGGCGATGGGCATCAAACACCTGTTGCTGCTGAAGAAGCCGGACGCGTTTCAACTCGGCTCCGCCGATCCGGATAGCGCGAAAGTGCAAAAAACGATTGCGCAGCTCGGCATCGGCCGAGCCGGAAAAATGCCGAAGCCCATGCAATTGGTGATCGCGCAGCTTGCATTCGCGAACTCGGACCTTGCGTTCCAGGGAAATCGGCTGTTCCAGGGAAATTTTTATGGCTTGAGCATCTACGACATTTCGAATCCCGCGAAAGCCGCGCTCGTGACTTCGCTCGTCTGCCCGGGCGGGCAAGGCGATTTGTCCGTGCATAAAAACCTGCTATTCATGTCCGTCGAAATGCCCAACGGGCGGCTCGATTGCGGCATGGAGGGCTTTCCGCCGGAACCTCCTCCGCCGGCCGACGAAGAAAAGAACAAGGAAAAAAAGCGCCGCTTGCCCGCGGCGCAAAACGACCGCTTCCGCGGGGTAAGAATTTTCGATATTTCGGACATCAAGAACCCGAAACAAGTTGCGGCCGTGCAAACTTGCCGCGGCTCGCACACGCACACGCTGGTGGTCGATCCAAACGACAAAGAGAATGTTTATATCTACGTTTCGGGCACATCGTTTGTGCGCCAGTCGGAAGAACTCGCCGGATGCTCCGGTGAAAAGCCGGAGAAGGATCCGAACACGGCGCTGTTCCGCATCGACGTCATCAAGGTTCCGCTCGCCGCGCCGCAGGATGCAAAAATCGTGTCGAGCCCGCGCGTTTTCATCGATGCGCGCACGGGCGCGATGAATGGGCTGAGCAATGGCGGCACGCACGGCAAAAAAGGAATGGAAAAGCCCGAGGACACGGACCAGTGTCACGACATCACGGTGTATTCGGCCATTGGCTTGGCCGCCGGTGCGTGCTCTGGAAATGGAATTTTGCTCGACGTGAAGGATCCGGTGCATCCGAAGCGCGTGGATGCGGTGAACGATCCGAACTACTCGTATTGGCACTCGGCTTCGTTTTCGAACGACGGCAGCAAAGTGGTGTTCACCGACGAGTGGGGCGGCGGACTCGGCGCGCGCTGCCGCGCGAACGATCCGAACAATTGGGGCGCGGATGCGATCTTCCATCTCAAGGACAACAAGCTGAACATGGCCGGCTATTACAAACTGCCGGCGGCGCAGGGCGATTCGGAAAATTGCGTTGCGCACAACGGATCGCTGGTTCCCGTTCCCGGCCGCGATATTGAAGTGCAAGCGTGGTATCAGGGCGGCGTCTCCGTCATGGACTTTACCGACGCGGCGCATCCATTTGAAATTGCGTACTTCGACCGCGGGCCGATCGATCCGAACCTGCTCGTGCTCGGCGGCGAGTGGTCCGCCTACTGGTACAACGGCAACATCTACGCTTCGGAAATTGCGCGAGGCCTGGATATTTTTGAACTCACGCCAAGCCGGTTCCTGAGCCAAAACGAGATCGAGGCGGCGAAGACCGTGCAAGTGTCCGAATTGAATGTGCAGAATCAGCAGAAAATCGAATGGCCCGCGAAATTGGTTGTCGCGCGGGCTTACCTCGATCAATTGACTCGCTCGCTGGCATTGCCGGCGGACCAGATTGCGGATTTGCAGAAGGCGATGAGCGCCGCGGAAAATTCGCATATGAACAAAAGCAAGCTCGCGAAGCTGAAGACGTTTGCCGATTCCCTGGAAAAGTCCGCCGCCACGGCGACGAGCCCCGCCGATGCCGCTCGATTGCACGCACTGGCGGAAATCCTGAAGCATCCGGTCGCGTGATCGCTTCGAGGCCGATCGATTCTCCGCCCAATCGTCTGTGAGCGGAGATATAGATCGTTTGGCCGCTTTTGTAAGACTGACTTCGCAAATTTTCTTGCACGTTTGCACACGATGCGACTGGACGATTCGGCGCGCCTCGCTCGAGGCTAGGATGGCTTGGTCAGGCTGCGCGGGTGAAGCGTACGTTCGCCGCGCGCATACGTTGAGATTATGTGGCCATTGCCGACGAGCTTGTACTTGTACGTCGTCAGGCCTTCCATTCCCATCGGCCCGCGCGCGTGGAGCTTCGAATTGCTGATGCCAACTTCCGAGCCGAGCCCATAGCGGTAGCCGTCGGCGAATCGCGTGGAAACATTTTGATACACGCCGGCGGCATCCACTTCATCGAGGAAGCGCTGCGCCGCGGCGGCATCTTCCGTCACAATGCTCTCGGTGTGCAGGCTGCCGTATTCCGCGATGTGATCGAGCGCCGCATCCAGCGAATCGACCACGCGAATCGACAAAATCAGCTCCGAATATTCCGTGGCCCAATCCACTTCCGATGCATGCTTCAGATTCACGGCGGGCAAAATTGCCCGCGTGCGTTCGCAGCCGCGCAGCTCCACACCGGCGGCGGACAGCTTCGCCGCCGCTTGCGGTAGGAATTTGTCCGCGACGTCCTGGTGCACGAGCAGCGTCTCCATTGCATTGCACGCGGCCGGATATTGCGTCTTTGCGTCGAGAACGATCGCGTGCGCTTTCGCAAAATCGGCGGCGCGGTCGACGTAGACGTGGCAAATTCCTTCGCCATGCCCCAGCACCGGCACTTTGCTGTTCGCGGAAATGAATTCCACGAATTCGCGGCTGCCGCGCGGCACGATCAAATCTACTTCGCGTTTTAGTTCGAGCAATTCCATCACGTCCGCGCGCGATTGCAGCAGCGTTACCGCCGCCGATGCCACGCCGGACCGCTCGCGCACCGCTTCTTGCCACAATCCCACGAGCACTTCATTCGTGCGCGCCGCTTCCGCGCCGCCTTTCAGCAACACGGCATTGCCGGACTTGAACGCCAGCGCCGCCACCTGCGGCACGACGTCGGGCCGCGATTCGAAAACGACGGCGACGACCCCAAGCGGGCAGCTCTCTTTGTAAAGGATGAGCCCTTCGTCCAATTCCGTTGTCGCCAGGCGCTTTCCGATTGGATCTTCGAGACGGGAAACTTCTTCGAGCCGCTGCACCATCTCGCGAACCGTTTTTTCGGAAACGCGCAACCGCGCGAAAGCCGCCGCCGAAAGCTTTCCGCCGCGCGCCAGCTCTTCCGCCGCGCGGCAATCTTCGGCATTCGCGGCAAGAATGCGCGCCGCGCTTTGTTCGGTGCGTTTCGCGACATCGAGCAACACTTCGTTGCGAGCGTCGTTCGAAACGAGCGCCAGCTTGCGTGCCGCCGCTCGCGCGGCGCGCGCCTGTTCGCGAACGCTTTGCTTCACGCCGCCGGCCGGAGCGTTGCTCATCGGGCGGACTCCAGCAAGACGATGTTGTCGCGCGTAAACATGACTTGGTTTTTGTTTTGCGCCGCGCCGCCTCTCGGCGATCCGTTTCCTGCGATCGTTTCCGCGCTCGCGCAATTGGCGATTCCGCGCGCAAATTCCCGCCCTTCCATGTCCACGATGCTCACCACGTCCATTGCGCCAAACTGCTTTTCCACGCGCACCACTCCGCCGCTCAACAAACTCGCTTTTCGCGCCGTTATCGCGCGGTGCGCGCCCGCGTCCACCACCACGCGCCCGGAAACGCCCGCGGCAAACGCGATCCAGCGCCGCTTGCCTTTCATTCGCGGCCCGGGCGCGAACACCGTGCCCTGTTTTTCTCCGGAAAAAAGCTTTTGCAGCGCAGCCGGATCGTTTCCATCCGCAATGGCCGCCGTGCCGCCGCAATTCATGGCAATTTCCGCGGCTTCGATTTTCGTCGTCATTCCGCCTCGTCCGCCGGGCGAAGGGCCCGCCGCGAGGGCGCGAAGATCGTTCGTGATTTCCGCAACGTAGCCGAGCGTTTCGGCCGCGCCGCCTTTCGTGCGCAGCAATCCCGGCACATTGGTCAGCAGCACCAGCGCATCGGCTTCGAGGCCGCTCATTGCGAGCGCGGCAAGACGGTCGTTGTCGCTGAACGCCGCTCGACGCCCATCGCCTCGTTCTTCCAGCTCCGCGGTGGACACGGTGTCGTTTTCATTGACGATCGGCAGCACGCCGAAGCCGATCAGTTTTTCCATGGTGCGGCGCAAATTCGAATAGCGGCGCCAGTTGCTGAAGTCTTCCTCCGTCAGCAAAACCTGCGCGACTTTCACGGCATGTTCTTCGAATAGTTTTTTGTACGCCGCCATCAGCAGGCCCTGCCCCGCGGCCGCGCACGCCTGCTTCACCGCCATGTCTTTCAATCGGGCGGAATGCAATCCCATGGCCCACCGGCCGAGACCAACCGCACCGGAACTGACCAGCACGACCTGCCGCTTTTCCGCGAGCAACGCCGCGATGCCGCGCACAATGGGCACGACGCGCTTTTCGCACAGTTCGCCGCTTGGTTCCGTTACCGTGCTCGTTCCGAGCTTGATGACGATGCGGCGCGCCGCACGCAAGCCTTTTCGGCATTCGCGCTCATTTTGGATGTCGGTGGACATGTCGGACGATTCGATTGCGCCTCCGGAATCAAATAGGTTACGCCAATTTCTGGCGCGGGCCTATCGCACAAAACCGGCCGCCGGTATCGACTGAGAACGTGCGTTTTTTGGCGCTGGATGTGACTGAGATGAAACGCCGCCGAAGAAAAATTATAGTATCGTTCGCCCAGCGGCGTATCGTAGACGCAGGAGCCTTGGGGAATAGCGCTCGCGCCATGAAGAAATTGAAATTTCTGGTTTCATTGACGAACGACGACAACGATTACCAAATCGAGCAGGCAAACGCGACGGAAGAAGCCGCGAGGCGGCTCGGCGTTACCGCGCAAGTGATTTATGCCGGGAACGATGCCATCACGCAAAGCACACAGCTCTTGCAGGCGATTCAGGCCGCGGCGCAGGAGCGTCCCGATGCGATTGTGTTCGAGCCGGTCGGCTCCACGGCCTTGCCCCAAGTGGCGCGCGCGGCGATAAATGCCGGCATCGGATGGGCGGTACTGAACCGTGAAGCGACATACGTTGCCGAGTTGCGCGCGCTCAAGAAGGCGCCCATCTTTACGATCAGCGCGGATCACGTCGAAATCGGAAGACTGCAGGGAAGGCAGTTTGCGGCATTTCTGCCGAAAGGCGGGTCGGTTCTTTATATTCAAGGGCCGTCGGAAAATTCCGCTGCGAAAGATCGCACCACCGGCATGCTGGAAGTGAAGCCGGCGAATATTCAGGTGACCACGCTCAAGGGCCAGTGGACGGAGGAAAGCGCGCAAAAGGCGGTGCGCTCGTGGCTGAAACTGACCACTTCGCAAAAGTCCGTGATCGATTTGATTGGCGCGCAGGACGATTCAATGGCCATTGGAGCGCGCAAGGCGTTTCAAGAAGTCGGCAACGAATCCGATCGCGAACGCTGGCTGAAATTGCCCTTCACCGGCTGCGATGGACTGCCAAAAACGGGGCAGGCGTGGGTGCGCAGCGGCTTGCTTGCCGCCACCGTCTATTCGCCGCCGAATACAGGACTTGCCATGGAGATGTTGCTGCAGAATATGCAGCACGCAAAAGAACTGCCGGAACGCGCGCTCGTCGCTCCCACTTCGATTCCCGCGCTCAATGAACTGCGGCCCAGGGTAGCCTGATGCGGTTTGCTGCTTCCGTCGCATGAAAATCGCAAGCTCTGCTATATCGGTTTTCTAACCGCATTTCGCCATTTGTGCCACCCGGCACTGGGCGTATAATGCCGCGGGTTACTTTTTTGTTCAGGATTTGCAGCGCGACGGGAGTTGTCGATGGCCACTGGTTCGAATTCGGATTCGATGAAGCGCCGCGAATTTCTGGCGAAGACGGGCAGCGGTTTGCTGGTCGCGGCGGCCGTACCTTCGGGAGCCGCACTGGCGGCACCAAAATCCGATGGACCGGCGGACAGCGCCGCATTTCCGCCTCCGCTGCCACGCGCGCCGGGCGAGGGCGCGAAAAAGAAAATTCCCATCGGCGTGTTCGATCCGGTTTACGACGGTCTCTCGCTCGACGAGATGCTCGACAAAGTGGCCGCGCTCGGTCTTGAAGCGATGGAAATCGGAACCGGCGGCTATCCCAACAACAAACACTGCCCGCTTGATGAGCTGATCGCCGACAAGAGCAAGGCCAAGGCCTGGCTGAAGAAATTTGAAGACAGGAATATCCGCGTGGCGACGCTGAGCTGCCACGGCAATCCGGTGCATCCGAACGCCACACACGCGGCCAAGGACGCCGACACGTTTCGCAAGACGGTGCTGCTCGCGGAGATGCTGGAAGTAAAAGTGATTGTGGGATTTTCCGGTTGCCCGGGTGGCACGCCGCAAGATACGCAGCCGAACTGGATCACCTACCGCTGGCCGCCGGAATTCAACGAGATGCTGCAATGGCAGTGGAAAGAAAAGGTAATTCCGTACTGGAAAGACGCGGCGAAATTCGCGCGTTCGCACGGCGTGAAGCGCCTGGCGTTCGAGATGCATCCGAATTTCGTCGTCTACAACCCGCGCACGTTGCTGAAGCTGCGCGAAGCGGTCGGCGAAGAGATCGGCGCCAACAACGATTTGAGCCATCTTTTCTGGCAGGGCTGCGACCCGGTGGAAGTGATTCATTTTTTGGGAAAAGAAGGCGCGATATTCCACGCGCATATGAAAGACACGGTCTTGTTCCCGGAAAATCTGGCGAAGTACGGCGTGCTGAATTTCGCCTTCGAAAAGGACGATCTCGTCAATGCCTCCGCCACGTTCCGCGCCGTCGGCTACGGTCACAGCGCTTCGCTTTGGAAGTCCGTGCTGCAGGCGTACATGGACATCGGCTACGAAGGGATTTTGAGCATCGAGAACGAAGATCCCATTCTTTCCGGCGAACTGGGCGTTGAGCGCGCGGCATACGTTTTGAAAAACATCCGCAAGGAATTGATCGGCGAATAAAACAATCTGGCCCTCGGGAGGATCCATGCATCGAAGAGAGATGTTCCGGCTGCTTGGAGCGGGCGCGGTGTTGCCCGCGATACCGCCGGATCTGTTTCGCATGCTGCGCAGCGTGCAGCCCGGCGAAGGGTATGCGCTGCGAACGCTTGCTGCGCATCAGAACGCGACGGTCGTCGCGATGATCGACCTTCTGATTCCGGAGACGGACACGCCGGGAGCAAAAGGAGCACGCGTGAACGAATTCATCGATTTGATTTTGACGGAGTGGGCGATTCCGGAAGAGAAACAGAATTTTCTGGACGGGCTGGCCGGCATCGACAAGCAAAGCAACGATCTTTACGGAAAGAATTTTGTCGACGCGAGCGCGGCGCAACAGGAGGCGTTGCTTCGCTCGATTGACGACGTGGCGATGGCAAACCACAGGCGGCCGGCGCGCCACGGCAACACCGTGCCCGAGGCGGATGCGCAAATGAAAGGGCCGTTCTGGGTGGTCTTCAAAAACATCACCATTCACGGCTATTACACGTCGCAAGTGGCGTTTGAAAAAGAGCTGAAGCTGACGATTATACCCGGCGCGCAGCACGGCTGCGTTGCGGCCGGATCCGGCATGGGCAATTCGTAATTCTCGGAGAGAATGATGGCGACGAATACGTACGATGCGTTGATTGTGGGGTCGGGAATTACGGGCGGCTGGGCGGCGAAGGAACTGACGGAAAAAGGATTGAACGTGCTGATTCTGGAAGCGGGCCGAACGATCGTTCCGGAAAAAGACTACGTCGAGCATGTACCTTCGTGGGAACTGAAATATCGCGGCTGGGACGAACGCAAGGAGCGGCAAGAGACACAGTTCGTGCAGCGCGAAGTTCACTACGCTTGCGACGAGTATTCGCACAAATTCTTCGTCAGCGATAAGGAAAATCCCTACACGAATGCGGAGGGAACGAAATTCAAGTGGATTCGCGGCCGGCAAGTTGGCGGAAAATCGATCACCTGGGGGCGGCAGAGCTATCGCTGGAGCGATCTGGATTTCGAGGCAAACCGGAAAGAAGGCGTCGCGGTGGACTGGCCGATTCGGTATGCGGACCTCGCGCCTTGGTACGACTACGTCGAAGAGTTTGCCGGCATCAGCGGCCAACCGGAGGGATTGCCGCAACTGCCCGACGGAAAATTTCTGCCGCCGATGGAGATGACCTGCGTTGAACAAGACGTTCGCGCGGCGCTTGCGAAACATTTCGACGATCGCATCCTGACGATCGGCCGTTCGGCGGTGCTGACGCGCGTGCACAAAGCCCGCGCCGCCTGCCACTACTGCGGCGTCTGCCATCGCGGCTGCATCACGCAGTCTTATTTCAGCAGCTTGAATTCGACGCTGCCCGCCGCGGCAAAAACCGGCAAGCTGACGATACGCCCCTATAGCGTCGTGCAAAGCGTGGTTTTCGATCCGGCGAAGCGCCGCGCGTCGGGGCTGCGCGTGATCGACGCGCAAACCAAAGAGACGATGGAGTACAAGGGGCGCATTATTTTTCTTTGCGCGTCGGCGCTCGAATCCACGCGCTTGATGCTGAATTCCGCGACGCCGGAATTTCCGAACGGACTTGGAAACGGCAGCGGCGAACTGGGTCACAACCTGATGGACCATCACATGGGCAGCGGCGCCGCCGGCGTGATGCCCGGGCATGAAGACAAAATGCCTTTCGGCAACCGGCCGAACGGAATTTACGTGCCGCGTTTCCGCAATACGAACGAGAAAACGGCGCAAAAGGAATTCGTGCGCGGCTACGGTTATCAGGGCGGCGGCAGCAGGGAAGGATGGGGACGCGGTTCATTCCTGAGCGGATTCGGCGTGGAGTTCAAGAACACGCTGAAGATGCCCGGCCCGTGGCGCATGACGCTGGCGGGATTCGGCGAGTGCTTGCCTTATCATTCGAACTACGTGGAACTCGACAAGGAAAAACCCGATGCGTGGGGAATACCGACGCTGAGGATTAATTGCAAGTGGGAAGAAAACGAAAAAAAGATGTCGCGCGACGTTGCGGTGCAGGCCGCGGAAATTTTGGCGGCTTCGGGAGCGAAGGAGATCGACGTTTTTTCGGAGATGACGGCGCCGGGCCTCGGCATTCACGAAATGGGCACGGCGCGAATGGGCCGCGATCCGAAAACGTCGGTACTCAACGCGCACAATCAAGTGCATGACGTGCCGAACGTTTTCATGACGGACGGCGCATGCATGACGTCGGCTTCCTGCGTGAATCCATCGCTGACGTATATGGCGCTGACGGCGAGAGCGTGCGATTATGCCGTGGCGCAATTGAAGAAGAACGAGCTGTAACTGATTTCATTTTCCGGGAGACCCTAGATGGCACAGGTGAACCGCTCACCAAAAACGTACGACGTCTGCATTATCGGATCGGGCGCAGGCGGAGGGATGGCGGCGAAGATACTCACGGAAGGCGGCATGGATGTGGCGCTGCTTGAAGCGGGGCCGCAGATCCATCCGGAAAAAGACTTCAAGATGCTGATGTGGCCGTATGATTTGCCGCATCGCGGCCTTGGCGTGGGCGGAAAACAAGCGGAAAACTTTGGCGAATTCCTGGCGCCGAATGGCGCGTGGCAGATCGAAGGCGAGCCGTATGTTTCCGCGCCCGGAAATAATTTTCAATGGTTTCGTTCGCGCATCGTCGGCGGGCGCACGAATCACTGGGGCCGCATCGCGCTGCGCTTTGCGCCGGTGGATTTTCGGTCGAAGAGCCGCGACGGGCTCGGCGACGATTGGCCGATTTCGTACGACGACATCGCGCCGTATTACGACAAGGTGGAATCGTACATCGGCGTTTTTGGATCGCAAGAAAACGTTTCGAGCGCGCCGAACGGCGTGTTTCTGCCGCCGCCGAAGCCGCGCTGCCACGAACGGCTGGTGAAGCAAGCCTGCGACAAACTGAATATTACATGCATTCCGGCGCGGCTCGCAGTGCTGACGAAGCTGCACAACGGGCGCCCGCCGTGCCACTACTGCGGGCAGTGCTCGCGCGGATGCACGACGGCGTCGAACTTCAGTTCGAGCCAGGTGCTGCTGCCGCCGGCGATGAAGACGGGAAGGCTGACGCTGATTACGGGAGCGATGGCGCGCGAAATTCTTGTGGGAAAAACGGGCAAAGCGGAAGCGGTTTCGTATGTGGACAAGGCGACGAAAAGCGAGAAGCGAATCCACGCGAAGGCGGTGGTGGTGGCGGCGAGCGCATGCGAATCGGCGCGCCTGCTGCTGAATTCCAAGTCCACGCTGTTTCCGGACGGAATCGCGAATTCTTCGGGCGCGGTTGGAAAATACCTGATGGATTCGGTGGGAAGCGACGGCTGGGGAGAAATTCCGGCGCTCGCTAAAATGCCGCCGCACAACCACGACGGCGTCGGCGGAATGCATTTGTATGTGCCTTGGTGGAAGTACGACCGCAAAAACGACTTTCCGCGCGGGTATCACATTGAAATGGGCGGCGGCCGAGACTTGCCCGGTGCGGGAATGTTCCGCGACTTGTGCAAGGAGGAAGAAGGATACGGCGTGGGATTGAAGAGGCGCGCGCGGGAAGTGTACGGAACGACGGTTGGATTTGCCGGCCGCGGAGAGATGATTCCAAACCCGGATTCGTACTGCGAAATCGATCCGGTGCAGGTGGATCAGTGGGGAATTCCGGTGCTGCGATTCCACTTCAAGTGGTCCGAGCACGAAATCCGCCAGGCGAAAGACATGCAGGAGACGTTCAAGGCGATTATCGAAATGATGGGCGGAACGTACAAAACGCGGACGCCGATCGACGGGCCGCGAGCGTTTGGAATCGAAGCGGGCGGAAGAATTATTCACGAAGTGGGCACGGTGCGGATGGGCGCGGACCCGAAGTCGAGCGTGTTGAATGGTTACTGCCAGTCGCATGACGTGAAGAACCTGTTCGTGACGGACGGAGCGCCGCTGGTGACGAATCCGGATAAGAATCCGACGCTGACGATCATGGCGCTATCGTGGCGCGCTTCGGAATATTTGCTGGAAGAAGCGAAGAAAGGGAGCCTGTGATGAGCGACAGCGGAGTGACGCGACGCGATGTGCTGCGAACGCTGGCGGCGGGGGCCGTGGGCGGATCGGTGCTGCGGGTGATTCCGGCGAAGGCGGCGGAGTACGCGCACCAGATGGTGCACAGCGAGAAGGCCGCGGCGGCGGCGGGAAAGTACGCGCCGAAATTTTTCGACGCGCATCAATATAAGACGCTGAATTCGCTGTGCGACACGATCCTTCCGAAAGACGAAAAATCGGGCGGAGCGATTGAAGCGGGCGCGCCGGAATTTATCGATTTGCTGACGAGCGAGAACGAAGAGTTTCAGGTGAGGCTCGGCGGCGGACTGTTGTGGCTCGATTCGCGGTGCATGGACCAATACGAAAAGGTTTATTTGGAATGCACGGCGGAGCAGCGAAAAGAGATTTTGGATCTGATTGCGTATAGGAAGAATGCAAAGGCCGATGCTTCGCTGAATCAGGGCGTGGCGTTTTTCGCGTTCCTGCGCAATTTTACGTGCGACGGGTATTACACGAGCAAAATCGGGATTGAAGATTTGCAGTACATCGGCAACGAGGTGCGAAGCGAATGGCCGGGTTGCCCGGAGTTGCCAAGCTGAACGGGAATCGGTTAACCATAACAGACCCTCACCTACACATGTTTTTTGCAGGTGCTTATTCCAATGGAGTTAGGCAGAAGGGCTTTGTAAGTGCTGATTCCGCGGGGGTTGAAGTGTCTTTAGAATCAGCAGATACGAGGATGTCGCGTAAGTGTTGAAAAGACAACGAGTAATTTTTGAGGATTTTGTAACTGCAGAAACAAAAGTGGTTAGGAGAATGAGGCGCGGATTTCACGGACTATTAGAGTACGGGAATGATTACTTGTAAAGTAATACTACTATAGATGTATCATTAGAATAACGCTTCAATGCTATTTTTAGGGGAGGGTCATTTCCATAGATTCGGAGGGGAGTCTGAAGGCCAAGCGCACCTGATTGGCAACCCGTCGTGGTAGTCGAGCGGATGCGAGCATTCCTGGACAGTAATTCTATTGAAATTGGCGAATTCGTTGGCGACGCGCTGCGGGAAGGCGAAGGTGCTGTTGCTACTGGCGTATTCCACCTCTGAGATGGTTCCCTGTGCGTCACCGACAATTCCCACATAGAGGAAGCGGTAACGGCGCTGATCGTAGGACTCGACGAAGAACGGAGTCTTTGTGGCGATAGCGTTTTCGACGCACTCGTTGGCAGAGCGGGCGCTTGGAGAGTAAGGAACGTAGTTGCAGTTGATTGGGGTACCGCCTCGTTTTGAAGCCAGGTCGTTGAGACGTCGGACCAAGATGCGACGACCAGGGTCTCCGGAAGAAGGACTCTTTTGCGAGAGAATTTGAGCGTTAGCGAGAAGGATGCCTTCGATCCCGAAGGCGGCATAGTGTAAATCTTCGGGGGATGCGGCTCCGCCTGATTTAGGAATCACGAAAAGACCATCGGCGAGGATTTCTCCGGAATCATCTCTGTATATGGTGCAGCGGTCCGCGTTGGATTGAACTTCCGGCGAACATTGAATGAACACGTGGTCAACCCATACCGCGGATGCAGGAACGCCGTTTGGCCGAGAATGGCTTACACAGCCAGCTAAGGCGAATAGCAGGAAGAAGTGGAGTGGAACGGGGCACAATCTGGCCATTCAGGTTAGACTCCGTGCAAGCCCATATTGTTCCGCGCTCGCCACTATTTAGGTGGAACGGTCTTCCCAACTTCAATGATTTGCTTAGGCCGAGTAAGTGTAAGTAGAATGAGTTTCTTTTTTTCACCGGAGAAAATGCGGATGGGGCAGCACTACGACGCGATTGTAATCGGCGGCGGGCACAATGGACTGACCAATGCCGCGTATCTGGCGAAAGCCGGAAAGAGAGTGTGCGTGCTGGAACGGCGGCACGTGCTGGGCGGGGCCGCGGTTACGGAAGAGATTATTCCCGGATATCTTTTTTCGGAATGTTCCTACGTTGTTTCACTTCTAAGACCGGAAATTATTCGCGAGCTGGATTTGCCGCGGCACGGTCTGGAGATTTTGCCGCTGGATGGGACGTTTACGCCGATGCCCGGCGGCGATTATTTGTGGCGGATGAACGATCACGGGCGGTCGATCAGGGAAATTCGGCGCCATTCGCGGGTGGATGCGGAGGCGTACGAAGAGTTCTCGAAGATGATGACGCCGATGTGCCGGTTCGTGAAGCCGATCTTGAGCATGATTCCGCCGGATCCGACGACGCTGCGGCCGAAAGATTTAAAACAACTGCATTTTTTGCTGCAGCGGTTCCGCGATTTATCGAGCGACGAGCGGTACACGCTGGTGCAGCTGATGACGATGAGCGCGGCGGATTTTCTGGACCAATGGTTTGAGACGGATGTGCTGAAGGCGACGATGTCGGCTTCGGGAATTATCGGGACGTTTTTGGGGATTCGGTCGCCGGGGACGGCGTATGTGCTGTTGCATCACTACATGGGGGAGATTGACGGTGCGTTCCGGTCGTGGGGATTCAGCCGAGGCGGGACGGGCGCGATTTCGAATGCGATTGCGGCGGCGGCGCGGGAAGCGGGCGTAGAGATTCGCACGAAGGCCGGCGTTGCGAAAATTCTGGTGAAGAACGGCCGCGCGAAAGGCGTGGCGCTGACGAACGGAGAAGAGCTTACGGCGAACGTGGTTTCGTCGAGCGTGGACCCGCATTTGACGTTTGAGAAATTTTTGGAGCCGAGCGAGCTGCCGAGCGAATTTTTGGCGGATGTGAAGCGGTACAAATTTCGCGGGTCGTCGGGAAAAGTGAATCTGGCGCTGGACGGGCTGCCGGAATTGAAGTGCATGCCGGGAGACGGGCCGCATTTGCGCGGAGCGATTTCGATTTCGCCGAGCGTGGAATATATGGAGCGCGGCTACGACGACGCGAAATACGGACATTACTCGCGCCGGCCCTATGTGGATATGGTGATACCGAGTTTGACGGACCCTTCGGTGGCGCCGCCGGGGAAGCACGTGCTGTCGTGCTTCGTGCAATATGCGCCGTACAAACTGGCGGAAGGAACGTGGGACGAGCAGCGCGAGGCGTTTGGCGACAACGTGATCGATACGCTCAGCGAGTATATGCCGAACTTGAAGAAAATCATTGTGGGGCGGCAAGTGCTGACGCCGCTGGATCTAGAACGCGAGTTTGGATTGACGCAAGGAAATATATTTCAAGGGGAGCTTTCGCTGGAGCAGCTTTTCTTTTTGCGGCCGGTGCCGGGCTGGGCGTATTACAAGACGCCGGTGGATAACCTTTATATGTGCGGATCGGCGACGCATCCGGGCGGAGGAATCATGGCCGCGCCGGGACGAATTGCGAGCCAGGTGATTTTGAAAGAATGGAAGAGGGCAAGCTGACGATGCCGCTGGGACAAAAAGTGATTGTGATTGGCGGCGGGCACAACGGGCTGATTGCCGCGTTTTATCTGGCGAAGGGCGGATTCAAGCCGGTGGTGCTGGAGCGCCGCGAGATGGTGGGCGGCGGCGCGGTGACGGAGGAATTTCATCCGGGATTTCGCGTGTCGAGCCTGGCGCACACGCTGGGGCCGTTGCGAGCGGATGTTGCGGCGGATTTGCGGCTGGAGAATTTCGATTACGAAATTTTGCAGCCGGAAGTGCGCGTGTTTGCTCCGAATCCCAGTGGCGAATCGTTGCTTTTCTTTCACGACGAAGAAAAAACCGCCGCCGGCATCGCGCGCGTTAGCCAAAAGGACGGACAAAAATACAAGGAATTGGCCGACGTTCTTGAATACTTACAAGGAGTTTTTGGCCAACTTTGTTCGATGACGCCTCCGGCGATCGACAAGCCGGCTCCCGATGATCTGTGGAATCTACTGAAGACGGGACGGAGCATCAGGAAACTGGGCAAGCGAGGCATGTTTGATCTACTGCGCTGGGGTCCGATGGCTATTGCGGACTTCGCCGCCGAGTTTTTCGAGACGGAACTGATTCGCGCCGTCGTTGCCGCTCGCGGCGTCTTTGGCACGGCGATGGGGCCATGGTCCGCAGGTTCCACGACGGTGTTTCTGCTTCGCGCTGCCGCAGCAACGGACGCGTGTCCGGTGGGCGCAGCGGCGTTTCCGCGCGGCGGGTTGGGGAAATTTTCGAGTGCGCTGGCGGAAGCGGCGCGGGCGGCGGGCGCGGAGATTCGAACGAACGCGGAAGTGGCGCAGATTCGAGTGAAAGACGGCGCGGTGACGGGAGTGGCGCTGGTGGACGGCGAAGAGATTGCGGCGGAGGCGGTGGTTTCCGGCGCCGACCCGAAGCGGACATTTTTCAAACTGGTCGATGCGACGCAGCTCGATCCGCGATTTGCGATGCGGATGAAAAATTACCGGATGAACGGGACGGTGGCGAAAGTGAATTTGGCGCTGGGAGATTTGCCTGCGTTTCCGGCGCTGGCAAGTACCGTGGGCCCGGATGGATTTCGCGCGGCGCTTTCCGGAAGAATTCATATTGGGCCGGAGATCGATTATCTGGAAAAGGCATTTGACGCGTCGAAGTACGGCGGGTATGCGACGTCGCCCTATTTGGAGATGACGATACCGACGATTTTGGATGCGGGACTGGCGCCGGAGGGGAAGCATGTGGCGTCGGTGTACGTGCAATTCACGCCGTACAAATTGAAAAACGGAAATTGGGAGACGCAGAGGAAAGAACTGGGACAGACGGTGATCAAGACGCTGGCGCAGTATGCGCCGAATTTGCCCGGGCTGGTGGAAGGCATACAAGTGATTACGCCGAAGGATTTGGAGACGGAGTATGGATTTACCGGCGGACATATTTTTCACGGCGAGCTGGCGCTGGACCAGATTTTCACGATGAGGCCGGTACTGGATTGGGCGCGATACAAGACGCCGATACGCGGATTGTTTTTGTGCGGCAATGGGACGCATCCGGGGAATGGTTTGACGGGTGCGAGCGGCGCGAATGCGGCGCGCGAGATTATTCACGAGCTGCGGTGATGGCGATCGATCGCGGAAAACTTAAAGAACTACAAACGAGAGAAGAGAAACGGTTCGTTGCGGAGCATCCGCGGTCGGCGGAGCTGTATGCGCGGGCGAAGGATTCGTTGCTCGGCGGCGTGCCGATGAACTGGATGAAGAAGTGGGCGGGCGCGTTTCCGATATTTGTGGCGCACGCGAAGGGTGCGCACTTTACGGACGTGGACGGGCGCGAGTACGTGGATTTGTGTTTGGGCGATACGGGCGCGATGACGGGACATTCGCCGGATGCGGTGGCGGAGGCGATTGCGAAGCGGGTGCGCGAAGGCATCACGCTGATGCTGCCGACGGAAGATTCGCTGTGGGTTGGCGAGGAATTGCAGCGGCGATTTGGATTGCCGTACTGGCAATTTGCGCTGACGGCGACGGACGCGAACCGGTTCGCGATTCGAATTGCACGTGAGATTACGCAGCGATCGAAAGTGCTGGTCTACAACTATTGCTATCACGGGACGGTGGATGAAACGTTTGCGACGGTGAATGAAGGAGTGGTGGGGCCGCGGCGCGGAAATATTGGGCCGCCGGTGAATCCGGCGGAGACGACGCGAGTGATTGAGTTCAACGATTTGAACGCGCTGGAAGCGGCGTTGAAGCAGAACGACGTGGCGGTGGTGCTGGCCGAGCCGGCGATGACGAACGTGGGAATTATTCTGCCGGACGAAGGATATTGGAAAGCGGCGCGAGAATTGATGCGGCGGTATGGCACGCTGTTGATTGCGGATGAGACGCATACGATTTGCGCGGGGCCGGGCGGATGCACGCGGGAATGGAAGCTGGAACCGGATTTTGTGGTGTTTGGAAAGCCGATTGGGAGCGGAATACCGGGATCGGCGTACGGCATTTCGGAGGAAGTGGCGCAGCCAATTTCGGCGCGAATTCATCTGGAAGATTGCGACGTGGGCGGAATTGGCGGAACGCTCGCGGGGAATGCGCTGTCTTTGGCGGCGATGCGAGTGACGCTGGAAAAAGTTTTGACGGCGGCGGCTTTTGCAAAGATGATTCCGCTGGCGAAGCGGTTCAATGACGGCGTGGCCGGCGAGATTTTGAGACATGGGCTGCCGTGGAATGTGATTCAGCTGGGCGCGCGGGCGGAGTACCACTTTACGAAGACGCCGCCGCGGAATGGCGGGGAGTCCGCCGCAGGCGCCGATTTTGAATTGGAAAGATTTTTGCATTTATATGCGCTGAATCGCGGCGTGCTGCTCACGCCGTTTCACAATATGGCGCTGATGTGCCCGGCGACGACGGAGGCGGATGTGGATCTGCACACGCGGATTTTTGCGGAAGCGGCGTCGGAGTTGGCGGTGTAAGTGTTGGAGTGAAGTTGTTGGCGCTGTTTCGTCGGAGTAAACTTAAGCGTTGGATGGATCGAGGAGAAGCTCGCTATGGCGACTGCCGAAACAAAATTGCAGAAGACAGAATTTACGAACGAGCCGTTTGTGGATTTTTCGAAGCCGGAGAATCGCGCGGCGATGGAAGCGGCGCTGAAGAAAGTGGCGGGTGAATTTGGCCGGGAGTATCCGATGTATATTGCCGGGGAAAAGGTGACGACGACGGAGAAGATCAAGTCGACGAACCCGTCTCATCCGGCGCAGGTTGTGGGAATCGTGCAGAGCGCGAGCGCGGAACAGGCGCGGCAGGCGATTGAATCGGCGCACGCTTATTTTGATACGTGGAAGAGAGTTCCGGCGGAACAGCGGGCGGAGATGCTTTTTCGCGCGGCGGACATTATCCGAAAGCGCAAATTTGAAACGTCGGCGTTGATTTGCCACGAAGTGGGAAAGTCGTGGGCGGAGGCCGACGCCGATACGGCGGAGACGATCGACTTTCTGGAATTTTACGGCCGGGAAATGTTGCGCCTGGCCGGGCCGCACAAAGTGGTGCCTTACCAGAACGAAAGAAATTTCATGTTGTACATTCCGCTCGGCGCGGGCGCGGCGATTCCGCCGTGGAATTTTCCGGCGGCGATTGCGACCGGAATGACGGCGGCGGCTTTGGTGGCGGGCAACACGGTTGTGCTGAAACCTTCGGAAGAATCATCGGTAATCGCGGCGAAGATGGTGGAGATTTTGTACGAAGCGGGGATTCCGAAGCAGGCGCTGCAATTTGTGACGGGGCAAGGAGAAACCGCGGGCGACGCACTGGTGAAGCACGCGAAGACGCGATTTGTTGCGTTCACGGGTTCGAAAGACGTGGGACTGCTGATCAGCGAAGCGGCGGGAAAGCGGCAGCCGGGGCAACTGTGGATCAAGCGGGCTGTGCTGGAAATGGGCGGGAAAGACGCGACGATTGTGGATGAAGAGGCGGACGTGGACGCGGCGGTGGAAGGCGTGGCGCAAGCGGCGTTCGGATATCAAGGGCAGAAGTGTTCGGCGTGTTCGCGCGCGATTGTTTCGGAAAAGGTGTACGACGCGTTTGTGCAGAAATTGGCGGAACGCACGAAGAAAATAACGGTTGGGCCGAGCGAAGATCCGGCGAATTACATGGGGCCGGTGGTGAGCGAATCGGCGATGAACGGAATCTTGCATTACATCGAAGTTGGAAAGAAGGAAGGGAAGGTTGTGCTGGGCGGAGGACGCGCGCCGGGCGACGGCTACTTTGTGCAGCCGACGATTATCGCGGACGTGCCGGCGAAGGCGCGAATCGCGCAGGAAGAAATTTTTGGGCCGGTGCTGGCGGTGATCAAAGCGAAGGATTTTGACGATGCGCTGCGCATTGCGAACGACACGGAGTTTGGGCTGACGGGCGCGGTGTATTCGAAGAACAAAGCGAAGCTGGAAAAAGCAGAAGAGGTATTTCACGTCGGCAATCTGTATTTGAACCGCAAATGCACGGGTGCGATGGTCGGGGCGCACCCCTTCGGCGGATTCAATATGTCGGGGACGGATTCGAAAACGGGCGGCAAGGATTATTTGCTGCATTTTCTGCAGGCAAAATCGATCGCGGAAAAAGTCGTTTAGGATTCTACGGCCGGTTTATCCGTGACGACGGCGGCCCATTTCATGACGCGATAAATTGGATAACTAACCGCGAGGATGATGAAGGCGAGCGGCGCGTTTTCACGGTCCGTGGCCAGCGAAGCGATGAGAAACATTCCCGACGCGGCGAGTGCGACGCCCGAAGTCCAAGGATAACCCCACGCACGATAGGGACGAGGCAAATCGGGCTCTCGCTTGCGCAAGCGAAACAACGACGCGTAAGAGAGCGTGTAATTGGCCACGAAAAAGAACGAGAGCATGGCAATCACGCGTTCGAATGAACCTAAAATAAAAACAATTCCCACAACGGTGCTGAGTAAAAGGGCGGTGACGGGCGTGCCGCCTTTATTCACGCGCGAAGCTTGCTTGAAAAAAAGACGGTCGCCGCTCATCGCAAAAAGCGTGCGCGCGGCGAACATCTGGCAGGCATTGATGCAGCTAAGCAACGAGACGATCATGATCAGGCGGATGACGGGATCGCCGAGATGGCCGAAGATGCGGTTGGCCGCGGTGCCGAGCGCGAAATTGTTGCCGGCAATCTGATTCATCGGCAAAACGTAAAGGACCGCGGCGTTCAACAAAAGATAGATGGCCATGATGGAGAAGACGCTGCCAAAAATGGCGCGGGGCACGTCGCGACCGGGATTTTTCACCTCGGCGCCGAAATAGATGACGCCGTCCCAGCCGTCCACGGTGTATACGACGGCTTGCACCGCAATCAGAAATGCCGTGATAAACGGCCAACCAAAATGGATTGCCGGTTGTGCCGCCGCTGGGCTCGCGGCAGCTTCGCGCAAGTGCCCGCCGATAAGAAAGCACGCGACGACCACGACGATGAATGCGCCGGTCTTGAGCGCTGCCGTGATGAGTTGCGCGCCGCTGCCCCACTTGACGCCGCGCCACTGCAAAATGGCGAAGAACAACAAGACAGAAACAGCGATCTCTTTCGTCAGCAGCGATCGCGATGCCGGGCCGAGGGCGGTGACGTAGTTGAACAGGAGTGGAAAATGGCCGTGCAATCTGTCGACGAAGCCCAAGCCATATTCCCCGATGACGATGGCGACAGCGGCGTTGGTGCCGC
This sequence comes from Candidatus Acidiferrum sp., assembly GCA_035310365.1. Lineage (GTDB taxonomy): Bacteria > Acidobacteriota > Terriglobia > Acidiferrales > UBA7541 > Acidiferrum. The sequence continues at coordinate 93,723 of DATGEI010000040.1, forward strand.
ACGTGGAAAGCCAATCGCTCCAGCCGACGAGAAAACCGGCGTATTCGCCGACGCCGCGACGCGCAAAATTGTACTGGCCACCGCTCCGCGGAATCATTGCGCCGAGTTCGGCCATTGAGGATGCGCCGACGAGAGCGTAAGCGCCGCCGAGGAGCCACACGCCGAGATACAGCCACGGATTTGGGAGTTTTTCCGCCACATCGCCGGGAGTGCGAACGATGCCGGCGGCGATGGTGTTGCCGATTGCGGCCGCGATGCCGAACCAAACACCGAGAACTTGCAACAGACGGCCGCGGTTGTGCGGCGTGGAGGCGGGTGCGCTGGAAGATGCGTCGAGACTAGTGGACAATAGGTTGCTCGAAGAAACGCAAGAGCCGTCATCATACTGACGGCTTCAGAAATTGCAAGCTGGAAGAGTTTTCTCCGACGCGGCGTAGTATTTAGCGCAAACGAAAGCGTGCGAGGAGCGGGTTTGGATAGCGGGCGACCGACACCGGAAGTATCCGTAGTCATTCCGTGCCTGAACGAGGTGAACTCGATCGGCCATTGCGTCGGGAAGGCGCTGTCGGCGTTTCAGGCGGCGGGAATCGGCGGGGAAGTGGTGGTTGCGGACAACGGATCGACGGATGGGTCGATCGAACTGGTGGAAAAATTGGGCGCGCGAGTGGTGCATGCCGAGCAGAAGGGGTATGGCGCGGCGTTGCAAGCGGGGATCAGGGCTTCGCGCGGACAATTTATCGTGATGGGCGATGCGGACGACAGCTACGACTTCACGGAAGTGCCGCGATTTGTGGAAACGTGGCGCAAGGGATTCGACGTGGTGATGGGAAATCGCTTCAAGGGAGAGATCAAACCGGGCGCGATGCCGTGGCACCACAAATACATCGGGAATCCGGTTTTGAGCGGCGTGTTGAATACTTTGTTCCACGCGAATATCGGCGATTCGCACTGCGGGATGCGGGGCTTTACGCGCGCGGTTTTTGACAAAATGGATTTGCGCAGCACGGGAATGGAATTTGCGTCGGAGTTTGTGATTAAGGCGACGCAGCTCGGCGCGAAGATTACGGAAATTCCGATCACGCTTTGGAAAGACAAACGCGGGCGGCCGCCGCATCTGAGAAGTTTTCGAGATGGATGGCGGCATCTGCGCTTCATGCTGCTGTACGCGCCGAACTGGCTGTTTCTTTTGCCCGGAGCGCTGCTTGTTGCGGCGGGATTGTTCCTGGTTTTCTGGCTGCTGCCGGGCCCGCGGCGAATTTCCGCGCGCGTGGTGCTGGACGTGCACACGATGATCTTTGGCGTGATTTTCACGCTGCTTGGCGCGCAGATTATTTCGATCGGAGCGTTTGCAAAGGTTTTCAGCTATTCGGAACGGTTCGACCGGGGAACGGTTTCGTTGAAGCGCGTGTTGAAGCGCGTGACGCTGGAGACCGGTTTGCTGCTTGGCGGCGCGCTGGCGCTGACGGGATTCGCCGGCTGTGCCTGGATCACGTGGGATTGGGCGTCGAGCGGTTTTGGAGAATTGCGCGCGGTGCGCGGCGTGCTGTTCTGGTCCATGTGGCTGTTTTTAGGCATGCAGATTATTTTTTCGTCGTTATTTTTAAGCATGCTGGGAATCAGCCGGGGAACGTACATCGGCGATTACGATTTGCCGCGGTAGGCGCGCCGAATTTTTTGGAGGACGAATCGATTATGGGATTGAAGGTGCTGATTACGGGCGGTGCCGGTTACATCGGGGCGACGGCGGTGCGGCTGCTGGTGAAGCACGGGCACGAAGTGACGGCGTTCGATAATCTTTCGCAGGGACATCGAGAGGCGGTGCCGGCGCAGGCGAGGCTCGTGATCGCCGATCTCGCGGACAGGGAAACGCTGTCGGCGTTATTCAAAGAGAGCAAATTCGACGCCGTGATGCATTTCGCGGCGTCCGCCGTCGTCGGCGAGTCGATGAAATATCCGGAGAAATATTTCCGGAACAACGTGACGAATTCGCTGAATCTATTGGAATGTTGCGCGGCGAATAAAGTTTCGCGCTTTGTTTTGTCTTCGACCGCGGCCATTTTTGGCGATCCGCAAACGCCGCTGATTGAAGAGACCGCACCGAAGGCACCGCTCAATCCATACGGCGAATCGAAGCTGCAAGTCGAATCCATGTTGCGATGGTTTCAGGAAATCCACGGAGTACGGTACGCGGCTTTGCGCTATTTCAACGTGGCCGGCGCGTGGGACGGCCACGGCGAGCACCACGATCCGGAAACGCACCTTATCCCGATTGTTCTGCAAGTGGCGATGGGCAAACGGCAAACTGTTTCGGTTTTTGGTTCCGACTACCCGACGCCGGACGGGACGTGCGTGCGCGACTACGTGCACATTTACGATCTGGCGATGGCGCACCTGCTGGTGATGGAAGCGCTGAAAGAGCGCGACGCGCTGGCATACAACCTGGGAAATGGAAATGGATTCAGCGTGCGGCATGTGATTGAAGCAGCGCGAAAAATTACCGGCCACGCGATTCCGGTGATCGAATCGCCGCGCCGGGATGGCGATCCGCCGGTGCTGGTGGCAAGCTCCGTGAAAATCGGCAAAGAACTTGGCTGGAAGCCGAAGTACGCGACGCTCGAATCGATTCTGGAAACGGCGTGGGAGTGGCACAAGGCGCACCCAAACGGTTACGGCGCGGCGGCAAGCTCCCGATAGGGGCCGAAAACGAGGTGGCCGTCGAGCGTGGTGGCGAGCCAGATTTTGCGGTCTTTGAAATAAGCGAATAACTTTTCGTTTTGCGCGGCGTCGAGTTCGCGCGCCCAGACAATTTTTGCGCCGTCGATGTCCGCGCCGTTGTAAACCCACTCGTCGTGAACGCTGAGATCGTCCTCGTTGTAACGAACCATGACAAGATGCTTGCCGGGTTCGGCCTGAAGTTTTTTTATGACAAGCGAGCGGCTTTGATCGCCGGTACAGGTCCAATAGAGAGGATCGCATTCGCGATTGGCGGCGGCCACGGCGGTGTTGAAAATGAGCAGAACGACGCAAGCGCGAACCAATGCGCGGCCCCAGGTGAAGCGGCCAGTACGCATCGTGCGGAGGTGGCGGAGCGACTGGACGATCAGCGCAAACACAACGCACGTTGCGGGCGCGGCATAGTGCGCGTTGGACCACACGACCAGATAGACCGCGAAGAGCAGCAAGCCCAGCGTGACCCACAAGAACGCAAGTTTGCGATCGCGGAGCGCGAAGGGAAGACCGGGGAGCGCGAGTAACGCGGCCGGCCAAAAAAATGAGGAAGCGAGCCGCGTCGTTTTTGTCAGAGAGATTTCGCCGAGGCTGCTCCAGGTGTGCGTGAATTCCTCGCGCTCGAAGACGTTGTAAAACTCTTCGAAGCGGTCGTTGTTGTAATGCTTCATGGGTTTGGCGGTTTGCCAGATGAACATGGGCGCGGTGTGATACTTCTGAACGTTCAGTGTGTGGGGAAAAAGCAGGGCGTTGCCGGTGAGGCGCCAGTTGTAATAGCCCATGAACGAGAGCGTCAGAAGAAGAACGGCCGCGAGTGGCGCGAGAATTATTTTCCACGGAATTTTGCCGCCGTCTTTTGCTTTACGCCAGAGCCAGCGCAGAAAAAGAAATGCAGCCGGCACACATGCAACCAGTCCTTCGTAAGGCCGGCTGTTCGCGAGAATCGCGGCGCCGAGGCCGAGAAAGATGGCGTCTTGCCGGCGAGGACGCTTTAGTATTCGCGCGAGAGCGCCCAGCACGAGTGAACCGCCGATTGCCGCAACCGCGCCGCCCCAATAGCTATTCATCCAATAGCTTGTGAGGCCGAGTTTCAAGGCGACGAGCGTGCCGCCGAGGAATGCCCATCGCGCGGGCATCCAAGCGCAGAGCATCCAATAAACGGCCGCGCCCATCGCGGCGGCGGTAAGCAATACGCCAATCCACGGCGAACCGAACACCTGGCCCAGCGCGAGCGCGGCTCCTTGCGCCGGCGGATACATCGAAGAATAGGTGGGGAACCAATTGACGTGAAACGTTTCAAAGCTCATCCACATCGGGTGCGTGGGATTGGCGAGGCGGCCGTGCGCGAACGTATCCGCCATCAAAAGGTAGCTGAACTCGTCGTGAATGCCGGGTGAAGGGACGGGAAGGAGCGGCAAGAGCGAAACGCGAATTCCGATTGCGCCAAAGAAAAGAACCGCCATCGCGAGGGCGCGGCGGCGGCTCAAATTGGAGAAAGCGCTTTCGATGAATCCGAAAATCGCAATGGATGCGCGCGGCAGAAAAGCCGCTGAGAGCACGAACGAAACCACAATTGCGACGGCGGCTGCGAGCATCATGCGGCCACCGCGTTTCGTTGTTCTCTCAGATGATCAGGGCTTCGACGCACTGTCAATAAACGCCGCCACGTTGGCTTTCAGTTTAGCGAGATCTTCATCGCGAACGTACATCATGTGGCCGGCTTCGTAGTATTGCAGCTTCAAATTTTTGTGAAGCGCATCGGAGAGGCCGAGGTGTTCCATGCTGTATTCGGTTTCCATGAAGGGTGTCGCGAGGTCGTAGTAACCGTTTTCGACTTCCACTTTGAGCTTGGGGTTCGCCACCATTGCGGCAACGAGATCGAGGACGACGCTCGGCGAGCCGGGAAAGTAGCCGAAGTCGCTGTCGTGCTTCCAATCCCAGCGGTTGCCCTGGAAATTCGCCGCGACCTGATAATTTTTGTCCTGTCCGAACTTCAGTTCCTCCCGCAGATAACCATTGAACGCGCCGACAAAAGCGCCGCTGATGGCGGTTTCCTGCGGGTCGTAGTCGGCGGCTTCACCGATCAAATTGTAAGTTGGTCCGGCGAAGCGCGCGTCGAGGCGTCCCGTGGTCAGCCCGCGATTGCGTTGCAATTCCTGCATGAACTGGAAGAGCTTCACGCGGAGATTGGCTTTGACGAGATAGTCTTCGCTGAGGCCGGTAAAGCGCGCAACTTTTTTCGCAACCACGGCTTTTTCGTCCGCGCCGATCGTGTCGCCTTTCATCAACGCGGTGGCGTATTCGCCTTTCGCGAAGGCGCGGGCTTCGTCAAGGAACGCCACAAGATTGTCGGGGCGGTCTTTCAGGACTTTGTGATACCAGGCGGTGGCGGCGTAACTCGGCAGGTATAAAACATAAGCGAGGTCCTGGCCGGGATAGAACGAAATCGTCCCAAGATCGATCACGGACGAAACCATCACGATGCCGTTCAGATAGATATTTTCGTTGTTCTGAAGGTAATTCGTGAGAGCGGCGTTGCGAAACGTGCCGTAGCTTTCGCCGATGAGAAATTTTGGCGAGTTCCATCGATTGTTGCGCGTGATGTAAATCTTGACGAATTGCGCGAGCGACTTCACGTCGGAATCGACGCCCCAGAAATCCTTGTTCTGCGCCTTACCCACCGCGGTGCTGAAGCCAGTTCCGATTGGGTCGATGAAAACGAGGTCCGAGCGATCGAGCAGACACTCCGGATTGTCGAGCAATTTGTAGGGCGCCGGCGGCGTAATGCCGGCGTTGACGGTCGCGACGCGGCGCGGCCCGAACGAACCCATATGCAGCCACAACGAGGAAGAGCCGGGGCCGCCGTTGTACAAGAAGGAAATGGGCCGCGTGCTCAGGTCTTTCACGTCGCTTCGCGTGTACGCGGTGGAATATACCAGCGCGATGGGCGCGCCTTTTTCATCTTTCAACAAAATCGTCTGCGCCGTCGCTTTGTACGGAATCGTCTGCCCGCCGATTTTGATGGTGTGGTCGGTTACGGAGATCTCCTCTTTCGGTTTTTCCGCGGGTTCGGCGGACTGCTCGGCCTTTTTTTCTCCGCCTTTGTCGTCCTTATCCTGCGCCAACGCGTGCGAGGGCGAAAAAATCAAACAAACAATTGCGGCAAACATCCCTAGATGGAAAAGCTTTCTCATTCTTCTCTCCTGGAAGGCTTTGCGATTCGGCCCCTCGCGGCAACTGATTCTAGCTGCGAACCGAAGTTAACGAAAGGCCGCCTGGGCGTTTCGCAGATCGAAAAGTAGACGGCCGCGCGACGCATCAGCTTCGAACAACATCGCCGAGCAATCATGAACGATGTAATCCGCGCCGGCGGCCAGCAGAAGCGCGTCGCGTTCGGTGGTTTGCAGTGCGACGACGCGCGCACCCGCCGCTTTGCCCGCGCGGATTCCGGCGGGAGCATCTTCCACGACAACGCAATCGCCGGAAGCGAGGGAAAGCGCACGAGCTCCTTTCCGGTATGGCTCGGGATCGGGTTTGCCGCGAGTGATGTCGTCCGCCGTCACAATATATTTTGGTTCAGGCAATCCGGCGGCACGAAGGCGCACATAGGCCAATTGCTTTGTACACGACGTAACCACCGCCCAGCGTTCGAGCGGCAATGCCCGCAAGAGTTCCATGGCACCGGGTAACGGGACTACGCCTTCGACGTCTTCGATTTCTCGCCGTTCCACTTCGCGATTTTCGGCGTCGTGATCCGCGTTCGGCAGCAGCTCGCGAATCGTGGCGATGCTCGGGCGTCCATGCGCGATTCGAACCGTCTCGTCCGGATCGAACCCATGTTCGCGAGCCCACCAGGACCAGACGCGCGCCACCGCCGGCGTGGAATCGACCAGCACTCCGTCCAGATCGAACAAAACGCCTTCCCCTTGCAGTTTTGTCATTCGAATAGAATAGTCGGAATCGCGCGCCGGCGAAATCCGCGAATTGCTTACTGCCACGCACAACGCGCGAAGTTTGGGAATCGTGCCGGCCGATGGGAAGTTATCATTAACAATTATTTCGCGCTGATCTTTATAGAGATGAGATGACCAAGCCTCTTCAAGTGATGAAGTTCGGCGGCACGTCCGTTGGCGACGCCACATGCATCGCACGCGCCGCGCAAATCGTGGCCTCCGCCGCGCAGGGCCTGCGCGTGGTCGTTGTCGTATCGGCGATGAGCGGTGTAACAAATCGGCTGATCGATGCGGCGAAGCGCGCGGGCGATGGCGATGTAGAAACCGGAGCCGCCCTCATCGAAGCGCTGCGCCTCCAGCACCGGACGGCGCTCGCCGCACTTGTATCCGATGAAACCGACCGTTCCGCCATCGAGCATCATCTGGAACTGATCCTCGCCGAAGGCAAGCGTTTATATGACGGCACGGCGATGCTGCGCGAGCTTACGGCGCGCACGCTCGACGTCATTTCCAGTCTTGGCGAACGGCTTTGCGCGCCCGTTTTCGCCGGTGCGCTAAGACAACTCGGCGCAACGAGCCGCTCGATTGAAGCGACGGAGCTCATCGTCACCGATTCCTACCACGGCGGCGCGGAGCCTCGCGCGGACGAAACACGGCAAAAGTCGTCCGCCGTCGTGGCGCCATTGCTTGAATCCGGCATAACCCCGGTGGTCACAGGATTTATTGGCGCGACCCGCGACGGAAAACTTACAACGCTCGGCCGCGGCGGTTCGGACTATTCCGCAACGATTCTTGGCGCCGCGCTCGACGCAAACGAAATTATCATCTGGACCGACGTCGAAGGTGTCTTGACCGCCGACCCGCGCCTCGTTCCCGATGCGCGCACGATTCCAGAAATTTCTTACCGGGAGGCAGCGGAGCTCGCCTATTTCGGCGCGAAAGTTTTGCACCCGAAAACCTTGCGCCCGGTTCTGCCGGCGGGAATTCCGGTCTGGATTCGCAACAGTTTTGCCCCGGAAAAGCTTGGGACGAAAATCACGCAGAAGGGCCGAAGCATTGGCGGCGGCGTAAAAGCCTTGACGGCGATTCGCGATGTTGCGCTGATCAGCCTCGGTGGCCCGGGCATCGTCGGAGTGCCGGACGTGATTGGCCGCACCTTCACCACCACCGCGGAATTGCGCGCCGACGTGCTGCTGATTTCGCAATCTTCTTCGCAGAACGATATTTGCTTTCTCGTTTCGAAGCCGCATGCGCACGCGACGGTGGAGGCGTTGCGCAAAGAATTCGCGCAAGATCTCGCGCATGAAGTGGTCGATCACATTACGGTGGACCCGAACGTGGCCATCGTCGCCGTCGTGGGAGAAAACATGCGCGGCACGCCGGGAGTCGCCGGCCGCACCTTTAATGCGCTTGGACAGGAAAAAGTGAATCTCATCGCGATCGCGCAGGGTTCTTCGGAAACCAACATCTCGTTTGTCGTGGACGATAAATCGATGCAGCCGGCGCTGCGCGTGCTGCACCGCGAATTCGGTTTGGGGCACTCGCCCACGAACTAGCCGTCGGCAAACACTTCATCGACATAGCACCACTTCCAATGCTCGCCGGGTTCGAGTGACTCCACGACCGGGTGCTTCGAAGCGTGAAAATGTTTTGTCGCATGCTTGTTTTTTGACGAATCGCAGCAGCCTACGTGCCCGCATGCAAGGCACAAGCGCAAATGCACCCAGGTGTCGCCCATCTTCAGGCATTCTTCGCATCCCTTGGTGTGCGGCTTCTGTTTCTTCGCGTGCTGAATATGCTCGCAAGTCTCGCTCATGCGGGTGCGTCCTCAACTTCCTCGCTCGTCCCCTTCGGTTGCTTGAAGGGCAGCCGGACGGTAAAGCAGGTTTCGCCGGGTTTCGATTCGACTTCGATAAAGCCATGATGGCGGCGGACGATGCGCGCCACGGCATCGAGCCCGAGGCCCGTCCCGTCTCCAACGCTTTTTGTGGTGAAGAACGGCTCAAATATGCGCGACTGAATCGCCTCCGGAATGCCCGGCCCGTTGTCTTGAATTTCCACGACCGCGTAGTCCAATTCCTTGCAAGTGGTGATCTCCAATTCACCTTTGCCCTGCATCGCGTCAATCGCGTTGTCGATCAAATTCGTCCAAACCTGATTTAATTCTCCGCCATACGCGCAAACGCGCGGCAAGGCACCGTCGTATTTGCGAACGACGGCAACACCGCTCTTGATGCGGTGCCCGAAGATTTTCAGCGTGTTCTCCAGGTCTTCGCGCAGATCCACTTCCTGCAGCGCGGACTGGTCCATGTAGGAATAGCGTTTAATCGCGCCGACAAGGTCGCTGATGCGCCTCGAACTATTCTCAATCTCCCGCACCAGTCCGAATACGCCGACAATTCCCGCGACGCGATGCAAGGCGTCTTTCACGAGTTCGGATCCCATCACCGACGCAAATTGATCCAGCTCCGCTTCGTCCACGCCGCCCTCGGCGAGAGTTGCCGCGATACTCCACGGTTCTGACACGTTGTTTCGCGTGAGCCAGTCCGTCACGCGCTGTTCGCGGTCGCTCAGTTCGAGTGGATCGGGCGGCGCGCCGGAGGCGTCGCTGGCGCGTTTTCCCGCGCGAACTTCAAATTCAAATATCGCGAGCCGTTGTTCTTCCGTCGATTTGTGCCGCAAGAGCCGCAGACTCACGGCGCGAATGGTTTCCATCGCCGCCAATAAATTCTGCGTCGCGCGCTGCGCCGCCGCGGCCGGATTGTTCAGCTCGTGCGCAAGCCCGGCGGAGAGCTTTCCAAGCGCCATCAGTTTTTCCTGCTGGGTCTCCGTCCGCGTGACCTCGCGGATGCGATCGGACATGAGTCCGACGAGCCGTTCGACGAGGACCGGTATGCGCACCATCATTTCCGGAAAATGTTTTCGGTGCAGCCGAATCATGCGCGTCGGCATCACCGCGCGGCCAATCCCTTTAAAATGCGTCAGCCGCGAAAAGGGAAGTCTTCCGGTAATCTCGCCGGCAACCGAAACAAAGACGGGCGATCCCGTCGACCCCAGCCGCTGAAACTGCAGTTCGCCTTCCATCATGAGCGTCAGATAGTCCACCGGTTCGCCCGGCTGCGCGTAAATCTCGCCGGCAGCCATGGTAATTTCGTCCATGCGTTCGGCCAGCCACAGCAAATCTTCCGCCGACAAATCGGCAAAGACGGCGAATTTTTTCAGTTCGCCGGTAATGTGTTGCACTTGCGCTGCTTTTTCGGTCTCTGCCATGTCACACCGTGCTCAAATATTGATGCACGAACTGCACTGCGTTTGCGCCTTCGCCGACCCCGGATGCGACGCGCTTCACCGATCGATACCGCACATCTCCGGCAACAAACACGCCGGGCACGCAAGCTTCCAGCAGCCACGGGTCGCGGTCGAGCGGCCAACCCGCCGGCCGCTTGCCATCCGGCATCAAGTCCGGCCCGGTGAGAATAAATCCCTTGTCCTCGCGCAACAAAACGTTTGCAAGCCATTCGGTGCGCGGCGCAGCGCCGATGAATACGAACAGATGATTCGTCGAAATTTTCTGCGTCTCGCCGCTTGTCGAACACTGGATTGCAATCGCCTCCAGCCGCTCGTCGCCGAACACCTCAACGACGTGACTGTTCAGCTCGACGTGAATATTCTCCGTCTGGCGAATCTGGTCCACCAGATATTGCGACATTCCGGCTTCCAGCGAATTTCCGCGCACCAGCATGATCACGCGCCGCGCTTGTTGCGAGAAAAACATCGCCGCTTGCCCGGCGGAGTTCGCGCCGCCAACGATGTACACGTCCTCGCCCTTGCACGTCGCCGCTTCGGTCATCGCCGCGCCGTAATAGACGCCCGCGCCCTGCACGCGCTCCATGCCGGGTACGTCCAGCTTGCGATAGGAAACGCCGGTTGCGATCACCAGCGCCTTCGCGCCAATCTCCGTGCCGTCGAGCAGAGTGACGAATTTGGACGCGCCGTCGACGCGCAGTTTCGTCACCTCTTGCGGAGCCAGAATTTCCACGCCGAATTTGCGAGCCTGCGTCACCGCGCGCCGCGCCAGGTCCGCGCCGCTCAACCCCGCCGGGAACCCAAGGTAATTTTCGATGCGCGAACTCATGCCCGCTTGCCCACCCGGCGCTTCGCTCTCAATCATCACCGTGCGCAGTCCCTCCGAAGCGCCATACACCGCGGCGCCAAGTCCCGCCGGTCCGCCGCCAACAATCAGCAGATCGTAGAAAGACATGTCCGCCCGCGTTCGCAATCCAAGGCGCGTCGCCATGTCCGGAATCGAAGGCTCGGAAAGGGAAGTGCCGTCCGCAAAAATCGCAATGGGAAGCTTCGCGGCCGCGCCGCCGTTTTCGTCCACCATTTTTTGAATTTCCGGATTCCGGTCGGCGGTCTCGACGTCAAAGAAGCGGTAAGGCACCTGATTCCGCGCCAGGAAATCGCGCACGCCATACGCCCGGGGCGACCAGCGATGGCCGAGCACCTTCACCCCTTCAAACACCGGCTTGTGCGTCGCCTGCCAATCGCTCAGCAAGTCGTCCAGCACCGGATAAAAATTCTGCTCCGGCGGATCCCAGGGCTTCAGCAAATAATGGTGAATCTTCGCGTGGTTGATCGCTTGAATGGCAGCGTCAGTGTCCGCGTAAGCGGTCAGCAGCACTCGCCGCGCTTCCGGGAAGACTTCGAATCCTTTGGCGATGAATTCGACGCCGCTCATTTCCGGCATGCGCTGATCGACCAGGAACAGCGCGACCGGCTCATTTCGTTTTTTCAGCGATTGCAGCGCCTGCAGCGCGCTCGCGCCGGAGTTTGCCCGCACGATCCGGTAATGCTCCGCATAACGCGCGCGCAAATCGCGCTCCACCGCGCGCAAAACTTCCTGGTCGTCATCGATCGCAATCAGAACCGGTTTGGCCATACCGCGTCTACCCTTCGATGTCGCAATGCGGAACCGCGACCCTTGTGACTCTTGGATGCTCGCGCCGCGCCACGGGTACCATCAATTTCACTCGATGCGGCCACGAATGGCCTCACGCTTCGGCCGCACGAGCCTTCCGGATCAACCGGTTCGAAGGCAGCGTCGGATTTGCCAATTTTTCCGCCGTTTCCACGCCCGCCACCGGCAGGCCCTCCGCACGAAGCAATCCCAGTTGAACCAGCACCGATGCCTGGTCCCAATAGATGTGCTCGTTGGCCAGCTTGCCGTCGCGGAAGTGTACGATCACCACCAACGGGCACTCCACCCGCTTTCCCGTCGGCGCCACGCCCGGCAGCATCCAATCCATTTCGATCGTGTGGGTGAAGCGGAAAATCATTTCGTCCACGAGCCGTTCGTTGCCAATCGTCCGCGAGATGGGCACGATCTCCGTGTCCGGAGGCATCTTGGGGATGAAGTGCTTTGAATAGAATTCCTTGAGCTGCTCCCGCCCCACGCCGCCCGTCAGCACCGGAATGTGGTTCACATAGGCGTCCGGCACCATCGTGTCGATCGTCGCGGTTGCGTCTTTGTCGGAAAATTCATCGCGGATGTGCTCGTCCCACAGATCGTTCAAGAATTGCTGGGCGGGTGTCAGCTGAGGCTTGCCGCTCGAAGTCTCGCTCATGGATGCTCCCATCCGCCGGCCTTCCATCATGCCCATCGCGGAATCCGCCATTTTAGCCGAAGAACGGCCAAAAGTGTGTTGGCACAACTTCGACGCCGAGGCGCGCACCTGCGCTCAATCGTTGCATCAGCATTGGATTGAAAAAAAGGTGAAATTGGGGTGGGAGACGGGATTTGAACCCGCGACATTCGGTGCCACAGACCGACGCTCTACCAGCTGAGCTACTCCCACCGCAGGCTTTCAGTTTAACACGCACACTGTCTGCCTGAAAATACGCAGATCGCGCCAAAACGCCCGTAGCAAAGTGGAAACCTTCGCCCGAACTCGCCCCCGGCGCTTCCATACCCCTTGCTACACTAATTTTCGGAAATTGCGTTCCCGCGCATGAGCCCCCAAGAAACCGATCGCCGCCATTTTGAGCGGCAACTCGTCTTTTCGCGCCCGATCATCATTATTCTGGCGCTCCTTGCCGTTTTTGAGATCGCTCCGTCGCGCGAATCCGCCCGTTCCGTCACTTTCCTGACGGTCTATTTAATCCTTTCCATCCTCGTCATTTTGATTGAAGATTTCTTGCAGGAGCGCGACTGGCATTTGCCGCTCGCCGTTGATCTTTTCGCGCTGGCCTTTTTCGTTTATGTTTGTCCCGCCACCGTCCCCATCTGGTTCCCCTACCTTTACATCTGCTACGCGGCCGGCTCGCGCTGGGGTTTTCAATTTGCCGTGCCGGTGGCGGGCGTGGCGGCGCTCACCATCGTGCTGGTGGCCGCGGCAAGAACGGAAATTCAGTGGTCGCGCGTCATTTCCTGGCTCGCCGCCACCGCCGCTACTTTTTCCGCCGGCGCGGGCTTGGCGTTCCTCGGCGAACGCAGCCGCATCTTTGCCTCCCAGAATGAGTTTCTTTCGGACATCACCGCGACGATGCAGGTGGATCAGGGCCTGGCCGAATCGCTTCGCTTGCTTCTGAACGAACTGGCCATCTCATTCCATTCTCCGGAAGCGCTGCTTGTTTTTCGCGATGCGGATCTTGAACGCATCTTCGTCTGGCGTCTGAAGATTGGCGAAAGCGAGCGCATAACGCCGGAAACCTTGCCGCTCGCGCGTTCCGACGGTTTCCTGCTCGACGATTTCGACGCAACCCTTTGCTGGAATCGCGTGGAGGGCGCCGGCTCCGCATTCGGCTGGGACCGCCGCGACGGCCGCATGCTGAAAATCGTTCCACGCCTTCCGAGGCCGACGCAGCAGCAGTTTGCCGTGAAGTCTTTTATCTCCGTTGCCTTCGATCAGGCGGACCGCCCCGTCGGCCGCCTCTTCCTCTTGAACGGAAAAGCCGAAGGCAAGCCGTACACAAAAGAGGATCTCGCCTGGCTCGAGCGCGTGGCGCGGCACATCGGCCCTTCGCTCGAAAACCTCTTTCTGCTCCGCCACTTGCGCGCCCGCGCCATTGAAGCGGAACGTTCGCGCATCTCGCGCGATTTGCACGACGGCATTCTGCAAACCCTTCTTAGCATCGAAATTCAGCTCGATGTCTTGCGCCGCCGCGTCGCCTCCACCAACGATCCCGTTTCAAACGGCCTCACGTCGCTCCAGCAGACCGTGAAAAACGAGTCCGCCGAGCTCCGCAGTTTCGTCACCGACCTGCGGCCGGTCCGCGTCCAGTCCGCCGATCTGGTCGACCTGATGCGCGGTTTTGCCGAGCGTTTTCGCAATGAATCCGCGCTCGCGCTCGATCTGCTTATCGATTCCGCCGATCTGCGCGCTCCCGACCGCGTCTGTCGCGAGCTTTTCCAGATTTACCGTGAAGCACTCAACAACATAAAAAAGCATGCTAAGGCTACCCATGTCGTGGTAAAACTTTCGCAGGACGATAGCCGTCTACTTTTAGTCGTCGACGACAACGGTGAGGGTTTCAGTTTTGCAGGCCGTTTCACCGGTGATGAATTGGACCGTCTGCGGCTGGGTCCCATTTCCATAAAGGAGCGCGCGCGAACCGTGAATGGGGTTCTGACTGTAGAGTCGAACCCGGGGCATGGGGCGCGTCTGACGATTGAAGTTCCGCTCGGCTGATGAGAGAGTTTCGGGGTTGAAGTTAGCGGCCCAAATTTAAATTATGGCGAAGACCAAACAACAGATTCGAATTCTCATGGCCGACGACCACGCGATCTTTCGCGATGGCCTCCGCAAACTTATCGACGGCGACGAAGACATCACCATCGTCGGCGAAGCGCAAAATGGCGCGGAGTGCATCAAGCTGCTCGCCAAACTCAAGCCCGATATTCTGCTGCTCGATCTGCGCATGCCGGAAAAAGACGGCCTCGCCGTGCTCGAAGAAGTGAATTTCGATACGATTCCCACCCGCGTCATCGTGCTTACCGCCGCCGAAGACGATCGCGATGTGGTCCGCGCCATGCGCCTCGGCGCTCGCGGCGTCGTGCTCAAGCAATCCGCCACCGATCTTCTCGTCAAAAGTATTCACCGCGTCCACGCCGGCGAAATCTGGCTCGACAATCGTATGACCGCCGAAGTGATGAAGGCCTTCGCAAAATCTTCCGAGTCCGGCCCGCGCCGCGAAAAGCCGCTCTTGAGCGACCGGGAAAAGGAAATCGTCCAGCTCGTCGCACAAGGCTTTCGCAACAAGGAAATTGGCGAAAAACTCTTCATCTCCGAGCAGACCGTCAAGAATCACTTGCACAATATCTTCGACAAGCTCGGTGTTTCCGACCGCCTCGAACTCGCGCTGTACGCGATCCATCATCGCTTGATCGATCACGCAACCTAGAAGCCCGGCCGTTTCCTTTCCAATACACTTGCGATCCGCATAACCTGTCCTCCGTGAACCGTTGCTACTAGGAAAACAGCCCACGAGTACTACTCCTTAGTTCGCGCCGTGCCGGTATACTCTCTGGATTGGAATTGCTTTTTTTGTTTTTTTTGCCGTTCGCGATCTCTGGCACGTACTCCGGCTTTACATGCTGGCGGAAGATATGACGCCCGAATCAACGATCATCCGTGGCAGTTCCGTTTTGCCTTCCACTCGCCCGGCGAGCCGTCTCTGGGCGCTGTTTGCCATTCTTTTGTGCGTCTATCAGATCGCCATCGTTCTCATGTGGGGCACGCACGCGCCGGGACCGCCGCTCGTTACCTCCGGCAATCTGGTTTTCGCCCTCTTGTCCTTGTATTTGGCTGTGCAGGCCGCACGCCGTTCCAAGTTTCTCGCCCGCTATTTCTGGTATTTGGCCGCGCTCTCGTTTGTCTTTTTTAGTATTTCCGAATGCCTCAATCTCTACGTCGAAATAATCCAGCCCTCTCAAAGCGTCGCCGATCTCGCCGATATCATCGCCGTCTTCTGGTTTTGTCCAACCAGCCTCGTCCTTTTCCTCGAGCCGGATTTTGAGCCGCGTCGTTTCGATCCGCTTCACCTTCTTGACTTCATTCAGGTCACCCTTCTGTGGGTCGTCATCTACTTCTTTTTTACCTACATGCCCACACATGCGACTTCAGGATCGCCGTTCGCGCACAGTTGGCTCCGCACCACCTGGGTCGGCTCGCTCATGTACGACGGCTCCATGGCCGTCATCTTTCTTCTCCGCGCCACGCTCACCAATTCGCGCGTCGTCCGCGCACTGTTTGGCCGCATCGGCTTGTTCTTGGTTTGCGCCGCGATCGGCGATTTTTATTACAACTATCTCGGCGCCACGCTTCAGACCGGCTCCTGGTACGAATTTATCTGGACCACCCTCAACGTCATTCCGATCGTGATTGCCGGGACGTGGGATCAGCAGAAAGTCGAACAGTCGCAACCGCGGCGCCTGTGGAGCGACTTGATCGGTAACCGCCTTTTCCCGATCCTTTTCGCGTTTCTTGTTCTCATTCTTTCCATGTACATGATCCGCGAACGCCCGGTGTTCGCCGTCGTCATTGTCGCCATCTCGTTTTGCGCGTCGAGCCTGCGCCTGGTCCTCATTCAGCAGCGCCAGCATCGCGTCCAATTGGATCTGAAAGCGCAAATTGCCGAGCGCGAACGCATTGAGAAATTGCTCCGCCAAAACGAAGAACATCTCGAAGAACAAGTTGCCGAGCGCACCGCGAGGCTTGAGGAATCGCGCACGCAACTTCGTCAGGCGCAGAAGATGGAAGCCATCGGCCGCCTCGCCGGCGGCATTGCCCACGATTTCAACAATCTGCTCACCGTCATTCGCGGTTACAGCCGGCTCCTTCTCGATCGCGCTCCGGCCGCGGAGTTCAGAAGCGGACTCGAACGCATTGACGACGCCGCCGATCGCGCCGCGTCTCTCACCAGCCAGCTTCTCGCCTTCAGCCGGCGCCAGGTCCTGCAACCCAAGGTCTTTAACCTCAATGAACTCGTGCAAAACCTCGAAAAAATGCTTCGTCGCCTGATCAGCGAAGACATCGATATGCGCACGATTCTCGACGCACAGCTTGGCTCCGTTCGCGCCGACCGCACGCAGATGGAGCAGGTGATCCTCAATTTAGTCGTCAACGCCCGCGACGCCATGCCCACCGGCGGCAAGCTGACCATCGAAACCGCGAACGTCTCGCTCGACGAATCGTATGCTTCGCGCCACCAAACCGTCCAGAAAGGTCACTACGTTTCGCTCGCCGTCAGCGACACCGGTGCCGGCATCGCTGCGGAAAACCTCACGCGAATCTTTGAGCCGTTTTTCACCACCAAGGAAATCGGCAAAGGCACGGGTCTCGGCCTCTCGATGGTCTACGGCATCGTCAAACAGAGCGGCGGCAACATCTGGGTTTATAGCGAGCCCGGCCGCGGCACGTCTTTCAAGGTTTACCTTCCCTTGGTCGCTGCGCCCGCCGATTCTCTTCCGTTTGATCAGGCACACGCCTCCACCCATCGCGGCGCGGAAACAATTCTCCTCGTCGAAGACGACGAACAGGTTCGCGAATTGGCCAGCGAAGCGCTTTCCGCCGCGGGCTATACGCCGCTCGTGGCGGATACGCCGCAAGCCGCCATTTCCATCTGTCGCGACCGCGCGGAACGCATCGATCTGCTTCTCACCGACGTCGTCATGCCGGGCATCGGCGGCCGCGAACTCGCCACGCAGCTCACCGCCCTCCGCTCCGGCCTGCGCGTCCTCTACATGTCCGGCTACACGCCGCAAGCCATCCTTCACCACGGCGAACTCGAAGCCAACACCTTCTTCATCCAAAAACCCTTCACCCCATCTTCCCTCGCCGCCAAAATCCGCGAAGTCCTCGATCAAGCTCCCGCGCCGCAACAAGATTCCGTCTTCAAATCCTGACCAGTTCCGAGCGCGGCCACTTATACCCGCTGCTTCGTTTTCTTCTGGCGCTCGCCGAGGCGATTTTTCCTCGCCCGATTTTGATTTTTTTCTCTCTACCCTGTAACGCCCACTCCTCATTCCTCACTATCTTCAAACCGCCATCTCAGGAGTCTCTATGTCCGCCGGCACAGACAATCTCAAGCACATCGTCGTTCTCATGATGGAAAATCGCTCCTTCGACCACCTGCTCGGCTTCGCCGCCACCCCCAACTGGCCAATCGACGGCCTCGCCGGCACCGAGTTCAACAATGATTCCGTCGGCGAACGCGCCACCGTTTCGAATGACGCCAATTACTCCGGCGACTTCACGCCCGATCCCGGCCACGCCCTTTTCGACACGCTCACGCAGCTTTACGGCGATGCTTCCACGCCCGTCGCGCAAAATCCCGCCATGAACGGCTTCGTCCTCAGCTACGAAGGCAAAACCCACAACTCCGCAAACGCCCATCGCATCATGAAGTGTTTCAAGCCCGAAAAAGTTCCCGTCCTCACCCAGCTTGCCCGTCAGTTCGCCGTTTGCGATCGCTGGTTTTCTTCCATACCCGGCCCCACGTTCCCCAATCGCGCCTTCGCTCACGGCTCCACTTCCATCGGCCGCGTCGATATGGGCGTCGATTGGCTCGCCATGTCCAAAACCATCTACGAACTTCTCGGCGAAAATAACGTCGACGCAAAAATTTTCTATCACGATTCGACCATGGCCATGACCTTCAAAGGCCTCATGAATCAAGGCAAATACTTCGCCCTCTACGACGATTTTCTCTCCGCCTGCAAAAATAATAAGCTCCCCGCTTACAGCTTCATCGAGCCGCGTTACGCCAACGGCGAAGATCCCATCAACAACACTTTTTTCTCCGCCAGCGATCAGCATCCCGATCACAACGTCGAGCAGGGCGAAATTCTCATTCGCGACACTTTCAACGCCATCTGGAACAACCAGGCCGTTCGCGAATCCACTCTCCTCATTGTCGTTTACGACGAACACGGCGGCCTCTACGACCACGTCGCGCCTCCGCCTGCCGTCAATCCCGACAATAAAAATTGGGCCGGCAGTCCGAATTCGCTCGATCCGGCGTTTGACTTCACGCGTCTCGGCGTTCGTGTTCCCGCCATCATTATTTCGCCCTACGTCCAGGCCGGCACCATCGATCGCACGCAATACGATCACAGCTCCATCATCGCCACCGCTTGCAAGCTTCTCCTGAAAAATGTTCCAAACGCTTCGCTCACCAATCGCGATCGCCAGGCCAACACGTTCGAAGCCAATCTCTCGCTCGCTCAGCCGCGCACCGAAGCCATTCCCATCTCACTCACCGCTTTGCCCTCGCAATCTCTCGTCGCCCAGGGCCAGGCCCATCTCGACGCCGCTCACCTCAACGCCGACATCAACGATCACCTCGCCGCTCACGTCGAAACTGCCTCTCTCTTGGAAAAGCGCGTTCTTCCTCCCAATCAACAATCCGGCATCAACCCCAGCGACATCCGTTCCGAAAAACAAGCTTCCGATTTTCTCCAGAGCGTTCATTCCAAGTTGCTCGCGCAAGCGCAACAGCCCGCGCCTCCGCCCGGCGCCACCGGCCGGGGAGCGGGAAATTAACGAGGCGAACCCATGAACAACCGTCCCCGCACTCGCAAACACTTTGCCCATCTCGTGCTTTTCTGTTTTCTGGCCGCGCCGGCCGTTCCAGCCCTTTTCGCGCAAGACGCACCCAGCGCCCCATCCACCACGCCCGCCGTTTGGACGAAAGATCCCACCGTCACCGGCACCGGTGATTGGGATCAGTGGAAAAAGAATTGCCACGACATGCGCGCCGATTTCGGCAAAAACACTTTTCTTTCTTGCGCCACCAGCGCCTTCCGCTCTCGCCCATTCCATTTTGTCGCGCAGAGCATCGTTCCCGGCAGCGGCGTCGGCGGTGGCGGCTATTACGGCCAAGATCTAAACCGCGACATCTGGCAAAATCGCCTCGAATTCACCGGCGTCGTGACCATTCGTCAATTCTGGTTCGCCGAAGGGAAATTCACGGCCCGCCGCCCGCATTTTGGCGATTATCATTCCGACGAAAATTTCGCCTTCCAGCTTTACGCGCGCAACAAGCAAATGGAAGATCTTCCGTTCTACGGCCTCGGCCCAAATACCAACGTCCACAACGCCGTCCACTTCAGCGAACGCGACACGCGCGCCGGCGCGATTCTCGCCAGTCCTTTGACGTCCTGGCTCTCCGCCGCCGGCACCTTCGAAGCCATTGTCCCCGCTGTTGGCAATGTCTCCTCCACCAAAGTCACTTCCATCGGCCAGGTTTTCAACGAAGCCACCGCCCCCGGCCTCGCTTCGCAACCCACGTTTCTTCATTTCGAGGCATTTCTTCGCCCGCACTACGCCTTCGCCTCCGAGCGCTTTCAGCTCAACTACCGTTTCCGCTACGGCTATTACCGCGACACCGACACCGGCCACTATTCTTTCCGCCGCTTTGTCGCAGACTTCGATCACGCCATTTATCCGGAGTCCGAGGCAGGCATTCGCCGCCTCGATAGCGTTCTCAACATTCGCTTCCGCCTTGCCATGTCCGACTCGAGCGCAACAAATGCCATTCCGTTCTATCTTCAAGAAACCATCGGCGGCAGCGACATCGACAACCAACCCACTCTCCGCTCTTTCCGCGATTTTCGTTTTCGCGCTCCCAATTCTTTTCTCGTCCAGACCGAGTACGATCGCCGCATCATCGGCCCCATCGGCTTTCTCGTTTTCTACGACGCCGGCAAAGTCACCACTGCTCGCAGCGATCTCAATTTTTCCAATCTTCATCAGGGATTCGGCGGCGGCCTCTCCTTTTTCCTCGCCGGAAAAGTCGTTTTCCGCGCCTACGTCAGCCTCGGCGGCGGCGAAGGCGCTCATCCGTATTTCGGTGTCGCCAACTTTTTGTAGTCGAGCCGAATTCGAGTTTTGGCCGAGCTTCGGCGCGAAGCATTTTGCGATGGACGTATTTCTTTAGGAGGTCGGGGCTTCAGCCCCGGCGTTTGCGGCGGCAAGTATGGGGCTTCAGCCCCTGAAGAAAGTTTCTCGCAGCGGGCGTTTGGAAAAGTTCGTCTGGGAAATTGCGTTGCCGGTAGTCACACAGAATCTATCCCGTTTTCTGTGCGTTGCGGGATAATTTGCAGCTTTCTCTCGTTAAAGGAGGTCGCTCGCCCATGTTCGGCTCAGCCTTGCTCGATGTTGCCATCGGTATGGTCTTCGTCTTTCTTCTTCTCAGCCTCATCTGCTCCGCGTTCAACGAACTTCTCGAAACTCGCCTCAAAAATCGCGCCGGCGATCTCGAAAAGGGAATCAAGGGCCTTCTCGGCGCGAACACCGGCCTCGTCGACAAACTTTACAATCACGGCCTCATCTTCAGTCTTTTTCGCGGCACGTACGCCGAAGCCGCTCGGAACAAAACTCTTCCGTCCTACATTCCCTCCCAGGATTTCGCCAACGCCGTCGCCAGCATCCTCGGTCCCGCCGCGGGCAACATTCCTTCCGCGGCCGACATTCGCAACTCCATCAATCAAATCGCCAACGAGCAGGTGAAGTCCGCTCTGCTCACGCTCCTCAACGACGCGCACGACGATCTTGAAAAATTTCGCGCCGGCCTCGAAGCCTGGTTCAATTCCGCCATGGACCGCGTCTCCGGCTGGTACAAGCGCCGCGCTCACGTCATCATTTTCGCTTGCGCCTTCCTCATCGCCGTCGCCATGAACGTCAATTCCATCGCCCTCGCCCAGGATCTTTGGACCAATCAAGCCAAGCGCGAAGCGCTCGTCGGCGCCGCCCAAGGCTTTCTCGATAAACATCCCGCGTCGTCAACCACCGCGAATTCTTCCGCCGCCGTCGCGACGCCCGCTCTCGATCAAGGCTTGAAAGCCGACATCGAAGAACTCAAAAGCACCAACGTCCCCATCGGCTGGAGCCGCGAAGGTCTGCAAATCATGGGTTGCCGGCCGTTGATGTGGCTCGGCGCGCTTCTCGGCTGGTTCCTCACCGCCTGCGCCGCCTCTCTCGGCGCGCCCTTCTGGTTCGACGTTCTCGGCAAAATCATCGTCGTCCGCTCTTCCATCAAGCCCGGAGAAAAAAGCGCCCCCGCCGCCTCCAAAAGCTAGTGCGGCACCCTTTCCAAAATTCGCTTCCTCTCCAGCTTAGTACCCAAATGATATACTCTCGCCATGCAGCCCGAAGAACTGAAAATCTATGTCCCACGCGCCGATTCCGAGCGTAGTCGAGTCTCAGGCTTTGTACTTTTCAAAGAATTGGGAGTGTTCATCGTTATCCCCATAATGTCTCTAGCGACAATGCTAGTTTTTGTCGCACTGAGAGACAACAAATTTGAGATTCAAATCGCCTCGATGATCATGTACACAGGTTTCGTATTCTCTTTCGTATTTTGTGATGCCGGGTCGGGGCAGGTGATAAAAGCAAAGGGGACGAAGGGATTCAGCCTGGGTGAGAAGGCGGTTAGGCAAAAACTACCATTGCTTGTGAGCATCCACGTAGGGTCTCTTGTAGCCCTCTTTGCTAGCGTGACGGGAGCAATGTGGTTACGCCTCCACACGCGGTTTATCCTACATCTAGAGACTGATTATTTCGTCGTTATCTTGCTTTTCGCTGGTGTTGCCATCGTATTTGCTCAGATACATTTTTTCAGACGACTTTTAGGGTGCGCTCTGAAGGATGAGCAAAGAAGTGGCCGCTCTTGACGTTTGGCGTATGGCGCACTCGATTGGAATCACCCAAAAATGAATGAGTAAGCAACTCTGGGGTGCACCATCCTTTGCGCTTCTGAATTTGCAAAGGGTGGTTCTTTCCTTTGACTTTTCTTTCCGTTCGAACGATTTTCCACAGTCATTCGAATTACACAATCAATTAACTGTTGACTTTATACTCCTCGTTTGCTACCCTTGCTTGTGGCTCACGAACTCCAGCCCGTTCTCTTTTTTCCTCCCGCCAATCCCTATACCGTTTGTTTTGCTACTCATGCAAACGCCTCCGCCCGCAACTCCTTTCTTTTGATACTCATACAAACTCCCCGGGGGTGGGGGTGGCAATCCACCGTTTCCTCCTGTCTCGACGCAGTTCCACTCCCTATTTCACCGCTAAGTCCTGTATTTGCCACTCTTGCGAAAATGAGCATCCGGCGAAGGATGCTCATCCTGTGCGACCATCGCGAGTCGAAGGACCTCGGCTCCGTTTCTGCGTCAATGCGGCCTCAAACTACCAGCGTAAGTCCTGCATTTGCCACTCTTACGAGAAGAACCGGGGTGTACCCAAACTCTTCCCATTCTGGAACTCGCCTCGTCCCAGCCGCCTTCCTCGAACCCTCCCCAACCCCGCCGCGCCCCCTTTTCTCTCCTAGTACGTCGGTACTTCATCCGCCCAGGTCTTTTTTGTACCTCTTGGCCTATTGTCCCCCCGCCCCACCCCAGATACACTGGCCCTTCATTCGAGGAGGTTTTCCCTTGACCGGCTCTGAACGCCGCACAACTCAGCGCTTCTCCATGCGGCTCCCCCTTACGGTTCGTTGGACGACTGGGGCCGCCGTTGGCGAAACCAGCACCGAATCCCGCGATGTTAGCTCCCGCGGGGTCTACTTTTACCTGGCGAAGGACGTCAAGGAAGGCTCCGCCGTTGAAATCCTTCTGACGCTTCCGAACGAGATCACTCTGGCCGGACCGGTTCGCGTCCGTTGCCTCGGCCGGGTGCAGCGCACCGAGCCGCGCGACGAATCTTCCGTTGGCGTCGTGGCCGCGATCGAGCGCTACGAATTTCTGCGCGGCGAAGACGACAACTAAGTTTTCCGTCTCGTCGTTTCGTCGTCGGTTCGCGCAGCGGTTTTTTTTTGAGTTTGTCGTTTCACGGTCTTCTTGCTCGCTCACTGCGGAGGCGGGCAGGATAAGCCGGGGTGCCTTGGCCCCTCAGCGAAGCGCCCCGGCTCTTGTTTTTCACAGGTCGTGTTTTCTTCGCCTCGCCTGTACTTCAGGGCAGGCGACTTCCGCGCCCTAATCGGCCATCATCGATTCACGTGGCCGAGCCCGCGTTTATCCGCGGCTCACAAATTGCCCTGAGGGGATTGCCCATGCCGGATTTCCCGGCTCAAGACGTCGATGTTTTGCGCAAAGTTTCGCTCGATCCCGGCACGGAGCGAATGGCGACGAAAGATGAATTGATTTCGCTGATCGAACGCGGCGCCGAGCCGGAAAGGCCGGCGGAAAAGCAGGAAGCGCCGAGACATTCTGTAGTGGCCAGTAAATCGAAACCGGATAGTAACGTCTCTCCCTCGCGTCCCGTGGAACCGTCCGCGGCGGACGAAGCAAAAAAAACAAACGGCGGGCGCAAAAATAAATTTGAAGTCGAGCCCGCCCCGCCGCGCGCCGTGCCGATTCCGGAAAATATTCACGCGGGCGCCGCGGGCGAAATCGACCTGATCGAACTCGCCGCGATTCTGGACCAGCACCGCATCTGGGTCGAATCCGGCGGAGACGAAGGCGCGAAAGCGGATCTGTGCGGCGTGAACCTGGAAAACGCGGATTTGACCGGCGTGAATTTGCAGGGCGCGCTTTTGCAGCGCGCGAATTTGCGCAACGCGGATTTGGCGATGGCGAATCTGAAGGGCGCTTCGCTGGTGCAAGCGGATTTGTGCAACGCGAATTTGCTTGGCGCGGAATTGCGCGGCGCGAATTTGATGGGCGCGCAGATGTACGGCGCGGAAGGTTTGTGGCTGGGCCGGCTCGGCGGCGCGAATTTGTACGACGCGATGCTGCCGGAAACGATTTCGTCGATCGACGGATCGAAAGCGGTGTGGGAGGCGACGAAAAGCGCGCGCTGGTTTTATTTTCTGATGCTCACGGCGAGCGCCATCTGCTGCCTCGTCGTGGCGACGACATCCGACGCGCGATTGATTCTGGACGGGCCGACGATTCCGTGGCGGCGTCTCGGAAATCTTCTGCCGATCAATGCGTTCTATTTGATCGCGCCGATTGCGCTGCTCACGATTTTTGTGCGATTCCAATTTTTGCTCTTGCGCGTGTGGGCCAGCATGGCGGCGCTGCCCGCGGTTTTTCAGGATGGGCAAACGGTGGAGCGCGAAGGGCCGTGGTATTTGATGGGGCTGGTGCGGCGGCATTTTCGCTGGCTGCGCGACGCGAAAACGGCGGTGTCGCTGCTGGAAAACGTGATCGCGACGCTGCTGGCGTATTGGGTTGTGCCGGCGACGGTTGCGCTGATCTGGATGCGATATCTGGTGCGGCAGGATTTGCGCGGAACGGCGCTGCACGTTTTATTTTTTGTGCTGAGCGTGAGCGTTGCGACGGGATTGCCGGCGGTGGTGAGCCGCGTGGTGCGGCCCGGGGAAATTCGCCGGCCGAATTCCCGCAGCGTGCTGCGCCTGGCGTTCGTGACGATGCGCGTTCCGATTGCCGCAGGAATTATTTTGCTGGCGCTTTCATTCGGCGTGATTTGGGGCGTGCCGGCGGAGACGGAAGCCTCGAATCGATATTTCAGCGGAAGTCCGCGACGCTGGGCGGCGGAAGGTTTTCGCCTGGTCGGATACCGGCCCTATGCGGACTTGATCGAATCGTCGCTGATTCTGCCGAAGGCGAAAGGGAACTCCGATGCCGAGGACGGCGCGAAATTAAATGAAGGAAGCCTGCGCTACGCGCGTGCGTACCGCGCTTCGTTGACGGATGCGAGATTGTGGCGCGGCGATTTGATCGGCGCGTATTTGACGGAATCGGATTTGGACGGCGCCAACCTGCGCGAAGCGAAGATGCGCGACGCCGTGCTGGATCATGCGAGCCTGGAAAAAGCGGTGCTGATTTCCGCGGATGGAACGGCCGCGAATTTGGCGGGAGCGAATTTGAAGGGCGCGGATTTTACGTACGCCGTTTTTCCGCAAGCGAATTTCGCAAACGCCAAGCTGGCGGGCGCTTCGCTCTACGGCGCGAATCTGCAGCAGACGAAGTGGCTTCGCGCGGATTTAACAAGGGCGGACGTGCGCGACACGCAACTGCAAGGCGCGACATTGTCGCTTTCGAATTTGGAACTGGCCGACTTTTCCGGCGCGAAACTCGGCGGCGCAACGCTGACCGGCGCGCAAATGAAGGGAACGATTTTTCTGGGCGCGGATTTGCGCGGCGCGGACCTGCGCGGCGCGGTTTTCACCGGCACCGTGATTCGCGATGCGATTTTAGACGGCGCAAAGCTCGACGGCGCGGATTTGCACGGCGTGCTGGGTTTGACGGGAGCGCAGGTTTGCTCCGCGGCAAGCTGGCGCGACGCGCAGCTCGATCCGGACACGCTGGCCGAGACGCAAGCCAAGTGCGGATCGGGCCACTGAAATTCGGATAAGACCCTGACATTCGAACGACGGTTGATTTTTAGAATGGTTACTAGTAGCTACCTCATAAATCGCTAAGCAATGCGGAAGTTGTTTCTTCAGGGGCTAAAGCCCTGCTTTTCCTCGCCTCTACGTGAGGGCTAAAGCCCTCACCTCCTAAAGAACCGACGTCATAAAGGCTAAACCTGCTAAATCCGCCACCTCCTAAGGAACCCCCTTCTTAATGCCTGCACTTCTTAAAGCCACACCACCAAAAGAACCGCTCCTGAAATACACTAACATCGGGATGCGATAGACGATCTCGCGCTGAGGGTCCATAGGAACTCCGCATCGCGATTACTACGGGAAGCGCGATCGTCACCACAAATGGTGTCGCGTCTCTGAAAGATGGTATTACGTCAATCGAAGCCGTCGTTGACCTTTCCTCCGCGTCCTCTGGGCAATATATTTTGCAGCTCCGAAGGCCCAATTCAGAGTGGAACTCATATCCTCTATTGTTGCGGTGATTCTTTTTGCTATAGAGTTATGCCCGCCGATTGGACTTTACCCTTTACCAGGACCTGACCGAAATTCACGGAGTGTGGGTTAATCTGTACACCATCGGAGCGTTCAAATGTCTCGAATCGTCGTGGGCCTTACTGCCACGCTTGCAATTGCCGCAGCACTGTTTTCCCAAACCATATCACACCGCAGCCTGACTGCACCGACGTACTACATTGGAGCAAACGCGGAGTATAGGGATGCCGAACGAATATGGCTGAGAGGTGCCTCGAATCTTCCCGCTGGTGCGGTCTTAGTTGTCGATGTTCAAGATTACGTTGGTGAAGGAAGCCAGATACTGAGTGTCAGGGCGCTGCCAAAAGTTCGGAAAGATGGATTTTTTGAAGCCACACTTTCGCCATTACCGAAGAGGCAATTCAAACACAACATGGTCTGCCTAGTTTCGTTCTTCCCAAATTCCCCCGACCAAGATGCAGTCGTTACGGGAACCGTCGGCATACATGGCGAGCAGCTTGGTTTTCCTAAGAATCCGCAGACTAATGTTCTTTCCGGTGAGAATGTCTATTTGGGAACCGCCATTCACGTCGAGTGATTTGCCTCCAAGGTTCAAGTCGCGTGACCGGAAAAGTTCCTATAGTAGTCACTTTCAGTACGGTGTCTCTCAGGCCCGCAATTTCCTTGGCTGACGTAACTTTAGCGGTGAGGACAGCCTGGCCAGAGTTCGTTTCACCGAGAGCGAGGCTCAAGTCTCATGTTCGGCTGACTAGATACAGTCTACTCCTGGCAAGCCGTTCCTCGATCCCATTCGCACCTGGGCACCGGACGATCATTCTTGTTGGCCGCGCGATTCTTAATTGTTGCTCGAATTATTCCGTGCAAGTGGTGAATCCTTTCAAGAACTGAAGCGGCGTGCGACGATGCGCGTTGGGAAGAGCGCCCGCCTCAGAAGGCGGCCGCTACAACGGCAACACGAAGAAAGACGGACCGAAGTACTGCTGCAGATCAAATGCATGCGCAGGCTGAAGCGTACGGTACATCGGCCCTGTTCCGCGTTTGGCGTTGCGCTGCATGTCAAGTGCGGACGCACGCTGAAGCGTACGCTACTTTGACGGCCTCTCCTGCTTCCTACGGAAAAATACTTGAAGTTGAAGAGAATCTGCAATTGCGGGATGTCAAGTGTTTCAAAGCAAGTCTTTTTGAAATTGGATAAAACCAGGTAGAAAAATAACGGGCGGCGGCTGTTCGCCGCCGCCCGTTCGATTCACTGCAAGGGATGAATGGAACGTCGAGCGATCTTAGTGATCGTGGTCTCTGTCTTTGTCCTTGTCTTTGTCTTTGTCCTTATCTTTGTCGTGGTCTTTCTTTTTGTCGCGATCGTCGTGATGCCCGTCGCGGTCGCTGGGAGTTCCGGTCCCCGAGGCGACTGGTGCGGGGTCGCCCGATTGGGCGGCAACCACTACGACCGCCGATGCGGAGGAGGAGTTGCCCGCGGCGTCCGTGGCGGAGTAAGTGACGGTGTAGATGCGTCCGGTGCCGGCGCCGGCGCGTTCCGCGCGCAAGAGGAAGGAGCGAACGTCGGTGCCGAAGGGAACGGGGCCGCCGCCGATGGCTTGTATGTCATTGGGTTGATCGCCGTCGCCCGTTCCGTTGTCAGGTTCGTTGCTGGTGATGGAAACGAGACGGACCGAAACGTTTGCCGAGCAGGCGTCGCTTGCGGAAACCGTGGCCGCGATCGGAATCAGCTTGTGATTCGGCGGCTGCAAGGAATTGGGAGTGAGTGACACGGAGAGAGAAGGAGGAGTCGTGTCTTGGATCGTGATTTGCGTGGCGGCGGAAGAACTGAGACCGCCGGTATCGGTGACGGTAAGGGTGAAGGTATACGTCCCAGACGAAAGCGTTCGCTGGACGATAGCAGAAGTGCCGACGACATTGCCTGCCGCGTCTTTCCAGATATAGGTAAGCGGGTCGCCGTCGGGATCGCTGGAGGTTGAACCGTTCAACGTCACGGATGTGCCGTTCTGGCCGGTGCAGCTGAGAGTTTGGCTGGAACCGGCGACTGCGACCGGCGGATGGTTAACGGGCGCGGTGATGGTGACGTGAGTTGTGGACGACGAGCTGAGATTGCCGGGATCGGTGACGGTGAGCGTAAAAGTGTAGGTGCCGGTCAGAAGATTCAGTTGAGCAACGGCAGTGGTGCCGACGATGTTGCCCGATTGGTCTGTCCAAACGAAGGTGAGCGGATCGTTGTCGGGATCGCTGGACTTGGAGCCATTGAGCTGCACGGACGTGGCGTTCTGGCTGGCGGCTTGAATGGTTTGGTCCGGCCCAGCGACGGCAACGGGAGGATGGTTGACGACGGCGTTGGTGAAACGGCTGAAAAAGATTTGCGAGACGCCGGGCGTGGTGTCTTGCCAGACGACGTTCAAGCTGCCGTTTTTGTCGGCGACGATTTCGGGGATGGTGGACGAACCGCTGTTGCCGGAAAGATTTTGCGGTGCGGCGAAGGTGGCTCCGGAGTCCGTGGAGCGCGAGAAGAAGATGTCGTCGTTGCCGGGCGTGTTGTCGTCCCAGACCACGTTGACATTGCCGAGTGAATCGACGGCGAGCGAAGGATCGGCAGAAAATCCAGAGTTGTTGGAAATATTGATTGGAGAGGAGAAGGATGTGCCGCCATTGCTGGATCGCGCGTAGAAAATATCCGTTGCGGTAGCCGGCGGAACGTTATCGGTCCAGATGACATGGATGTTGCCAGAAGCGTCGGTGGCAAGGAGAGCGTTGCTTGAAAATCCGAGGGTCTTCGAAATATTGGCGGGTGCGGAGAAATTGAGGCCGCCATTGGTGGAACGGCTGAAGAAGATGTCGGAATTGCCGGGGCTATCGTTGGACCAAACGGCGTTGACGTTGCCAGCGGCATCGACATTGAGCTGGACGCCAGTGGAATTTCCCACGCCATGAGGAAGGCTGGCGGGAGGCGAAAAAGTCTGACCGTGGTCCAGCGAACGGCTGAAGGAAATGTCGGAGCCGGAGGCGAAATCGTCTTCCCATGCGAGATAGACGTTGCCATTGGGGCCAACCGCCATTTGCGAGGAGACGGAACCAGTGGTGTTCGTGGAGATCATGGCGGGTGAGGAAAATGTGACGCCGCCATCGACCGAGCGGCTGAACAAGATGCCGAGAACGCCGCTGTCATTTTCCCAGACGACGAAAATGTTGCCGGTGGAGTCCGCCGCTACCTGCGGATTACCGGAGGCGCTTGCGTCGTGGGAAACGTTGAGGGGAGAAGAGAAAGTTAAGCCGCCGTCGGTGGAGCGAGCGAAGAAAATGTCGAGATTGCCGGGAGAGTTGTCATTCCAGACGACATTGATGCCGTCGCTCGAGTCGACGTTGATTCGCGGGCCAAACGGGAAAAGCCTGGAGTGGGAAAGATTGATGGGCGCCGAGAAGGTGGCGCCGCCGTCGGAAGATCGGCTGAAAAGGATGTTCGCGTTCGTGCTGGTGTCGTCTTCCCAGACGACGAAGATGTTGCCTTTGGAATCCACGGCCGTTTGCGGCATGAAGGTGGAATCCAAATTATTCGAGACGTTTTTGGGAGCGGAAAAAGGCAACTGTGCTTCTGTGGGCGTGACGAGTGCGGCGAAACCCAGAAGTGCGACGGTGACGAAGTGCCCCCAACGGTGATGAAGAAACATGCACGACCTCCTAAGCGGAATCTGCGGCCCAGTGAGAAGGGCCCGAAATTCGATTGGGACAGCCAAAAACATGAGTCATTGCCTCCAAGCCAGCGCTGCGGGGAAAAACGGCTGGCCGAAAAAAGAGGCGAAAGGGACCGGCTTGCCGGAAAGAAAGAGGCAAGCCACTGCGTTACGACAAGTATAGTACTCTCAGTACGAATGTAAAGGGAAGGTCTAGTACTCGTGTGCGTAAAGAGACAACATGGGGTGCGGTCCACCCCACTCGTGCGTTTGCTTAGATATGGCTCGGGTGAGTGGGTGGTTAGCCGTTTTCGCCGAAGAGTTTGATGTCGGCGGGGCCGTCTTTGAGGGTGACGGCGTCGCGACCCTGGACGAGTTCGCGGATTTGCTCGACGATGTCCGGATTGGCGAGGGTGGTGATGTCGCCGGTGTGCATGCGATTGGAAATGGCGGCGAGGACGCGGCGCATGATTTTGCCGGAGCGGGTTTTGGGCATGTCGGGAACGACGTGGATGCGCTTGGGACGGGCGATTTTGCCGATCATGGTTTCGATGGTGGCGATGACCTTGTCGATGATTTGTTTATTGGGAGTCATGCCGGGTTTGATGGAGATGTAGACTTCGGGGACGCGGCCTTTGATTTCGTCGACGACGGGAACGACGGCGGCTTCGGCGATTTCTGGAACGCTGAGACAGGCGGATTCGATCTCTTTGGTGCCGAGGCGGTGGCCGGCGACGTTGATGACGTCGTCGACGCGGCCGAGGATGCGGTAATAACCGTCGGCGGAGAGCATGGCGCCATCGCCGGCGAAATAAGGCCAATCCTGCCATTTTTTGCTTTTCGGATTCTTGCAATATTTTTCGTAGTACTGCTTTACGAAGCGATCGGGATCGCCCCAGATGGTTTGCATGATGCCGGGCCAGGGATTTCGAATGCAGATATTTCCGGCGGCGTGTTCGCCGGCTTTGATCTCTTTTCCGTTTTCGTCCCAGATGGCGGGATAAATTCCGAGCGCGGCGGGGCCGGCGGAGCCGGGCTTCATGCGGTCGAGAGCGGGCTTGGTGGTACAGAGGAAACCGCCGGTTTCAGTTTGCCACCAGGTGTCGACGATGGCGGCTTTGCCTTTGCCGACGACTTCGTAATACCAGCGCCAGACTTCGGGCTCGATGGGTTCGCCGACGGTGGTCATGTGCTTGAAGGAGTAGTTGTATTTTTTTGGTTCGTCGGCGCCGGCTTTGCGGAGCATGCGAATGGCGGTGGGAGAAGTGTGGAAGATATTGACGCCGAGACGTTCGGCGATGCGCCAGGGACGAGCGGCGTCGGGGAATTGCGGGACGCCTTCGTAGAGAACGCTGGTGGCGGCGAGGGCGAGCGGGCCGTAGACGATGTAAGAGTGGCCGGTGATCCAGCCGATGTCGGCCATGCACCAATAGACGTCGCCGGGCTGAATGTCCTGGTAAAACTTTGAAGTGCCGGCGGCGTAAGCGAGGTAACCGCCGGTGCGATGCTGGCAGCCTTTGGGTTTGCCGGTGGTGCCGCTGGTGTACATGAGGAAGAGCGGGGCTTCGGCGTCGAGCGAGACGGGTTCGACGATTTGGCCGCGGTAATCTTTCAAAACGTCTTCGACGAAAAAATCGCGGCCGCTGACCATGGGCGCTTCCGACATTTGTTTGCCCGGGAAACGGCGCCAGACGAGGACTTTGTCGATGTCCTGGCCTTCTTTTTTGGCGGTGGTGATGGCGATGTCGGCGTTGCCTTTATGATCGATCCATTTTCCGTTGCGGTAGTAGCCGTCGGCGTAGATGAGAACGCGGCTGCCGGAATCGGCGGCTCGGAGGCCGCAAGCTTCGCCGCTGAATCCGCCGAAGACGACGGAATGGACGACGCCAAGGCGGGCGCAGGCGAGCATGGTGACGGGAAGCTCGGGGATCATCGGCATGTGAATGGTGACGCGATCGCCGGCTTTGAGGCCGCAGAAATCGCGGAGCATGGCGGCGGTTTCGTTGACGCGGATGTAAAGTTCGCGATAGGTGAGGACTTGCGGGGATTCGTGTTCGGGTTCGGGAACGAAAATGAAGGCGGCTTTGTTTTTATGCTCGGCGAGATGGCGATCGACGCAGTTATAGGAGGCGTTGAGTTCGCCGCCGACGAACCATTTCCAGAAGGGAGGGTGAGAAGTGTCGAGCGTCTTCTTCCACTTTTTGTCCCAGTCGAGGAGATTGGCGTAGAGATCAAAACATCGCGGGAAATTTTTTTCGGAGAATTTTTTGACGAAGGACGGGTCGGCAAGATTGGCCTGGGCTTTGAATTCCTTTGTCGGATGGAAGTATTGCTCTTCTTTCCAGTGGACGGCGATTTGTGCTTCGGTGGGCTCTTTGGCGCCGGCGGATCTGGAATTGGCAGGGCGAGAGTGAGGTTTTGATTTGGGCACGAGAGGATTCTCCGGGGTGAGATTTTAACAGCGAGCGGGTGGATGGGGAAACACCAGGGAGGGCGAAAGGCTCGGGCGCGGGTGAGATTCGAATCGCGAACGCGATGCGGGACCGCGCCGGCGGGGGATGTACTATACTGCCGGTTGGGAGAGACGATGAGAAGCAAAGTGCAGAGCGGGCCGCGGCCGGAGACGGAATTCTTGCGGATGCTGGGCGAGCGGGTGCGCGCCGAGAGGGCGCGGCGAGGGATGACGAGGAAAGAGCTGGCGAAGTCGGCGTACGTGTCGGAACGTTTTTTGGCGCAGCTGGAGACGGGACATGGAAATATATCGATTATCCGGTTGCGGCGGATTGCGCATGCGATGGATCTGGGCGTGGAGCGGCTGGCGCAAGAGCGAGACGGGGATGTGCCGGAGCTTGCGGGAACGATTGCGCTGCTGGAAAAGCTGAAGCCGGAAGAGCGGCGGCGCGCGCAGACGATGCTGCTGGAAAAATTCGGCGCGAAGAATGAAGAGGAACGTCGCGGACGCGTGGCGCTGGTGGGTTTACGCGGCGCGGGGAAGTCCACTTTGGGCGCGCTGCTGGCGGAGAGGATGGGTGCGGCGTTCATTGAACTGGACCGGCGGATCGAGCAGGAGAGCGGCGTGAAATTGAGCGCGGTGTTTGATTTGTATGGACCGGCGGGGTTTCATCGGATGGAGCGAGAGGCGCTGGAGCGGGTGCTCGAGACGAACGAACGATTTGTGCTGGCGACGGGCGGGAGCATTGTGAACGAGCCGGAGACTTTTTCGCGGCTGAGGAGCGCGTGTTACACGGTTTGGCTGAAGGCGAAGCCGGAGGATCACATGCGACGCGTGATTGCGCAGGGAGACAAGAGGCCAATGGCGGGAAGCCAATGGGCGATGGCGGATTTGCGGAAGATACTGGCGGGGCGAGAGCCGCTGTATGAAAGGGCGGACGCGAAGGTGAATACGAGCGGGAAGACGGTGAAGCAGGCGGCGGCGGAGCTGGCGGCGGCGGTGAAGGCGGGGTGAGAGCGCGGGTATCTGCATTATATTGCTTATTGCTGCCAGTGGCAGGCGGTATAGTACACTTGGAGAATTGCGAACGAGCGGCGGGATGAGGAGCATATGGCGGAAGTGATGGAAAAACAGATGGTTTTGTTCGACGCGGCGCCGGAGGGCTACCGGCATTGGAAATGGAAGGTGGATGGGCGCGTGGCAACGCTGCTGATGGACGTGAATGAGGATGCGGGACTGCGGCCGGGGTACAAGCTGAAGCTGAATTCGTACGACCTTGGCGTGGATATTGAGCTGCATGACGCGTTGCAGCGGATTCGATTCGAGCATCCGGAAGTCGGGTGCGTGGTGATTTCGAGCGCGAAGGAAAGAATGTTTTGCGCGGGCGCGAATATTTACATGCTGGGGCTTTCGTCGCACGGCTGGAAAGTGAATTTTTGCAAGTTCACGAACGAGACGCGAAACGGGATGGAAGATTCGAGCCGGAATGACGGGCTGAAATTCTTGGCGGCGCTGAATGGAACGACGGCGGGCGGCGGGTATGAGCTGGCGCTGGCGTGCGACGAGATTTTGCTCGTGGATGACCGTTCGAGCGCGGTGAGTTTGCCGGAGACGCCGTTGCTGGGCGTGCTGCCGGGAACGGGCGGACTGACGCGGATTGTAGACAAGAGAAAAGTGCGGCGGGATTTGGCGGATTTGTTTTGCACGAATGCGGATGGCGTGAAAGGCGAAAGAGCCAAGCAATGGGGTTTGGTGGATGAGATTGCGGCGCCGGCGAAATTTGCAGCGCTGGTGACGGAGCGGGCAAAGAAGCTGGCGGATGGATCGAGCCGGAAAGCGGATGCGAAGGGAATCCGACTTGGGCCGCTGAAGCGAAAGATTGCCGATTCGGGATATCACTACGAGTTTGTGGAAGTGACGTTTGATCGTGCGGGGCGGACGGCGACGCTGAAGGTGAGCGGGCCGCGCGGGGCGCAGCCGAAGAGCGCGGAAGAGATTCACGCGCTTGGCGATAAGTGGTGGCCGCTCGTGATGGCGAGGGAATTGGACGACGCGATTTTGCTTTTGCGGACGAATGAGCCGGAGCTGGGATTGATTTTGTTCAAGACGGAAGGCGATGGCGCGGCCGTGCTGGCGAATGACGCGCTGATGATCGCAAATCGGGAAGATTGGCTGGTGCGCGAGACGATTGGGATGCTGCGGCGGACGTGTGCGCGGCTGGACGTGAGCTCGAGAAGCATGTTTGCGTTTATCGAGCCGGAGTCGTGTTTTGCGGGGACGCTGTTCGAACTGGCGCTGGCGGCGGACCGGAGTTACATGCTGGCGGCCGCGGAAGACGAAGCGATGCTGCCGAAAATCGCGCTGTCGGAGATGAATTTTGGATTGTTGCCGATGGTGAATGGATCGGGACGGCTCGCGGCGCGCTTCCACGGAGACGAAAAGAAGCTGGATGAATTGAGGAAAATGTGCGGCCGCGAACTGGGCGCGGAGGAATCGTTGGAGGCGGGGCTTGTGACGGTGGCGCCGGACGATTTGGATTGGGAGGACGAGATTCGAATCGCGATGGAAGAGCGAGTGAGCCTTTCGCCGGATGCGCTGACGGGAATGGAAGCGAGTTTGCGGTTCGCGGGAAATGAAAATGTTGTGACGAAGATTTTTGGGCGGCTTTCGGCGTGGCAGAACTGGGTCTTTATCCGGCCGAATGCGACGGGCGAGCAGGGCGCGCTGAAGATTTTTGGAAAAGGTTCGAAGGCGAAATTTGACTGGGAGAGAGTGTAACGATGGAATCGAACTATCACGACCGGATTCCAAACAATGTGGATTTGGGATCGAACCGGACATTGCAGAGGGCGCTGGAGCATTGGCAGCCGGAATTCCTGAACTGGTGGCACGGTTTGGGGCCGAGCGATTTTAATGCGGCGGAAGTTTATTTGCGGACGGCGATATCGGTGGACACGAAGGGATGGGCGACGTTTGGGTACGTGAAGATGCCGGACTACCGATGGGGAATTTTTTTGGCCGAGCCGGGCGCGGACCGAAAGATTGGATTTGGAGACAACGTGGGGCAGCCGGCGTGGCAACAGGTGCCGGGCGAACATCGATCGACGCTGCGGCGATTGATTGTGACGCAGGGCGATACGGAGCCGGCGTCGGTGGAGCAACAGAGATTGCTGGGACACACGGCGCCGTCGCTTTACGATTTGCGGAATTTGTTTCAGGTGAACGTGGAAGAGGGCCGCCATTTGTGGGCGATGGTGTATTTGCTGCACGCGTATTTTGGGCGCGACGGGCGAGAAGAGGCGGAAGAGCTGCTGGAGCGGCATTCGGGCGATGCGGACAAACCGCGGATTTTGAGCACGTTCAATGAGCCGATCAGCGACTGGCTGAGTTTTTACATGTTCACGTACTTCACGGATCGCGACGGGAAATTTCAGTTGAAGTCGCTGGCGGAGTCGAGTTTCGATCCGCTGTCGCGGACGTGCCGGTTCATGCTGACGGAGGAAGCGCACCACATGTTTGTGGGCGACACGGGAATTGGACGGGTGATCAAGCGGACGATTGAGGTGATGAAAGGGCTGGGCACGGACGATCCCGCGGCGATTCGAAAAGCGGGGGCGATTGATTTGCCGACAATTCAGCGGTATTTGAACTTCTGGTTCAGTTCGTCGCTGGATCTGTTTGGCGGAGATTCGTCGTCGAACGCGGCTTCTTATTTTGCGAATGGATTGAAGGGGCGGCCGGATGAGGAGCGGTACGAGGATCATTTGGCGACGGAGCAAACGCACACGCTGGAATTGCCGGATGGAAAAGGCGGGGTGCGAAGCGAACAGATTCCGATGCGGAATGCGATGAATGAAGTGGTGCGCGAATCGTACGTGCGGGATTGCGAAAAGGGATTGGCGCGCTGGAACAAATTGCTGGAAGAGAGCGGGTATCCGCAGCGGATGTTTTTGCCGAGTCCGAGATTTCGCAGGACGGTGGGAAGCTGGGCGAATGTGCCGACGGATTTGAGCGGAAAGCCGATTGGAGCGGAAGAGTTTGCGGCGCGGCAAACGGAATGGCTGCCGACGGAAGTCGATCGCGCGTACGTGCGGAGCTTGATGAAAGGCGTGTTCGTACGCGGAAAGATGGCGGGGTGGATTGCGCCGCCGGAACGCGGAATCAATACCAAGCCGGCCGATTTCGAATACGTGCTGCTGCATTAACGGCACCGCGCAATGCGGTGCGAAGAGAAGGGCGGGCGTGACGCTTCTGCTGAAGCCGCCAACTCCGTCAGGCGGATTGTGTTTTGCGCTCGGAAGCCGGCGGCAGGGCGAGGCCGAAATAGTTTTCGGCGTTGGCGAAACAGATATTTTTGACCAGGGAGCCGACGAGTTGTAAATCGGCGGGGAGTTCGCCGCTTTCCATTTCGCGGCCGCAGAGATTGCAGAGGACGCGGCGAAAATATTCGTGGCGCGGAAAAGACATGAAGGAACGCGAGTCCGTGAGCATGCCGACGAAGCGCGAAAGCAGGCCGTTATTGGAGAGCGCGTTGAGCTGCCACTCGATGGCTTCTTTCTGGTCTAGAAACCACCAGCCGCTGCCAAACTGGATTTTTCCGGCGGCGGAGCCGTCCTGAAAATTTCCGATGGCGCTGGAGAAGACGTAATTGTCGGCGGGGTTTACGTTGTAGACGATGGTTTTGGGCAGAGCGTTTTCCCGGGCGAGGAGATCGAGAAAAGAAGAGAGCGCGGCGGCCTGGTCCCAATCGCCGATGGAATCGAATCCGGTGTCGGGGCCGAGCGATTCGAGCGCGCGCGAGTTGGCATTGCGAAGGGCGCCAAGGTGGAGCTGTTTGGTCCAGCCTTTTTCGGCGTCGAGCCGGCCGAAAAAGAGCATGAGGAACGAAGCGAAGCGCTCGAAGTCCGCGGGCGAAACGCCGCTGCCCGCCAACGCTTTTTCGAAGATAGTGGCGGCGGCGGATTCGGTGCACGGCGTGGCGTAAGCGTACGGAAGGCCGTGATCGGAAAGTTTGCAGCCGACGGCGGCGAAAGCGTCGTGGCGATGCTTCAGTGCGGCGAGAAATTCGGGCAAATTGGAAATGGGATTGTTGGTTTTGGAGCGAAGGAGTTCGAGCCACGGCAGAAAGATCGATGCATCGTCGACGCGAAGGGCTTTATCGGGGCGAAAGGTGGGGAAGATGCGGAAGCCCAGCGACTGCGAGTTGATGGCCGCGTGATGGCTGAGATCGTCGCATGGATCGTCAATGGTGCAGAGAGCGCGAACGCTGAATTTTCGCAGAATGCCCTGCGCGGAGAGCGCGGAAGTTTGAAGAAGGGAATTGGCCCGGTTCCAGACGGATTTTGCGTTTGCTTCGTTGAGAAGCTCGGAAACTCCGAAATAACGTTTCAGTTCGAGATGAGTCCAGTGGAAGAGGGGATTGCGGAGCGTTGCGGG
Organism: Candidatus Acidiferrum sp.; assembly: GCA_035310365.1. GTDB lineage: Bacteria > Acidobacteriota > Terriglobia > Acidiferrales > UBA7541 > Acidiferrum. The sequence goes on from DATGEI010000040.1 coordinate 131,795, forward strand.
AACGGTGCGGGCCCAGGCGAGAAATTTTTCGTAAGGCGGGGCGTCGCCGGTGCAGAAGCGTTCGGCAAAGCCGCTCGCGCGCATGGCACGCCATTTGTAGTGATCGCCGGCGAGCCAGATTTCAAAGAGATTCGTAAAAGTGCGATTTACGGCGATGTCGGAAGCCGAGAGATGTGAATGGTAATCGAGGATTGGCTCGCGTTCGGCGAAATCGTGATAGAGAGTTTGCGCCGCTTTCGAATGTAAGAGGAAATCATCGTGGATGAAGTCCATCAACGCGCTCCGAGCCTGGCCGTCAGTATTCCGGCGAAGATTATGATAGCCGAATCGGGGCGCAAGTATTCGCGAATTGGCGGCGGGAGGTTCAGCGCGTGCCCGTCAAAATGTCGATGGTGAGTTGATCGAGGCGCTCGTAGGGCAGCCTTTTTTTCATCATTGCGTCTTTCTCGAATACGTGGGAGAGCAGCGCCTTGGCGTTCGATTTTGAGTACTTGGCGGTGTTTGGCAAATCCTTGCCGCCGGAGTTTATTTCCTTGAGGATGGCCTGAATTTCCCGGTCGGAATTCCAGCGAGCGGCCTTGTCTTTGAGAATCAGATAGGTGCGCATGCAGCCGCGGGCGAAATCCTTGACGCCTTCGTAATCTTCGGTGCGATAAGCGTGCGCGTCAAAATGGCGCGAGCCGTCGTAGCCGACGTCTTCCAGAAACTTTACAAGAAAGAACGCGGACTTGGGATTGGACGAGCCGAAGCGGAAGTCTTGATCGTAACGGCCGGGAGCCTGATCGTTGAGATCGATGTGAAAGAGTTTGCCCGCTTCCCAGGCTTGCGCCACGCCGTGCAGGAAATTGAGGCCGGCCATCTGTTCGTGCGCGACTTCGGGATTGACGCCGACCATTTCCGGATGATCGAGCGTGGGAATGAAGCCGAGATAGTGGCCGGTGGTGGCCATGTAAATGTCGCCGCGCGGTTCGTTCGGTTTGGATTCGAGGGCGAAGCGAAATTTGTAGCCGCAGTCGATGTTGTATTCACAAAGGAAATTGACGGCTTCGCGGAGCCGCTTGACGGCTTCGTCGGCGCGGCGGCAAGCGTCGGTCTCGACGCCTTCGCGTCCGCCCCAAAGCACGAAGATTTTTGCGCCGAGCTCAGCGCCGAGATCCATGGCGCGCATGGTTTTTTGCAGGGCGTAGGCGCGGACTTGCGGGTCGTTTGCGGTGAAGGCGCCATCGCGGAAAACGGGATGGAAGAAAAGAGAGACGGTGGCCATGGGAACGACGAGGCCGGCGTCCTTCAAAGCGCGTTTGAAATCGCGAACGATGATGTCGCGTTCCGTTGGCGTGGCGTCGATGGGAACGAGATCGTTGTCGTGGAGGTTGACGCCCCACGCGCCAACTTCGCCCAACATGGCGACGATTTCGAGGGCAGAGAGTGGCGGCCGGACGAAATCGCCGAACGGATCGCGGCCGCGATTGCCGACGGTCCAGAGGCCAAAGGTAAATTTGTGCTCAGGCTTGGGTTGGAACGGAGCTGCGCTCATGAGGGTCTCCTCTGCGACGATCCGAAAAGAAAAAGGCCGAGAATCGCGGCGTAACCGCGGAAACACGAAAATGTTAGTTCGTTAACGTTAACGGCCGTGTATCGTACCACGGGCGCGGACGAATGCAAGATCGATGGAGTTCGAGAAGAAGTTGCGCGCGAGACGGCGGACGAATTCGGAGGGCGACTTTCTTTTGTGTTGATCGGCGTGTGTTTCCCCAGAGTTTCGCATGCGCCGAGAGCCATGCAGGGTTGGATTCATCGGGGATTGTGATCGTTGGCGCACGCGGCGTGCTGGAAATGATGACGGGCGTGAACTTCGTGTACCTGCTTTGCGCGGCGCTGAACGTGGCAAATCGCTAGATGATTGCGCACACATTTGGATACAATGCGGCGTTCCACGGAAAAGAGGCAAGCCTTGCTGAAATGGCCAAAATCGAGATGCAAACGTTTGCGCGGCGGCAACGAATTTCGGCGGAAGCTGCGAATGTGTAGCGAGGTGAAAAGGACGCAATGAGACTTCTCTTAGCATCGGTCGCGGGGCATCTGGTTCAGCTGTCGAAGATCGACATGCTGATCATTGTTTTCTATTTTGCGCTCGTGCTGGCCATCGGCTTTTATTTGAAGGGCCGCGCGAATACCAGCGAAGATTTTTTCATGGCGGGGCGGGACATGACGGCGTGGGTCGCGGGACTCAGCTTTTTGTCGGCCAATCTGGGCGCGCTTGAACTGATGGGATGGGCGGGGTCGGCGTATCAATACGGCATTTTGGCGACGCACTGGTATTGGATCGGCGCGATTCCGGCAATGTTGTTCCTCGCGCTGGTGATGATGCCGTTTTACTACATTTCGAAAACACACTCGGTGCCCGGCTATTTGAAGCTGCGATTTGGAGAACCGGCACGAGCGGTGTCCGCGGTGTCGTTTGGATTGATGACGGTGTTGATGAGCGGCGTGAACATGTTCGCAATGGCGAAAGTGCTGCAGCTGGTTCTTGGCTGGGACATCAACGTGAGTATCTGGCTGTCGGCGGGAACGGTGGCGATTTACGTGGCGCTCGGAGGCTTGCGCTCCGCGATTTTCAACGAAGTGTTGCAGTTCTTTTTGATTTGGGCCGGCGCGTTGCTGATTCCCATTCTCGGACTGTATGAAGCGGGAGGATGGCACAACCTGAAAATTTTGATCGCGCAGAGAGCATCCGAGCAGTACGTACATCTTTGGTCGGGGCTCGGTTCGTTTGCCGGCAATCCGATGGGAATTCACTGGACCGGAATCGTGTTCGGGCTCGGCGCGGTGCTTTCGATGGGTTATTGGACGACGGATTTTCTGGTGGTGCAGCGGATTCTTTCCGCGAAGGACATTCGAAGCGCGGAAATGGCGCCGATCATCGGAGCGGGATTCAAGATGCTGGTTCCGTTGATCGTTATTCTGCCGGGTTTGCTCGGCTTGGGTTTGCTGCCGGAAAAACTCGTGCCGGAGTCGATGGTGACGCCGGGAATGCACAGCTACAACGACGTGCTGCCGCTGATGCTTGCGCGGTATTGCGGGCCCGGATTGCTGGGGCTGGGGATCACGGCGTTGATCGCGGGATTCATGTCGGGCATGGCGGGAAACGTCACTGCGTTCACGACGGTGTGGACCTACGACATTTATCGGCCGCTGATTAACAGCAAGGGCAGCGACGGCCACTACGTCAACATGGGCCGGTGGACGACGGTGATCGGCGTGTTGATCAGCATCGGCACGGCGTATCTGGTGATGCAATTCGCGAGCATTATGGACTACGTGCAAGCGCTGTTCAGCTTTTTTATTGCGCCGCTGTTCGGCACCGTCGTTTTGGGAATGCTTTGGAAACGCGCGACGGGACTCGGCGGATTTTTTGGATTGCTGTGCGGGACGCTTTCTTCGATTGGAATGTGGGCGTGGGTGAAAATCGATCCGTCGGCGCTGCGCTACGTTGCGTTGTCGCAGGATGCAAAGGCTCTGGCGCAAGATATGTACCAGGCGCTGTGGTCGTTTATCGTGTGCGTGGCCGTGACGGTGGTGGTCAGCATGGCCACGAAAGCAAAGCCGGAAAGCGAACTGGGCGGGCTCGTGTATGGGTTGACGAAAGTGCCGTCGGTTGGGAACGTCTCGATTTATCAGAAGCCGCTCTTTTGGGCGGGCGTGGTAGTTGTGATTTTCTTCGCGTTGAATATTTACTTCCGGTAAGGGGAGGGTGCGAAAATGATTTCGATCTGGTTCTTTATCGGAGTGTCGCTGCTGATAAATGGCGTTCTGATTTTGGGCGCGGGGTTGTATGAATTGCAGCATCCGCCCGTGCACCAGGTGGTGTTGTATACGGCGCACGCGCCGATCTGGTGGGGCGCGCTGCTTGCGCTGGCCGGTTTGATCTATTGCGTGGTTTATCGTCCCAGGAAAACGGCCTGAACTCCGCCTGTTATTTTATTGCAAAGCTGGTGTTGATGCTGCGAAGGGCGGGATAGATCCGGCGATAGACTGAATAATTCTGCTGCATTGCATTTGACGCCTCGGCTTGCGGCGCAACCCGGTTTGCCACGCGCACAACGGCATCGCAAGCTTCGTCGACGGAACTCCAGTGCCGGGCGCCGACGCCGGCAAGAATCGCGGCGCCGTAGGCTGCGCCCTCTTCCGCTTCGACGAGTTCCACTTCGTGAGCGTAAACATCGGCCTGGATTTGCCGCCACACGCTCGAACGGGCGCCGCCGCCGCCCAAACGGATTTTCGTCACGGGCACCTGCAACTCTTTGAAAATTGAAAAAGTGTCTTTCAGGCTGAACGCGACGCCTTCTTGAATCGCGCGAACGATGTGCGCTCGAGTGTGCGACGGCGAAAGGCCGATGAGCGCGCCTCGGACGTTGGGGTCAAGATGCGGCGTTCGCTCACCCATCAGATAGGGAGCCCAGAAGAGTCCTTCTGAACCGGGCGGAATTTTGGCGGCTTCATCGGAAAGGCGCTCGTACGGATCGCGGCCATCGTCTTTTCCGGCGCCGAATTGGTCGCGGAACCAGCGAAGCGAAAGACCCGCGGCTTGCGTAACACCCATCACGTGCCAGCGGCCGGGAATCGCGTGACAAAACGTGTGAAGGCGGCCCTCGGGATCGAGCGCAGGCCGGTCAGTCGCGGCGAAAACCACGCCGGACGTGCCGATTGTTGCACTGACGACTCCGGCGCGAACGATTCCCATGCCGACGGCGCCCGCGGCTTGATCGCCGGCGCCGGCAACGACCGGCGTTCCGATTTTCAGACCAGTCGCGTCGGCGCCTTGCTTCGAAAGCTTTCCGCAAACGTCCGGCGATTCGTAAAGCGACGGAAGCCAATCGATTGGGATGTTTGTGGCGTTCAGAATCTCCGCGGACCAGCGGCGATTTGCCACATCGAGCATCAGCGTGCCGGACGCGTCGGCCATGTCGATGGCGCGGCCGCCGGTCAGACGATACCGGATGTAATCTTTCGGAAGCATGACGTGGCGAACGCGCGCCCAGTTTTGCGGCTCATTGTCGCGGACCCACAAAAGTTTGGTGAGCGTGAAATTGGTTAAAGGCGGATTGCAGGTGAATTGAATGATCCGCGCGAGGCCGAAAGTTTGCTCAAGATATTTTGATTGTTTTTCCGTGCGTTGATCGCACCAGATGATCGCGGGTCGAATTGCATTTCCCGATTCGTCCAGCATCACGGCGCCGTGCATTTGGCCGGAAAAGCCAATACAGGCAATGTCACCGGGCCTCGCGCTTAGCTGGTGAAGGGCTTTTTTGACGGCGAGGCCGCAAGCGCGCCACCAATCGAGCGGATCCTGTTCGGCCCAGCCATTTTCCGGCGATGCGAACGGCTGATGCGCTTCCGTGCCGGAAGCGACGACGCGGCCCGCTTCATCCATTAGGAGCGCACGGGTTCCACTGGTTCCTACGTCAATTCCCAAAAAGAGATGGATGACGGGCCTCCGGCAAGTGACATTCGAAGCGCGAACTATATTTTGCGTACCCGCCCCGGTGTCAAGAGGGAGTTTTGAGCTTGCTCGATGCGCTGGCAAAGCGCATGGGCACGATCTCACCGACCGCCACGCAAATTCTAGCCTTGGCGATGGACAAAACGGCGGACGCGAGTCGGCAAGGAGCGCGACAAAATCGGTCCGCAAAGGTATCTTCTTCGGGCGAAAGAAACGTGCGCTTCCGCGCACTGCCTTTGACGCAAATCTTTCGAGGACTACAGCGATGGCCAAGGAACGGCGCGGCATTCATTTGATTGCAGAGCTCGCGAAAGTTTCCATCGGCACGGTGGACCGAGCGCTGCATGGGCGGCCGGGGATCAACGAAGAAACGCGTCAGCGCATTCTGCAGGTAGCGAGGCAGGTCGGTTACACGCCGAATCTTGCGGCGCGAGCGCTTTCCGCGTCGAAGAGCAATTTGAAGATCGGAGTGTGCGTCCCGCGCGAAATTCATTTTTTTTACGACCGACTGTGGAGCGGAATTCTCGAAGAAGAGCGGCGCGCCAGCAATCTAGGCTTGCAATTCGTCAATCGTCCGGTGCAAGCGCTGGGCCAGGGGGATACGGAGGCGTTCAAAGAACTTGTGGAGGCCGGGGTGGACGGAATCATTTTGACCGCCGGAAACCCGAAAGACTTGCAGCCTTTAATCGATGACGCCGAAGCGAAAGGAGTTCGCGTCGTGTGCGTTTCCACGGATGCGCCGGAGAGCACGCGCTCGTCCATAGTGTGCGTCGAGCCGTGGACGAACGGTTCGCTTGCGGGCGAGCTGATGGGAAAGTTTGTGCCGCCGGATGCGAAGGTTGCAATCATCGCCGGCATGTTGAGCGCGGAAGATCATCGGAAGAAGGCGGACGGTTTTGCCGATACGTTTCCGAAGCACTGTGCGGGCGGAAAAATTCTGCGGGTGATCGAAGGACACGAAGACGAAGAAGAAAGTTTTCAGAAGACTTCCGAATTGCTGCGCAAAGTTCCGTCGCTGGCGGGAATTTATGTGAATACCGTGAACTGTTTGCCGGTGTGCCGCGCGCTCGGCGAGCGTGGCCTCGAGGGCAAAGTGAAATTGATCACAACCGACCTTTTTGCCGAAATGTCTCCGTACTTGCAGAAGGGAACCATCACCGCGTCGATCTACCAGCAACCGCACCGGCAGGGACAAATCGCAGTGCGGCTTGCCGCCGAGCACCTGACCAACAAGACCGCATTCCCGCCTAAAGTTCACTTGAGCCCCGGCGTTGTGATGTCGACAAACCTCCATCTTTTTCGTGAGATGCGGCAAGCCGAAGCCCGCCTCGAAGAGCTGCCTCCGATCGAGCGAAGGGCCTTGTAGCAAGGAAGCTTGTTGGAGTGCCGCTTGCGACCAGCCGGGAACGACGTTTCGCTAAAAGAAAAAGACGCACAAACCGTTTTTTCCATCGAAAGGAAGTTTACTTTCGATTTCTCGCAGTGGGCGCAGAGAAGCCTGCTTCAAAATCGCGCCAAACTGTTGCACGTCAAAACGCGTCCACCGTACGTGAAGATACATTTTCGGACGAGTCAGAATTCGCCGCAAACCGGCTCTTACGTGGAGTTAGAAAATATGTTTTAGAGGAGAGAGATTGGCGCAAATAAAATCCGAAGGTCAATCAATTTGCGTGCGCCTGGAATTGAAGTCGTGCGCAGGCCGGCAGCGGCATTGCAATCAGACAACATTCTTTCAAGCGCCGGCAACGACAGAAGTCAAATGACTAAATTCGATGGCTTGGCGGCCGTACTTGAATCGCTGCGCGAAGGATCTTCAAAAAGTTTGTAGTCGCCAAATTCTTCCGTGCGGATATCGTCGTCGCTCACGCCCGAGGAATTGAGCATATCGGTGGTGGCGGTGACCATGCCCGACGGGCCCGCGATGTAGTAAATGGGGCCGTTGAGCCAGAGGAGATAGCGCTTGAGCATGTCGCGATTGATGTGGCCTTTCTCGTACGGCCAGGCAACGGTTCTGTTACCGGTTAGTGTCGGGATGACGGTGAGGTTGGGATTCTGCGTGGTCAGACCCTCCAATTCCTCGAGGAAGGCGGCGTCGTCCACTTCCCGGTTTGAATAAAACAAATACGATCGATGCGGCAGACGATCGATGGTGGCCTGCTGAAGGATGCTGCGAATGGGGGCGATGCCGATGCCGCCCGCGATAAAGACGGCGGTGCGCGTAATATCTTTATGAAGCGTGAACGATCCACGGGGACGGCTTACGGTGAACTGCGTGCCAATCGGAGCGTTTTTCAACGCGGCCTTAAACGCCGTCTTACGCATCCGCATGGCGATCATGACCGGTTGTTTGTCGCGAGGAGAGCTTGCGAGCGAAAAGGTCCGGGAAGGATCGCTTTCGCTTTCCGCGGACGGGTGCGTGAAGGCAAAATCGGCGTGCTGTCCAGCCCGGAAATCATAGCGGACGCCCTCGGTGTCGAACCAGAACGCCATGGTGTCTCTGGCGATTTTTTGCCGATCGACTAAAGCCATTTGATACTCAGCCATCGCTTCCTCCCTCGGAGAAACCGAACCTGGCGTTCCTTCCAGTTTCCGCACTCCAGTTATGTAGACCAAGAATCCGAAGGTTTATTCCGAGGAAAAGCGCGGGAGAGGAAGGTGCCTATTTGCAGGCAATCGGCGGTTATTTCCGAAATAGATTGGGAACATACCAGCGGGCGTAGGTTGCAAAACCGAATAGAAGCACCACCCACCAAAGCACCAAAACAGTTCGCATCCAGGCCTTGTATTTGGTGATGCGAAATTTCACCGGCAAAATGCTGGTGCCCGCAGACAGCAAGATGTACAAGCCCGCGAGCTCGGTGACGGTTCCGAGCACGGCATGCGTGGTGGCAAGGGCGTAATAAGCCTTCCCGAGCTTGGCCGGGATTCGGGGCAGCACCCGGTCGCGAAAGGAAGGAACCATCATGACCGCGACGACGGCGAGGTTCAGAAGGACGATTGTGGATTGACACCATGCGTGTTGCCGGAAACGGCCCTTGCGGGCAAGCCAAGCGCCGACCACCAGCCCAACGCCCATGGCGATTTCGAGGGCGAGGACTAAATTGGCGGCGGGTGTTGCCGCCGTTTCGAAGAATGTTACTCTCAACAGATCGTCTCCACGCAGACTGCCAGCTTACTCCGCTTGGGACCATGAACGAATTCCGCAAGGCGTAGTGGGCCGAGTTCATTCTGCAAATCGCAAGGGAAGCGCTCAGTGCGTCGAACCGTGCTGCCAATGAGCGACTATTTAGGGCTGTGAGCCAGCAACTCACAAAGTTTCAAGCCGTGAACGGCATACCATTACATAAAAAAGATAAGTATTTGTCCGCGTGCATTGCGGGCTGGCTTCGGCGAATCACCAGCCCGAACGGCAATGCCTTTTGGAGGTTCGCATCGCGGTTTAAGAGCCGATGCGAACCTTGCGGTTTTGAGGATTGTTCTATCCCGGTCCGTTCACACCACTGAGAAAGCCGCCGAGATGTCCCGTCAGTCCGACGACGAAGACGGCGACCGCCTCGAGCGGCAAGCGATATCCGGGGAGGATGGCATCGTGTTTGCGCCGGGCCGACCGGTGGATGAACCATACCAAACAGATCAGGGCGCTCGACACGCATCCGAGCACGAGATGCATCAAGAGGATGCCTTTCAGTTTTTGCCCCTCGAGTTCCCACTGCCACGCGACAAGCCCGGTGACAACGACGGGAAGGGTTGCGATCGCCGCGACAAGCATGTTGTAGTACGCGGCCGCAGCCAGGACGCGATCTTTCTTCCATTGCGCGAGAAAATCGAAGAAAACGCCGATAATGAACAACGCGATGGGGAAGTGAATCAGGACAACGTGTTGCGCGTGTTTCGCGAAAAGCACGGTTTTGATGTCAAACGGGTGCATAGTGGCTCCTCAGTCACTGCACGATGACTTTGGCGGTCATCTTCGGATGAATTGAACAAAAGTAGGGATAACTTCCCGGCTTGCTGAAGGTGAAGGAGAATTTTTCGTTGGTGTCGAGCACTTTGGATTTGAAGGTCTTTGCATCATCCGTGCTGACGACGTTGTGAGGCATATCGTCCCGGTTGACCCATGTCACCGTGGCCCCAACCGGCACGGTAAGTGCGACGGGGCCGAAGCTGAAGTTGTCGATCTTCACTTCCACCGTCGATGACTTCTCCTGCGCGCTGGCTATTTGACTCTTCTGCAGGGCGCCGAAACCCAGGGTTCCCAGCACCATTGCCGCCGCGATGGCGGCGATCGTTACACTTCTCCTCATGCCTCTTCTCCTTTTTTTGTGTGCTTCAAGTTCAAATTTGCTTCTGCGATTGGTTGGATCTCGCTCGTGCGAACGAAGCATCAACCGATGACAGAGCCTGAATCCGTTGCAAGCAGCGCAAGTTCGCGGTGTTACACACGCCATTGCGTCGTGTCGGTGTACCTTTTGCGTCTGCCCGAGCCTCCCGAACTTTCTTTGCTACAAAGGTTCTTACCGTTTTCTAACATCCCCACCTGGCGTTGGGGCTGGCGGCGCGGGGTGGGGGTCGTCCGCACCGCCATTCATTGAACGTGCTTGCGTTTATTCAGACCGAGGCAGTGCCAGTCTTATTCCAGGTTCGTCGGGTGGGGGGCTGCCCGTGTGTCCTTCTTACATAACTCAGCCAAAGGCGAGAATAAAATGGCCCGACATCCGGTTCTCTCATAGGAAGCTTCACCGATCGAGGGAAGCCTTTGAACGACCTGGATGCCGAGGACTGGCAGCGGTTCGAACAGCTGGTGCTGCCGCATAAAGACAATGCTTTTAACCTGGCGCGCTGGATAATGCGCAACCGCGTCGATGCCGAAGATGTCGCTCAGGAAGCCTTCTTACGGGCGTGTCGTTTCTTCCGTGGTTTTCACGGGGGCGATGCGCGCGCCTGGCTGTTACAGATCGTGCGCAATACGTGTTACTCGTGGCTCGAAAAAAATCGTCCGAGGGAACTGATGGTCGAATTCGAAGAAGAACTGCACCCGCAAGCCGCCGCGACGCCGGAATCCATCGCGGTGGCCGGGGAAGACCGAGAGCGGCTCGTCCGTGCGCTGGAAAACTTGCCGCCGCGATTCCGCGAAGTGCTTGTGCTGCGGGAACTCGAAGGATGTTCGTACAAAGAGATCGCTGCGATTACGTCCATGCCGATCGGCACGGTGATGTCCTCGCTGTCGCGTGCCCGCCGCCAGTTACATTCGACGCTGGCAAACCCAACGAACGAGGAGGCCCTCCATGCGGTGTGAATTTGCCGACTCCCTCCTGCAAGGATATTTCGATGGTGAGCTGACGGGCGCGAGCGCCGCCGAATTCGAGCGCCACCTGCAACATTGCGTGGACTGCCCGGTGGAACTTGTGGACCTGGACTTGTTACGAGGACGATTGCAGGTCGCGCGACTTTATGAAGTTGCACCGGCTTCGCTCAGACGAAAGATTTACGCCGAACTCCGGCCGGAGGCGCCCAAGACGGTGATGGCCAAGCCGCTCGTTTGGCAGTGGCTGGCGGCGGCGGCCGCACTGGTGCTGCTCGCCGTAGCGGGATGGCAATTGAATCCATTCCTTCGCACCGACGACTATCAAGCAGAAGTTGCCGAGGAAATTGTGGAGGCGCACGTACACTCGTTGGAGCCAGGGCACCTGACGGGCATCCGCTCGGCCGATGTACAGGCCGTGAATGGATGGTTCAGTGCCAAAGTCTCTTTTGCGCCGCCCGTGCACAATTACTCGAAAGAAGGATTCGAGTTGCAAGGCGGACGCCTGGACATGGTGGAAGGCCGCACGGTCGCGGCGGTTGTGTACGAACACAACGGACATCGAATAAATGTATTCGCATGGCCGACGCGGGAACGAGACGACGCTCCGCATGCGGGGTCCCGGCAGGGATATGAATGGATCGCCTGGCGAAAAGCGAAAATGGAGTTCTGTGCGGTCTCCGACATGCCGGCTGCCGAGCTTCAACCGTTGCAGCGGCTCATCACTGATTAGCAAGAGATAGAGGCTTCAGAATGGTCCAATCCATGAAGGCTAGTGATTGAGGCCAATTCGGCGCGCAAGCTCCTCGAATCTGGGATCGGAGCGGAGCGGATCGAAGCCTGGCCGAAGCAGGACGCCGGGATTAAATCGCTCTTTGAATCCTTTTTCGAGCCATTTCATGGCTTGTTCGTTGTCACCGAGAGCCGCATAGATTACGGCAATCTCGGAACCATGCGAGTACGTGGCATTCGATCGCTTTTTCAGTTCATTCAATAGCTTTATCGCTTCACTTCGCTTGCCGGAGGCGACGTAAGCACGAGCGAGATTCGCGGTGACCGTCGGGCTTCCGCCGGAAAGCAGCGCCGCTTTTTGCAGTTCCGCGACGGCTTCGTCGTTCATGTGCTTCTCAAGATACGCTTGGGCGAGTTGGTTATGCGCGAGAGCGAAATTGGGGTCCATTTCGATCGTCTTGCGGCTTTGCCGGATCGATTCGTCGTAGGAATGGGCAAGGACGAGAAGCTCGGCTAGATCGGAATTAATGATGAGGGAGAGCGGATCGACGCTTTGCGCTTTTCTCATTTCCGCGAGCGCTTCGTCATACTGGCCCAATAGGCTCAAATGCCAGGCATACCAATGGTGAGCGGTGGCGTAGCCGGGGTTCAGTTCGATGGCGCGCCGGAATTCTTTCCCAGCCGATTCAAAATCCCAGTCGAAACCATCCAGGCAAAAGGCAAGCGAGTTGTGGGCTTCACCGAGGTTGGGATCCAATTCTAGAGCTTTGCTGGCGGCGGCCTTCGCTTTGGGGAGGGCTTCAGAAGGAGTCATCACCGCGTACTGCCAGTCTCCCAACAGAGAATAGGTGTCGGCCAAGCCGGAATAAGCCTGGGCATAATTGGGATCCTCGTCGATCGCCTGATTGAAATAAGCAAGAGCGACATTCAAACTATCCGCCGTTCTTTTGTTCCAAAAAAAGCGGCCTTTCAGATAAGACTGGTAGGCTTGCGGATCAACGACTTTGACGTTTTGCAAGGCGGCGCGTTCTTGCGGATTCAGGTTGATGCGAATCTGATCGGCGATGGCTCTGGCCACCTGGTTCTGGAGCGCGAGGGTATCGCGCAATTCACCCTGATAGCTCTGGGACCATAAGTGCCGGTCCGTGGAGGCTTCGATCAATTGCGCGGTGATGCGGACCTCGTCGCCGGAACGGAGCACTGTGCCTTCGACGACGGCGTCCACATGGAGTTCGCGAGCAATCTGCGGCAGGGGCTTACGCGCGCGTTTGTATGTCATCACGGAAGTACGCGAGATAACGCGCAGAGCGCTGATCTGGCCGAGATTCGAAATCAGCTCGTCCGTCATTCCATCGGCGAAGTAATCCTGAGACGCATCGTTCGATAGGCTTTCGAGGGGAAGAACGGCAAGGGAGTGAATGGCGGGCGAAGGGCCCTTCCAGGTATGAAGCTTCCATACCGCAAGAGAAGAGAGCAGGAGTAAAAGCACGAACGCCGACAACTTCCATCGGAGTGACGGCTTTAAAATTTTGTAGATCGGGTGGGCTCCGGGATGACGAACTCCGGCACCGCCTTCTGGCGTGGGAGGAAGCGGCGGGTTGAGATTGGAACCGCTGCCCGTGGTGGAATCTTCCACTTTGACTTCCGCGAGGAACCGGTATCCGCGGCGCGCAATGGTTTCCACAAAACGCGGACTCTCGGCGGAGTCGCTCAGGGCCTCGCGAATTTTGCTGATTGCTTTGTTGAGTCCGTGGTCGAAATCGACGAAGGTGTCCGCCGGCCAAAGTTTCTTCTGAAGCTCCTCGCGAGTGACAAGCTCGCCGGGATGCGCGAGAAGCATAACCAGGACCTGGAAGGGCTGTTCTTGCAAGCGAATGCGCAAGCCGTGCTTGCGCAATTCCCCGGCACGAAGATCCAGCTCGAAAACCCCAAAATGGAGTCGCCCGCGAAGGTGAAGTTCTTCTTGCATAGAGCAGCCAGACCGCCGAGTGAGAGTGAGTGTATCACCAGGCAGAGCCGCGATAGATTCGAGATGAGGAGAACTTACCGTAAGTCTTTTAAGCGGGAGGGTTTACCGGGGGACCCGCATTCATAGTGGAAGGAACTGCCGGTCCATTGAATCGATTTCCACGCGAACGGATAGTGGCGCCATCAAGCCAAGCGCCACGACGCTTTCCGACGCAGGGAGGTTCGAATGTGCGATCGCGACCAGCTTCCGAAATTTGAGCGGGTAGTGTTGCCGCATCTCGATGCGGCCTACAATCTGGCGCGCTGGCTCATGCGCAATGAGCAGGATGCGCAGGACGTGGCGCAGGAAGCATGCTTACGGGCTTTCCGCTTTTTTTCCGGTTTTCGCGGAGGCGATGGACGGGCGTGGCTCATGAAAATTGTGAGGAATACTTGTTACACTTGGTTGCATACAAACCGGCCAATGCAAGACGCGGCCGAATTTGACGAGAATTTCCTCTCACCCGAATCGAATTCGCCCAATCCCGAAGAGGTTGTGCTGCAAAACGACAGCAACACGCTGGTGCGAAAAGCGCTGGAGATGCTGCCGGCAAATGTCCGTGAAGTTCTGATTCTGCGCGAACTCGAGGGCATGTCGTACAAAGAGATTGCCGAGGCGACCGGCATGCCTGTGGGCACGGTGATGTCGAACCTTTCGCGAGCGCGCGACCGCCTTCGCCAAGTTTTGATCAGTCTGATGAAGGAAGAGCCAACGCTCCGACCGCAGCGATTCGCGGCTGCGAATGCGTGAGTGCGGCGGAGTAACGCAAATCTCCGGAATGGCCGCTACGACGGGTATTTTCGCCACTTCGGCGGAGCGGAAACAACGGTCATAACTTAGCAACCGGAATACCAACAATTTTATTCCCACGGCCTAAACAGCGCCCGATCGGGGAATTATCCGAGAACAGGCGTGGTCTTACACGTTGAAGACACGGAAATGTCCGGCAATCCGAGACTGAATCGAACATGGAGATTTGAAATGAAAATTGGTCGACATTTTAAACTGATTACGAAGCTAGGCGTATCTGTGCTCGCGCTGGGCGCATTGGCAACGGGCGCAAACGCACAGAATTCCTACGCGGGAAAATTCACGCTGCCGTTTGAGACTCACTGGGGCGACTCGACACTTCCAGCCGGCGATTACACGTTCACGCTGGAATCGAACAGCTCGCCGTACGTGCTTTACATTCAGGGACAAAAAGCGAGCGTCATTGTCCGCGCCACTTCAGCCGAAGCGAAAGTGGTTTCCGGACACGCGCAGTTGAACCTGGTGGACATTGGAGATGTGCACGCCGTCCAGACATTTGAAGCGCCGGGGCTACGAGAGACCTTCACCTACTGGACGCCCGCGCAAAGCCACGCTGGGCGCAAGGAAGCACGTCAAAAGACGATGACACCGGCCGCGCCGGCAACACAGGCGAGCGAGAACATTACAACCATCGAAGTACATCCAACGAGCCGCTAAGGATAAAAACATGCAAGCCACTGCAAATGCCGGGTACAGAAGGACAGTGGTTGGATCGCTGGCAAGACCGAATCTAGAGAAGCGGCGTAGCCTGAATCGGGATGCGTGTTCCACCAGGGAATGCATCGCGAAGAAGGCTGCGCCGGCAGTCTCTCCTCTCGGCCGAGAAAAGCCGAGCGAAGCCGAGGCCGTTCGGCGAGCCTGCGCCGGCGATCGATCGATGTTTGAATACCTTTACGAGCTGCACAGCCGGCGCGTTTATGCGGTATGCCTGCGCATGGTGGGAAACACGGCGGAAGCGGAAGATCTGACGCAAGAAGCATTCTTGCTGTTGCTCCGCAAAATCCACACGTTTCGCGGCGAATCGGCTTTCTCCACCTGGCTGCACCGGCTGGTGGTGAACCTCGTGCTGATGAAGCTGCGGAGAAAAACACCGCCAATTGTCTCCATCGAATCGACTCCCGACCCCGACGATGAAACCGTGACACTCAGCATTGACATTGGAGTGTCTGACTTGCTGCTGGAGGGGTCGATCGACCGAATCAATCTCGCACGTTGTATTCGGCAATTGCCCGCGGGTTACCGCAAAATATTTGTCTTGCACGACATACAAGGTTACGAGCACAACGAGATTGCCGGGATGCTGGGGCGATCGGTTGGAGACTCAAAGTCGCAGTTACACAAGGCGCGGACGCGGTTGCGCGAACAACTGCAAGAGCATCAGCGGGACAAGGCGCGGGATGAGCGTCTGGCGGCAACGAGACCTCGAACGCAATGCAGCGAGGCCGCGCTGGCTTAGCGCGGAACGCGCGCGAAGGCCGGCTGGGACGCTCAACGCAGGATTACTGTTCGGAGAAAAGGGAATTGGTGTCGCCGCGTTGGCGCCGGCGGCCACGGGAAATTAACTTGCATGCGATCCCAGTGCGACTACATCGCGCGGCGAATCGCGTCGAGAGACGACGATCGGGGCCGAAGTTGACCGCAAGGTCAGTTCCCGGACCGGAAGTATGAGTCGCTGGAGAATCGAAAATAAAGAATTGAGTGGTCGGGGCACCGAGATTTGAACTCGAGACCTCCTGCGCCCAAGATAGCGAAAGAAACGCTATCTTATTGACCCGTCGAGCTTTGTTCTGCGTCACAGTGCAGGGTTTTGGACCTGGTTTGTCAGTGGTTGGACCCAAGTTGAACCCAAGTTTTGTGTACACGCTTGCGCGCATCTGACGACTTCCCATAACCCCGTTTCTGGATCATATGCTGGTCTACGACCGGACCGCGCTTCGAATCCAACTAAGGGCGATGAATCTTTACGACGTTGATTTATCGAACCGACAAAATGGCTGCAGAACCCGAGACTGCCGAAGCCAGACGCACGCCGAGGCTCGTAGTGGACGCAGTCGATTGGCTCGTCGTGCCGCAACTTATAAATACGAAATCGGACCTGCTCTTTCGCACTTTGGCCGACGGACAACCAGAAAGAAAAATGTGTGTGTCATGTTTTATACGTGTGTCTTGCGAGAAACAGACGTCTATCTGGCGCGCTGTCAATGAAACCGATCGAACTATACTTTTTGCGGACATTCACAACTAGCTGGCGACTTCACTCGTGGTTCTTCAGTTGCAACAAACGTTCTCGGGCGATTCAGCGCCGGCCACGGGCGACGCACTGTTGGACGCTGTGGAAATTGTTAGCAGGTGTGAGGATTCGCTTTGGCGTGTCAGATCACAATGTTAATTGGAAGTTTGCTGCTGGCTTTTCCGGCCGTCGCAGGCGCGCCGGAATTCCAACAGATCTCGCGCGCTGGATCTCCGATGCCGCGGCAAATCCCTAGTGCGCTGGCACGCGATTCTTTCAACGATGGCACTCCAGACTTCCTCCGCCTGGACTCAGCCCAGGATCGCCATGCATTTCGCGGTTGGTTCACACTTTTCGCGGAGTATCAGGCGCTCCGTCCACCGAGCGAAGTCCCCGCGGAAATAAACGATTGCGCCGCGCTGATCCGGTATTCGTACCGAAACGCGTTGCACGAGCATACAGCGGCGTGGCTCCGCGAAAACCGAGTGGCGCCACCGGCGTCGTTGGCTTCCGTTCAAAAGTACCACTATCCCTCGACACCGCTGCGCGCATCTCTTTTCCGGGTTCGGCCGGGCGCATTTCGACAGAGAGATCTTTCCGACGGCACATTTTCAGAATTCGCCGATGCCAATTCGTTGCGACAGTGGAACACCCATTTCGTTTCGAAAGACATTCGGGCGGCGCTGCCCGGCGACATCCTTTTTTACCGTCAACTTGATCAGAACTCGCCGTTCCACTCCATGATTTTCATCGGTCCCAGCCAATGGAACGGCGATGGCAGCGTTCAGGGTTCCTCAAGCGTCGTGGTCTATCACACGGGTCCGATCAACGGCCGCCCAGGAGAGATGCGGAGACTGACTATGGAAGAACTCCTGCAGCACCCGTCGCCTCGTTGGCGGCCCGTGGCGGGCAACGGCAATTTTCTCGGTGTCTATAGATGGAACATCCTCAGGGAGACCAACTAGTGCGTTCGAAATTCATGGCCCGCCTGTTTTTCGCAGCAGTCTCGCTCTTTGCCGTTTCGGGAGAAGCGCAGACGCCAAACGCTTATTTCTCGGTCTCCACGAACAAGACGTTTCTTCCCGATGAAAAAGTCGGCATTCGGGTTTACTCGACCAACGTGGAGGCCCTGGAGTTCCGAGTTTATAAGGTCAAGGATCCCGTCGCGTTTTTCGACCGACTGGACAATGTTCACGAATTCGGGCACGTTTCGCCCCACGAAAATATCGACAAGCGCACTTTTCTGGAGCGTTTTCACGATTGGAAACACGACCTCTGGGTCGCCCTTCGTGACTTTTTCCGGATGCAGTTCTCGAGGCGTTCGCGCGCTCATATCCGTGAGTCGCAGGCGGACACTCACAAAAGCAACGCGGCGGTCGCCGATGTTTTTGCGCAGGTCCCGGTGCTGAATAGTTCGCAGCTGGTGGCCCGCTGGCGTCAGCAAATGCCGCACCACTTCTATTCCGAGACCAATCAGATCCCCGTACCTTCGCTCGCAAAAGGCGTTTACGTTGTGGAAGCAACGGACGGCGCCCTGCGCGCTTACACCGTCGTTTTGGTCACGGAACTTGGCGCGGTGACGAAAGTTTCTCCGGGGCAAGTACTTGTTTTCGCCGCCGATCGCCGGACAGGCGCGCCCGTGTCCGACGCCGTCGTGCAATTGTGGACAGAGCAGAAGAAAAATACTCAGTTTAAAACGGACGCATCAGGCCTCGTCCAAACTTCAATTCCGCAAGGCAGGTACACCGACGTGCGGGTTCTTGCCGCGCATGGTGATGACGTCGCGGTTGTAACTCCTTACTCCTACAATTTGAGCAGCGATCCGGAAAGTGATTGGACTGGCTATATCTATACCGATCGTCCCGTGTACCGTCCCGGCCACACGGCACATTTCAAGGCGATCCTGCGCACCCGCGAGGGGGAGCAGTTCAAAATTCCCGCCGGAAGCAACGTGCAAGTGCTGATCGAAGACCCGAACAGCAAGCCCGTGCTGCAAACCACGCTCGCGGTATCCCAATTTGGCTCAATTCACGCCGACTTTACCCTTCCCATGGATGCTGCGCTCGGCTATTACGCCATCAGCGTGAGCAACGCAGGCGGCCAGCGCTTTCAAATCAGCGGGGGTTTCCATGTGGAAGAGTACAAAAAACCCGAATACGAAGTAAAAGTGCTTCCGGCGAAAAACAGAATCTTGCAGGGAAACTCCATCGAGGCAACCATCGAAGCGCGTTATTTCTTTGGCGAACCCGTGGCAAATGCGAATGTCAAATACGTGGTTCACACGTCGATCTACTGGTCTCCCCTTTTTGAGCGCGACGAAGACGAGATGGGCAGCGGTGACGCCCAAGGCGAAGGAGATGAACAAGATTACGATTACGGCGGCGAACAGACCCTCGAACAGAGCGGGAAACTGGACGCGAACGGCCGTCTGAAGATTCAAGTACCCACGACAATCAACGACCGGCGTTTTGACGTGCGCTATCGCATCGAAGCACGCGTAACCGACGAAGGCAATCGCGAGATTTCCGGGCGGAACGCCGTGATTGCAACGTACGGCAGTTTTCTTGTCGGCGTTTCCACGGAAACCTACTTCTTTCAGAAGGGCGAAACCATCCGTGCGACGGTGTATGCAAAGGACTACGATGGAAAACCAGTCCGCACGTCCGCTCGCGTTGAGCTGGTTCGCAATAGCAACTGGTCACGTTCGCAACAGGAGGCAGTGCTTGTATCGCAAAACGTGGAGACGGACGCGACCGGCGCGGCTTCCGTACAGATTCCAACGCAGGAAACGGGGGGACTTTCCCTTCGCGTCACCGCTCGCACTCCCGAAGCCCGGGATGTGACCGGGTCCACCTGGATATGGATTCCGAATTCGGATCAGGGCTGGAGCTACAGCGAAGGCCGCGAAATCCGCATGCTGGCCGATAAAAAGTCATACAAAGTCGGCGAAACGGCGCATGTGGCAGTGTTGACCGGAATGCCGGAGGCCTATTTGCTTGTCACAACGGAAGGGCGAACGGTTCAGTCCAAACGCGTGATTCACGCAACCTCGCCGTCGGCCTCCATTGACGTTCCGATTCAAGGCGAGAATCAGCCAAACGTTTTCGTGGCGGTTGCGTTTTGGAAGGACAACAAATTTTATCAATCCAGCCGGAATCTGAAAGTGCCGGCCGTACAGAAACAGCTGCAGATTGATATTCAACCTTCGCAAAAGCAGTTTCAACCTGGCCAAAAGGGAAGTTACGCCTTGCGAGTCCGCGATAACGACGGCAAGCCAGTCGTCGGTGAGTTCAGCATTGGCGTGGTGGATGAAGCGATCTATTCGATCTATCCCGATCAGAGTGGTGACATTCACCAATTCTTTTATGGTCCGGTTTACGACCGGGTTTCGACGGAATCCTCGCTCGGCTTCTATTTCAGCGGCGAGGCCGGCAAGAGAGAAATGTTCCTTGCATACCGAGCGCAAAACACACCCCGAGCATTGGCCCAGCTGAAACCGGAAACTCCGGTTCAGCCCAAAGTCCGCAAGCTATTTCCCGACACGGCGCTCTGGCTCGCGGACGTGCGCACGGACACCAACGGTCATGCGGATGCGCAAATCGAATTCCCAGATTCCTTGACGAGCTGGCGCGCGACAGTTCGAGGCGCCACGCTCGATACCAAGGTCGGAAGCGCAACAAACAACGTAATCGTTCGCAAGAACCTGATGGTCCGCATGGTCGTCCCTCGTTTCTTCCGCCAGGGAGATGAGGTGACAGTCTCCGCGATCGTTCATAACTACCTGATGAGCGAGAAAACAGTGCAAGTTTCCCTGGACGCGAGCGGACTCGAACTTCTATCGCCCGCCTCAGGGCAGGTGACGGTTCCCAGCAGGGGTGAGGCGAAATTCGATTGGCGCGTCCGCGCGAAATCCGAACACGAATCCGTTCTGACCGCCAAAGCCCTCACAAATGAAGAGTCGGATGCGATGGAGCTTACGCTGCCCATCACGCCGGTGGGCGTAAAAATAACGGACGCGAAATCCGGTTCCCAGGCGTTGCCGGAACAGGAAGACAAAGTGCAGGTTAACCTGCCCGCTAATTTTGACCAAAGCGCGCCTACGGTGGACGTTGTCCTCAGTTCGTCCTACGCGGGAAGTATTTTCTCGGCGCTAGATTACTTGACCAGCTATCCGTATGGCTGCACGGAACAAACCATGTCCAGCTTCCTGCCCAACATTGTGGTGGCAAAAGCGCTCAAGGATTTGAAGTTGCCGCAAAGCGTGGACACGCCTGAACTTGAGAAGAAAATCAGGGCCGGCATGGATCGCTTGAAAGACTTTCAGCACGAAGACGGCGGATGGGGCTGGTGGAAAGACGATGAAAGCCAGGTCTTTATGACCGCTTACGTGGTGAGCGGGTTCGCACAGGCTCAGGCCGCGGGATACGGTGTGGATTCCACTTCGCTGTCGCGCGCCGAAAAATATCTGCATGGCGCGCTCGCTAATCATCCCAATATGCGCGATGATCTGCGGGCTTACGTCGTGTACGCACTCGCCCTCAACAGCGCAAGCACAACCGAAGAAATTCAATCCGCGTGGACAAAACGCTCTTCCATGACATCGCAGGGCCTCTCCATGCTGGGGCTTGCGCTTCATGCAACGGGCGACCTGTACCGCGCAAAAGAAATCGCGAGATCGATCGAATCCGCCGCGGTGGTCACGGATCGGGAAGCCTCCTGGCCTGCCACTTATGATTACTTCATGGAATTCGCGCTCGATGATGGCGCGGAAACGACGGCCTACGCGGTGCGGCTGCTGAGTCTCGTCAGTCCGGAAAGCCCCTTGCTCCCGAAAGCCGCGTTCTGGCTCGTCAGCCACCGCAATGGTGGGTATTTCTGGGACAGCACCAAGCAAACCGCCATGGTGGTCTTCGGACTCACCGAGTACTTGAAGGCGAGTCACGAATTCGACGCGAATTTTCGCGCGGAACTATCCGTCAACGGCACACCGGTCTCCGCAAAACAATTCACGGCCGCCGACGGACTTAATCCAGTGCAGCCAACTTTTCATCTGATTGCTTCGCAGCTCCATCCTGGCGCAAATGAAATCCGCATTCGCAAGTCCGGCCCCGGACGACTCTATTGGTCAACCAGCGCGGCTTTTTATTCCAATGACAAGCGTCTGGTGCAAAACAACAATCTTTCACTCAACATTACCCGCGACTACTTCCGGCTTACGCCGGAGTCGTCTGGCTCCAAGATTGTTTACAGGACCGATCCACTCAATTCCGAATTACACGTCGGCGACATTCTCGCTGTTCGTGTGACAGTTGCCGGAGGAGAGTGGCGCTACCTGCTGATGGAAGATCCCATTCCAGCGGGCGCGGAGTTCATCGCTCGTGACGATCTATATGAGCTCAAAGAACGTCCGAGCTGGTGGGGATACTGGTATACGCGGCGCGAATTCCATGACGACCGCGCCGCCATCTTCCAGGAATATTTTAAGGGCCAGCACCAGTATGTTTATCTGCTGAAGATCGTTAATCCCGGCAAATTTCAGGTGAGCCCGGCGATGGTCCAGCCCATGTATCAGCCATCTATCTTTGCTACCAGCGACGCCGCCTCGATGGAGGTCAAGTGATGGCCAGAGTTTCTGTGGCGATTGAAGCGTTCGAGGGATGTTTCCAAAACTGGAGGGTTTGGCTCATCCAGTTTGCGGCAAATCTCGCGTTGTTTGGCGTTTTCACGCTGTGGTTGTTCATCCCGGTGTCCAACATTTGGTACCTCGCGCTGAATTCTATTGTTGCGCTGCTCCTCTTTGCCTTCACGCTCGTGCTGCATGGTGGAAGTTTGAGCTATTTTTCAGCGCAGACACAAGACAACAGCATCACACTGCCGAAAACATTCCGAAACACCGCGCGGAATTTACCGGCCATTTTTATCGTCGCGGCGATACTGGGGCTTGCATGGTATCTCGCAGGATCCTTGGACAGGTACGAGGACAGTCTCCCGAACTACCTGCGCTCGAACTCGCCATTGTTTATACGCAAAGTGGTACTGCTTCCAACCTACCAGGCGCTCGTGAATGCCGGACTATTTATATTGCAATGGATTTTGGTTCCGAGCCTCTTTCTACCATTGCTCGCCAGTACTTCCTCGAACGGCTTTCGTGGATTGGGAGCGCGGGGATTCGCATCCTGGAAAAGCTGTGTAACAAAAATTGTCTATTGGGCCGTGATTGCCGCTGCTGTTGTATTGGGCGTCTATGCAACGGGAAAAATCATGAATTGGACGCCGGATTTTCGTACGTCCACGCTGCGGCACGAAACTGTAAGCCTGATCTGGCGCGGCGTTATTTCCTATCTGCTCGCGCTCTTCGCGTGGATTTTTTCCTGCTCAATGGTCGGGCGCTGCGGCGCCGCCACCGCCGACGCTCGCGACGATATCGACCGGCAGACCGGCGCTTAACCAGCTTAGTACTTTCTGTTTCCCGTACTTGAGCACGAGGCTCGCGACAATCTTCTGCGCGGAGTGGTAGGCCTGCCTCGAATTTTCTTGCGTGCCACCTTTGGTGAGAATCTCATTGATTTGACCAACCGGTATTACTGGAGAGCCGATCCCCGCGCCCTCAGCGTCCGCCAGATACAGGACCAATCCTTCGCGGAACCACGGCGGCAAATTCCCGGTGGCACGCGATTCAACCAACAAATGAATTAATTCATGGCGCAGCGTCGCTTCGAGCACACCATGCTTGCGAAGCTCCGCCATCGGTTGCAAACGGATCGTCCGTCCCCGCGTTGATGCGGCGACCCATCCAGGCTGCCCGGTATTATTTCGATAGCTGTCCAGACTTGGATAAATCTGCAGCCGCACCTGAAAGGAAAGTTTCCACCCGAGGTTCGCTTCCGTCTCCCGCAAAAGGCGTTTCGCAAGCGGAATAATTTCGGAATCCATATCAGGACGAGTACTCAACAATTCAAGCTGTTCATCCGACCGCTTTTCCCAGCTTTCCTGCGCCGATTCCTGGATTTCCGTTCCTGGATAATAAAAACTCAAAATCTCGCGGAAGTTTTTCCCCTGCCTTGCCATCTCTTCTGCGCCGGCCTGGCACAGACCGACGCCGTGTCCAGCACCGCGCCCGGAAAACAAAACGTTGTCGCCCGAATCACGTACGTCGTACAGATCACTTCGAATGTTGTTCCAGCCAAAAGCGCGGTTGACCGCAAAACGAAGAGTTGAAGCGGAGAGGGACAAATTGCCGGAGCCGCCGGTCAGAAACAACAGTTGCGCCCGACCGCTCTTCGCGCGCGTACGGATTTCCAAATGATTCCACGTAGCAGGTGATTCGATGCCCGATAACCGCAGCGCTTCGCTAATCTTTTCACGCGTCAGTGAGGTTTCCCACTTCAATTCGCCGTTGACCAGGCAATAGGGGTCGGTGTGAACAGTCAAATACGGTTCGGCAACCTGCGCCCACGCTTCGCTCGCTGCCGCTGTGGTTCCACCGCAATTCTGGTGAAAGTAAGTGGACGCGGCCTCTCCATGATATGCAACGGTCTTTCCTTCTGTGGCTTTCACTGCGTTTCGGATTCGGTCGTTAGCCTCTTTCCAATGAAACACTTGGCAGTGCGTCGTATCGCAGAAATCGAATCCTTCGTTCTTGTGCTGGTGGGCAAACCGCGTTGCGTAGGTTCGCGTCGCGATCGCCATGGCTTTCATCGATTCTTGATTTCTAAAGTCGCCGCTTTCCGCCATGAGGACATGCTGAACGTATTCCTCCAGCGGCATCGTCACCACGATCAGCAGAATTCCGGACTTCGCGCGTACGTGCAGCGGGAACTGAGAGTAAAAGCTGGGCGCACCATCCGAATTCAATTCATATCGCCCGGTGACAAAGAATTCCGGATCATTGTTCCCTTCCGGCGGGGTGCTCTTAGCCGAAGCCATAATGGTTAGACTCGAGCCACTCTGTTCCTCGCAGGTGAGACACCTTCTCCAACGCAGTGTGCCTTCCGTCGACCGGATCGTCACCGACGCCGGAGGATGCGCCGTGCGGAGCCTTACTCGCACGTCCTCCGCACACAACAACGATGGCAGAAGCAACATCGCAATGGGGATCGTCAGTGACGGCTTCACGGCTTCTTCTTCAGTTGCCAGTATTCTGATAGCACGGGCTGTGCCACCGCCGCCGCATCCAGGCCGCGGCTGCGAGCAAGGTAAACCACGATCGCAATTTCCGGATTGTCTGCCGGTGCGTATCCAACAAAAAGTCCGTTCGTGGGGGAACCAGGCGCGGATGTCGCGGTCCCTGTTTTTCCGGCAACCTTCCATCCATCCACGTTTGAAGCGTGCGCGGTTCCATAAGCCACTGCATGCTCCAGGCCCCGAAAGATCTCGCTTGGGGGACCGTCACCCTTTTCATTTTTGCGCAAGGCCAGGTTTCGATATGCCATCAGAAGTTCGAGCGGCGTCACTTCAATTCCTCGCAAGCCTAATGCCATCAGTTGTATCTCTTCTTGTGTGTGAGTCCGTTCGATGCGCCCCATTGCTTCATTCTTGGTCAGGCCTGTGGGCGAATCCAACCCGACTCGCCGCAACGCCTCTGCCAGTTCCCCCGGCCGCAATCGCAGACTTACTTCCGCCACGTACGAATTGCAGGAATAGGCGATCGCATCCTCCGCGTTCAATTGCGTCACGAGGTTCGAATGGCTGCAATCCATTCGCAGGGATCCGATCCACAGCGGGCGCCTGCAAACCAATTTTTCTTTCGAGTCGATTCGTTTCTTCTGAAGGAGCACGGACAGAACAAATGGCTTTAGCGTGGATCCGGGGCGGACCAGTTCCTGTGCTGCAAGCTCTAGATTTTTCGCGGCGAGAATTTTGCCGGACGCGACGTCAACTACAACAATCGTGCCGGCAGAGCCAGGCAAGGCTTGCTCGACGGAATGTTGCAGCTGCCCGCGACAAAGCAACGGCCAGGCCAGGACGAACAAAAATCCCATCCACAACGCAGAGAACGAAAATCTTGGTGGCACCATTCGATCTTAGAACAAACTTGCGCCGCGGCCCACATCCCGGGGCCGATCGATGAGCGAGATTTCAGAGAACCCCGTTTCTGGTTAATGGCTGGCACTTGTCCGGTAACGCGGCTTTTCGTGAGTTGAGTTGCCCAACCGCTGTATCCAGTTCTATATTCACGTTTTTCATACTGAGGGCATAAGGATGTTTCTTGCACAAAAAGAGGCTTGCCCACGGCTCCCATGAGCTTGAACAAATCAGACTTGTCTCTGACTTTGCGATACTGCTTCTTAAAATCACGGAAACAGAGCATACCGCCGAATAATCCATGGCCACCGGGGCTGTAATCTGACAATCCACCGATACGACTCTTCCTCCATAGAACGTTCTATCGACGTCTTCGAGCAGCTTGCCAGTTCTGTCGAACTTGAGTGCGTCTTGGAGGAACGGAGACCCAAGTGAACCGTGTGGGTGTGGATTTTCGTCTCTGGCCACGCATGGCGTTGATGATGGCAATCCAATCGCTCTTGAACTCACACTTCAAACGCCGCAATGCCTGGCTGATTTTTTGAAGAGGTACGAGGAACGCGCGCGACCATTCCGCTAAAGAAAAGGCAGGCCAGAACCCAGTCCCCCACCAAGAGCTCCATGATTTCCATGAACGAAGCAGTGCGTGAATCGCTGGCTGACGAGAGCTGCGGGGAAGCCGGCTTGTCGTATCCATCGTTGGTGCGCGGTTTTGTGCATTGGAAATTGCGCCACGTTTTGTCGCCGATGACGATTTGTCCTCAGTTCTTGAACGGATCACATGAAGCGAATCGCTAGTTAGATATGTCAACTGATTTGGCTTCGTTTCCGCATTGAGCGGAGTAGCGATGCCAGAAGCGCGCGCGATCGAGTCCGAACCCAGCGCGCTCTCGTTCGATTTTGCCTCGGCGGCACAATTCGAATTCGCCAGTGAAGCCGAAATCAGTTCACGATGCCAAGCCGTTGTAACACTACTGTTCCTCGCGGTCGGTGCCGACTCCTCGATCGCATCAAATGCCGTCAATTCAAGGTGCGAGGTGGCGCGAGACGGCGCCTGAGAATTTGCTTCTTTCTTCGTGAACTGCCGACCTTCGTCCAAGGAGAACTCCCGTGCGGCTTTTTCGACCATCCGCGCCGGCACCGGACGGAAATGCTCGGCAAAAGCATTAGTGAGCCCGTGTTCGCAGAGGAGGTTTATCACGCGGGGAATTCCTTGCGAATAAAAATGCACGGCGTCCATCGCGTCGGAAGTAAAGATCGGGTCTCCCGTGGCACCGCTGATACGCAGCCGCTCCGTGATGTAAGCGCGGGACTCCGCAAGAGCGAGTGGCCTAGTGTTGCATCGGAGCGTAATTCGCTGCCGGAGTTGCCGAAGTTCAGGCCGCTTGAGTTTGTCTTCAAGCTCCGGCTGACCCGCAAGCACGATTTGCAGCATTTTTTCGGAGGCAGTCTCCAAATTGAGCAGGAGCCGGATTTCCTCCAGCAACTTGAACGACAAGCCTTGCGCTTCGTCGATGATCAGCACAGGGCTTTCGCCTGCGCGAAAACATTCGATCAGCCATGTGTTTAGCTGCATGAGCATGTTGCTCTTTATCTGACTATCTATGGGGATGCCAAAATCGGTGAGTATGAATTCAAACAAGTGGTCGACGCTCAGGCGGGAATTAAAGATAAACGCCGTCGGTATTTTCTGGTGACGAAGCCAGTCGAGCAGGCAGTTGATCAGCGTTGTCTTACCCGTGCCCACCTCACCGGTGAGCAGAATAAGGCCCTTGCGGCTCTGAATTCCGTAGGTGAGCTCAGCCAGCGCTTTTTGCGTCTGCGGAGTGAAGTACAGGAATCGCGGGTCCGGATTAACATTGAAAGGATTGTCGCGCAAACCAAAAAAGCTCTTATACATGGCTGCCGAGCCCTTCCAGGCGTACTTGCCACACGAACCAAGCACCGTCTCTATGGGATGTTCCTTTGCCAGCGCTTGCCGGCAGATGGGACAATTCTTGCGCCACTTGTTGGATCAGCCTTTCCTCAACTAAATCCTTGCAATGCAGCCGGGCACGTTCTGTTGGCCAATTATTGCGTGGAATTCTTCCAGATGTTGCAGTGCCGCGAGAATCCCGAGCAGTTTTCCATAGGCTGCTATCGCTCCGGTCAGATTGTGAAACTTCGCAGAATTCTTAACCGTCCCCCGTCGTTGTATTTGCGCAGCGGCCGAGAGTTCAAGGATTCGATCTATGGCTTTGTTCGTAACGTCTGAGTTAGGTTTCCTCATCGGTTGAGCCTCCTTCTATAAGTAAGGGTGCGAACGTCCGGGATCCTAGATAAGGTAAAGACCTGAATCTGCAGTGGGGACGATCATGGAGGAGACTGCATCTGCGTTTTTGCTTCCCGAGGGGAAGGCGCGACCAGCGTGCGAAAGGAGGGCAGGTTGTCGAACACCCGACACGCCGCCAAGCAATGCTGGTGCTGTCTCAGAAGTTAAGAGCACTCACCAGTGGCGATGCTCGACAACAATCCACGCATACATTCTCGGATTTTGTGAAGAATGACTGGATGCCTGTGATCTTGCCAACGCTGAAATACGCAACCCAGAAACACTATCGCTATGTGCTCGACGGGCATTTAATTCCGGCTTTCGGTGACACGCAGCTTAGAAATCTGAGGCGAGAAGATCTCCAAAGACTCTTGAGTCGGAAGCGCAGTGGCGGGTTGGCGTGGGAGACCGTGCACCATTAGTTTGGTCTCTGCCACAAATGTTTCAAGAACAGTGCAGTGAAAACAAAGGAGCAAGTGGTCGGGTCGCCCGGATTTGAACCGGTGGGCCTCCTGCGCCCAAGGCAAGAGCAGAAACGCTAAGTAGTTGGTTCGTCTAGCATTTTCCTATGGCGTGCATCACGGTTTTGCACGGTATTCGTCAATGTTTGTTCCCAAGTTGTTCCCATGTTCTGGGGTGGGGTGCAAGAACATGGTGTCCAAGCGCGTATTGTGATTCCGCATCCCTCATCTGGAAAATTGGCGAATTCATTCCGCGTCGACTGAGCGTCGCGACCACGCGAAGGCGGTCATTGGGAAAGCGATTGGGCGAGTCTCCCCCTTCGAAATTCCTTAGTTGTTACGAAATCGCAACATTTTGGTTGACAGGGAGCGGACGACACTCTATCTTGTGGCTCGTTTGCTGGTGACGTTCCCTGGGGGAACGTGTAAAGGGAACCCGGTGCGAATCCGGGACTGCCCCGCAGCGGTAAGCAGGATCGAACACCCAAATACCACTGGTTTTCTCTGAAACCGGGAAGATGGGTTAGTAGAAACTCCGACGACGTTGATCGGCCACGCCTGCAAGTCCGAAGACCTGCCAGTAACCACGCCAAACCCGGCGTGAAAATCGAGCGAGCCTCCGAGGGGAGGTTGGCGATGAACTGGCGTCTTTCGGTTTTTTCCATTTCATCTCCTTTCCCTTTTGTGTTTGGCGGAAAAGGCATTCATGGCAACTGCCGTTCGCGTTGGAAGTGTTCAGCCCGTAGTTCCGTTTCCTCTTTCATCCAATGCATCCCAGATGCAGGTTCGCAAGCGCAACGGATCACTTGAGCCTGCCGACGTAAACAAGATTGTGCGCGCCGTAGAGCGTTGCTGCGAAGGTCTGCGTTTCGTGGACCCGATTCGCATTGCGAGCAAGACTATCGGCGGACTCTTCAACGGCGCCACCACTAAGGAACTCGATCTTCTGTCGATTCAGACCGCTGCGTCGCTCATTGCGGAAGAGCCTGAATATTCGAAGCTCGCGGCGCGTCTGCTTGATGGTTTCATCGCCAAGGAAGTTGCCACTCAGGACATTCACTCCTTTTCTCAATCCATTGCTACGGGTAGGCAGCACGGTCTGGTTTCGAAAGACACCGCCGCCTTCGTCGCGTTGAATTCGCGCAAGCTGAATGACGCGATTGATGACACGCGTGGCGAGCTTTTTGAATACTTCGGTTTGCGCACCCTCTACGACCGCTACTTGCTCCGCCATCCGGAAACGCGCGAAGCCATCGAAACGCCTCAACAATTCTTCCTTCGTGTGGCTTGCGGTCTTTCGCAGACCGTCCAGGAAGCGGTTGAGTTCTACCGGGTGATCTCCGCGCACGACTACATGCCCAGTTCGCCGACGCTGTTCAATTCCGGCACGCGCCATGCACAGATGTCTTCCTGCTATTTGCTCGATTCGCCGGCTGACAATCTCGAAGCAATCTATGAGAAATACAAGGATGTAGCTTTGCTCTCGAAATTCGCCGGTGGCATTGGCCTCGCCTATCATCGCGTTCGCTCGCGCGGTTCATTGATTCGAGCAACAAACGGCCATAGCAAGGGAATCGTACCGTGGCTGAAGACTCTCGATTCTTCGGTGGCTGCTGTCAATCAAGGTGGAAAGCGCAAGGGCGCGTGCTGCGTTTATTTGGAATCATGGCACGCGGACATCGAAGACTTCCTGGAACTGCGCGAGAATACGGGAGACAACGCGCAGCGCACATACAACCTCAATCTGGCGAATTGGATACCGGACCTATTCATGAAGCGGGCCGAAGCGGATGAAGTCTGGTCCCTCTTCGACCCAAAAGTTGTTCCACATTTTCCCGATCTCGTCGGCCAAGCGTTCGAAGCCGCCTACGTTAAGGCTGAGCAAGCAGGTCTGTTTACTCGTCAAATTAAGGCGCGGGATCTCTACGCACGAATGATGAAGGTTCTCGCGGAGACCGGAAATGGATGGATGACTTTCAAGGACGCCTGCAACTTGAAATCGAATCAGACGGCCAAGCCTACCAACGTCGTGCATCTCTCCAATCTCTGCACGGAGATAACGGAAGTCAGTTCGCGTCAAGAGACCGCGGTGTGCAATCTCGGCTCGATTAATCTCGGAAAGCACGTTTCGGCGGGGCAATTCGATTTCGAGAAACTGGCCAGAACCGTCCGTACAGCGGTGAAATTTCTCGATCGTGTGATTGACATCAATTTCTATCCGATTGCCCCGGCTGGCGATTCGAATCGCAAGTGGCGGCCGGTAGGTTTGGGCGTCATGGGGTTGCAGGATGTTTTTTTCGCTCTGCGGCTACCCTTCGACGCGCCAGAAGCGCGGCAGCTCTCAAAGCGTATTCAAGAAGAAATCTACTTTCACGCTTTGGACGCTTCTTGCGGTCTTGCCGAGGAATTCGGGGCTCATCCTGCATTCGCGGAAACACGCGCCGCGGAGGGCGCCCTGCAGATGGACGTTTGGGGAGTTCGACCGGCGGATGCGGCGCGATGGGAGGAACTGCGAAGGCGAATTCGCACCGTTGGCTTGCGTAACTCGCTGCTCATCGCGATTGCACCCACGGCAACGATTGCATCAATCGTAGGAGCTTTCGAGTGCATTGAACCGCAGGTTTCAAATTTGTTCAAGCGGGAGACGCTGTCCGGCGACTTTCTCCAGATCAACCGTTATCTGGTTCTCGATCTCAAAAAGCTTGGTCTGTGGAACGAGGATATGCGGAACCGCCTAAAAATGTCCGATGGTTCCATCCAAAATATTTCCGAGATTCCAGAGGAAATTCGGACCATCTATCGCACGGTGTGGGAAATTCCCATGCGCTCGCTGATCGACATGGCGGCCGACCGTGGAGCATTTATCGATCAAAGCCAATCGCTAAACCTTTTCGTCCAGAGTCCCAACATCGGAAAGCTTTCCTCCATGTATATGTACGCCTGGAAGAAGGGTCTCAAGACCACTTACTACCTGCGTTCCCGTCCCGCTACGGAAATCGCCAAAACAACGGTTCCGGTCTCTGCCACTCAGTCCGTCTCTTGCTCTCTGGAAAATCCCGAAACCTGCGACGCCTGCCAATAGAAAAATTTCGAAAAGGAGCTACACATGATTCTCGATCCAGGATTTGATCTGACTCTCAGGCCGATGAAGTACCCGGTCTTCTACGAACAGTACAAAGCGGCCATCAAAAATACGTGGACCGTCGAGGAAGTGGATTTTTCAACGGATTTGGCTGACTTGCGGGAACGCATGACGCCCGCCGAGCAGCACCTCATCAATCGCCTCGTGGCATTCTTTGCGACGGGGGATTCGATTGTCGGGAACAATCTGGTGCTCAATCTCTATAAGCACATCAATTCACCGGAAGCCCGCATGTATCTGTCGCGTCAGCTCTTTGAAGAAGCCCAGCACGTGGACTTCTATCTGACCCTCCTGGACACATACATATCTGAGCCCGAGGAACGCAAGAAGGCGTTCGACGCAGTCGAGAATATTCCATCGATTCGCAAGAAGGCGGAGTTTTGTTTCCGGTGGATCGATTCCATCAACCAACTCACGGAGATCCGATCGCTCGAAGACCGTCGCAATTTCCTTCTGAACCTCATCTGCTTTGCCTGCTGCATTGAAGGTCTGTTCTTTTTTGCAGCCTTTGCCTATGTCTATTTTCTCCGGTCGCGTGGGTTGTTACACGGGCTTGCTACGGGCACCAACTGGGTCTTCCGTGACGAGAGTGCCCACATCCAATTCGCGTTGGAAGTGAGCCGCACCGTAAGAGAGCAGGAGCCTACCTTGTTTGACAAAAACATGGAGCAACGCGTAACCGCCATGCTGGAAGACGCTGTGGAGTGCGAGATGGCCTTCGCGGACGATGTCCTGAGTCTTGGTGTGAGTGGGCTTTCCCCAACCGACATGCGGGAGTACTTGCAATACGTCGCGGATCGCCGCCTGGAAGCGCTCGGGATCGCCCCAGCGTTTGGTTCGAAGAATCCCTTCGGATTCATGGAGCTCCAGGACGTGCAGGAACTTACGAACTTCTTCGAGCGGCGCGTATCTGCCTATCAAGTCGCGGTCAAAGGGGAAGTGGCATTCCATGACGACTTCTAACGCAGCTTGTCCACGGGAAACACCGGAGCAACGCTGTGACGCCGGCACGTCTCCGAGACGTTCCCGCTCTTGATGCCTTCCTGCACGATCTGCCACTTCTCTTCCGGGGACCGATCTACGCGTGGTTTCCTGCTCATTGCTGCCTCCTGTTTGGAGGCCCTGAATCATACTGAATTCGCTAGTCTAGTTTGAGTGGGGAGCACTACCTCGCTGTGTCTTTTACAAGAATGATTAACGAAAAGTGCGCAAGGTCCTCCCAGGTTTCCCCTCACCCGTCCCATGAGCCCTTTTTATGTTGCGTTAATTCAATAAATTCTGAATGGCGCTACGGCCTTTTTCAGTTCTTGCCTGCTAGCGGTGCGGCGAAGCAATGGAGATTAAATGACTTGCAAAAACCGACCTCCTGCCTCCGAGAAATTCACAAAGGCAGAAGCAAGAAGATAATGATCTCTAAGTAATGGAAAACAAAAAACATAAAGTGGTCGGGGCGCCCGGATTTGAACCGGGGGCCTCCTGCGCCCAAGGCAGGCGCGCTACCAGGCTGCGCTACGCCCCGACAGTGACTGCTTTATTCATTCTAAAGCACTTTCCAACCTTACTCCTAATCCGAACCATCATTTTCGCCCTCGACTGTGCACGAACTGTGCACGAATGAGGCTATTGAATAATGGCTGTGCATAACGCCGGTGCGCCCAACACCTGCATCTCGTTGGCTTGACGATTGATTTTCTCCAGAGCTTCGCGCTTCATCTGGAGTTTCATTTGCGAATACTTCTTAAAGACTTGCGCATCTCCCTGACGAAGCATCTGTGTGACCCATTCGTCGGCTACTCCACCCGCGCTCAACCTGGTCGCGTAGGTCGAACGGAGATCGTAGATGCGAAAGTACGTTACTTTGGCTCTAGACAGCGTTCTCTTCCAAGCCTTCCGTAGGTTCTTGTGGTGCCCCGACGGATTGAGGTCACTGGGAAAGAGGAACGGACCATCGCCAGAAATGGCAAACTGGCGTTGAAAAGCCTGAACGGCCAAAGGGGTTAGTGGAACCTCAGCGATTCCGTTTGGGGTTTTAGAATCGGGTATCCAAACAACAGCGTTGGCCAAATCCACATTGTCTTTTCTCATGGGCGTGAGTTCTTTGTAGATTCGGAGGCCAGTCTCCGTAATGATCCGCACAATATTGGCAAGATATTCCGGAGCATGGGATTCGATACGCTGCTGTTCGGACCATGGAACGTAGTGAGGACGAAACATGCCCTTCACGGCAACTGGGAACTCCACTCCCGAACACGGATTGGCCGCCAAGAGTCTTTTCCGAACGGCGATATTGAGCATACGCCGCAGGACTCGGAACTCCTGATGGACGGTTGTAGGCTTTAGGAGGTTCGTTTCCCGGTAACCGCGCTGGCTCTTGATTCGGACACGTTGGCGGAGCCGGTCACGCAAATAGAGTTCAATCGCGTCCGCTGTGAGGTCCACAAGTCTGCAATTTGCGAATGCCGACTTGAGGTGCTTCACACAGCGGCCGTTCGTTGCGTGAGTCTTCTCCGCGCGTACGGGTGGTCTGGAATAGTTCTCCAGGAAAAAATCCGCCCATTGTCCGTATGCCAAGGTTTCGCCTTTACGTGTGACTTCTAGGACGTTGTCGTCTCTGGCTTGAAGCCTGTCGCGTAACTTTTTCTGGGCCTCATGCCAATCAGCGGACTGGCTCGATTCTCTTCGGGCATTCCCGTTTCTGTCCCGGTAGCGAATCCACCAAATAGCGGTTCCATTCCGCCGGTAGACAACCCCGTCGTATTTTAGTGCTCTAGGCATTCTCCATCTCCTGTCTGAACGACGCGCGGAATGTTTCGAGATCCGATTTGAGAAACCGGATATTGCGACCCATTACGCGGAGATGGGGAATCTGCTTCCGCTCGACCCAAAGATACACAGTTTGCG
Source organism: Candidatus Acidiferrum sp. (assembly GCA_035310365.1). GTDB lineage: Bacteria > Acidobacteriota > Terriglobia > Acidiferrales > UBA7541 > Acidiferrum. The sequence continues at coordinate 166,216 of DATGEI010000040.1, forward strand.
CGCTGACGCCAAGATATCTGGACGCCTCCTTTACGGATAGAGGACGATCATCGGATGGCGTGGAATTGTGTCGATCGATCTGAAGAATTGTCTCTCGAGTCATAGCGCGCGCCTTCGGTTTCAGTTCTGTTCGATCGCTACGGTTTTCAGTTCTCTCAGGACTTGGTCTTTTCCCTGCCAATTCGGCCTGGGCTTACCTCAGCGTTTTTCCGATGCGCGAAATAGACAGAAGACTTGCGAGCTTCAGCATACTATACATATAGCACCATGAAAAGTGTTTTTTAGGCGCGTCCGTATTACTCGACCTGGCGGTGCGTCATTCATCGGCTACCATCGCCTTGAGAGTGTCCCTGTTTTTATTCGATATCTCTTTCGCAGCGGCGCGTATCAGCTTGTCATAGCGCAACCTGGCGCGAACGCGCGCCGCTGGCAGCGCATCTTCTGGGGGTTCCAGGACACACGTAATCACGTACTTCAGGAGCACGTCCGTTAGGGCGACCTGCGCCTGCGCAAGCGTGTGAAGCCCCTGCACCTGCTGCGCCATGTTCGTAAGCGTGGCCGCCACGCGAGCCTCAAACTGCGTTACGGCTTCGGTGTTATCGCCCTGCCGAAGTTCGTGCTCACAAGCGGCGATCAGGAACGCTTGCTCGGAACGGAAGCCACGTTCTTTGACAGCTATGCGAACTTTTTCCCGTAGTTCTGCGGAAGTGTATCGAAAGTTGCGCGAAATCGCTTTTCTAGCCATGAAAAATCACCTTTCTGGAGTGGTACCAAAGTGGTGCCACAATGTGCCCAAAACGGCCCTCTGCAAAGAGTCTGAAAGATAAGCGGTTAACGAAGAAAAACAACACGAAGTGGCCACATCCCTTTATGTTCCAATACGTGTGT
>DATGEI010000041.1:0-5824 GCA_035310365.1 Candidatus Acidiferrum sp.
AATTCATTGTGGCCGGGGTCCGAGAAAGAAACTGCCCGAGTTCCTCCATCTCTCGATTCACCGCTATCCGCAGCGCCAGAAACGTTTTTGTTGCGGGATGCAGTTTCTGCCTTCCCCATTGCTTTCGGGCCCCTGCCACAACCTTTGCCAGGTGCGCGGTGTCGCGAATCGGTCGCGCGCGCAGTATTGCCCTGGCGATTCTTCTCGAATCGTGCTCATCCGCACCGCGGTAGAGCAAATCGGCCAGTTCCCTTTCCGGCCAGCGATTCACAATCTCGTCCGCCGTCAACTCTTCGGCGTCACTCATGCGCATGTCCAGCGGACCGGCTTCGCGAAACGAAAAGCCCCGCTCGGCGTTGTCAAGCTGCATGCTCGAAACTCCCAAGTCGGCCAAGACCCCGTCCACCATCGGAATCCCCAACTCGCGTACGACCTCCGCAATCCTTGAGAACGGAGATAAAACGCAATTCACTTTCGAGCCGAACTTCTCGAGCCGCTCCCGCGCGATCCGCAGCGCCAGTGCGTCCTGATCCAGGCTGATCAACCGGCCCGACTCCAGTCTTGCGGCGATGGCTTCCGAATGACCCGCCGCTCCGAGCGTGGCGTCTACGTAGATTCCGTCCGGCTTTATTCGCAGCCATTCCAGCACCTCTTCGAGCAGCACCGGCGTGTGCGGCGCGTTCACGCTCACACAGCCCTAAATCCCAAGATCTTCCAGCGCCTTGAAGTCTTCAGCCGTGAACGGATCCTTGTTCATGTCGTCCACAACCTTGGCGTGGTTCATCACTTCCAGGTAGTCCAGCGCGCCAAATACGTCGACTTCCCCTTTGGTCTGCGCCTTGTCGCGCAAAATCGAAGGCAGCAGCACCCTTCCCTGCGCGTCCATCTCCGCCGTCTGCCCGTAATAGCTCGTGTGCATCAAAAATTTTCTCTTCGCCTGATTCTGCGAGGAAACCTTAGAAAGCTTTTCCTCGATTGCCTGCCAAACACTGATCGGGTAAATCCTTGCCGAATCGCCCGTGGGACTGGTGATATAAAATTGATTCCCGAATGCTTTTAGCTGCTCGAGATACACGGCGGGTATCTTCAGACGACCCTTCTCGTCCACCTTCGCTGGATAGTTGCCGCGCAGGTTCATTTACCCGTGTGCCCGTAAAGACTGGATTCTGACGATGAGCCCTCGAACCGCCCGTTTGCAGGCTGTTTTCGGTGAAGAAGTGGTTTCTGTTGCCCCAGATGACCACGACGCCCACAGTCCTCTAAATCCAACTAGAATGTCCTACTTTGAACCGCTACAACCCACTGCACTCCACTTTTGGCCACATCTTAAATCGGTTTGAAAACAAGTCAAGCAAAATCGTGTGGATTTGCAAAAATAGTTGCGAAAGTGCGCTCGCAGTAAATCGGGGAAAAACGCTACCGCGGCTTGTGGTTCATTTTATTACAGGCACCTACCATTTGGGGTCGGTATTCGCCGCGTGTTCGCCGTCCTTGCGCTCGAAAGAAAACCTTGTTGTTCCCTTCCGCGCGACCCCGTGCTATTCTCGGCGGGTCCAGTGTGGTTCAAATCCTGGAGGGACCCGATCATGGAATGGACGACGCCGCAACACGAAGAAATCAATTTGAATTGCGAAGTCAGCTCGTACGCCAACGCTGAGCTGTAGTTGGCTCCGTTGTGAACATTCGGGGACGCGCCAGTGCGCGTCCCTCTTTTTTTGCTCGCAAGCGACCCACCTTCCAGGACCTTCCTCATGCGCATTAAGATTCTCGGCTCGGCGGCAGGCGGAGGTTTCCCACAGTGGAATTGCGGTTGCCGCAATTGCGCCGGTTTGCGCAACGGCTCGCTGAAAGCAACCGCGCGCGCGCAAACGCAGATCGCGGTGGATGCGAATCCCGAATATTCGCAGCGCACGCACTGGGCGCTGATCAACGCTTCACCCGATCTGCGCTCGCAAATTCTTTCCACTCCCGAGTTCGCCCCGTACGCCGCCACGCACAATTCCTCGCCGATCTACGACGTCTTCCTGACGAGCGCCGACGTCGATTCCGTGGCGGGGCTTTTGCACATGCGCGAGTTTCAAGGATTTCGAATTCACTCGACTCCTTCCGTGCGCCGCATTCTCGACGAGGAAAATTCCATTTTTCGCGTGCTCGGCCGCGCAACGCCGCCCGTCCAATGGTTTCCGCTGCACATCACTTCCGAATTCACGCCGACCCATGTTCCGCAAACGGGCGAAGCGCCTCGCTTGTCCGTTCACACCGTCGCCGTGGGCGGCGGATATCCGGATTACGTCAGCGCGAAGCTTCGCAAGCAGTTGCATCCCGAGGAAGCCGTCGTCGCGCTCGACTTGCAATTTTCCGGCAAACGAATTTTCGTCGCGCCTTCCCTTCCCGGCCTCGATACAAATTGGAAACAATGGGCCGTCGCCAGCGATCTGGCGTTGCTCGACGGCACTTTTTGGAGCGACGGCGAATTGAAGCAGGCGGGCCGCGGCAAGAAAACCGCGAGAGAGATGGGACACACGCCGCTCGCCGGCCCCGACGGTTTGCTCGCGCAATATCCAACCGGCGGCAAAGCGCGAAAAATTCTGCTGCACATCAACAATACGAATCCAATCTTGATTGAGGACAGCGCGGAGCGTCGCGCCGTGCTCGACGCCGGCTTCGAAATCGCCCACGATGGCATGGAGATACAACTGTGAACTCTGCCGAAAAGCCGCCGCTGCCGGAATCCGAATTCATTGCCGGATTTACGGCGATCGGCGAAGAGCGTTATCACCATCAGCACCCTTTTCATACGCTGATGCATGAAGGATCGCTCACGCGCGGGCAGCTGCAGGCGTGGGCGCTCAATCGCTACTACTATCAAAGCCGCATTCCGATCAAGGATTCCACATTGCTTGCGCGCAGCGACGATCCCGTCTTTCGCATCGCGTGGCGCAAACGCCTGGTCGATCACGACGGCGATCACGACAAGCAGGGCGGAATCGAAAAGTGGCTTCATCTCGTGGAAGCAACCGGCTTGCCGCGCATTCAAGCCATTCGCGGCGAAGGAATTTTGCCCGCCACGCGCTACGCCGTGGACGCGTACATCCAACTCGTTGAACGCAGCTCGCATCTCGAAGCGGTCGCTTCCTCTCTGACCGAACTGTTCTCAAAAAAATTGATCGTCCTCCGCATGGATCGCCTGCGCGAATTTTATCCGTGGCTCTCCGGCGGACTCGATTACTTCACCGGCCGCCTGACCCAGGCGCCTGAAGACGCCGAATTCGCGTTGTCGTGGGTCGTAAAAAACGCCCGCACGCGCGAACAGCAAGACGCCGCGCACAACGCTTTGCGCGCAAAGTGCGATATTCTCTGGGCCATGCTCGACGCACTTTATTTTGCTTACGTGCAACCCGGATGGCCGCCGCCCGGCGCGTTTCAGCCGGAGAAAGAGTCTTGATGGCCATCGATCTCAACCGCAAGCCGCGCCTCGCCGCCGGCTGCCGCCTTGGCGAAAATAATCAGCAACGCGTGCTCCTCATGCCGGAACGCGCCTTGCGCTTGAACGGACCGAGCCTCGAAATCGTGCAGCGTTGCGACGGAAAACACACCGTCGCGCAAATCGTCGCGGACTTGCAAAAACTTTATTCGAAAGCCGAGCCTCGCAAAGTCGAATCCGACATTCTCGGCTACCTCGAACTGCTGCAAAAAGACCGCGCACTCGATTTCGTCGCCTGAGTTTTATTTTCAATGAACTCCACGTCCCATCATCCGCTCGCGCTTGTTTGCGAACTCACGCACCGCTGCCCGCTCCACTGCGTCTACTGTTCGAATCCGCGTGAATTGGCGGCGCGTTCCGGCGAGCTCGACACTTCAACCTGGAATTCTGTTTTTGCGCAGGCCGCCGAACTTGGCGTGCTTCAGGCGGACTTTACCGGCGGTGAACCGCTCGCGCGCACGGACATTGTCGATCTCGTTCGCGCCGCGCGCCGTGCGGGGCTTTACGTCAGCCTCATCACTTCCGGCCTTCCGCTCGACGAAGCCAAACTCGACGCGCTCGTTTCCGCCGGCCTCGATCATTTTCAATTGAGTTTACAAGCCGCGACCGAAAACATCGCCGAAGAAATCTCCGCAACCAAAACACACGCGCAAAAACTTCGCGTCCTCGATTGGCTCAAATCACGCCGCGTCGGCGTCACGCTCAATTTCGTTCTCCATCGCCGGAATCTTCATCAAATGGACGAAATGCTCGCGCTCGCGGAAAATTCCTCCGCGACCCGCGTCGAATTTGCCAACGTGCAGTATTACGGCTGGGCCTTTGCAAATCGCGCCCTGTTGCTGCCGAGCCGCCAGCAGCTCGACGAATTCATGGCGAAAGTAAAATCCGCCGAAGAGGGCCTCCGCGGAAAAATCCGCGTCGAGTACGTCGTGCCGGATTATTACGCGAAATATCCAAAGCCTTGCATGGGCGGTTGGGGACGCAAAGTAATTCTCATCGCGCCCGACGGCAGCGCACTTCCCTGCCACGCCGCCGGCGTCATTCCCGGCATGCACTTTGAAAACGTCAAGGAAAAATCTCTCCGCGAAATTTGGAATTCGAGCGAAGCCTTTCAAAAATTTCGCGGCGAATCCTGGATGCAAGAACCCTGCAAATCCTGCGACCGCCGCGCGCAGGATTTTGGCGGCTGCCGTTGCCAGGCTCTGCTCCTCGCCGGCAATGCCGCCGCAACCGACCCCGTTTGTTCCCTCTCCGCCAATCGCGCGAAAGTCGATGCGATTCTCGAATCGCTTCCGCCGCCCGCCGCTGCCGCCGCGCCACTCTTTCTTTATCGCGCCAATCCCAACTGACGTCCGCTGTTGTAAGATGCCGCAGAAAAATCGCCTTCAAAGGAACAGCCATGATCCTTTACAAATTGTTCGCTCGCGCAGCCGCAATTTTTCTCTTCGCCGCAGCCATCCTCGCAAATGCCACCGCACAATCCGCTTACACTCCCAGCCCGGAGAACCTGAAGGCGCGCGTGGAATTTCAGGACGCCAAATTCGGCTTGTTCATTCATTGGGGCGTGTACAGCGTTCTCGGCGACGGCGAATGGGTCCTTCACGATCGCAAATTGAAGCTTCACGATTACGAGCGTCTGCCCAAATTCTTCAATCCCGAAAAATTCGACGCGAAAGCCTGGGTCGCGCTCGCCAAAGCCGCCGGCATGAAGTACATCACCATCACTTCCCGCCATCACGATGGCTTCGCCATGTTCGATTCAAAGGTTTCCGATTGGAACATCGTCCAGCGCACGCCTTACGGCAAAGATCCGCTCAAACAACTCGCCGACGAAGCCCACAAGCAAGGCATCAAATTGTTTTTCTATTACTCGCAGCTCGATTGGCACAATCCCGATTATTTTCCGCGCGGTGCCACCGCTTGGGACAATGGCCGCCCGGACTCCGGCAATTTCGATTCGTACATCGAAGACTACATGAACGGCCAGTTGCGCGAACTGCTCACGAATTACGGCCCGATCGCCGGCATCTGGTTCGACGGTATGTGGGACAAGCCCAGCGCCGATTGGCATCTCGATAAAACTTACGCACTGATTCATCGGCTCCAGCCCGCCGCGCTCATCATTCCCAATCATCACCAAACGCCGCGGCCCGGCGAAGACGTGCAGACATTCGAACGCGACCTTCCCGGAGACAACACCGCCGGCTTCAACACCACGTTCATCAGCGACGCGCTCCCCCTAGAAAGTTGCAACACGCTCAACGGCTCATGGGGCTTCAACATCGGCGACACAAAATACAAATCGCCCGAAGAAGTCGAACAGATGCTCGTTCGCGCCGC